>NZ_BAAATZ010000035.1:0-75646 GCF_039533685.1 Actinocorallia aurantiaca | reverse complement strand
CCACCGGGCTTCGGCCGCCATGGCCGGGAACGCCTACGATGGGCCCCGGCCGACCTCCGCACGTCACCGCGGGCAGGCGTCGCCACCCTGTCCCGGATCCTGAGGGGAGAGAACCCCATGGTGTCCCAGAGGCTTGATCCGCTCGACCTGAAGCTGCTGCAGGCACTGGAACTCGACGGCCGGGCGTCGTTCAGCCGGATCGCGCAGGTGCTGGGAGTCTCCGACCAGACCGTCGCGCGCCGGTTCAGACGGCTGCGCGCCACGGTGCGCCTGCGGGTGACGGGCGTGGCCGACGACAGCCGCCTGGACAGGGACAGCTGGATCGTCCGGCTCGGCTGTCCGCCGAACGTGGCCGGGCAGCTGGCCGCCTCGCTCGCCAGACGCCCCGACACCAAGTTCATCGACCTGGTGTCCGGCGGCACCGAGGTGAGGTGCGGAATGCGGCCGCGCAGCCGGCAGGAGCGCGACGAACTGCTCCTCGAACGGCTCCATCGCATCCCGCGCATCACCTCGGTCAGCGCCCACTGCATCCTGCACTCCTTCTGCGGAGGCCCGCTGGGATGGCTGCACAAGACCCACGCGCTGGACCCGCACGAGGAGGCCGCGCTGCGTCCCCCGGCGATCGTCCCGGCCACGGAGCCGATCACGCTGGACGCCGTCGACGAGGCGATGCTGGCGGCCCTGCGGATCGACGGCCGCGCCACGCTCACCGAGCTCCAGACGGCCACCGGCCAGTCCGAGACGGTGGTCAGGAGGCGTCTGGACCGGCTGCGCACCACGGGCGTGCTGTACCTGGCCGTCGAATACGACCGGGAGTCCATGGGGGACGAGGTGGGGGCGATGTGCTGGCTGACCGTCGCGCCCCACGCGCTCGACGAGATCGGGCGGGCGGTGGCGGACCACCGCGAGGTGCGCTTCGCGGCGGCGACCACAGGCCGGTCCAACCTCGTCCTCTCGGTGCTCTGCCGCAGCACCTCCGACCTGTACGCCTACCTCACCGAGAAGATCGGCACCCTGACGGGAATCCAGACGGTGGAGACCACCCTGACCCTGCGCCGGGTCAAGGTCTTCACCTACGAGCTCCGCTGACGGCGCCCTCCTCTGGGGACCCGGCCTCGTCCTCCAGAGCGGCGGCGTCCACCATCGATCATGACGGCGCCCGTCCGGGGCGCCGCCGGAGAACGGAGGGCCGGTATGGCTGACGAGGTCGTCGGCATCGTCGGGGCCGGGATCATCGGCCTGGCGGTCGGCAGGGAGATCACGCGGCGGCGGCCGGGCACCCGGGTCGTCGTCATGGAGAAGGAGGACCGGGTGTCCGTCCACCAGACGGGCCACAACTCGGGTGTCGTGCACGCGGGGATCTACTACAAGCCGGGCAGCCTGAAGGCCGAGCTGTGCACGCGGGGCAAGGGCCTGCTGCGGGAGTACTGCGCCGAGCACGAGCTGCCCTACGAGGAGGTCGGCAAGCTCGTCGTCGCGGTCACCCCCGAGGACGCCGTCCGGATGGACGCCCTCTACGAGCGTGCCGACGTGAACGCCGTGACCGGCCTGCGGCGCGTCGGGCCCCGGGAGATCGGGGAGATCGAGCCGCACGCCAGGGGCCTGGCCGCGCTGCACTCGCCCAAGACCGCGATCACGGACTTCCCGCGCGTCGCGCAGGCCTTCGCCGACGACATCGTGGCGGCGGGCGGCGAGGTGCGGCTCTCCTATCCCGTCACCCGCATCACCGAGGTCGGCGGGCGGCTGGAGGTCGGCTCGCGCGAGCGGTCCCTGCGGGTGGACCGGCTGATCGTCTGCGCCGGCATCCACACCGACCGGGTCGCCGCGCTGGCCGGCGACGCCCCGGAGCCGCGGATCGTGCCGTTCCGGGGCGAGTACATGATCGTCTCGGACGAGAAGAAGGACCTGGTCCGCGGGCTGATCTACCCGGTGCCCGATCCCAGGTACCCCTTCCTGGGCGTGCACTTCACCCGGCGGGTGTCGGGCGTCGTGGACGTCGGCCCGAACGCGGTCCTCGGCCTGGCCCGCGAGGGCTACCGCCGCTCGGACGTCTCCGCCGAGGACCTGCGCGAAATGGCGAAATGGCCGGGTTTCTGGCGCATGGCACGACAGCACTGGCGCACCGGCGCCGAGGAGATGTACGGGTCCTTCTCCAAGCGCGCCTATATGAGGGCGGCCCAGCGATATGTGCCCGAGATAGGAGCCAAGGACGTCGTGCGCGGTCCTGCGGGCGTGCGCGCCCAGGCGCTGGACCGCGACGGCACCCTCGTCGAGGACTTCCGCGTCAACCGACTCGGACCGATCACCACGGTCCGGAACGCGCCTTCACCGGCGGCGACCTCGTCCATGGCGATCGCGGAGTACGTCGTAGACGTCGTCGACGGCAAAAGGGGCTCGTGAACGCGGTCCCGAACAGGCCGGTTCGCACGGTGACCGTCTGCCCGCCATCGCGGTTTCCCTGGAGAGGCTGCCCGAAGGCGCGCGGCCGCTGGCCTTCGTTGAGCGCGGCGTCCCGCAGGACCGGGTGTCCGTTTCGGGCTACTGGCGGCTCGGCCGGAACGAGGACGGCTGGCAGGTCTCCGAGCGCGAGTGGAACCGTCAAGTCGAGCAGGAGCAGGACGCGTCCTGAACCGGCCCGGCTCCGGCCGCCGAACGGCCGGAGTCCAGGGGGATCGGGGTGAACATCGGCGGCTCCTCTTCGGGGGTCAGGGCCGTGGGGCCGTAGATCCAGTCGGTGAAGGAGTAGTCGTAGGTGTCGCGGGCTCTCAGGAGGGCGTTGCGTTGGAGGCGGGCGGTGCCGTCGAGGTGCCACAGTTCGCCCCAGGCGCGGGTCGTGGTCAGGACGCGGCGGCAGTGTTCGGGGCGGACGGCCTCGTAGGCTGCGAAGGCTGCCTGCCAGTCGATCGAGCCGTTCTCGGCGCGGTGCGCGGCGACGTGCCGAGCGAGCACCCAGCCGTCTTCGATGGCCATGATCGCGCCCTGGGCCATGTACTGCAGGGGCGGGTGGGCGGCGTCGCCGAGCAGCGTGATGTTGCCGTGGACCCACGTCATGATGGGGTCGCGGTCGAACATTCGCCACCAGCGGTCGCGCCACATCAGGGGGATGCCGGCCTGGACGTCCGGGCAGGTGGTGGCGAAGGCGTTGTCGAGTTCGTCGGGCGTGCCCCAGTTCTTCTCGCCCGCCAGGGCTCTGGGAGATCGGAAGACCGCGACCTGGTTGAGCATCCGGCCGCCGCGCAGTCCGTAGTGGACGAAGTGGCAGTGCGGGCCGATGTGGACGGAGACCTCGCTGAGGTCGATGTTCCGGCCGACTTGTTCGATGGGCACGGCGGCGCGGTAGGCGACGTAGGGGGAGCTGACCGGTTGGTCGTCGGTCAGGAGTCTGCGGGCGACGGAGCGCAGGCCGTCGGCGGCGATGACGATGCGGGCCTCGTCGGTGCGGCCGTCCTCCAGCAGGACTTCGGCGCCGGACGGGGTGTTCTCGTAGCCGACGACGCGCGCGTCGGTGATCAGGTCGACGCCCGCGCGTCGGCAGGCGCGCAGGAAGATGCCGTGCAGGTCGCTGCGGTGGATGACCATGTAGGGGAAGCCGTATTCGCGTTCCAGGTCGACCAGGTCCAGGCGGGTCAGCTCGCTGCCGTCGAGGGCGTCGCGCATGACCATGGTCTTGGGTAGGACGCCGAGGTTCTCGGCTTCGTCGAGCAGGCCGTAGTCGTGCAGGATGCGGGTGCAGTTGGGTGCGATCTGGAGGCCTGCGCCGACCTCTCCGAACTCGCGGGCGCGCTCGAGCACGCGCACCCGCAGTCCTTCTCGGGCGAGGGCGTAGGCCGCGCTGAGGCCGCCGATGCCGCCGCCGACGATCAGGACGTCGACGGGCCCCGCGGCGGCGGTGGGTGTCGTCACGATGCTCTCCTCGATTCCCGGGACGCTCACAGCCACTCCGTCAGCGGTGGCCAGGGGAGAAGTAGGCCGTGCCTCGGCGACGGCGTCGTCCCCACCGGACGGTTCCCGGTGATCGCCGATGTCAATACCGGTGAGAGCCGTTTCCCTGCCGATTCCGGGCTCCTACACCATCCGGACCCGTGTTAATGGGGCCTGGGACGGATGGCGGCGGCGAGGCGGACGGCGCAGACTGGAGAGAAGAGGTCCGATAAAGATCTCTTTGTTCGTATGTCCAATGAAATGAGGCTTTTGTGACAAATCCGATCAGTGAGGACCTGCCACCCCCCGTACATCCGGATTCCGAGGCGGTGCGCCGCCTGTTGGAGCATGAGCGCCGTGACCGGATCGCCCGGCTGGCGGCGCTGCGGGAGGACGAGGGATCGGCATCCGACGACATCACGGGCGTGCAGCGGACGTCCGTCCGGCGGGTCATCGAGGAGATCGACGCCGCGCTGGAGCGGCTGGACGCCGGCGAGTACGGGACCTGCCCGCGCTGCGGCGAGCCCATCCCCGCCGAAAGGCTGGAGATCCTCCCGTACGCGCGCCACTGCGTCCGCTGCCGGCAGAGGAGCCGCTGACCGGCCCCTGCGACGGCCGCCGGGCCCGGACCACGATCCCCATGCGACCTGGGAGATGAGCCATGACCACGTACAGCGTGGAGACCGACAACGCGGGCCTGTGGGTGGAGGACCTGGCCGCGCTCCGCGAGCAGCTGCACGAGCAGCGCCTGTTCCGCCTCCAGCAGCTCCGGCAGCTCACCCGCTCCGCCCCTGCCGTGAAAGGGACGCGCGGTGCGAGTGACCTGCCGGCCCGGGTCCAGGTCCACAGGGAACTGACCGTCTCCGCCCGCACCGTCCTGGCCGAGGTGGAAGCCGCCCTGCGCCGCATGGACGAGGGCGGCTACGGGAGCTGCCACCACTGCGGCCGTCCCATCTCCCTGCCGCGGCTTCGGATCATGCCCCAGAGCCGCCGCTGCGCCGACTGCCACCGGGCCGAAGAGACCGGATGACGGCGGGAGGCCTGTTCCGGGTAAGTTGCCCTGAGGGAAACGAAAACGGGAAAATGGAAACACCGGCCCGTCCGTTTCTGGTAGGTACGTCTGTTGTGCTCGCCACCGTGTGGGCGGGGGCTGGGAGTGGACGATGGAACGGACCGTGGTCATCACCGGCGGAGCCGGAGGGCTGGGGCTGGAGACGGCCCGGGCGATCGCCTCGGCGGGCGGCGGATGGTGCGTCGCACTGGTGGACCGGGATTCGGAGCGGGCCGGAGAGGCCGCGGCGCGGCTGGAGAAGGAGACGGGCAGCCGGGTCGTCCCGGTGAAGCTGGATCTGGGCTCCCTGGACCAGGTGCGTCGGTTCGTTCGGGAACTGCCGGATATGGGGCTGCCGCCGGTGCACGGCGTCGTCTGCAACGCGGGGGTGTCGCACAGCGAGGGCGGGCTCCACTACACCTCGGACGGGTTGGAGGAGACGTTCGCGGTCAACTACCTCGCACACTTCGTCCTGGTAAACGAACTGCTGCCGCAATTGGCGGAGCAGGCGCGGATCGTCCTGGTGTCGAGCTCGACGCACGACCCGGAGCAGTCGACGGGGGCGCCCGCGCCCCGGTACGCCGACGCCGCGACGCTCGCGCGTCCCGCTGAGACCGAGACCGGCAAGGAGGACGGGCGCCGCCGCTACACGACCAGCAAGCTGTGCATCGTCATGGCCGCCTACGAGCTGGCGCGCAGGCTCGACGGCGGCACCGTCACGGTCAACGTCTTCGATCCGGGCCTGGTGCCGGGCACGGGCTTGGCGGGCGGACGCGGGCCGCTCTACCGCTTCCTCTGGAAGTACATCCTCCCGCTGCTCATCCTCCTGCCCATCAACGCGCACACCGCCCGCACGTCGGGCCGCAACCTGGCCCGCCTCGTCCTGGACCCCGCCCTGGACGGCGTCACCGGCCGCTACTTCGAGGGCGTCGAGGAGGGGCGCTCCTCCGAGGAGTCCCATGACCGGGCCAAGGCCGCCGAACTCTGGAAGGGCAGCGCGGCCCTCGCCGGCATGGACACGACGATCTGATCATGCGGGCCCCGGAAACTGCCCAGTTCCCGGGGCCCTGAAGGTTCCGCTCTTCTGTCACGCCGGCTGCGTTTAAGGGCGGGGATCATTGTGAGGATGACGCGTCCTCCCGTTGGACCACCGTGCCATGGAGAGGCACGGGCCGGATTCGAACCGGCAGTCTCGTCGATCTCCGTCCCCGCCCGGTCGATCCGGCGATGAGCGGTGCTTGCTGAGATTGGAGCGAGAGCCTGAGATTGACCGGGCTGCCTCTACCGATTGGGCCACCCCGGCAGGTGTGCCGGGGGCGGGATTCGAACCCGCACTGTCACCGCTGTTCAGACTGAGCCTCATCCTCAGCTTTCCGGACCTCGCGGCCCGGACCCCCGCGCTCCAGCGGGGGAGTCTTCGGTCATGCGAACAGGTAACGGAACACGGCGTCGCCGACCCGCTGGTCGGTGACCTCGATCCCGTTGGCCTCCTCCCGGGCGTACTTCACCGCGGCCAGGAGCCTCTCGACGCGCTCCCGGAGCTCGTTCACCCGCCTGGCCGGCATCGCGCCGGAGAAGCCGACCTTGGTCCAGGTCCCGACGACGATGTCCTCGGTGTAGGTCTCCACCTGGGCGGGGTGCTTGTCCGTCGCCTCGTACAGGACGTGCGCGCGCGGCACCTTCTTCGTCCGGGTGGTGCGGACCGGCTCGGTGCGCCACACGTCCGAGGACTCGTCGAAGGTCCACGTCTCGGCGGCGTCCAGGACCGGCAGCTTGCCGATGAGGGTCTGCAGGTCGGTGAGCTGCTTCTCGAGGAACAGCAGGTAGGTGACCGGCACGTCGCGCAGAACGGCCTGCCCGTCCACGGTGACGTCCGCGCGGGCCTCGCAGTTCGCCCAGTCCTTGGTGGCGACCACGTCGAACAGCTTCGACAGGGCGGCGCCCGCCTCCCGCAGGACGTCCTCCGTCCGCACCTGGACCTTGGTCGACTCGGGCGGCAGCGTCTCGCCCTCGTCGTCGTTCGGCTGGTACGTCCGCGAGATGCCGGACAGGAGGGCCGGCTTCTGCAGCCGGTGGTAGACGTCGGTCAGCTCCCGCTGAGTCCGGGACTTGGTCCCTTTTTCCACCGCGATGATCTGATTCAGCTTGGGCACCCGGCGAGCATACTGCGGAGCGCCCGAGAGCGCTTTTCAATATTCGGCCCGCTCTGTACCGGACAAAAACGGGAAAGGTTCATTAAGGCGACATTCGATTGCTGTCGGGGCGTTCCGCTGGGCGGAGACGGTGGCGGAGTGCGAAGCCTTGTGATGGTCCCGCTGGTGATGGCGGGAATGCTCGTGGCGCCCGGAGCGGCTCAGGCGGCCGCGTGCGGCGGTGGATCCGATTTCGACGGAGACGGCAGGCGGGACCTCGCGGCGGGCGCCCCCTCGGCGACGGCCGGAGGGCAGGCCCGCGCCGGTCAGGTGGGGATCCTGTACGGAGACGGCCGGCAGGAGTGGCTGGTCCCGGCGGACGCGCGCCGCGGGGACGGGTTCGGTGCGGCGCTGGCCGTCGGGGACCTGGACGGCGACCGCTGCGCCGACCTCGCGGTGGGTGCGCCGGGGGCGGAGTCCGTCCGGGTGTACCTGGGCGGTGCGGGCGGGTTGCGGCAGGGGCCTGCGCTGCGGCTGCCCGAGCGCGGCAGCGACCGGTTCGGCACGGCCCTGGTCGCCGCTGACCTCGACGGCGACCGCGACCTCGAGCTCGCCGCGGGAGCACCGGGACGCGAGGGCGGGGGAGCGGTCGCGGTGTTCGGGCTGCGTGCCGGCGGACTGAAAGGACGCAAGGTCTTCGCCGCCTCTATCGGGCGGAAGGGCGAACGCAAGGCGCAGACGGACTCGTTCGGCTCCGTCCTCGCAGCCGGGGACTTCGACGGGAACGGCCGCGAGGAGCTCGCGGTGGGCCTGCCCGGCGACGGCCGTCGCGGAGAGGGCTCGGTGACGGTCCTGGACGTCGCGCGCGCCAAGGGGTGGAACATCTCCCAGGCGGGCAGGCTGCGCGGTTCGCCCGAACGCGGCGACGGGTTCGGCAGCGCCCTCGCGGCCGCCGACTTCGACGCCGACGGCCGGGACGACCTGGCGATCGGCGTCCCCGGCGAGGCGCTGACGGACAGGAACCGCGGCTTCGGCGAGGGCGCCGTCCACGTCCTGTACGGCCCGTCCTTCAAGGAGGAGGGCCCGATGTGGAACCGGCTCACCAAGGGCCTGTCCGGGAACGCCCGCCGCAACGACCTGTTCGGCGCCGCCCTGGCGGCGGGCGACCTGAACGGCGACCGGATCCCGGACCTCGCGATCGGCGTCCCCGGCTCCGGCGCCGTCCAGATCCTCCGAGGGCGCGAACGCAAGGGCCTGACCGCGGCCGAGACGCAGCTCGTCCGCTCCGGTCTCGGCGCCGCCGCCCACTACGGCCATGCCCTCGGCGTCGCCGGCGGGGGCCTGGTCGTCGGAGCCCCCGGTGCGGACGGCTTCGCGGGGGGCGTCTACCGGAGCAGGACCAGGCTCCCGATCGAAGGCCGGGGCCTGACCGGCTTCGCCTTCGGCTGAGACGGGGGTCAGCGGGCCAGGGAGCGGGCGCCGTCCGGGACGGTGAACCGGGCGGCGCGCCGGGCGGGGGCGCCGCGCCGTGAGACGTGCTCCAGGGTGTGGAAGTCGGCGGTGAGCGCCTCGGGGGTCAGCCTGCCGAGGATGTAGCCGCGGCGCTGGTCCACGAAGGCGAAGTGCGGGTTCTCCGCGAGGAGGGCTGCGTTGACGCCCCGGTCGCGGTAGCCGTCGCCGTCGCTGGCGATCGAGGTGGCGACGAGCTCGACCCCCACCCGGGCGGAGGAGGGATCGTCGAAGTCCCGCAGCAGGTCGCTCGCGAAAGCGGTGTGCACGTCGCCGGTGAGCACGACCGGGTTGCGGGCGCCCGACCGCTGGACGGCGTCGAACACGCGGTCGCGCTCGGCGGTGTACCCGTCCCAGGCGTCCATGCCGACCGTGACGGCGGGGCCGAGCGCGAAGTCCCGCTGGGCGAAGAAGATCTGCTGGGCGAGGACGTCCCAGCGGGCTCCCGAGGAGCGCAGCCCGGACTCCAGCCACTTCAGCTGCCGGCCGCCGAGCACCCGGTGGGACGGATTCGTCCGTGAGTCGCAGCCCGTCCGCAGCCAGTCGTCGCAGGGCTGGTCGGTGCGGTACTGGCGGGTGTCGAGCAGGTGGAAGGAGGCGAGCGAGCCCCATGACAGCCTGCGGAACAGCTGCATTTTTGTCCCGGACGGGCGGGACGACGCACGCAGCGGCATGTTCTCGTAGTAGGCGCGCATCGCGGCCCTCTTCCGGGCGGTGAACCCGGGGACGCCCGAGCCCGGGCTGCTCCCGGCCCAGTTGTCCTCCAGTTCGTGGTCGTCCCAGATGACGGCCCAGGGCGCGGCCGCGTGCGCGGCGCGCAGGTCGGGATCGCTCTTGTACTGGGCGTGCCGCCGCCGGTAGTCGGTGAGGGTCTGGCACTTGCCCGCGGTGTGCCTGCGCACGATGCCGTTCGAGCCGCCGTAGGAGCCGGGCGCGTACTCGTACAGGTAGTCGCCGAGATGCAGCACCAGGTCGGGGTCCTGCGCGGCCATCCGCCGGTAGGCGGTGAAGTACCCGTGCTCGTAGTGCGAGCAGGACGCCGCGGCGAACGTCATCGGCGCCAGCGAGCCGCGCGCCGGCGCGGTGCGAGTCCGGCCGGCGGGGGAGAGATGGCCCTGGGCGCGGAACCGGTAGAAGTACTCCCGCCCCGGCTCGAGCCCGGACGGTTCGACGTGCACCGCGAACCCGCCGGACGGCCGCGCGGTGGCGGTGCCCTGCCGGACGACCTTCCGGAACCGCGCATCGGAGGCCACCTGCCACCGCACCTCGACGGGCTTGGAGCCCATCCCGCCCAGCCCGTCCTCGGCGAGCGGCCGTGGTGAGAGCCTCGTCCACAGCACCATCCCGTCGGGACGGGGATCGCCTGAGGCGACCCCGAGCCGGAACGGATCGGGTCTCCCGGCCGGTGCCGCCACGGCGGGCGCCGACGTGGTGGGCCCGCAGGCCAGTCCCATGGCGGTCAGACCGCCCACCGAAACGACTCTTCTGCGTGTTATCTCCACGACGTCAGTGCAGATGACCGGCACGAACGGAGGGTGAAGCCGGGCTGAGCACACGACGCATGCCGGAGGGCGACCGGCCGTCGTAGAATTACTCGTAAAGGCCGTGGCTCCGAGAGGCCCGCACCCGAGGAGTACCTCGCCGCCCGGAGGGTTGGGCTTGCGGAGAAGGGATAGGTCCGACCCATGGTTCTCGCTCGTTTCAAAGACCTCGTCGTGGACGCGGTGGACCCCGCCGTCCTGGGCGCCTTCTGGAAAGCGGCGGCCCGGTTGGAATGGGTTCCGCTCCCGGAGGGGGAGGGCAAGCTGACCGGCTCCACTCCACGGCACACGATCTGGATCAATCGGGTGCCCGAACCGAAGACCGTCAAGCACCGGGTGCACCTCGACGTGTACGCGCGGTCGATCGCCGCGCTGGAGGAGCTCGGGGCGGAACGGGTCGAGGAGTTCCCCGACTGGACGGTCATGAGGGACGTCGAGGGCGGTGAGTTTTGCGCCTTCCTGCGCGAGGAACCGCCCCGCGACGGGCTTCACGCCCTCGTGGTCGACTCCGCCGACCCGCGGGCGCAGGCCGACTGGTGGGCCGGCGTCTACGGGGCCGAGGCCGTCCACCACCGGGAGGACGGGTGGTCGACGATCGAAGGCGTCCCGGACATGCCGGTCCGCACCTTCGACTTCGTGCGCGTCCCCGAGCCGAAGACCGTCAAGAACCGCGTCCACTGGGACGTGTACGGCGACGTCGACGACCTGGCCGCCGCGGGGGCGAGGGTGCTGCGCGACCGGGACGAGGAGATCTCCTGGACGGTCATGGCCGATCCCGAGGGCAACGAGTTCTGCGTCTTCGCTTCGGACGCCTAAGGGCTGCTCCCGTTATGGGCGATGCCGTGACCGTCCGGATCGTCACAACCCGCGGTAAAGATGTCGCTGATGCGGCGATCTGGACGAAGAAGACGGACATCTTCCTTCGCATGAGAGAACTGGTGATCGCGGGTCTCACGGTCGTCGCGTTGGCGGCGCCGGCAGGAGCGGCCGACGCCCGGCCGGCTCATCCTTCCGAGGCCGTCAGCCTCAAAGCGTCAGAGCGGACGAAAACCCGGCTGGCGGACAGCTACTACACGTCCTACGCCCACGATCTGGCGTGCGCCAGGCGCTCGAAGGTGGTGGGTCCCAAGCGCCTCTACTACGGCAAGATCGTCACTGAGGGGAAGCCGTCCGTCTACTGGGCGGTCGGCGACATCCGGCTGAGCTGCAACCGCCTCAGCGCACAGGACGGGCCGCACGTCTGGCGCAAGCTGGGAATCGAGGGCCGCTGGGTCTACAAGGGGGACACCGGCGGCTACCTCTGCGGAAAGGTGCCGAGGAAGATGCTGAAGGCCTGGAAGCTCGGCTGCTCTCCCACCTGAGCCCTCCGTCCGAGGCGGCCCTCCGCGGCCTTCTCCGACCCGGCCGGTCAGTTCGGCGGGGTGCGGGAGAGCGCGGCGCGGCAGCGGGCGAGGTGGTCGCGGAAGGCCGTGCGCTCGGCGTCGGTGAAGCCGTCGAGCATGGTCTCCTCCAGCTTCCGGACGGCGGGCGCGTAGACGGACAGGAGGGCCCGCCCGCCGTCGGTGAGGCTGATGATGTGGCGGCGGCGGCTGGCCGGGTCCCGCGTCCTGGAGATGAGGTCGCGCCGCTCCAGCGCCGAGACCAGGTCGGACATCGACTGGGGCGTGACGAAGGAGTTGCGGGCGAGCTCGGCCGCCGACAGGTCGTCGCGGAGCTCCAGTACCGTCAGCGCGGTGTACTGCAGCGCCGTGATGCCCGCGGGCCGGACCAGCTCGTCCAGGTGGGAGCGGGAGGCGAGCTCCACCTGCTTGATCGAGTAGAGCAGGGAGGGCGGGTGCTCCTCGGCTTCCGCGCGGCTCATGCCGTGCTCCGGTGAGTCCCCGACCCGGCATCCCCGGGAGGCGGCGGGGCGTGGTCGAAGGCGGGCCGCGCGCGTCCGAGCGCCGCCCGCCGACCGGGTGCCGGGCGGAGGCGGAAGCGGAGGCCGTGGCTGAGCTGCACGGTCGGGATTCTAACGTCCGGGCCTCCGGATGATCTCGAAGGGCGCGGGTGAGGCGGGCAAAGACGCCGTCCGGCCCGCGGCGGGTCAGCCGCCGGTCGCCCGGGTCAGGGCCTTGTCGAGGATCTCCAGGCCCAGGTCGATCTCCTCGGGGGCGACGGTCAGGGGCGGGGCGATGCGGAAGACGCCGCCCATGCCGGGCAGCTGGACGATGTTCATGTGGAGGCCGAGCTCCAGGCAGGCGGAGGTGACCTCGCGGCCGAGGCCGTCGGCGGGGTTCTTCGTCTCGCGGTCGAGGACGAGCTCGATGCCCTGCATCAGGCCGCGCCCCCGGACGTCGCCGATGCACTCGTGCCGCTCCTGCAGCGAGAGCAGCCCGGCCCGCAGCCGCGCGCCGAGTTCGGCGGCCCGCAGGTCGAGGCGGTCGCGCAGGATGACCGAGACGACCGTGCGCCCCACGGCCGCGGGCAGCGGGTCCGAGACGTGGGTGGTGAAGAACAGGTAGCCGATTTGAAGACAGGACCTGGGGGGCCATGGGCCGACCGGCTCTCCGTCCGTGCTTTTCGGGCTTCGGCGCCATTTAATCTGAGTGGTATGAGTGGCGAAAATCTAATTTGTCCGGTTCTTGTCGAGGTGGAGCGGTCGGGGTTCGTGGAGTCCCGGCACCGGGGGTCCGCCGTGGCGCTGGGCGCGGACGGGAACGTCGTCAAGGGGCTCGGGGCGGTGGACGCGCCGCTGTTCCCGCGGTCGACGGTGAAGCCGTTCCAGGCCGTCGCGATGTTGCGGAACGGGCTGGAACTGGAAGGCGAGCTGCTCGCCCTCGCCGCGGCGAGCCACTCCGGCGAGGCGTTCCACGTCGAGGGCGTGGAAAGGATCCTGGCGGGCGCGGGACTGACCGCCGCGGCCCTGGGCTGCCCGCCGGACTGGCCGATGGACGACGGCGCCCGGCGCGAGGCCCTGCGGACGGGCGGTGCGGAAAGCCCGCTCTACATGAACTGCTCGGGCAAGCACGCCGCGATGCTGGCGACCTGCCGGGCGAACGGCTGGCCCACGGAGACGTACCTGGACCCCGGGCATCCGCTGCAGCTGGCGGCCCGTTCCACGATCGAGGAGTTCGCCGGCGAGAGAGTGTCGGCGACCGGCGTGGACGGCTGCGGCGCGCCGCTGTACGCGGTCACGCTCCTCGGCCTGGCCCGCGCCTTCCACCGGCTGGGAACGGCTCCGGAGGGCAGTGAGGAGGCGCGGGTCGCCGCCGCGATGCGCGAGCACCCGGCCTGGACGTCGGGCACGCGACGCGACGAGAACGACCTGATGTCCGAGATCCCGGGACTCGTCCTGAAGTGCGGGGCCGAGGGCGTCGACGCCTTCTGCCTCCCCGACGGCCGTGCGGGCGTGGTCAAGATCGAGGACGGTGCGATGCGCGCCCGCACTCCCGTCACCGTCGCCCTCCTGCGCGCCCTGGGCGTCGACACCCCCGGATCCGCCTCGCGGGCCTCCACCCCCGTGACGGGCGGCGGCGAGGTCGTCGGCTCCATCAGGATCGCCCCGGACCTCTTCTGAACGGCTGAACCGCCCCTCGCCCCGCGCGGAAAGGAAGGGCGTCCGGCTAGGTGGTGAGGACACCTAGGGGACGGCTCCACTTACCGGCACCGCGGGGCGTTGTTATAACAAAAGAAATCACCCACAGGAATGGTGTGAACGCGGAAGGTCACATCTCTGTGATGCCGGTTCGGGGGCGAAGAACACATGGGCACGAGGACGGTCATCGCCGAGGACGTCTTCGCGCCGGTGCGGTCGGTGGCCGACGCGATCCTGTACGAGGGGTACCTGCTCTACCCGTACCGGGGGTCGTCGGGGAAGAACCGGGTGCGCTGGCAGTTCGGGGTCCTCACGCCCCGGGAGTGGACGAAGGACCGAGGGCCGGACGACAAGGGCGTCGCCGGGTCCGCGGAGGGCTGGTGGCAGCAGACCGAGTGTCTGCTGTACGGAGCCGTCGAGACGGTGGTGTGCCAGGTCCGCTTCCTCCAGTTCCAGCGCCGGACCGTGGAGGAGTTCGACGGGCACGGCTACCGCCGGGCCGAGGTTCTGGACACCGGCCTCCGCCAGGAGGTCGGCTTCGACGAGGCCGTCGCCCGGGAGTCCACGGTCCGGTTCCTCCTGGAGGGGAAGGGCAACACCGCGGACGGGTCGCGGAAGGTCTTCCTGGAACTGCCCGGAGGACAGGACATCGAGGTCGTCCAGGGAGAAGACGGGCAGCCCGTAGGGCGGATCCTGCGGCGCAGGTGGCCGCTGTCGCTGGCGGTGCGGTTCTGTGCGACCCCTGCCGGGGAGGGCCCGAAAGGGCCGCTGACCAGGCTGCGCGTCCGGGTGGAGAACAGCGGCGGGAACATTCCGCCGGGCACCCCGAGGGACGAGGTGCTGTGCGTCTCCCCGCTCTCCTGCCACGTGCTGATGGCCGTGCGAGGCGGGTCCTTCGTCTCGCTGCTGGAGCCGCCGGAGTGGGCGTGCGCCGCGGCGCGGACCTGCGAGAACGTCCGGGTCTTCCCGGTCTTGGCCGGGCATCCGGGGCATCACGACCTGCTTCTGTCGTCGCCCATCCTGCTGTACGACCACCCCCGCGTCGCGCCCGAGAGCCCCGGCGACCTTCACGACTCCGGGGAGATCGACGAGATCCTCACGCTGCGGACCCTCACCCTGACCGACGAGGAGAAGCGGGAGGCGCGGGCCACCGACGCGCGGGCCGCGGCGATCCTGGACAGGGTCGACGCGATGCCGCCCGAGGTGTTCGAGCGGCTGCACGGAGCGGTGCGCTCGATGAACAGGGTCCCGGCTCCCGGCGAGGACGCGGAGGCCTTCGTGGCCGGGGTGCGCGTGGGCGCGGGCAGCCGCGTCAGGCTGCGGCCGAGGGCGCGCGGGACGGACCCGCAGGACAGGTTCCTCGACGGGCGCGACGCCCGCGTGGAGAAGGTGCTGACCGACGTCGACGACGTCGTGCACCTGGCCGTCACGCTCGAGGACGACCCCGCCGCCGACCTGGAGCGCTGGTACGGGCGGTACCGCTACTTCACCCTCGACGAGGTGGAACCCCTGGCCGCGAAGGACGCAGGAGAGGAGGACCCCGAATGAGCGCGGAAGGGCGGAGGGTCCTCGTGGCGGGGATCGGCAACGTGTTCCTGGGCGACGACGGTTTCGGCGTCGAGGTCGTCCGCCGCGTCGACTCCAGGGGGCTGCCCGCCGGGGTGAGGGTCACCGACTACGGCATCCGCGGCGTGCACCTGGTCTACGAGCTGCTCGACGGCGGGACCGACACGCTGATCATGGTGGACGCCGTCCCGATGGAGGCCCCGCCGGGCTCGCTGGCGGTCCTGGAGATCGGCGAACGGGACCTCGAAGAAGGGGAGGACGACTCCACCGTCGACGCGCACGGCATGCACCCGCTGGCCGTGCTGCGGATGCTGAACCGGCTCGGCGGAGAGGTCGGCCGGGTGCTGGTGGTGGGCTGCCGCCCCGCCTCGGTGGAGGAGGGCATGGGCCTGTCGGAGCCCGTCGCCGCGGCCGTGGACGAGGCGGTGCGCCTGGTCACGGACCTGGCGCGCGCCGAGGCGCTGGAGACGGGAAGAAGCGAGGAGCGTACCGATGCATGAACTGGGACTGTGCGACGCCATCGTCAGGGCGGTGCTGGAGCGGGCGGACGGCCGGCGCGTGAGCGGTGTGAAGGTGCGGATCAGCGGACATCCGGTGGATCCCGGCGTCATCGACATGGGCTTTCAGCTCGCGGCCGCGGGCACTCCCGCCGAGGGCGCCCGGGTGGAGCTGGTCCAGGAGCCGGCCTCGGTGCGCTGCCGCGCCTGCGGGGCCGAGAACCCGGCCGACGCCGTCCCGAACCTGGTCGTCTGCCCGAGCTGCGGCGGCCTCGACGTGGAGACGGCCGAGGCGATGGGGCACGGGGCCGTCCTGGAGTCCATCACCGTCGACGAGCCCGCGGGAGCGGGCGGCTGAGACCGAGAGGGGCCTTGCGATGACTTCCACGAGGGAACAAACCGAACAGCCCGGATACGAGGAGATGCACATCCTCTGGATCTCCGAGGGGATGAGCTGCGACGGCGACACCGTCTCGATCACGGCGGCCTCGCAGCCCGCCGTCGAGGACGTCGTAAACGGCGTGGTGCCGGGCCTGCCGAAGGTGCACCTGCACAACAAGGTGCTCTCGCCCACGCTCGGCGGGGAGGAGTTCCTCGCGCCGTTCCGGGCCGCCGCCGCGGGCGAGCTGGAGCCGTTCATCTTCGTCCTGGAGGGCTCCGTCCCCAACGAGAAGATCAACGGCGAGGGCTACTGGACGTCCTTCGGCAACGACCTCGAGACGGGCGAGCCGCTGACGCTGAACTGGTGGATCGACGCGCTGGCCCCCAAGGCCTGGGCGGTCGTCGCCGCCGGAACCTGCGCCACCTACGGCGGTATCCACGCCATGGAGGGCAACCCGACCGGCTCGATGGGGCTGGCCGACTACCTGGGCTGGGACTTCAAGTCGGCAGGAGGGCTGCCCATCGTCAACGTCCCGGGCTGCCCCGTGCAGCCCGACAACTTCATGGAGACCCTCACCTGGGTGCTCTACCACGCGGCCGGCGCCGCGCCACCGCCGCCGCTGGACGACCTGCTGCGCCCGACGTGGCTGTTCGGCCACACCGTGCACGACGGCTGCGACCGCGCGGCCTCCTACGAGCAGGCCGAATTCGCCGAGACCTACAACTCCTCGCACTGCCTGGTGAAGATCGGCTGCTGGGGTCCGGTGGTCAACTGCAACGTCCCCCAGCGCGGCTGGATGGCCGGCATCGGCGGCTGCCCGAACGTGGGCGGCATCTGCATCGCCTGCACCATGCCGGGCTTCCCGGACAAGTTCATGCCGTTCATGGATGAGCCGCCGGGAGCGACCCTGTCGTCCACGCTGATCAAGCCCTACGGGGCGTTCATCAGGCGGATGCGGCACATCACCAACCGCACGGTCAACAAGGAACCCAGGTGGCGCCACAACCGTGACGTGCTGACCACCGGCTACCGGCCGCACAAGCGCCCGCGCAGGTAAAGGGAGAGGACTTCGAGAGATGGCCATCACCGATCCGAGGACGGCGGCGGGAACCGAGCCGGGGCGGCTCGTCGAGATGTCCTGGGACCCGATCACCCGCATCATCGGGAACCTCGGCGTCTACACGAAGATCGACTTCGCGAACCGGCGGGTCGCGGAGTGTCACGTCACCTCGTCCCTCTTCCGCGGGTACTCGGTGTTCATGAAGGGCAAGGACCCGCGCGACGCCGGGTTCATCACCAGCCGCATCTGCGGCATCTGCGGCGACAACCACACCACGTGCTCGGTGTACGCGCAGAACATGGCCTACGGGATCAAGACCCCGCCGCTGGGCGAGTGGATCATCAACCTCGGCGAGGCCGCCGAGTACATGTTCGACCACACGCTCTTCCAGGAGAACCTGGTCTTCGTCGACTACTGCGAGGCCATGGTCAAGGACACCAACCCGGGCGTGATGCGGCTGGCGCGCGAGACCCTGGCGCCGGGCTCCGACGTCCACGGCTACCGCACGATCGCCGACATCATGGAGGCGTTCAACCCCTTCGAGGGCGAGGTCTACAAGGAGGCGCTGCGGATCAGCCGCGTCACCCGCGAGATGTTCTGCCTGATGGAGGGCAGGCACGTGCACCCGTCGACGGTCTATCCGGGCGGCGTGGGCACGGTGCCGACGCACTCGCTCTTCGTCGACTACCTGTCGAGGCTGATCAGCGTCATCGACTTCGTCAAGAAGTCCGTCGCGATGAACGACGACGTCTTCGACTTCTTCTACGAGGCGCTGCCCGGCTACGAGGAGGTGGGGCGCCGCCGCGTCATGCTCGGCTGCTGGGGCGCGTTCCAGAACCCCTATGTCGTCGACTACCGCTACGAGACGATGGACCACTGGGGCAAGGCCATGTACGTGACCCCGGGCATCATCGTGGACGGGCGGCTGCTCACCACCGACCTCGTCGACATCAACCTGGGCATGCGCATCCTCCTGGGCAGCTCCTACTACGACGACTGGACGAACGCCGAGCCGTTCGTCACCACGGACCCGCTCGGCAACCCCGTCGACATGCGCCACCCGTGGAACCAGACCACGCTGCCCGTGCCGCAGAAACGCGACTTCGACGACAAGTACAGCTGGGTGATGAGCCCGCGCTGGTACGACTCGCAGTCCGGTGAGCACCTCGCCCTGGACACGGGCGGCGGTGCCTTCGCCCGCCTCTACAGCACCGCGCTGGGGAACATGGTGGACACGCCCTACGTGAAGTCGACCGGTTCGAGCGTCCAGATCACGCTGCCGCGCGGCGAGTCGCTGCCGGAGAAGACGCTGGAGTGGCGCATCCCGCAGTGGTCCAACGCGCTCGAACGCAACCGCGCCCGCGCCTACTTCATCGCGTACTCCGCGGCGATGGCCCTGTACTTCGTCGAGGAGGCGATGGAGCTGGTGCGGGCGGGGGAGACCAAGGTGTTCCAGCCGTTCGACGTCCCGGACGAGGCGATCGGGGTCGGTTTCCACGAAGCGGTCCGGGGCGTGCTGTCGCACCACATGGTGATCCGCGACGGCAAGATCGCCAACTACCATCCGTACCCGCCGACGCCCTGGAACGCCAGCCCGCGCGACGCCTTCGGCACGCCGGGCCCGTACGAGGACGCGGTCCAGGACATGCCCATCTTCGAGGAGAACGGGCCCGAGGACTTCCGGGGCGTGGACATCATGCGGGCGGTGCGCAGCTTCGATCCGTGCCTGCCGTGCGGCGTGCACATGTATCTCGGCAAGGGCCGCACCCTCAAGAAGCTGCACTCGCCGATGTTCGGGGCGTCCCATGGCTGAGCGGCTCGACGACCCGACCGTCGGTGACAGGCTCGCCCGGCTGGAGTCGGTGCTCGGCGAACTGGAGGCGATCCCGGGCGCGACGGCCGCCAAGGCTCTGGACGCCGTCACCCTGATCACCGAGCTGTACGGGGAGGCCCTCGCCCGGGTCATGGACCTGGCGGCCGGCACGGCGGGCCCGCTGGCGGACGACGAGCTCGTCGGTCACCTGCTGGTCCTGCACGAACTCCACCCCGAGCCGCCCGAGCGGCGGATCGAACGGGCCCTGGACCGGGTGCGCCCGCTCCTTCGGGGCGGCGACGCGCGTTTCGACGGCGTCGAGGGGACCGTCGCGCGCGTCCTGCTCTCGGGCGGGGGATGCGGAGGGGCCGGGCCGGCCGTGGAGGTGGTCCGGGAGGCGGTACTGGGGGCCGTCCCGGAACTGACGGACGTCGACGTCCGGCAGCCGAAGGGCAAAGCCGCTTTCATCCCGGTCGAGTCGCTGTCGCGCCGCCCGGAGACGGCCTCATGAACTCGACGGCGCTCGGCCGGGCCATCCGGCGCGCCGAGTCGCGGGAACGGGGGACGACCGACCTCTGCGGTCTGTGCGGCATCCCGGTGGAGGACGAGCACCGCCACGTGGTGGACGAGCGGAACGGCGCGCTGCTGTGCTCCTGCCGGGCCTGCTCGCTGCTGTTCGGGGAGGGGACCGGCCACTACCGGCTGGTGACCGGCGGGCGGGTCCGGCTCACCGGCCTGGATCCCGCGGACCTCGGCGTCCCGGTCGGGCTGGCGTTCTTCACGCTCGGTGCGGACGGCGTCGTCACCGCCCGCTATCCGAGCCCGGCGGGCTCCACCGGCCACTCCGTGGAGGCGGCGGCGTGGGCGAAGGCGGTCGCGTCCTGCCCGCGCCTGGCCGAGCTGCGGCCCGGTGCGGAGGCGCTGTTGGTGAACTCGCTCCGCGGCGCGGACGAACGGTGGCTGGTGCCCGTCGACGACTGCTACCGGCTGGTGGCCGTCGTTCGGGGCGCGTGGAAGGGCCTGTCCGGGGGCACCCGGGTGTGGCCGGAGATCGAGGCGTTCTTCGCGAGCCTCGCGGAAGGAGAAAAGTGAGACGGGTCGGGATTGCGATACTCACCCTCTTCATGGCTTTCGCCGTGTTCCTGGTCTTCCAGAACCTGCCTGCGCTGAAGCGGTACCTGCGCATGCGGCGGATGTGAGAGGAGCGACATGTGCCTCGGCATCCCGGGAGAGATCGTGGAACTCCTGCCGGACCGCGGAGACCTGGCCACGGTCGAGGTCGCCGGCGTCCGCCGGCCGATCAGCCTGGGCCTGCTCGGCCCCGGTGCCGTCCGTCCCGGCGACTGGGTCCTGGTCCACGTCGGCTTCGCCATGTCGAAGATCGACGAGGCGGAGGCGGCCGCCACCCTCGCCCTGCTCGAAGGGCTCGGCAGCGCCTACGAGGACGAGCTCGAAGCGCTCTCCGAATCCGACATCACCTGACGTGAGGGGCGGCCATGCGGTTCGTCGACGAGTACCGGGACGCGGACAGGGCCGGGGTCCTGGCCGCGGAGATCGCCGCGCTGTGCGAGCCCGGCCGGCACTACAAGTTCATGGAGGTGTGCGGCGGCCACACCCACACCATCTACAAGCACGGCGTCGAGGACCACCTGCCGGAGGCCGTCGAGCTGGTGCACGGGCCGGGCTGCCCGGTGTGCGTGATCCCGATGGGCCGCGTCGACGACGCCATCGCCATCGCCGGAGAACCCGACGTGATCCTGACCTCGTTCGGGGACATGATGCGGGTGCCCGGCGGCGACGGCTCGTTCTTCGACGCCAAGGCCGCTGGCGCCGACATCCGCATGGTCTACTCCCCGTTGGACGCGCTGCGGATCGCCCGGGACAACCCCGGCCGCCGGGTGGTGTTCATGGCGATCGGCTTCGAGACCACCGCGCCGTCCACCGCGATGACCGTGCTGCGGGCCGCCGCCGAGGGCATCAAGAACTTCTCGGTCTTCTGCAACCACGTCACCGTCATCCCGGCGATCAAGGCCATCCTCGACTCGCCGGACCTGCGGCTCGACGGCTTCCTCGGCCCCGGCCACGTCTCCACCGTCATCGGCTGCCGCCCGTACGAGTTCATCGCCGCCCGCTACGGCAGGCCGCTGGTGTGCGCCGGGTTCGAACCGCTGGACCTGCTCCAGTCGGTGTACATGCTGATGCGGCAGCTGGCCGAGGGCCGCTGCGAGGTGGAGAACCAGTACGCGCGGGTCGTCCCGTGGGAGGGCAACCCCAGGGCTCTGGAGGCCATGGGCCGGACCATGGAGCTGCGCCCCCACTTCGAATGGCGCGGGCTCGGCTTCATCTCGCACTCGGCCCTGCGGCTGCGCGAGGAGTTCGCAGCCCACGACGCCGAACGCGTCTTCGACCTGCCCGGCGTCCGGGTGGCCGACCCCAAGGCATGCCAGTGCGGCGAGGTGCTCAAGGGCGTCATCAAACCCTGGGAGTGCAAGGTGTTCGGCACCGCGTGCACCCCGGAGACCCCGATCGGCACCTGCATGGTCTCCTCGGAGGGCGCCTGCGCCGCGTACTACAACTACGGCCGGTTCACGAGGGACCGCGTACGGGAGGCGACACTCAGATGACGACCGAGAAGCAGGTGCTGGACCGCATAGAACGCGCCCGCCGGCGAGCCCCGAGGGTGCGGGAGGAACGCGTCACCCTCTCCCACGGCGCCGGAGGAAAGGCCACCCAGACCCTCGTCGAGGACGTCTTCCTCGGCGCGTTCGGCAACCCGGCACTGGAACCGCTGGACGACGGCGCGGTCCTGCGGGTGGGAACCGCCCGGATGGTCCTGACCACCGACTCCTTCGTCGTGTCACCGCTGTTCTTCCCCGGCGGGGACATCGGGGACCTCGCCGTCAACGGCACCGTCAACGACCTGGCCGTCTCGGGCGCCCGGCCGCTGTACCTCTCCGCCGGGTTCATCCTGGAAGAGGGCTTTCCGATGGACGACCTGCGGCGCGTCACGGCGTCCATGTCCGCCGCCGCCCGGCGCGCGGGCGTCGAGGTCGTCACCGGCGACACCAAGGTCGTCCAGCGGGGCAAGGGCGACGGCTGCTACATCACCACGACAGGCGTCGGCGTGCTGGAACGCCCCGACGAGTTCGGCGCCGCGCACGTCCGTCCGGGGGACGCGGTGCTGGTCTCCGGACCGATCGGCGAGCACGGCGTGACCGTCATGCTGGCCCGCGGCGAACTCGACCTCGCCGCCGACCTGGTCTCCGACACCGCCCCGCTCGACGGCGTGGTCGCCGCGCTCCTGGACGCCGTGCCCGGCGGGGTGCGGATGCTGCGCGACGCCACCCGCGGCGGCGTCGCCACCGTCCTGAACGAGGTGGCGCGCGCCGCCGAACTGGCGATCACGGTGGAGGAGGCCGCCGTACCGGTGCGCCCTGCGGTGATCGGCGCGTGTGAACTGCTCGGCATCGACCCGCTGTACGTGGCCTGCGAGGGCCGCTTCGTCGCGCTCGTCGACGGGGACCGGGCGGAGGAGGCCCTGGCGGCTCTGCGCGGCCACCCCTTGGGAGAGGGCGCCGCGCTGGTGGGCCGGGTGGAAGGCGGCCCCGCCGGCCTGGTGCTCCTCAAGACCGCCTTCGGCGGCACCCGCATCGCCGACCTGCTCGTCGGAGACCCGCTGCCCCGCATCTGCTGACCGCCCGAGGAGCGGGAACCGAGCCCCTCTCGGCCGTGCGAAGCGGAGCGGTCACGGGAGCGGGGACGGGTCCCGGTCCGAGGCCGCGGCGACCATCGCCTGGCCGAAGGAGAGGCCGCCGTCGTTCGGGGGGACGCGCGTGTGGGTCAGAACGCGGAAGCCGGTTCGTTCCAAGCCTGAGGCGACCAGGCCCAGCAGGGTGATGTTCTGGAACACTCCGCCGGACAGGGCGACCGAGGTGAGGCCGGTGCGCTCGCGGAGGACGGCGATCGCACCGACGACGGCGGCGGCCAGGCCGCGGTGGAAGCGGGCGGCGACCTGCCCGGTGCGGGCTCCCGCCTGGACGTCCTCGGCGGCGCGGCGTACGAGGTCCGCGCAGGAGACGACCAGCGGATCCGAGTCCGAGACCGTCACCGGGTAGGCGCCGTGCTCGTCCGGGTCGACGCGCCGTTCCAGCTCGATGGCGGCCTGGCCCTCGTAGCAGGTCTCGTCGCGGACGCCCGTGATCGCCGCGATCGCGTCGAACAGCCGCCCCGCACTGGAGGTGAGAGGCGCGTTCGTCCCGGAACGTGCCAGGGCGGTCACGGCCTCCCAGCGGTCGGCGTGCCGTCGGACGACGTCGAGCTCCGGGGGGCGGCCTCCGTACGCGGCGTGCAGGTGGGCGGCGGCCATCCGCCACGGCTGCCGGATCGCGGCGGTTCCGCCCGGCATCGGCACGGTCTCCAGATGCCCCGCGCGCCGGTATCCGGCCAGGTCGAAGACGAGCAGCTCGCCGCCCCACAAAGTCCCGTCGGGGCCGTAGCCCAGCCCGTCGAACGCGACGCCGATCGCGGGGCCGTCCTCTCCGTTGTCGGCCAGGCACGAGGCGAGGTGGGCGTGGTGGTGCTGCACTCCGATCGCGGGGAGGCCCTCGGTCTCGGCCAGGTCCAGCGCGTACTTCGTGGACAGGTGGTCGGGGTGGAGGTCGTGCGCGAGCACCGCGGGTTCGATGCCGAAAAGGTGACGGAAGTGCGCGATCCCGTCGGTGAACGCGCGCAGGGTCTCGTAGCCGCCCAGGTCGCCGATATGGGGGGACGGGAACGCGCGCAGGTCCTTGCCGAGGCAGAAAGTGTTCTTCAGTTCGGCTCCGCAGGCCAGGACGGGCCGGGGGAAGGGGCGGTGCACCGTCAGAGGGGCGGGCGCGTAGCCGCGTGAACGGCGCAGGGGCATCTCCCGGCCGCGGAAGACGCGGACCACCGAGTCGTCTGCGCGGACGTGCACGGGGCGATCGTGCGTCAGGAAGGCGTCGGCCACGTCCGCCAGGCGCTTCAGGGCCTCGTCGTCGCGGTGGATGATCGGCTCGTCGGAGAGGTTTCCGCTGGTCAGGACGAAGGGCTCGCCGAGCCGTGCGGCGAGCAGGTGGTGCTGGGGCGCGTACGGCAGCATCACCCCCAGTTCTCCGGAGCCGGGTGCGACGGCGTCGGCCACCAGGGCCTCGGCACGGCGTGGTGCGAGCACGATGGGGCGGCGGGAGCCGGTGAGCAGGCGGATGGAGGCCTCGTCGAAGTCGGCCAGGGCACGGGCGGCGGCAAGGTCGGGTGCCATCACGGCGAACGGCTTGGCCTCCCGGTGCTTGCGGGCGCGCAGCCGGCGGACCGCGTCCTCGTCACCGGCGAGTACGGCCAGGTGGTAACCGCCGAGCCCCTTGACCGCCAGGATCAGGCCCTCCCGGAGCAGTGCGGCGGCCGCGTCGACCGGATCGCCCGGTACGGCCTCGCCGTCCGTTCCCAGCAGCCGCAGCGTCGGCCCGCACCGGGGGCAGCAGACGGGCTGGGCGTGGAAGCGCCGGTCGGACGGATCCTGGTATTCCCGCTCGCAGTCGGCGCACAGGACGAAGCTGCTCATCGTGGTGTTGTGCCGGTCATAGGGCACGTCGACGGTGATGGTGAACCGGGGCCCGCAGTGAGTGCAATTGGTGAACGGGTAGCAGAACCGTCGGTTCCCGGGATCGGTCATGTCGTTCAGGCATTCGGCACAGGTCGCCATGTCGGGGGAGAGCAGCGTCGAACGCCCCGTTCCCGGGACGCTCGGCACGATACGGAAACCGAGCTCTCCGAGCGGTTCCGCCGGACATGTGGTGACCCGCTCTATGAGGGCCAACGGGGGAGCCCGCAACCCGAGGTCGGCGATGAAGGCGTCCAGCGAGGCCGCTTCGCCCTCGGCCTCGGCGAAGACGCCGTCGCCGTCATTGCCGACGAAGCCCGCGAGCCCGTGACGGCCGGCCAGCTCGTGGACGAACGGACGGAACCCGACCCCCTGGACGATGCCCTCGACCCGGATCCGGACGCGGGTCCGGCGGGACGGGACCGTCACCGGACGTCCGCCAGCTCGTGGAGGACGAGCTCCCAGAGCACCTGGTACAGCGTCGTCTGGGCCTCCTGGATCCGGTGCACCGACGCCGAGGGCACCACGAACAGATGGTCGACGGTGCCCGCCTCGGCCATCGGCCCGCCGTCGTGACCGGCGAAACCGACCGTCACCATGCCCAGACGCCGGGCCTCCCCGAGGCCGCGCAGCAGATTCGCCGAACCGCCGCTGGTGGAGAAGGCCACGGCCACGTCCCCGCCCCGCCCCAGAGCGCCGAGCTGACGGGCGAAGACGACCTCGAAACCCACGTCGTTCGCCAGGGCCGTGAGCGACGCCGCGTCCTGCGGCAGGCAGAACGCGGGCAGCGGGGGCGCGGAGGCGGTGAACAGCGAGGCGAACGCCTGCGCGTCGGTGCAGCTGCCGCCGTTGCCGAAGGCCAGCAGCCGGCCGCCCGAAGCGAAGGAGTCCGCGATCGTCCGGGCGCATTCGGCGATCGGCCAGGCGAAGCGGGCGGCGAGGGACCCGCGCAACGCGGCGATCTCCGAGGCCTTCTCCGACGTGGAGCTCTCCACGTCGGCCAGGAGGGACGCGAGATCGTCCCGCCCGGAGTACAGGAACGGGTAGAGCGCCTCCACTCCGCCGGGCCCGGCCTCCGCGGTCACGCCGGCTCCCCGACGATCGCGATGGCCTCCTTGGCGTGCACGAGCACGACGTCCCCGGGACCGGCGGAGACCAGCGCCACGCTGACCTCCTCGAGCCCCTCCCCGGTGTCGACGATCGCCAGCCCGCCGGGCAGCAGCTCCCGTATCCGCACCGCGACGGCCGAGTCCGAGCAGGTGATGCAGACCGCTTCGTCCCCGCCGCAGTACGACTCCCGTTCCGTCAAGAGAACGCCTCCTGTTCCAGGTCTCCAGGCCGTTCGAGGAACACGTGCACCAGCTCCCAGAGCACGTGGTAGACGGTCACGTGCATCTCCCTGACCACGCGGGGGTCGTCCGAGGCCGCGACGATCAGATGGTCGACGGCCGGGCCGCCCGCCAGTTCCCCGCCGCCCGCGCCGGTCAGGGCGACGGTGAGCGCGCCGCGCTCCCTCGCCTTGTCCAGGCCGCGCAGCACGGCCGCGCACCGGCCGTCGGAGGACAGGGCGAGGACGATGTCGCGCGGCTCCGCCATCGACTCCAGCCTCGCCGCGAACGCCTCGGCGGCCCCCTCACCGGTCAGCGGCGCGGTCTCGCAGTTCAGCGGGACCGCGGGCAGGGCGCGCTTACCGACGATCACCGGATGCACGAACTCGACCGCGATGTGCGCGGCGTCCGCCGCCGCGACACCGGCGCCGAAGGTGTAGAGGGTCCCTCCGCGGCGGAACCTCCCGGCCATGGCCCGGCAGGCGCGCCCGACCGCTCCGGCCTCCCGCTTCAGCGCGAGACCGGCCTCCGCCCTGGCTCCGAAAAGGGTCAGCGCCCTGTCCTCCGCGGTCTCCCATGGCGGCACGGGCGCCCCCTCACCGGACCCGGCCGGCGAGCCGGCCGGGTCCGGACGCCGTGGTCCACCGCTCCACGCAGGAGCCGAGGAGCTCCGCGAAGGCGCCCATCCGCGGCACCCAGGACTCCAGGTCCGCCATGCCCTCGGCCGTCAGCTCGTAGCGGCGGCGCGCGGGCCCCGTCCCCGAGGGCTCCCAGGCCGACCTGAGCAGCCGCGCCCGTTCCAGGCTCCGCAGCACCCGGTAGGCGTGCCCGGGCTCGACCCCCGGCACCCCCATCCGGGCCAGCCGCTCGATCAGGTCGTACCCGTGTCCGGGACGCTCGTAGATCAACAGCAGCAGGAACGGATGCAGCAGGCTCCGGATCTCGTTGCCTTCCACATCCCCTCCGAGAACACCAGAATGATTACTCTCCGTCATCAAGCTCCTACCTGCTTCGCCGAAGTCCGAAACACTCCCCGCCGAGCGGATGGTCGGGCGGAGTGCCCGCGGTGTTCGAGGAGGAAGACGTCCCGCCCACGCCGCGTGGCTAGACTGATCCGGTGGCCACGAGTCCGGGCGACCACGCACCCGCAAGCCGCGCGACGATCGCACCGACACACGAACGGAACACCTGATGGGCGCACGGTTCGAAGAGCTGGACTACAGGGCCACCCCGAAGGGGGAGATCAGCCTGCGCCGGCGCCGGGAGCCCGTCCTGGGAACCGACGTGTTCGAGATCAAGCTCGACGACGACTTCCTCATGTCGAGCCTGTTCACCGCGGGCGAGGTCGAGCTGGCCGAGCTGGCCCTCGCGGAGCTGCCCGGCACGGAACTCGACGTCGTCGTGGGCGGGCTCGGACTGGGCTACACCGCCCGGGCCGTCCTGGAAGACCCGCGGGTCCGGTCGATGACCGTGGTCGAGGCGCTCGGCGAAGTGATCGACTGGCACGAGCGGGGCCTGATCCCCCTCGGCGCGGAACTGACCGCCGACCCCCGCTGCGGCTTCGTCCACGGCGACTTCTTCGCGCTGGTCGAGGCCGGTGCCGGTTTCGACCCGCAGGACGACGGGCGGCGCTTCGACGCGATCATCGTCGACATCGACCACGCGCCGGACCACCTGCTGCATCCGGGCCACGCCGCGTTCTACCTGCCCGAGGGGCTGCGGCGGCTGTCCGGTCTGCTCCGCCCCGGCGGGGTGTTCGCCCTGTGGTCGAACGACCCGCCGGACGAGTCCTTCCTCGCCGTGCTCGCGGAGGTGTTCGCCGAGCCGCACGCCCGCGTCGTCAGCTTCCCCAACCACCTCCAGGACCGCGAGGCCACCAACACCGTCTACCTCGCGAGGTCGAGCCCGGCCTGACCCGGAGGGCCGGGTTCACGCCGCGGTGAACTTGCGGCGCCAGGCGAGGGAGACGTAGACGAGCGCGACCAGGACGGGCACCTCGATGAGGGGTCCGACGACTCCGGCGAGAGCCTGTCCTGAGGTGACGCCGAACGTCGCGATCGCCACCGCGATGGCCAGCTCGAAGTTGTTGCCCGCGGCGGTGAAGGCCAGGGTGGTGGTGCGCTCGTAGTTCAGTCCGATGGCCTTGCCGAGCGCGAACGTGCCGAACCACAGGATCGCGAAGTAGACGAGCAGGGGAAGGGCGATGCGGGCGACGTCCAGCGGCTGAGAGGTGATCGTCTGGCCTTGGAGGGCGAAGAGGACGACGATGGTGAACAGCAGCCCGTACAGCGCCCAGGGGCCGATCTTCGGCAGGAAGGACGTCTCGTAGCGCTCGCGGCCGAGTCTTTTTTCGCCGAGGCGGCGGGTGAGGAAGCCCGCGACGAGCGGGATGCCGAGGAAGACGACGACGTTGAGGGCGATCTTCCACATGGAGATGTCGAGGTTCTCGCCTTCGCCCAGGCCCAGCCATCCGGGCAGCAGGTCGAGGTAGAACCAGCCGAGCAGTCCGAAGGCCAGCACCTGGAAGACGGAGTTGAGGGCCACCAGGACGGCGGCGGCCTCGCGGTCGCCGCAGGCCAGGTCGTTCCAGATGATGACCATGGCGATGCAGCGGGCCAGCCCGACGATGATCAGACCGGTGCGGTATTCGGGCAGGTCGGGCAGGAACAGCCAGGCCAGGGCGAACATCACCGCGGGCCCGACGATCCAGTTGACCACCAGCGAGGAGGCCATGAGGCGGCGGTCGCCGGTGACGGCGTCGAGTCTGTCGTAGCGGACCTTGGCCAGCACCGGGTACATCATGATCAGCAGGCCGAGGGCGATGGGCAGGGAGATCCCGCCGATCTCGACGGCGGCCAGCACGCCGTCCAGGCCGGGGACCAGGCGTCCGAGGCCGAGGCCTGCGGCCATGGCCAGCAGGATCCACACCGCCAGGAACCGGTCGAGGGTGGAGAGCCTGGCGACGACGGAGCCGTCCGCGGCAGGGGTTTGCACGGAGGTCATCAGCAGGCCCTCTTGCGTCCGGTCTCGGCGGTGGCGCGAGCGGTCTCGGCCAGGTCGCCCAGGGCTCCGGCGAGCTGCTCGACGACCTCGGGCCGCAGCCGGTAGTAGGTGAACCGCCCGCACGGCTCGGTGTCGACGACCCCGGCCTCGCGCAGCACCCGCAGGTGGTTGGACAGGTTCGTCTGCCGCGCCCCGGTCTCGGCGACGAGATGCGTGGTGCACAGCGTCTCCCGCGCGAGCAGCGTGATGATCTGCAGGCGCAGCGGATCGGCGAACACCCGCATGAGATCAGTCTGTACTGATGTCAGCATGGAATGATGCTACAGGACGTATCGGCGGCGCCTGCCGCCGATAAACGGTGGCGGGCGGAACGGCCCGCCGCCTACCTTGCCGATATGAGAAGCGGCGGAGAGGACTTGTGGTGGGCCCGGGACGTGCGAAGGGCGACGGTTTTCACCGGGGCCGGGATCTCCACCGACTCGGGAGTGCCCGACTACCGGGGACCCCAGGGCATCTGGACCAAGGACCCCTCCCTGGCGGATCTGTTCACCTATGACAACTTCCGTGCGGACGCCGAGGTCCGGCTCCGGTTCTGGCAGGTGTTCGCCGGGCGGCAGGGCGAGGTGGAGCCGAACGCCGCGCATCGGGCGCTCGCGGAGCTCGAAGCGAGCGGCAAGGCGCTGCGGGTCATCACGCAGAACGTGGACGGGCTGCACCAGAAGGCCGGATCGACCCCTCGCAAGGTCGTGGAACTGCACGGTTCGCTCGCCACCGCGACGTGCTTGAGCTGCGGGGAGCGGACCCCCGCCGCCGAGGCGATCGCCCGGCTGCCCGAGGAGCCCGTCTGCGCCTGCGGCGGGGTGCTCAAGCCGTCGGTCGTCATGTTCGGCGAGTACCTCGACCAGGACGTCCTGTCGCTGGCGCGCAACATCGCGGCGGCGTCCGAGCTGTTCCTGGCGGTCGGCTCCTCGCTGCAGGTCGAACCCGCGGCCTCGCTGTGCGCGCTCGCCGTCGAGAACGGGGCCGGGCTCGTCATCGTCAACCGGGACCCCACCCCGTACGACGACCTCGCCACCGCCCTGGTCCGCGAGCCCATCGGCACCGCGCTGCCGCGGATCTGCGAGGCACTGGCCCCCTGACGCCGCACGCCCCGTCCGTGCGACGCCTCGGGCGGGGCGCGGGGGCTCTCGCGTGTTCCCCGCGGGCCGGGCCAAATGTTTGTTCCGGCGAGTGGATCGTCATGATCCGTGTTCCACTAAGGGGCGGATCGGGGCCGGGCCCGGATCCTCATGAGAGATCGGGAGAGGGCGCGTCCACCGCGGTCCTCCGACGGAGAGGAAGTCCCGTATGGGGGTGGCGAAGCCGCGTGAGACGGTCGCGAAAGGGGAGCCCGCGGGGTCCGGCGCCAAGGGGGGCCGGCGCGAGCAGCTCCTGGAGGTCGCGGTCGAGCTCTTCGCCACCAAGGGATACGCCGAGACGACGATGCGCGACATCGCCGACGCCACGGGGATCCTGGCGGGGAGCATCTACCACCACTTCGCCTCCAAGGAGGCCATGCTGGACGAGATCCTCCGCGGCTTCCTCATCCCCCTGCACGAGCGGTTCGCGGCCGTCGAGCGGGAGGGCGGCGGCCCCCGGGAGACGCTCAGCGAGCTGATCAGGATCTCCTTCTCCTGCATCCACGACTCCCCGCACGCGGTCGCGGTGTACCAGAACGAGACCGACAACCTCCTGCGCCAGGAGGCGTTCGCCTACGTCGGCGAGCACAGCGCCCGGATCGAGCAGATCTGGCTGCGGGTGCTCAGGGCCGGGCAGGAGTCCGGGGCGATCAGGCCGGACTTCGACGCGAAGGTGGCCTACCTGTTCATCCGCGACGCCATCTGGTCCGCGGTGCGCTGGTACCGGCCCGGCGGGCAGCTGCGGCCCGAGACCGTCGCCGACCAGTACCTGGACCTCCTCTACGGCGGCTTGGTGTGAATCGTCCAAGTACCTCCGGAGAAAGGGGTGTTTTTGGGGAGGGCTTCACCTCGGTTATGGGGGGGCCGGGCACCGGACAGGGCAGGTACCGGGGGAGGCCTGATGCCGGATCGGGTGAAGGAACGCCTCTGGGGGGAGGGCCCGTGGGAGACGAGACCGGTGAGGACACCCGCGTCCTCGACGCGGCCCGGCGGCTGTTCGCGGGCCTGGGCTACGACGGCACCACGACCGAGATGATCGCCACGGCGGCGGGCGTCCCGCCCTCGGCCGTCGAGGGCGGGAAGGCCGGGCTCTACCGCGCCATCCTCGAGGACTTCTACACCGCGCAGATGAAGATGTTCGACGAGGTGGAGGCCGGCTACAGAAGCGACGGGGGAGACCTGCACCGCGCCGTCGACAGGTTCCTGGACTTCTACCTCGACCATCCGGAAGGGCTCGCGGTCTGGCTCTACCGCGGGCTGCTGGACGCCGTGGACGTCGAGGACGTGGAGGAGAGGTTCCGCCGGCCTCTGACGCACCGCCTCTTCGAGATCTTCGACACGCTCGAGTCCATCCCCGATCCCGAGACGTGGATCAGCGCCTTCAGCTGGTGCATCACCGGCTTCCTCAACGGCGGCATCCTCACCCGGGAAACGGATCCCCTCACGGTGGCCGACCCCGCCGCCCGCCGCCGTTTCCGCGCCTTCATGCACCGGCTGACCGGCTGGGCCTCCTCGGACGGCCCCTGAGGCGCCGCGGGACGGTCAGGGCCCCCAGCCCCGCTTGAGGAGCCCGATGACCTTGTCCAGGGACGCCATGGGGTCGGGGCTCCGCCGGGCCAGCTGGGGAAGGTCCAGGACGTACCGGGCCAGCGAGGTGACGGCGACGTCGTCGGGTTCGCGGCCGGTGCGTCGTGCGACGGCCCCGGCCAGAGCGCTCTCATGGCGCAGCCACATCCGCCGGGCGTGCTCGGACAGCTCCGGCGTGGAATCCACCAGTTCCAGGAAGGGTCCGAGGTCCCGCGAGGCCTCCAGAGCGTGGAAGCGGTCCCGCAGATGGGCGTGGAGCGCGTCCAGGACTCCGGACAGGGACTCCTCGGCCCCCCGGACGGCGGCGAGAAGGGCTTCCTCACGGGAGGCGTCCTCGTCGAAGACGAGGGTCTCCTTCCCGCCGGGAAAGTGGGCGAAGAGCGTGGTGACCGAGACGTCCGCCGCGTCCGCGATCTCCTTGACGCTCACCCGGTCGTAGCCGCGCTCCAGGAAGAGGCGCAGCGCGGCCTCGCCGAGCGCCCTGCGGGTCTGGGCCTTCTTGCGTTCCCGGCGGCCCGCCGTCGGTGGAGTCACCCGGACACCGTAACAGCCAAAGGTGTAACCACTACGAAATTTTAGCGGTTGTGGATTTTTGGGGTCCGTGGTTCGGTGGGACCGACCGGTTGTCGCATCGGACGTGAGGACACATGGCCATCCGGAGCATCCTGTTCGGGCCGGGGAGGCCCTCCGCCGAGACGGAGGGAGTGGCGGAACCCGAGTACTTCCAGGACCTGAACCTCGATCGGATCGCGGAGGCGGTCGCCAAAGCGGGGGAGGACCCGGGCCTGGTCTCCTGCCTCCGCCTTCCTTCGAGGGACGTCCGGCTCATCGGCTTCCGCCAGGAGATCTTCCGGAACCTGGAGGACCCGCGTGTGCGGGAGGCCGCGGAGCGGTTCACGGCGGCGAACGCCCGGATCCGGCGGCGGCTGGAGCTGGTGGGACGGATGAAACACCCCCCGCAGGCGAACCGCTGGTTCCTCGATCTCGTGCTGGAGCACGCCGCCGTGGTGACGGCACTCGCCGAGGAGCTGGAGGAGGCGGGAGCCACCGCCCCCGGGTTGAAGGCGCTGTGCGACGACATGGCCGCATACGCCCGGGGAGATTCCCTCACGAGGCTCCGAGACCAGGCACGAGACCTGCGAGACCGGCTGGAGAAGACCCGCTACGACCTTCTTCTGAGAGGGGACAAGGTCACTCTGGCCCGCCACGACCCGGAAGCCCGGTTCGACTACATCGAGCGGGTCCTGGCGACGTTCGAACGCTTCCGGACGGGAACGGAAGAGGGGCCGTCTCCGGTCCGGCCTCCCGAACCAGGGCTGGACCGGGTCGAGGCAGGAGTACTGGACCTCGTGGTCGAACTGTTCCCCGACGTGTTCCGCGACCTCGCGGCGTTCCGCGCGGCGAACGGGGAATTCCTGCCCGCCGACGTCGTCCGGGCGGAGCGCGAACTGCGGTTCTACCTCGGCTACCTCGCCCATCTCGCGCCGTTGCGGGAAGCGGGCCTGCCCGTCTGCTATCCCGTCGTCTCCGCCACCGACAAGACGCTGCTCGCACGCGACGTGTTCGACCTCGCGCTGGCCGCCGAACGGGTGCGGCGGGGCGAGCCGGTGGTGGTCAACGACGTGGAGCTCAGCGGCGCCGAACGGGTCATCGTCGTCTCGGGTCCGAATCAGGGAGGAAAGACGACCTTCTCCCGGGCCTTCGGCCAGCTGTACCACCTGGCCGCCCTCGGCTGTCCCGTGCCGGGCAGCGAGGTCCGCGTCTTCCTTCCGGACCGGATCTTCACCCACTACGAGCGCGCCGAGAGCCTTGAGGGGCTCACGAGCAAGCTGGAGGACGAGCTGCTCCGGGCACGCGCGATCCTCGACCGGGCGACCTCCGGCAGCGTCATCATCCTGAACGAGATCTTCACCTCCACGACCGCGGACGACGCGCGGGCGCTCAGCGAGTCGCTCCTCGCGTCGGTCTCCCGGCTCGACGCGCTGTGCCTGTGGGTGAGCTTCGTCGACGAGCTGTCCGAAGCGGGCCTTGAAGCGGGGAGCGTGGTGAGCATGGTCGGCACGGTCGAAGCCGGAGAGGCCCGCACCTACAAGATGGTGCGCAGACCCCCGGACGGGCGGGCCTACGCCCGCACGCTCGTGGAGAGGCACGGGCTGACCCGCGCCCGCCTCGCCGAAAGGATCCTCTGATGAGGCCCCGGCTGATGTTCGCCGACGGCGACTTCGACTCCCGGGCGCCCGAGCCGCCCCTCGCCGGGGAACTGGTGGAGGACCTGCACCTCGAAACGCTGTGGGCGGGCATGGCGCGCGGGGACGGCCGGCTGTTCGCCCTGGCCAGGGCCGCGACCCTGGCTCCGCTGACGGACCCGGCGGCCATCGCCTACCGGCAGGAGGCGCTGGGCGACTGCCTGCGGAACGCCCCGGCCGTCCGGGCGCTCCACGCGCTGGCCGACGAGGCGGTCACCGCGGAGGAGAAGACGATCCGGGTCGCCGGCAGCCCCGAGGCCCTACTGAACCGTTCGCGACGCCTGCTGGAACTGTTCTGCGGCCATCTGCGCGGGCTGGGAGGGCTGGCCTCACGGCACGCCCGTGATTTCCACTCGGCCGGCTTCACCCGGCTGTTCCAGCTGATCCGGACCGAACTGGACGAGGAGTACCTCCGCTCGGTGGAAGCGCTCCTGGGCGGGCTCGATTTCGAGCACGGCATCATCGCCGGCGCCCGTCTCGGCGAAGGGAACAAGAGCGTCGACTTCCGGTTGCACGAACCTCCGGGAAAGGGGCGTGCCTCATCCCTCCACCGGAGGCTGAAGAAGTCCGGCCTCAGCTACGCCATCCCGGGCCGGTACGAGGAGGACTGGCGTGCCCTGGCGATGTTCCGCGGAAGCGTCCTCGCTCCCGTCGCCGACGCCGTGACCAGGTCCGCCGACCACGTCCGCGACTTCTTCCGCGCCTTGCGGGACGAACTGGGCTTCTACGTCGGCTGCCTCAATCTCGCGGAGACCCTCTCCCGGCTCGGCCTGCCGGTCTGCCTGCCCGAGCCGCACCCCGCGGGGGCGGGGGTCTTCACCGCCCGCGGCCTGTACGAGCCCTGCCTGGCCTTGCGGCTCGACGCCGCCGTGGAGGGCAACGACGTCGACGCCGACGGCATCGGGCTGATCTCGGTCACCGGAGCGAACCGGGGAGGCAAGTCCACCTTCCTGCGCAGCGTGGGGGTGGCCCACCTGATGATGCAGTGCGGCATGTTCACCTGCGCGGGCCGTTTCGCGGCGTCGGCCCCCGAAGGGGTCTTCACCCACTTCAAACGGGAGGAGGACCGCTCGATGTCCAGCGGCAAGCTCGACGAGGAGCTCTCCAGGATGAGCGCGATCGTCGACCGCCTGCGGCCGGGGTCGCTGGTGCTGTGCAACGAGTCCTTCATGTCCACGAACGAGCGGGAGGGCTCCGACGTCTCCGTCGAGGTCGTCGGAGCGCTGACCGGCCTCGGCGTCCGGGTCGTGTCCGTGACGCACCTGTACGGCTTCGCCCGCCGGATGCGGGAGGAGCGACCCGACGGGTGCCTGTTCCTCACCGCGGGGAGGGAGGCCGGGGGCGAGCGAACGTTCCGCCTCCAGCCGGGCATCCCCTCGCCCACCGCCCACGCCGGAGACCTGTACGCCCGAATATTCGGGGAATCCGGGGGAAGTAGTTGATTCCGGTACTCGGCATTCACCGGACGGGACGTCCCAAGGCTAAAGCCTGTCTAAAAGTCCGGTCGCAGGTCGGTTGATGCGCTGGGGAAGGGATTCCGGTGCTGCTTGCCGGATGACGGAAAGAAATTTAGTAACCGTCTGCGTTCTATCGATCACTCATGGCAAGATCCTGGGTCATGCAGACATTCGCCATTCACTCGGGGCCGCCGGATACCTCCGGTGACTCGGGTGATGGTGTGCGCCGTACACGGGGTGTGAACAAGGCCCCGGCGTGGCGGTGGGACGGCCCGGTGTCGGTGATCCGCCTGCCGCTGGTGGTCGACGAGCAGGCGGCGGCGCGTCTGGGGTCTTTGTTCTTCGCGATGTTCTGCCTCAAACGGACAGTGCAGCGTGAGGCCCGCTCCCGGACGGAGGCGTTCTGGGCGGGTAAACGTCGCCGGGAGGCGGATGCGGCGGCCTGGCGGCGTGAGGTGGGCCTGACCCGTCCGGATCTGGCGCGGGCCGCCTACGCCCATCTGGACGCCTCCGGTTGGCTACGCCACCACGCCACGAAGGCTTTGGCGCTGCATCAGGCTGACGAGGTGTGGACGGGGGTGGAGCGCCATCTGTTCCCCGATGCCTCCGGGAAACGCGCCGGGCGTCCCCGGACGGGTTCGTGGTGGGAGTACACGCGCATTCCCGGCCGGGCGCGCTCGCACACCACGGCGCGTAAGTGGGAGACGTTCCGGCTGCACGGCAGCCTGCAAGGGCATCTGGATGCCTGGCGGCATCCCGCCCTGCCCGCTCAAATCGCCACCCCGGCGCAGGCGGCGCGGTTGAATCCAGAGACATCGGTGCTGGCCCAGCCTCGCCGCATGCCCGCGCCCCTGCCCCCGGTGGGTCGTGGAGGCAGGAGTTCGTGGTGGGAGCATGACGGGGCGCTGACGCTGGTGTTCACCGGCGGCCCCGACAGCAAGCGTGACGAGATCGTTCTGCCGGTGCGGCTGCCGCAGGGCGCGGGACGGTGGCGGTGGCTGCGCCACTTCCTGGACCGGCCGCACCTGTGGCACAAGATCGATCTCGTGCGGCGTCCGCACCCGGCCGCGCCCGGCGGGTGGGTGTACGAGGCGCATCTGATGGTCCTGGACAGCGGCTACACCTCCCCGGCCACCCTCGAGCGTCGTCGTCAAGCCGCCGCCGTGGGACGGATCGGCGGGGTGGACCTCAACGTGGGCAACCTGTCCGTCGCCTCCCTGCCCGCCACCCTGTACCCAGCCGACGGGCCCGTGCTGGCCGACCAGATCGTCCTCACCGACCTCGAGCGCACCGCCGTGGAACGGGAGCGGCGCACCACCCGCAGACGCGCCCGGGCACTGGAGCGCTCCCGCCGCGCGAACAACAAGGCCCGGTACGAGCTGTCGCGCCGCCAGCGCAGGCGGCAGCAGCGCAGACAGGCCGCTGGGCTGCCCGAACGACACGTCGCACTGCCCAAAGGACCGCGACTGGCCGACGCTGCGGGCCGCCCCCTGACCTCGCATCGCAAGGACCGGATCACCGGCGGCTACCGGATGCTGCGCACCCGCATCCGCGTGCGGCAGGCCGGACGCACCCAAGCCAAACACGACCGCGCCAAGAGGGTCGCGGAGCGGATCACCGCCGCCCACGGGGTGCGGCTGACCGTCGAGGACGGGCCGGTCAGCTCCTGGTTCCGGTTGTGGGGGCGGGCGTGTGCGGTGTTCACCCCCGGCATGCTGAAGGAGGCGCTGGCCGTCGAATGCTCGGCTGCGGGTGGCCGGTTGGGGCGGGCGTCGACGTTCACCACCGCCCTGTCCCAGCACTGCCTGTGCGGACAGAAGACGTCCAAGAGCCTCGCTGATCGGGTACACCGCTGCCCGTCCTGCGGGCTGGCCGCAGACCGGGACCTGGTCTCGGCCGCACTGGGCGCGTTCGTCACCTGGACCGATCCGTCCGACCCCAAGACCGCGTCGGTCGACTTCTCTTCTTCCCGGCACGCCCTGGGCGTGTTCGGGCCCGGGCTGCAAGGAGCCCTGACCGAGTCAACCGCCACCCGCCCCCACCCCGCCCGAACAGGCGGCGGCGGGAGGCGAGGCGGCAGCCGCCCCCAAGGGGCGGCCTCTGCTCGGCCGATTCCGGAACGCCAGCGGCGCCGACCCCGGACCGGGACTCTCCACGGGTCCCACCGGACAGACGCCACCGGGCACCGGACTGTTTCAGCAACTTTGAAACAGGCCTTAGGTTGAGCGCATGAAACCTGGAGATGTGGCCGAGGACTTCGAGCTGTCCGACGAGACCGGGACCGTGCGCAAGCTGAGTGAACTGCTGGCCGACGGGCCCGTGGTGCTGTTCTTCTATCCGGCGGCGTTCACCCCCGGCTGCACCGCCGAGGCGTGCCACTTCCGCGACATCGTGGGCGAGTTCCGCGCGCTGGGAGGACAGCCCGTCGGGATCAGCGGGGACAGCGTGGAGCGCCAGGCGGAGTTCAGCGGCAAGTACTCGCTGGGCTACCCCCTGCTGGCCGACCCCGACGGCAAGGTCAGGGACCTGTTCGGGGTGACGCGCGGGCTGGCGCTGGCCCCCACCAGGAGGATCACCTACGTGATCGACACCGACCGCAAGGTGCTCGAAGTGGTCAAGAGCGAGATCCGCATGAACGTGCACGCGGACCGCGCCCTGGAGGCGCTGCGCCGCCGTCAGGCCGTCTGAGTCCGGCTGCTCAGGTCGCGGAAGCGCGGCTCGGGCAGCAGGCGCAGGCCCGTCGCGGCGGCGGCCGGATCGCTGAGGAAGCGCTCGGTGTCGAAGCGGCGGGTCTCGGCGACGGTGAGGACCCCGCACAGCAGGGCGCCCTGCACCCGCACCATGACCAGCGGGCCGATCTGGGCGAAGGCCTGCTCGCACGCCTGGAGTTCGACGGCGAGGGCGTGCAGGGCCTCGTTCCGCGGGTCGGCGCCCACCGCCCGCAGGTCGCCCAGCAGGGCCAGGAAGTCGCGGCGCAGGCGCGCGGTGTTCTTGCCCGCGAGGTAGTACTGGGTGTGCCAGGGGGAGGCGCCCGCCGGCACCTGCATGCGCACCCGCAGATCCATCGCGTCCACGAAGTTCTCGTAGGCCTTGGTCAGCACCTCGTGGGAGGCGGGGGTCGCGCCGACCAGCCCGCCCCGGACGGTCGTGGGCTCGGGGTCGGCGGCGTGGTGCCCGGCGAGCTGGTCCTCGACCGCGTCGAGCGCCTGGGCCAGGTCCCGGTAGCGCTCGAGGTCCCGGTCGCGTTCGGCGTCCAGCTCGTCCATCCGCTCCAGCGCCAGGTCGGTCTGGGCGCGCAGCGCCACCAGCTCGGCCCGGATGAGCTCCTGCGCCGTCGGGTCGCCGAGCTGGTCGAGCCGTCCTGACAGCTCGCGCTGCTCGGAGACGCCGACCTCTTCGGCGGTGCGCAGCTCCTCCAGGGCGGTGTCGACCCGCTGCGTCTGCTCCTCCCTGACCTTGCGCAGCTCTTCCAGGGCGTCGGCCAGCCGCGCGGAGTGCTCCTCGCGGCCCTGCCGCAGCTCGTCGAGCGCCTCGGTGAACCGGGTGTCCTGCTCCTCCCGCTCCCGCCGCAGGTCGGTGGAGACGGCGGTGAACCGCGCCTCGTGCTCCTCCCTGGCCAGCTGCAGCTCGGCGAGGGCCTGGTCGAAACGTTCGCCCTGCTCGCCGAGGTCGAGGCGGATGCCGGCCAGCACGTCCTCGTACCGCAGGGTGCGCTCCTCCAGGGAGGCCAGCGCCGTGGTGTGGCGGGTGTCCTGTTCGCGGTGCTCGGCGCGCAGTTCGGCGGCGAGCGATTCGGCCAGGGAGCCCTGCTCCTCCCGCTCCCGGCGCAGCGCGCTGATCGCCGCCTCCAGGTGGGTGATCTGGTTGTCGCGGGTGCGGCGCAGCTCGAGGAGGGTGCTCTCCAGCCGGCTGGACTGCTCCTCCACCCGGCTCACGTAACCGGCCAGCTCGTCGTAGCGGCGCAGCGCGGAGTCCAGTTCCTCCTGCGCGTGCCCGAGTTCGGCGGTGCGCTTGGTGAGCCGGGTCAGGTCCGCGGCCTCGGGACGCCCGGCGAGGTCGGCGCGCAGCTCGTGCAGTTCCGACAGCGCGGTCTCGAGCCGTTCGGCGAGCTCGGTCCCCGAGGCGCGCAGATCGGAGAGTGCGGCCGTGTCGCGTCTCGTCCGGCCGAAGGCCAGGTAGAGCTCAGCACCGGCGACCGCCAGGCACGCGACGACCAACACCACCGTCATGGCACTCCTCAGGGTTTGTTCCTATGACGATAAGCCCTGAAAAGCTCACGGGGTACTGTCTTTCGGGCATGCCAAAAGATCTCTTTTCCGGAGAATCGAGGAGATCTTCTTGCGGGCCTCCCTTCAGTTGAGGCAGCAGGTGGCGCACGCCTCGGCGTCGGGCAGGGTGGCCCACAGGCAGCAGGTGCGGCGGCGGGCCGGGTTCAGCTCCATCAGGCCCGAGACGGGCGCTCCGGCCAGGGCCAGGAGCGCGGCGGCGTCGGGCGTCCCCGGCAGCAGTTCGGCGAAGACCGACAGCGGGTGGGTGAGGGACTCGGCGACCGATCCCCACAGGTTGCGCCGCCCGGCCCGCGCCGTCTTGGCGAGCGCGTCGATGAGCGGGGTGTGCAGGTCGAGCAGGGTGGCGCGCACGTCGGTGGCGGGGACGAGGTCGCGCGTCCCGACGACGAAGCGCGGCTCCCCGGACAGCCGCTGGACGAGGGTGTTGTCCGCGGTCAGCGCCGGGAAGAAGCCGTTGAGGGCCCAGCCGAGGGCGATGGGGGCGGTGGACCAGTAGGAGAAGCCCTTCCACCACAGGGTCGCCGCCACGTGCCGCGGGGCGTTCCACTGGGCCGCGGTCTCCTCGATCAGCTCGCCGAGCACGGTGTAGGGCGCGGTCGCCAGCTCGCGGACGGTCATGCCCTCGTCGAGGCGCAGTCCCGGGGCGATGCTCGGGATGCCGCCGGTGGCGGAGGCCGCTTCGATCAGGGAGATCAGCGGAAGTAGGGTGGGATCGGTGCCGGAGGGGGAGTACGGGCCGACTTCGGTCGCGGTCATGCTGCTCCCCGAGGGTGAGAGGGCTTGCAAATTAGGTAAGCCTTGCCTAATTTATTGCCCAGGTGTTTGTCAACTCACACCCGATCCCCAGGGAAGGCCCCACATGCTGAAGACCGCCGCCAGGCTGAGTGCCGAGGGGCTCCGGCTGGCCTACGACGGCCGGGTCGTCGTCGACGGGCTCGACCTGGAGGTCCCCGACGGGAAGGTCACCGCGGTCATCGGCCCGAACGGCTGCGGCAAGTCCACCACGCTGCGCGCGCTCGGCCGGCTGCTGCGCCCGCGCGAGGGGGCGGTGCTGCTGGACGGCAGGCGCATCGAGAAGCTGCCGACCAAGGAGGTCGCCCGGGCGCTGGGCGTGCTCCCGCAGTCCCCGGTGGCCCCGGGCGGGCTGACCGTCGGCGAGCTGGCGGCACGGGGCCGCCACCCCCACCAGAGCTGGTACCGCCCCTGGTCGGAGCAGGACGAGGAGGCCGTCACCGCCGCCCTCGCCCGCACCGGGCTGCTGGACCTGCGCGAGCGCCCGGTGGAGGAGCTGTCCGGCGGCCAGCGCCAGCGGGCCTGGATCGCGATGGTGCTGGCGCAGGGCACCGACCTCCTGCTGCTCGACGAGCCGACGACCTACCTCGACCTCGCCCACCAGATCGACGTGCTCGACCTGGTCCGCGAGCTCAACGGCGACGGCCACACCATCGTCATGGTGCTGCACGACCTGAACCTGGCGGCCCGCTACTGCGACCACCTCGTGGCCATGCGCGACGGCCGGGTCGCGGCGCAGGGCGCCCCCGCCGAGGTGCTCACCTCCGAGCTGGTCCGCGAGGTCTTCGGCCTCGAGGCCCAGATCATCACCGACCCGTCCGCGGGCACCCCGCTGGTGATCCCGCTCAGCCGCCTGCGCTGAGCGGTCGGGGCCGGCGCAGGCCGAGGAAGTCCGCCATCTGGGCGGTGGCGTGCCGGAAGAACGGCCCGGCGGGATCGGCGCTGTTGGCGAACTGGCCGAAGAGCTCGAAGCCGACCAGGCCGAACAGCTGCGACCACGCCATGAGCAGCCGGGTGATCTCCTCGGGGCGCAGGTCCAGGCCGGCGGCCTCGGCGACCGCCCGCATCTGCCCGTCGAGCTCGGCCTCCAGCGGGCCGGGGAAGGCGGGCCGCAGCGGCCGTCCGGCGAGGAGGATCTCGGCGCACCGGCGGACGATCCTGGTTCCTGGGTCCAGGGTCTCGGCCGGGGCCTTGTAGCCGGGAACGGGAGTGCCGTAGAGCAGCGCGTACTCGTGCGGGTGGGCCATGGCCCACTCCCGTACCGCCGCGCACACCAGCATCCAGCGCTCGCGCGGTGCGGCCTCCGGCCGGTCGGCCTTCTCCGCCGCGTCTCCCAGCGCGTTGTAGGCGTCCAGGATGAGGGCGGTCAGCAGCTCGTCCCGGCTGGGGAAGTAGCGGTAGATCGCGGAGGAGGCCATGCCCAGCGCGCGGGCCACCGACCTCAGCGACAGCTGGGCCGAGCCCACCTCGGCGAGCTGTCTCCTGGCCTCCCGCTTGATCTCCAGGGTCAGTTCGGCGCGGGCCCTCTCCCGGGCGGTGCGGATCGCGTTCATGGCCCCAGTGTGCCAGAGCGCCACACCAAAAAGAGAGCACCGCTCTTGCCTTCACTCTTGTGGGGGTGTTCAATGTTCTCAAGCGAGAGCAGTGATCACAAAGGAGAACATGGAATGCGTTACGTCGAGGCGGGCCGGACGGGAAACGTCTTCAACAGCTTCGTCGGCTGGCTGACCGGCAGGGGCGTGAGTCTCTGGGGCGCCAACCTGGTCGCCGTCCGGGGCCGTAAGAGCGGGGAGTGGCGCACCAACCCGGTCAACCCCCTGACCGTGGACGGCGAGCGCTACCTCGTCGCCCCGCGCGGGCACACCCAGTGGGTGCGCAACCTGCGCGCCGCCGGAGGCCACGGGGAACTGCGCCTGGGGCGGAAGTCGACGCCGTTCGGCGCGGTCGAGCTGGCGGACGAGGAGAAGCCGGACATCCTGCGCGCCTACCTCAAGCGCTGGAAGTTCGAGGTCGGGATCTTCTTCGACGGGCTCGACCACACCTCCTCCGACGAGGAGCTGCTGCGCGTCGCCGAGGGCTACCCCGTCTTCCGGCTCTCCTGATGGGTGGGACGCGGGGCGCCGGGCGGCGGGCCGCTGCGGCATGATGCCGGACCGTGGGCATGAAGGACGCTGAGGACATCACACGTCATACCGGGGACGACGGGGACGAGCCGGAGTTCCGGGTGGTCTCGGTGGTGCGACGGCACGGCAGGGAACGTCCGGAGGCTCCCGCGCTGACGGGCGACGGGCGCACCGTCTCCTACGGCGAGCTGGACGCCCGCTCCAGCCGGGCCGCGCGGCTCCTGCTGGCCGAGGGCGTCCGGGCCGGAGACAGGGTCGCCTACGTCGGCAAGAACGCCCCCGAGTACTTCGACCTGCTCTTCGGAGCCGCCAAGCTCGGCGCGGTCACCGTCCCGGTGAACTGGCGGCTGACCGCCGAGGAGATCGAGGCGATCCTCGCGGACGCGGGCGCCGTCCTCACCCTGGCGGACCGGGAGGCCGGCCCGTTCCAGGCCCCCGGACGGCTGCTGCGCACCGGCCCGGAGTTCGAGGACGGGCTCGCCGCGCACGAGGCGTCCGACCCCGGCTTCACCGGGACCCCCGACGACATCGTGGCCCAGCTCTACACCTCCGGGACGACCGGCGTCCCCAAGGGCGTGCCGCTGAGCAACCGCAACTTCTCCGTCGGGGAGCGAAGGGCGTCCTCCTGGCTGCTGGACGAGCACTCGGTGAACCTGGTCGCCTCTCCGGTCTTCCACGTCGGGGGGACGGGCTGGGCGCTCACCGGGCTGCACGCCGGCTGCCACCACATCGTCGTCCGGGATGTCCGCGCCGCCGAGCTGGCGGAACTGTTCGAACGCCACCGGATCACCAACGGCTTCGTCGTCCCCGCGGTGCTCCAGGCGATGTGCGACCTGCCGGAGCGCCACGACTACTCGGCGGTCCGCGCCATCGGCTACGGTGCGGCCCCCATCACCACCGGGCTGCTGCGGCGGGTGAAGGAGGTCATCGGCGCCCCGCTCTACCAGGTGTACGGCATGACCGAGACGACCGGGACGATGGTGCAGCTCGATCCGGCCGACCACGAGCGGGAGGACCTGCTGCGCTCGGCCGGCCGCCCCTTCCCCTGGGTGGAGCTGAAAATCGCCGATCCGGAGACCGGACGGGAGCTGCCGCCGGGGGAGACCGGCGAGGTGTGGGTGCGTTCGGACCAGAACACGCGCGGCTACTGGAACCGCCCGGAGGAGACCGCGCGGCTGCTCACCCCGGACGGCTGGCTGCGCACCGGGGACGCCGGCCATGTGGGCGCCGAAGGGCACCTCTTCCTCACCGACCGCATCAAGGACATGATCGTCACCGGCGGGGAGAACGTGTACCCGGTGGAGGTCGAGGAGGTGCTGGCCCGGCACCCGGGGATCGCCGACGTGGCGGTCGTCGGGGTGCCCGACCCGCGCTGGGGCGAGAGCGTCCTGGCCGTCGTGGTGCCCGTCGGCCCCGGCGGACCGACGGAGGAGGACGTCCTGGAGTACGGCAGGCGCCACCTCGCCGGGTTCAAGCGCCCCCGCGCGGTGGTCTTCTTGGACGAACTGCCCCGCAACCCCGGCGGCAAAGTGCTGAAGAGGGACCTGCGCGCCCCTTACTGGGAGGCCGAGGGCCGCTCCATCGGCTGACCCCCGGCTCCCGGGTCAGGCCTTGGACGCCCGGATCGAGTACATCATCGGGATCCGGGGCGCGCCCTCGGGCCGCCGATAGAGCCCGTCCGTCCCGGCCTCGAGGTCGTGGTACCGGGGGAAGATCGTGTTCTCGTGCTCGTGCAGGAACTCGACGCGCAGCCCCGCTCCGGCGATGGCCGACACCACGCTCCCGAGCGTGTGCTCCCAGAACACCGCGACGTTGTTCCGCGTCTCCGCTCCACGGTCCGCGTACGTGCCGGGCTCGTCCCAGACCTTGGCGCCCTCGTCGAAGTAGTCGTGGGTGATGGTGGTGCCCGTCTCGTCGTCCAGGATCTCGGTGAAGGGGTGGAATTCCGAGAGGTAGAGGAAGCCGCCGGGCTTCAGCAGATCCGAGACGACGCGTGCCCAGCGGGGCAGATCCGGCAGCCAGGTCAACGCGCCGAACCCGGTGTAGACGATGTCGAAGGTCCGGCCCTCGAACGCGGTGACGGCCTCGTAGGCGTCGGCCTGGACGAACTCGGCTTCGACTCCCAGTTCGGCGGCGAGCCCGCGGGCGGCCTCCACTGCGGGCCCGGAGAAGTCCAGGCCGCTCACCCGTGCCCCGTGCGCCGCCCAGGACAGGGTGTCCTGCCCGAAGTGGCACTGCAGGTGGACGAGGCTCCGGCCGGCGACCTCGCCGATCTCGGCTACCTCGAACTCCCGCAGGACGTTTCGTTTCTTACGGAATCCAGGCAGATCGTAGAACGATCCCGCCAGATGGATGGGTACCCGTTCGTTCCAGTTGGCCAGGTTGACTTCCCGCCAACGCCCGATGACATCGTCCATGAGGCTCGACCCTAGCGCGGATTGTCCCTTATGGAAACAATTGTCGGCAAATGCCCCTAAGGTCGAGCAGAAAAGGTGGTAATAGTCTAATTACTCCCTTCGGTGGTGGCGGGTGCGGCAAAACATCCTTTATCTCGGTGAATTGGCGATTGATGTTAATCTGCGAATCGTGGGCAGAAAGGAAGACGACGTGTCTTCGGCCCTTTTACGGAAAGGCAAATGATGAACACCCTCAAGCGAACTCGGCGGTTCCTCGTGCCGGTCATTCTGGGTTCGGCCCTGACGGCCACCGCCATGCCCGCGTTCGCCTCGTCCGGCGAGGCCGCCCTCAACCAGCCGAGGCGCGGCCCGGTGGAGATCGTCAACGCCCAGACGGGCAAGTGCCTGACGATCGCGGGCGGCAGGAGCACCGAGAACAACGTCGTGGCGGTGCAGTTCGACTGCGACGACGACCGTTCGCGCACCTGGAGGCTGCGGGAGAGCCGCCGGGGCTACCAGATCATGAACCGGCAGACGCGCAAGTGCCTGACGATCGCGGGCGGCAGGAGCACCGAGAACAACGTCAGGGCCCTGCAGTTCGACTGCGACAACGACCGTTCGCGCTACTGGTCGATCTACAGGTCGGGCCGCGGGACCTACAAGATCAGGAACAAGCAGACGGGCAAGTGCCTGACGATCGCGGGCGGCAGGAGCACCGAGAACAACGTCGAGGCGCTCCAGTTCCGGTGCGACGACGACCGTTCGCGCCGCTGGCTCATCAGGCGGGCCTGACCCCGGCGCGGGGACCGGGTGGGGCGGGACCCCGGTCCCTGGGCGGCGGGTCCGGCCGGGCGCGATCATCGGTGCATGCGACTCCTCTCCCGTGTGATCATGTTCGTGTCGGCGCTGGCGCTCGGCCTGGGCCTGGCCGCGCCCGCCCAGGCCGCTCCCGCCAAGAAGACCGTCAAGGTGGTGGCGACCAGCCTGAGCGGAAAGCGCATCTACCTGGAGCACCATGTCTCCTACTGCGTGAAGAAGAACAACTGCGAGCCCTCGGCCAAGGACGGCACCAGCAAGGTCGCGAAATACACGCAGACCGTGAAGGTGCGCCGCAAGCACGGGGTGTGGATCAACACCGTGGCGCTAAAGCCGCACCGTATCCGTGTCTATGTGAACGGCAGACTGGTCCACACGGAGAAGGCCAAGTGGTACGCCCAGAACAACTCCGGCTTCTACATCACGGACCACACGTACTTCAACCGGTGAGGGAGCGGCGCGTGGTGACCACGGTCCGTCGGGGGAAGGACCATGGTCCCTAAAGGGGGATCCGAATGAACGCGATCATCGGTGCATGCGATGCCTAACCCGCAGGAATCGAACGGCGCTAGCCGGTGATCACCGCGACGATCCGGATACCCGGTGGGAACTCCCCCCGCCGGATCATGGCGTACAGGCCGCAGAGCATCTTTCCCGTGTAGACCCGGTCGAGCCGGACGCCGTGACGGTCCTCGAAGTCCGCCGCGAAGGCGTCGAGCTCGGGCGTACGGCGGGCGTAGCCGCCGAAATGGAACTCCGTCTGGACGGACCAGGCGGAGTTCTCGCGCCCGTACTCCCGTTGCAGGCGCGCCGTCTCGTCCCGCAGGAACCCACCGCCCTTGAGCACCGCGAAACCCAGCGCCCGCGCGCCCTCGCGCATTCCCAGGGCCAGCCCCGCGAGCGTGCCGCCGGTGCCGACGGGGCAGCACAGCACGTCGTAGGGCTCGGTGATCTCCTCCGCGAGCTCGATGCAACCTCGGACGGCCAGGGCGTTGGAACCGCCTTCCGGCAGCACGTAGAACCGTCCGGGAGGCACCGGCTTGTCGCGGTAGGCGGTGCGGGAGACGTACTCCAGCCGCATGCCTTGAGCCGTCGCGAAGGCCAGGACGGGATTGAGGGGCAGATGCTCCTCGCCGCGGATGACGCCGACCGTCCGGAACCCGAAGATGCTCCCGGCCACGGCCGTCGCCCGGATGTGGTTGGAGTAGGCGCCGCCGAACGTCAGCAGGGTGTCGTGCCCCTGTTCGGCCGCGGCCGCGAGGTTGTACTTGAGTTTGCGCCACTTGTTGCCCGGTACTTCCGGGTGGATGAGGTCGTCCCGTTTGAGAAGCAGCCGGACGTCCCCGAGTCGCTCGTCGGAGATCTCGACCAGGGGAGAGGGCAGCAGGAGCTCCACCTGCCCCAGCCTATCCGCGGCCGTGGTTTTCCCCGGCGGATGATCGGGGATCAAGCCCTGTACCAGGGGGAACACCGGACGGACGTGGTGCTGTGAGCGCGGTGAGCGGGGAGAACGGCCGTCCGGCGGGCCGGCCGGTGCTGATGCTGGTGATCGCCACGGTGGGCTTCGGGGTGAACTTCTGGGCCTGGGCCCTGCTCAGCCCGCTGGGTCCCCGTTTCAAGGAGGTCCTGGGGCTGAGCGCGCTGCAGCAGGCGCTCCTGGTGGCCGTCCCGGTCGTGGTCGGCTCGGTGGGGCGCATCCCGGTGGGCGCGCTGACCGACAGGTTCGGCGGCCGGACGATGTTCCCGCTGGTCTCGCTGGTGACGATCGCCCCGGTGCTGTACCTGGGACTGAGCGGCAACGAGTCGTTCGCCGGACTGCTGGTGGGCGGGTTCTTCCTCGGGGTGGGCGGCACGGTCTTCGCGGTGGGCGTCCCGTTCGTCAACGCGTGGTTCCCGCCCGAACGGCGGGGGCTGGCGATCGGGGTGTTCGGCGTGGGGATGGGCGGCACCGCGATCAGCGCGCTCACCACGGTGCAGTTGGTTGACATGTCTGGCATGTCCACTCCGTTCCTGGTGACCGCCGTGCTGCTGGCGGTCTACGCCGCGATCGCCTACCTGGTGCTGCGGGAGGCCCCCGGCCGCCGCGCCCCCACGGGTTCCTTCCTGCGGAACCTGGCCGCGACGGTCCGGCTGCCGGTGACGTGGCAGGCGTCCGCGCTGTACGCCATCGCCTTCGGCGGATACGTGGCGTTCTCGGTGTACCTGCCGACCTACCTGCGCACCGAGTACGGGCTCACCCAGACGGACGCGGCCAACCGGATGGCGGGATTCGTGGTGCTGGCGGTGCTGATGCGCCCGCTGGGCGGCTGGCTGTCCGACCGGCTCGGGGCGGTGCGGGTCCTGGGCGTCAGCCTGGCCGTCGTGACCGCGGGAGCCGTGCTCCAGTCCTTCACCCCCTCACTCATGCCGCTGGGCACCGTCGCCTTCCTGTCGATGGCCGCGGCACTGGGCGCGGGGAGCGGCGCGGTGTTCGCGCTGGTGGCGCTGCTGGCCCCGCAGGACAGGGTCGGCTCGGTCACCGGGGTGGTGGGCGCCGCCGGAGGGCTCGGCGGCTTCGTCCCGCCCCTGGTGATGGGGGCGATCTACAGCGCCTACGGCGGCTACGCCCTCGGCCTGGTGCTGCTGGCCCTCGTCGCCGCGGCGGGAACGGCCTTCACCGTCACCGGGGTGCGGCGGGAAGTGGAGCGGCGCGCGGCCTCCGAGGCCGCCTAGAACGTGTCTTCGCGCCCGTGCGCATGCCGATGAGCAGGACCCACGACGGAGAGGACGTCTTCCGAGACGTCCGGGGAAGGCGGATGATGAGCACCGAGACCGGAGCTCCGGCCGAGCGGCCCGGACTGGACGGCCCGTTGGCCCGGGCGCTGGTGGGGACCCGCAGGTTCTTCACCCGCGCGGAGGTCTCAGAGGACCAGCGGACGATGTACGAGACGGGCGGCCGGCAGGCCGACGCCTTCTACCGCGACCGCTGGTCGCACGACAAGGTCGTGCGCTCCACCCACGGGGTGAACTGCACGGGCTCCTGTTCGTGGAAGGTGTACGTCAAGGACGGCATCATCACCTGGGAGGCCCAGCAGACCGACTACCCGTCGGTGGGTCCCGACCGTCCCGAGTACGAGCCCCGCGGCTGCCCGCGCGGCGCGGCGTTCTCCTGGTACACCTACTCGCCGACCCGGGTGCGCTACCCGTACGTGCGCGGCGTGCTGCTGGAGATGTACCGGGAGGCGAAGGCCAGGACGGGCGACCCGGTGGCGGCCTGGGCGGAGATCGTCTCCGATCCGGAGAAGGCCCGCCGCTACAAGTCGGCGCGCGGCAAGGGCGGCCTGGTGCGGTCCACCTGGGACGAGGCCGTGGAACTGGTCGCCGCCTCCTACGTGCACACCATCAAGGAGTTCGGCCCCGACAGGGTCGCCGGGTTCTCGCCGATCCCCGCGATGTCGATGGTCTCGCACGCCGCGGGCTCCCGGTTCACGTCCCTGATCGGCGGCTCCATGCTGTCGTTCTACGACTGGTACGCCGACCTGCCGGTCGCCTCGCCCCAGGTGTTCGGCGACCAGACGGACGTGCCGGAGTCGGGGGACTGGTGGGACGCCTCCTACCTGATCATGTGGGGCTCCAACCTGCCGGTGACCCGCACGCCCGACGCGCACTGGATGGCCGAGGCCCGCTACCGGGGCCAGAAGGTCGTGGCCGTCGCGCCCGACTACGCCGACAACGTCAAGTTCGCCGACGAATGGCTGCCCGCCAGGCCCGGCACCGACGGCGCGCTCGCGATGGCGATGGGCCACGTGGTCCTCAAGGAGTTCTTCGTCGACCGGCAGGTCCCCTACTTCACCGACTACGTCAAGCGCTACAGCGACCTGCCGTTCCTGGTCCGGCTCGAGCCGAACGCCGCGGGCGACGCCCACACCCCGGTCAAGTTCCTCACCGCGGCCGACCTGCCGGGCGCCGAGGCGCAGGCGGAGAACGCCGCGTTCAAGACCGTCCTGCTGGACTCCGCGACGGGAAGGCCGCTGGTCCCCAACGGCTCGCTCGGCTTCCGGTACGGCGAGTCCGGCGCCGGCAAGTGGAACCTGGACCTCGGAGACGCCGACCCCCTGCTGAGCGCGGCCGGAGAGGCGGGAGAAGCCGTGGAGGTCGACCTTCCGCGCTTCGACACCCTCGACGGCTCCCCGGGCACCCTGCGGCGCGGCGTGCCGGTGCGCCGGATCGGCGGCCACCTCGTCACGACCGTCTACGACCTGACCCTCGCCCAGTACGGGGTGCGCCGGGACGGCCTGCCAGGCCGCTGGCCCACCGGCTACGACGACGCCGAGGAGCCCTGCACGCCCGCCTGGCAGGAGACCTTCACCGGCGTCCCGGCACAGGCGGCGGCCCGCATCGGCCGCGAGTTCGCCGCCAACGCCGAGGAGTCCCGCGGCCGCTCGATGATCATCATGGGCGCGGGCACCAACCACTGGTTCCACTCCGACACCATCTACCGCGCCTTCCTGGCCCTGACCACGCTGACCGGCTGCCAGGGCGTGAACGGCGGCGGCTGGGCCCACTACGTCGGCCAGGAGAAGTGCCGGCCGGTGACCGGCTGGGCGCAGCTGGCGGGCGCCCTCGACTGGTCGCGCCCGCCCCGCCAGATGATCCAGACGGCCTACTGGTACCTGCACACCGACCAGTTCCGCTACGACCGATTCAGCGCCGGCGCCCTGTCCGCGGCCACCTCCGGCGGGACGCTGTCGGGCCGCACGGTCGCCGACGTCATCGCCCAGTCGGCCCGCATGGGCTGGATGCCCTCCCATCCCACGTTCGACCGCAACCCGCTGGACCTCGCCGACGACGCCGAGGCCGCGGGCGCGCCGATCGGGGAGTACGTGGTCGAGGAACTGAAGGCCGGGCGGTTGAAGTTCGCCTGCCAGGACCCGGACGCCCCCGAGAACTTCCCCCGGGTGCTGACCATCTGGCGGGCCAACCTGCTCGGCTCCTCCGCCAAGGGCGACGAGTACTTCCTCAAGCACCTGCTGGGCACCGACTCCAACCTCCGCGCCGAGGAGACCCCGCCCGAGCTGCGTCCCAAGGACGTCGTCTGGCGGGAGGAGGCGCCGACCGGCAAGCTCGACCTGCTGCTCACCCTGGACTTCCGGATGACCAGCACCACCGTCTACTCCGACGTCGTGCTGCCCGCCGCGACCTGGTACGAGAAGCACGACCTCAACACCACCGACATGCACCCGTTCATCCACGCCTTCAGCCCCGCCATCTCCCCGCCGTGGCAGACCCGCACGGACTGGGACGCCTTCCAGACCATCGGCGCGGCGTTCAGCAGGCTCGCCGCCGTCCACCTCGGGGTGCGCAAGGACGTCGTCGCGGTGCCGCTGCTGCACGACACCCCCGACGAGATGGCCAACCCTCACGGCGTGGTCGCCGACTGGGCGGCGGGGGAGTGCGAGCCCGTCCCCGGCGCGACGATGCCCAAGCTCGTCGTGGTGGAGCGCGACTACGGGGCGGTCTCGGCGAAGATGTCCTCGATCGGGCCGCTGGCGGACAAGCTGGGAGCGACGACCAAGGGCGTCACATTCGAGCTGGAACGCGAGCTGGAGTACCTGCACGGCAAGAACGGCACCGTCCGGAGCGGCCCCGCGGCCGGACGCCCCTCGCTGCGCAGCGACGTCCACGCCTGCGAGATGATCCTCGCCTTCTCGGGCACCACCAACGGACACCTGGCCACCCAGGGCTTCCGGACGCTGGAGCGGCGCACCGGCACCCGGCTGGCGGACCTCGCGGCCGAGCACGAGGGCAAGCAGATCACCTTCGCCGACACCCAGGCCAGGCCCGTCCCGGTCATCACCTCGCCGGAGTGGTCGGGCTCGGAGACGGGCGGCCGCCGCTACTCGCCCTTCACCGTCAACGTGGAGCGCCTCAAACCCTGGCACACCCTGACGGGGCGCCAGCACTTCTTCCTCGACCACGACTGGATGACCGAGCTGGGCGAGCAGCTCCCGGTGTTCCGGCCGCCGCTGAACATGCACCAGCTGTTCGGCGAGCCGCGCCTGGGCGAGAACGGCGAGCTGGGCATCAGCCTCCGGTACCTGACCCCGCACAACAAGTGGTCCATCCACTCCGAGTACCAGGACAACCTGTTCATGCTGTCGCTGTCGCGCGGCGGCCCGCTGATCTGGATGAGCGACGTGGACGCCGCCAAGATCGGGGTGTCGGACAACGACTGGATCGAGGCGGTCAATCGCAACGGCGTCGTGGCGGCCCGCGCCATCGTCTCGCACCGGATGCCCGAGGGCACCGTCTACATGCACCACGCGCAGGACCGCCTCATCGACGTCCCCCTCACCGAGACCACGGGGCGGCGCGGAGGGATCCACAACTCGCTGACCAGGCTGCTGATCAAGCCCAGCCACCTCATCGGCGGCTACGCCCAGCTGTCGTTCGCCTTCAACTACCTCGGTCCGACCGGCAACCAGCGCGACGAGGTCACCGTGATCCGCCGCCGCTCCCAGGAGGTGACGTACTGATGCGGGTCATGGCTCAGATGGCGATGGTGATGAACCTCGACAAGTGCATCGGCTGCCACACGTGTTCGGTCACCTGCAAGCAGGCGTGGACCAACCGCAGCGGCGTCGAGTACGTCTGGTTCAACAACGTCGAGACCCGGCCGGGGCAGGGGTATCCCCGCCGTTACGAGGACCAGGAGGCCTGGCGCGGCGGCTGGACGCTCAACAAGCGCGGAAGGCTGGCGCTCAAGGCCGGCGGGCGGCTGCGCAAGCTGCTCACGATCTTCTCCAACCCCAAGATGCCGTCCCTGGACGACTACTACCAGCCCTGGACGTACGACTACGAGACGCTCACCAGCGCGCCCCTGCAGGAGCACACGCCCGTCGCCCGCCCCAAGTCGCTGATCACCGGCGAGGACATGAAGATCTCCTGGTCGGCGAACTGGGACGACAACCTGGGAGGCATGCCTCAGTACGGAGCGCAGGATCCGGTGCTGGCCGAGCTCGCCAAGGTCTCCGAGAAGGTGAAACTGGAGTTCGACAAGACCTTCATGTTCTACCTGCCGCGCATCTGCGAGCACTGCCTCAATCCCAGTTGCGCGGCCTCCTGCCCGTCCGGAGCGATCTACAAGCGCACCGAGGACGGCATCGTCCTGGTCGACCAGGACCGGTGCAGGGGCTGGCGGATGTGCGTCACGGGCTGCCCGTACAAGAAGGTCTACTTCAACCACCGCACCGGCAAGGCCGAGAAGTGCACCTTCTGCTTCCCCCGCGTCGAGGTCGGCATCCCGACGGTCTGCTCGGAGACGTGCGTGGGGCGGCTGCGCTACATCGGCCTGATGCTCTACGACGCGGACAAGGTGCTGGCCGCCGCCTCCGTGCCCGAGGACACCGACCTGTACGAGGCGCAGCGCGAGGTGTTCCTCGACCCCGACGACCCGGCCGTCGCGGCCGCCGCAGAGCGGGCCGGCATTCCCCGGGACTGGGTGGAGGCCGCCCGGCGCTCGCCCGTCCACGCCCTGATCAACCGGTTCAAGGTGGCGCTGCCGCTGCATCCGGAGTACCGGACGATGCCGATGGTCTGGTACATCCCGCCCCTGTCACCGGTCGTGGACGTGGTGCGCGACACCGGCCACGACGCCGAGGACGACGGCAACCTGTTCGCGGCGATCGACGCCCTGCGCATCCCCGTCGAGTACCTCGCCGAGCTGTTCACCGCGGGGGACACCGCCCCCGTCGACTCCGTCCTGCGGCGGCTGGCGGCCATGCGCTCCTACATGCGGGACCTGAACCTCGGCCGCGACGCCGACGAGGCGATCCCCGCCCGGGTCGGCATGACCGGCGAGGACATCTACGACATGTACCGACTGCTGGCGCTCGCCAAGTACGACGAGCGGTACGTCATCCCGACCGCCCACGCCGAGCAGGCCCACAAGCTCGAAGAGCTCGCCACCGAGTGCAGCCTGGACTACGAGGGCGGCCCCGGCATGGGCGGCGGGCCGTTCGGCGAGGCGTCCGGGGGAGCCCCGCCGATCGCGGTGGAGAACTTCCACATGCTCCAGCAGCGGCAGACGTCCGACCGCTCCACCGACCCGGCCGACAAGAGCCGCCGCGTCAACCTCCTCAACTGGGACGGAAAGGGCACCCCGTCGGGGCTCTTCCCCGAACGGACCGACGCCCCCGGCCCCGGGGACACCAACCCGCCCGCCGACTCCGGCGCGGCCGAGACGGAGGCCAAGCCGTGAGAACCGCGAAGAGAGCGCAGAACCGAGCGCTCGACGACGCCGACCGCGTCATCGCCTGGCAGGCGGCCTCCCTGCTGCTCGGCTACCCCGACGAGCGCCTCCTGGAACGGCGTCCGCTGCTGCGGCGCGTCGCCTCCGAACTGCCCGCCGCCGTGGGCGGACCGCTGGGGCGCATCCTCGACCACCTCGACGCCACCCCGCCGCCGGAGCTGGCCGCCGAGTACGTCGCCACGTTCGACCACCGCAAGCGCTGCTGCCTCTACCTGACGTACTACGCCCACGGCGACACCCGCGAGCGGGGCAGGGCGCTCCTGCGGTTCAAGACCGCCTACCGCGAGGCCGGGCTCGTCCTGGAGGACGGGGAGCTGCCCGACCACCTCTCGGTCGTCCTGGAGTTCGCCGCCACCGGCGACCCGGAGACGGGCCGGCGGCTGCTGACCGAGCACCGGGCGGGGCTCGAGCTGCTCCGGCTGGCGCTGACCGACGCGGCCTCCCCGTGGGGGGCGGTGCTCGAGGCGGTCTCGGCGACGCTGCCGCCGCTGGCCGGGAACGACCGCGAGGCCGTCTTCCGCCTGGCCGCCGAGGGGCCGCCCGAGGAGGAGGTCGGCATGGAGCCCTACGGCGGTCCCGTTCTGCTGCCCGAACCCAAGATCCGGACGGGTGCCGGGCCCGCCGTCCGACGAGGAGCACGAGCATGACCGCGTACCTCGCCGCTCCCGAGGCGGCCGACCCCGGCGTCTGGGACATCCTGCTGTGGGTGGTCCTGCCCTACCTCACCATCGCGGTGTTCGTCCTGGGGCACGTCTGGCGCTACCGCTACGACAAGTTCGGCTGGACGACCCGCTCCTCGCAGCTGTACGAGCACCGCCTGCTGCGCGTCGGCAGCCCGCTGTTCCACTTCGGCATCCTGGTCGTGCTGCTCGGCCACGTCGGCGGCCTGCTCATCCCGGAGAGCTGGACGGACGCCGTCGGCGTCAGCGAGCACGCCTACCACGTCATCGCCGTCGTGCTCGGGACGATCGCGGGGTTCTGCACCCTCGTGGGCCTGGTGATCCTCATCTACCGGCGGCGCACCGTCGGCCCGGTCTTCTCCGCCACCACCCGCAACGACAAGCTCATGTACCTCTTCCTCACGACGGTGATCCTGCTCGGCCTGGCGGCCACCGTCGTGGCCAATGTCATCGACGGCGGCTACAACTACCGGCAGACCGTCTCGCCCTGGTTCCGGTCGGTGTACCTGCTCCAGCCGGACCCGCAACTGATGATGGGCGTGCCGCTGCTGTTCCAGCTGCACGCCCTCAGCGCCCTGAGCCTGTTCATCATCTGGCCCTTCACCCGGCTGGTGCACATGCTCACCGCGCCCGTCGGCTACCTGACCAGGCCTTACATCGTCTACCGCAGCCGCGACGAGCAGCTGGGAACCAGGGCTCCCCGCAGGGGGTGGGAAAGCACCAGCCGCTGACGGGGCCTCAGCCGGTGAGGTCCGCCGCGATGGCGGCCGCGAAGGCGTCCACGTCCTCCTCCGTGGTGTCGAAGGCGGTCATCCAGCGGACCTCGCCGGTGCTGAAGTCCCAGGTGTAGAAGCGGAAGCGCTTCTGCAGCCGCTCGGTGACGTCCTTCGGCAGGATCGCGAAGACCGCGTTGGCCTGGACGGGACGGGTGATCTCCAGTCTCGGCAGGCCCTGGACGGCCGCGGCGAGCCGGGCCGCCATGGCGTTGGCGTGCCGGGCGTTGCGCAGCCACAGGTCGCCCTCCAGCAGCGCGAGGAGCTGGGCGGAGACGAACCGCATCTTGGACGCCAGCTGCATGGCGGACTTGCGCAGGTACTTGATCGAAGGCGCGAGCTCCGGGTTCAGCACGACCACGGCCTCGCCGAGCATCAGGCCGTTCTTCGTGCCGCCGAACGACAGCACGTCCACGCCCGCGTCGGTGGTGAACTTTTGCATGGGGACGTCCAGCGCCGCGGCGGCGTTGGCGATGCGCGAGCCGTCCATGTGCACCAGCATGCCGCGCTCGTGCGCGTGGTCGGCCAGCGCGCGGATCTGCCCGGGCTCGTACAGGGTGCCCAGCTCGGTGCTCTGCGTCAGGGACACCACGTGCGGCTGTGCGCGGTGCTCGTCGCCCCAGCCCCAGGCCTGGCGGTCCACCAGCTCGGGGGTGAGCCTGCCGTCGGGGGTGGGCACGGTCAGCAGCTTGATGCCGGCGACCTTCTCGGGGGCGCCGCACTCGTCGACGTTGATGTGCGCGGTCTCGGCGGCGACCACCGCCGACCAGCGCCCGGTCATGGCCGACAGGCCCACGACGTTGGCGCCGGTGCCGTTGAACACGGGGAAGGCCTGCGCGTCCGGGCCGAAGTGGCTCCGGAAGACCTCCTGGAGCCGGGCGGTGTAGACGTCGTCGCCGTAGGAGACCTGGTGCCCGCCGTTGGCGGCGGCCAGCGCGGCCAGCGCCTCGGGGTGGATCCCGGCGTAGTTGTCGCTGGCGAAGCCGCGGCTGGAGGGGTCGTGCAGTTCGAGCGGTTCAGCTGGTGAGGTCAAGACGGATTCCGTTCAGTTCGGACGCGGGCCGATCCCACAGCCCGGCGATCTTCGAGGCGAGTTCTTCCACCGGCGTCCAGCCGGGCCGCGGCTCCCCGGTGGCCAGGGCCTTCACCACCAGGATCACGGCGGCGCTCCCGGTACCGGAGAAGGAGTCGGCGAGCGCCAGGACCCAGGCCTCCGAGGCGGCCTTGGCGGCGGCGTAGGCGGCGTTGCCCTGGGAGGGGCGGCGCACGCCCGTCTGGGAGACGACGGCGACGCGGGCGCCGTCGGCGAACTCCAGGGCCAGGGTGGTGTGCTGGAGGGTGCGGATCAGCATGTCGTGGAGGAACTCCCAGTCCTCCAGCCGCGTCTCGGCGAAGGTCTTGCCTCCCCGCCAGCCGCCGACCAGATGCACCAGCCCGTCCACCGGCCCGAGCTCGGCGGCGAGCCCCCGCACGGCGTCGAGGTCCAGCAGGTCGACCTCCCGCCCGACGACGTTCGGGTGGTCCCACGCCGTGGCCCGTACGTCCAGGGCGACGACCCGGTGCCCCGCCCCGGCCAGTGCCCGTACGGCGGAAGGGCCGGCCGCGCCGCCCGCCCCCGCCACCACGATCGTCTTCACGCCGCTCTGATCCCCTTCGTAGAATCGATGACGTCCCCCAGCCGTTTGGCGAGGGCCTCGTAGAACATGCTGAGCGGGAACTCGTCCGGCAGCACGGCGTCCACCCACGCCTTCGGAGGCTCCCCGGCGGGGAGCTCCCGCACACCCGCGGCCCACCGGGACGCCGGGTGCGGCTCGACGTAGCGGGAGACCAGCGCGTGGGCGGCCAGCCAGTGGGCGAGCTTGGGGCGGTCGATGCCCTCGCGGTACAGCGCCTCGACCTCCTCGCACAGGGCGACGACGGCCTCGGGCAGGTGCTCCCAGTCGATCGTCAGCCGGTTGTCGGACCAGCGGACCACCTGGCGCTGGTGCAGGTGGGCGAACAGCAGCTGCCCGCCCAGGCCATCGTAGTTGCGCACCCGGGGGCCGGTGATCGGGAACCGGAACAGCCGGTCGAAGAGGATCGCGTACTGCAGGAGCCGGGCGTGCGGCACGTCCGTCAGCAGGGTCGCCTCGCGGAAGGTGTTGAGGTCACAGCGCAGCTCCTCCAGCGAGTAGATCCAGTACGGCATCCGCTGCTTGATCATGAACGGGTCGAACGGCAGCTCGCCGTGGCTGTGCGTGCGGTCGTGGACGAGGTCCCACAGCGTGAAGGTGTCCTGGGCCAGCCGCTGGGAGGCCAGGAGCCGGGCGGCGTCCGGGGGCAGCGCCAGGCACAGGGTGTCGGCGGCGGCACGGCTGACCCGGCGGAACCGGGCGGCCTCCCGGTCGCAGAAGATCCCGCCCCAGGTGAAGCGCGCGGGCGCCTCGCGGACCGCGACGGTCTCGGGGAACAGCACCGCGGAATTGGTGTCGTAGCCGGAGGTGAAGTCGGTGAAGGCCAGCGGCACGAACATCGGATTGTCGTACCGCGAGGCCTCCAGCCCGGCCAGCCAGTCCGGCCAGACGACCCGGCAGAGCACGGCCTCCAGGTTCCGGTCGGGGTTCCCGTTCTGGGTGTACATCGGGAAGACGACCAGGTGCTCCAGCCCGTCCTCGCGCCGCAGCTGCGGCTGGAAGGCCAGCAGGGAGCGCAGGAAGTCGGGGACGCCCAGCCCCTCGCCGGACCAGCGGCGCAGGTCGTCGGCGACGGCGGCCAGGTACCCGGCGTCGTGGGGGAACAGGGGCGCCAGCTCCTCCACGCAGGCGACGATCCGGTCGATGAGCCCGCCGGCCCGGTCGCGCCCGTCCTCCCGGACGGAGCCGTCCTTGTCCTGCAGGAGGCGCAGCTGCTCGACCGTCTCCTTCAGCTCGGTCCAGGCGGGGTGGGCCAGGGCGGGGGAGGAGAGGGGGGCCTTCGCGGAGCCGCGGGACTCGCGGGGCGCGCCCGCGGCCCAGGTGACGATGTTCCGCCACAGCACGGCGTGGTCGTGCTCGCCGATCGAGTCGTCGCCGAAGAGGTCGGAGTCGGCGAACACCGCCACGCGGCCCTCGCCGGCGGGCACCGCGACGGCCAGGGGCGCCCCTGAGGGGTCGGCGCTCGAGGAGGAGCGCAGCAGTACCGAGCCGCCTTCGGGGACGTCCAGGGCCCCCGCCCGGTAGAAGCAAACGTTCCGGACGCCTGCCAGAGGGTCCTCGGACCCGTCCTGTGCCTGCGGTTCGCCCATCACCCAGTGCGCGACCTCCCGGTGGTTGCTCCGGGGGTCCTGGACCGTCACGTTCCGAACCCCGATCCCGAACCGGGCCAGCAGCTCGTCCAGGTTGGCCCCGTACTTGTCCTGCTCGCACTCGGCCATGACGACCAGCCCGCCGCCGGAGCGCACGAACGCCTCGACCGCGTCCAGCTCCTCGGCGGTGAACCGGGGCTCGCCCAATCCGGTGGTGCGCTCCCAGCGGTCCTCGGAGGGATGCGCGATCACCAGGACGTCCTGACCGTCGAGAGCGCCGCCGGTGAGCGGACCCCCGGTGTGGGCGTCGATCCGGTGTCCGGCTTCGCGCAGCAGTTCGGCGGCCCGGAGGTACCCCGCGTCGGAGGGGTGCCCCGGGTTCATGGTCCGCACCTGCTCGGGCCGGATGCTCCAGGACTCCCGATGCGCCTCGTCGAACAGCACGCTCGCAAAGCCTTCCACGGCATACCTCCCGAAATAGTGCTAGATCAGAGAAAAATTTATGGCAAAAAGCCTAACATTCGAAAGGTTATTCTGTTTCCTCTGGTCGGCGCTAGGCTTGGACCATGTCTTCCGATGTCCGCGTACGCTTCGCTCCGTCCCCCACCGGCATGTTCCATGTCGGAGGTGCCCGCTCCGCCCTCTTCAACTGGGCGATCGCCCAGCAGAGCGGCGGCACCTTCGTCCTGCGGATCGAGGACACCGACGCCAACCGCAACCGGCCCGAGTGGACCGAGGGGATCATCTCCGCGCTCGCCTGGATCGGCATCCACAGCGAGTCTTCCCACTTCGAGGGCCCGCGCATGCAGTCCGCGCAGGAGCCGCAGCACCGCGCGGCGGTGCGGGGGCTGCTCGCCGGGGGCAGGGCCTACCACTGCGACTGCGACCGCCAGCAGGTCATCGCCCGCACCGGCGACCCCAACCGCGGCTACGACGGGCACTGCCGCGACCGGGGCCTGGCCGAGGGCCTGGTGCGCTTCCGCACCCCCGACGAGGGCGCCACCGTCGTCCAGGACGAGATCCGCGGCCGGGTGGAGTTCCCCAACGCCGCGATGGAGGACTTCGGGATCGCCCGCAGCGACGGTTCGCCCCTGTTCATCCTCGCCAACGTCGTCGACGACATCGAGATGGGCATCACCCAGGTCGTGCGCGGCGACGAGCACCTGTCCAACACCCCCAAGCAGCAGCTGTTGTGGGAGGCGCTGGGGGCGGCCCCGCCGGTCTGGGCGCACGTGCCGGTGATCGTCAACGAGAAGCGCCAGAAGCTGTCCAAGCGGCGCGACAAGGTGGCCCTGGAGGACTACCAGGCCGAGGGCTACCTGGCCGACGCCATGGTCAACTACCTGATGCTGCTGGGCTGGGCCCCCTCGGGCGACCGCGAGATCCTCCCCTGGGACGAGATGGTCGCCGAGTTCAGGCTCGAGGACGTCAACACCTCTCCGGCTTTCTTCGACGTCAAGAAGCTGCGCGCCATCAACGGCGAGTACATCCGCGCGCTGCCGCTGGAGAGGTTCATCGAGCAGAGCGAGCCCTACCTGGACCCGGCCTGGGACCGCAAGGTCTTCGCCCAGCTCGCCGAGCTGGCCCAGACGCGCGTGGGGGTCCTGTCGGAGCTGCACGACCTGCTGGACTTCGCCTTCCTGGACGAGCCCGTCTTCGACGAGCAGTCCTGGAACAAGGGCATGAAGGAGCCGGCCGCCGAGCTGCTCGCCGCCACAGAGGAGGCCTACCGCGAGGCCCCCTGGACCGCGGAGGAGCTCAAGAGCCGTCTGGAGGAGGTCGGCGCCCGCTTCGGACTGAAGCTCGGCAAGGCCCAGGCCCCCGTCCGGGTCGCCGCCACCGGCCGCACCGTCGGCCTGCCGCTGTTCGAGTCGCTGGAGGTCCTGGGCCGCGAGCGCACCCTGGCCCGGATCGCCGCGGCTCGGGCACGTTTGACCTCCTGATCGGTTCCGTTTTGGACATAAGGGGACAGAGTGGTCCTATGAGGAGCACTCCGATCCAGCTCGCGGACGGCCGGGAGCTCATCTACTTCGACCTGCCGGGCGACCCGCCCCGGCAGGGCGAGGACACGCGTGAGCTCCCGCCGCCCCCGCCGGCCTCGGAACTGCGTTTCGACCCGATGCGCGGCGACTGGGTGGCCGTGGCGGCCCACCGCCAGGAACGCACCTTCCAGCCGCCCAGCACCCACTGCCCGCTCTGCCCGTCCACTCCGGAGTTCCGCTCGGAGGTGCCGGGCCCCTACCGCGTAGTGACCTTCGAGAACCGGTTCCCCTCGTTCAGCGACCGGACCTCCGAGAACCGCATCATGCCCGGCATCCGCCCCGGGGAGGGGCGCGCCGAGGTCATGTGCTTCACCCCCGACCACGAGGGCTCCTTCGCGGAACTGGACGCGAGGGACGTCCGCCTGGTCCTGGACGTGTGGGCGGCCCGCACCGAGGCGATGTCGGCCCTGCCCGGCGTCGAACAGGTCTTCCCCTTCGAGAACAGGGGGGAGGAGATCGGCGTCACCCTCTCCCACCCCCACGGGCAGATCTACGGCTATCCCTTCATCCCCCCGAACGTCCGCCAGATCCTGCTCTACCTGGAGAGCGACCCCGGCGCCTTCGGCTACCGCCTGTCACGCGAGCAGTCCGACGAGCGCGTGGTGGCGGCCAACGAGCACTGGACGGCCTTCGTCCCCCGCGCCGCCCGCTGGCCGTTCGAGGTGCACTTCTACCCCCACCGCCAGCTGCCCGACATCCCGGCCCTGACCGAGGAGGAGCGCGACGCCTTCGCCCCCCTCTACCTCGACGTCCTCCGCCGTTTCGACGCCCTCTTCGACCTCCCCCTGCCCTACATCGCCGCCTGGTTCCAGGCCCCCGTCAACCAGGCCCGCGAGACCTTCCGCCTGCACCTCCAGCTCTTCTCCATCCGCAGGGCGCCGGGCAAGCTCAAGTACCTGGCGGCCTCGGAGTCGGCCATGGGCACCTTCATCAACGACGTCAGCCCGGAGCAGGCGGCCCGGATGCTCCGCGACGCCCTGCCCCCCTTCACCTGAAGGTGATCGAGCCGGGGTAGTGGCCCGCGGCGCAGACGAAGCCCAGGCGGCCGGGCGGGGGAGTGCCCAGCTCGATCCGGGTCCGCCCGCTCTCGGGCAGGAGCAGCGACGTGCCGCGCCGGGGAAGGGTGAAGGCCCGGGTGCAGCCGGTCGTGCCGCTGGTGCTGAGCACCAGGACGGTGGGGACTCCGGCGCGGGCCGACAGGAGGGCGGGGCGGTAGCCGTCGTCCAGGGCGTGGACGGTGATGGTCTGGACCCCGGAGGCGTCGGTGGCGACGTGGCGGGCGTCGACGGGCGGCGCACGGCCGGTGTCGGGAAGCCAGCCGCCGAGGCGGAGGCCTCCGGCCATCGTCCAGGCCGCGACTCCCAGCAGGGCCACGCCGAGGAGGCGTGCGGGGAGGCCGTGCAGCAGGGAGACGCTCAGGCCGAGGATCCCGGTGAGCGGAGCGGTTCCCAGGACGAAGCCCGCCATGACGGCCGCGCCGGTCAGGGGTGAGCCCGAGGCGACGGCCAGCAGTTCGGCGGACAGCGTGATGCCGCAGGGGACCAGGACGGTGGCCGCGCCGACGAGCAGGGGATGGCCGAGCCGGGAGGGCCGCGGGCAGCCGTGGTCGGGGGGACGGGGTCTGAGCAGGCGGAGCGCGAAGAACGCCAGGAGCACCGCGGAGAGCATCAGCAGGAGCCCTCGGGCCGGGGGGCCGGGCTGGACCGCCGCGCCGACACCGCCGAGGAGCGCCCCCAGGGCGGTGTGGGCGGCGAGCTTACCGGTGAGGAAGGACGCGACGAGCCGGGCCGGGCCGCCCGGTCGGCCCGCCAGTCCGGCGAGGAGCCCGGTGTGCAGTGCGGCGCAGGTGGTGAGGCCGGCGAGCAGTCCCATGCCCGTGCCGGTCACGAAGGAGGTTGCCGTGCTCACGCACGGTCAGTGCCCGGAAAGGAGAGAGATCACCCGTTCTGGAGGGTGAGGTCACCCCTCCCTCGGGAGAAGGAGCAGGTCGGCGAGCATGCCGCCGGCCGGGGTGTGGCGCTCCGCGGCGGGGCTGTCGTAGACGACGAGGAGCCGGTCGGCGACGACGGCGATGCCCTCGGCGTGGTCCTCGCCGTCACCGTGCGGCAGGTCGCCGACGTGCAGGAGGTCCCGCACGAACTCGGGGGCGTCGCACTTCACGGCGTCCTTCCAGCGGAACAGGCGCACCGGGCCGCTCAGGGACATCGACGGGCCCGCCAGGACGAGCAGGTCGTCGCCGTCCGGGCACAGGTCGCGGATCCCGAGGCCGCGCAGGTCCAGGAAGTGGGAGCGGTAGCGGACGCCGTCCACGGCGCGCAGCCGCAGGCGGTGCTCGTCGTAGGGGTCGGTCTCGGGCCAGACCTCCACCATCGCGGCCCAGCCGCGCAGGACCGGCCCGCGGAAGCCGACGTACAGGCGGTCGCCGTGGAGGGCCAGGCCCTCGACGTCCACGCCGTTGTCCTTGGACGGGATGGAGAGGAACGGAGCGATGTGGGGGTCGTCGCGCAGCAGGTCGGCGAGGGAGTCGCCGCGCCCGCCCAGGACGGCGGCGGTCCGGCCGTCGGCGGCCCTGCGCACGGGCGTCGGCAGCCCGTCGGGCCCCTCCTCCAGGGGCAGCCGCACCAGGATGTAGCGGTTCTCCTCGCGCACGACCGTCGCCAGGCGGCGGCGGGACTTGCGGGCGGGGTGCTCGGGCTTGACCCGCTTGCGCTTCAGGCTGTGCGAGCCGATCGCCCACAGCCAGCCGTCCCCGCTGGCCAGGCCCTCGATGTCGGCCTCCTCGTCGGGGCCCGCGGGCAGGTCGACGAAGTCCGCGAGCCGGTAGGTCACCTCGTCGGAGTAGCCGGTGAGGACCCCGTCGGCGTCGTGCGTCTCGGTGAGGCGTTCGATGGTGGCGGTCTCGTCGCCGGCCACCCAGAGGCACCGTCCCTCTTTGCGCACCGCCGAGAGGTTGGTGTGGGTCTGAGCCTGTCGGCTCAGGTCACCGAAGACCAACTCGATTTTTCTTTCAACGAACATATCCCCAGATATTGGCACAGGACTTAGGCTTTTTCCTCGTCGAGGAGCCCGCGCCGCCGCAGCAGCTCGGCCTGCTCCTTGAGCAGTTCGGCCTGCTCCTTGAGGAGCACCGCCTGCCGCTCCAGCTGCCTGTTCTTGTTGTACAGGTCCACGAAGACCGACACCTTCGCCCGCAGGACCCAGGGGTCGAACGGCTTGGAGATGAAGTCGACGGCCCCCGCCGCGTACCCGCGGAAGGCGTAGTCCGGGTCGCTGTTGATCGCGGTGAGGAAGATGATCGGGATGTCCCGGGTCTTCTTGCGGCGCTTGATGTCGCGGGCGGTCTCGAAGCCGTCCATGCCCGGCATCACCACGTCGAGCAGGATCACCGCGTACTCGTCGGTGAGCAGCGCCTTCAGCGCGTCCTCCCCGGAACGGGCCCGGACCAGCTCCTGGTCCAGGGAGCTCAGGATGGCCTCGAGCGCGATCAGGTTCTCCTCGCGGTCGTCCACGAGGAGGATCTTCACCTTGTCTTCCATCGTTCAGCCCACCTCCGGGTTCTGCAGCCAGGTGCGCATGACACTCAGCAGATTGTCGATGTCCACCGGTTTGGCGACATAGTCGGAGGCGCCGGCCGCCAGGCTCGCCTCCCGGTCGCCCTGCATCACCTTGGCCGTGATCATGATGATGGGCAGCTCGGAGAACTGCGGCATGTTCCTGATCGCCTCGGTGGTGGCGTAGCCGTCCAGGCCCGGCATCATCACGTCCATCAGGACGATCGCGGCGTCGGGGTTGCGCTGCAGCAGGTCTATGCCCGCCTGGCCGTCCTCGGCGTACAGCACGTCCATGCCGTACCCCTCCAGCACGCTGGTGAGCGCGAACACGTTCCGGACGTCGTCATCGACGACCAGGACCTTCTTCCCCGACAGGACCAGATCGAGGTGCTCCGCGGGCTCGTCCTCCTCCGTCGGGAGGAGCGCCAGGTCCTCCACGGACCGCGACGGCTGCTGGGGCACGGCGGGCGCCGGCAGGTCCGAGGGCGCCCCCTGGTAGTCCACCGGCAGCAGGAGCGAGAAGACGCTGCCCTTGCCCACCTCGCTCTCGGCCTGGATCTCGCCGTTCAGCAGCTGGGCGATGTTCCGGCTGATCGACAGGCCCAGCCCGGTGCCGCCGTACCGGCGGCTGGTCGTGCCGTCCGCCTGCTGGAAGGCCTCGAAGATCAGTTGCAGCTTGTCCGGGCTGATGCCGATCCCGGTGTCGAAGACCCGGAAGGCCACCAGCGGCTCGGCGTCCTGCAGCCGGGAGGCCGCGACCTCCTCGGGGGTGGCCGGGCCGATCACCAGCTCGGTCTTGCCCTCGGAGGTGAACTTCACCGCGTTCGACAGCAGGTTGCGCAGCACCTGCTCGACCCGCTGCTCGTCGGTGAACAGCGTGGCGGGTGTGCCCGGCTCGACCCTGGCGTCGAACTCCAGGTCCTTGTCCGCGGCCATCGGCCGGAACGTGGCGTCCATGTAGTCCACCAGCTTCGCGAGCTCCAGCGGCTGCGGGTGGATGTCCATCTTCCCCGCCTCGACCTTCTCCAGGTCGAGGATGTCGTTGATGAGCTGGAGCAGGTCGGTGCCCGAGTCGTGGATCGTCCGGGCGAACTCCACCTGCTTGGCGGTCAGGTTCCCCTCGGTGTTCTCCGACAGCAGCTTGGCCAGCACCAGCAGGCTGTTGAGCGGAGTGCGCAGCTCGTGCGACATGTTCGCCAGGAACTCCGACTTGTAGCGCGAGGAGACCGCCAGCTGCTCGGCCCGCTCCTCCAGCGCCCGCCGCGCCTGCTCGATCTGGAAGTTCTGGATCTCGATCGCGCGGTTCTGCTTGGCCAGCAGCGCGGCCTTCTCCTCCAGCTCGGTGTTGGAGCGGCGCAGCTCGCCCTGCTGGCGCTGCAGCTCGTCGGAGCGCTCCTGCAGCTCGTGGGTGAGCCGCTGGGACTCCTCCAGCAGCGAGGCGGTCCGGGTCGTGGCGATGATGGCGTTGATGGTGACGGCCATCGTCTCGGTGAACTGGTCGAAGAAGGCCAGGTGCACCGGGTTGAAGCCGTCGAAGGCGGCCAGCTCGATCGCGCCGAGCACCTGCTCCTCGAAGACGATCGGCATGACGATCACGCTCGCCGGCGCCGCGGCGCCCAGCCCGGACCTGATCTTCAGATAGCCGCGGGGCACCTCGCGGACGTGGAGCGTGCGGCGCTCCATCGCCGCCTGCCCGACCAGGCCCTCTCCCAGCGCGAACCTGACCCGCCCCACCGAGTCGCGGGCCAGCCCGTAACCGGCGGTCAGCACCAGCTCCTCGCCGTTCGACAGGTACAGCGCGCCGTGCTGCGCGCCGACCGTCTGGGTGAGCTCGTTCATGATGAGCTGCGAGACCTGGGTCAGATCGCGCTGGCCCTGCATGAGCCGGCCGATCCGGGCCAGGTTGGTCTTCAGCCAGTCCTGCTCCTCGTTGGCCCGGGTGGTCTCGCGCAGGTTGGCCACCATCAGGTTGACGTTGTCCTTGAGCTCGGCGACCTCCCCCCTGGCCTCGACGTCGATCTTGCGGGTGAGGTCTCCGCTGGCCACGCCGGAGGCGACCTCGGCGATCGCCCGCACCTGGGTGGTCAGGTTGGAGGCGAGTTCGTTCACGCTCTCGGTCAGGCCCTTCCAGGTGCCCGAGACGCCTTCGACCTTGGCCTGACCGCCGAGCCGGCCCTCCGAACCCACCTCGCGGGCGACCCTGGTGACCTCCGAGGCGAAGGAGGACAGGGTGTCGACCATGGTGTTGATGGTCGTCTTCAGCGCGAGGATCTCGCCCCGCGCGTCCACGTCGATCTTGAGGGTGAGGTCGCCGTGCGCGACGGCCGTCGTGACCTGTGCGATGTTGCGGACCTGGTAGGTCAGGTTCGTCGCCATGCCGTTGACGTTGTCGGTGAGGTCTTTCCAGACTCCGCTGACGCCTCGGACGTTGGCTTGTCCGCCGAGGTTTCCTTCGGTGCCGACTTCGCGTGCGACTCTGGTGACCTCGTCGGCGAACGCCGACAGCTGGTCGACCATCGTGTTGAGGGTGTTCTTCAACTCGAGGATCTCGCCCCGGGCGTCCACGTCAATCTTCTTGGACAGGTCGCCCTCGGCCACCGCGGTGGCGACCTGTGCGATGTTGCGGACCTGGTAGGTCAGGTTGGTGGCCATGTTGTTGACGTTGTCGGTGAGGTCTTTCCAGACTCCGCTGACGCCTCGGACGTTGGCTTGTCCGCCGAGGTTTCCTTCGGTGCCGACTTCGCGTGCGACTCTGGTGACCTCGTCGGCGAACGCCGACAGCTGGTCGACCATCGTGTTGACGGTGTCCTTGAGCTCGAGGATCTCGCCCTGGGCGTTCACCGTGATCTTCTTGGACAGGTCGCCGTGCGCGACGGCCTTGGTCACCTGTGCGATGTTGCGGACCTGGTAGGTCAGGTTGGTGGCCATGTTGTTGACGTTGTCGGTGAGGTCTTTCCAGACTCCGCTGACGCCTCGGACGTTGGCTTGTCCGCCGAGGTTTCCTTCGGTGCCGACTTCGCGTGCGACTCTGGTGACCTCGTCGGCGAAGGCCGACAATTGGTCGACCATCGTGTTGAGGGTGTCCTTGAGCTCGAGGATCTCACCCCGCGCGTCCACCGTGATCTTGCGGCTCAGGTCGCCCCGGGCCACCGCCGTAGCGACCTGTGCGATGTTGCGGACCTGGTAGGTCAGGTTGGTGGCCATGTTGTTGACGTTGTCGGTGAGGTCTTTCCAGACTCCGCTGACGCCTCGGACGTTGGCCTGTCCGCCGAGGTTTCCTTCGGTGCCGACTTCGCGTGCGACGCGTGTGACCTCGTCGGCGAACGCCGACAGCTGGTCGACCATCGTGTTGACGGTGTGCTTCAGCTCCTGCAGCTCCCCGGCCGCCTCCACCGTGACCTTGCGGGTCAGGTCGCCCTTGGCCACGGCCGTCGTCACCACCGCGATGTCCCGGACCTGCGCGGTGAGGCGCCCCGCCATGGTGTTGACCGCGCTCGTCACGTCCCTCCACCGGCCCGACATCCCCCGCAGCGGAGCCTGGCCGCCCAGCCGGCCCTCCGTTCCGACCTCCCGCGCCACCTGGGTGACCTGGGAGGTGAAGGTGTCCAGCTGGTCGACCATGGTGTTGACCGAACGGGCCATCCGCAGCATGTCCCCGCGCAGCGCCCGCCCGTCGGCCCGCAGCTCCACCTTGTGCGACAGGTCCCCCGACGCCACCGCGTCCACCACCTGCGCCATGGCGACCGTCGGACCGGTGAGCGCGTCCATCAGGCCGTTCGACGCGTCGATGGTGGCGGCCCAGGAACCGGCTCCCGGGCCCGCGTTCATCCGCTCGTCCAGCCGCCCCTCGCGCGAGACCTCCTTGCGCACCCGGATGGCCTCCTGGTGGTGGTGGGAGGCCCGTTCGCGGATCTGGTCCACCAGGAGCAGCGCCGTGGCTATGGCGCCCTGGCCCTTGAGCGAGTTCGGCCTGAAGTCCCCGTCGCGCAGCTTGGACAGTGCCTGGAGCAGCGGTTCCATATCGGCGTCGCTGTAACGTGGGTTTCCGTCCAACCGGGAATTCACGCTTATCGTTCTGGGCATAGGGTGCTCCTAGTACATCCAGTGGGGAGTCCGTCACTGATCGAGCGAATGGACAGGACCGGGTAATGTCCTCTTCGGCTGAGTCCAATGAGAGAACCTGGCGGGGGTGGATGACCTTCGTCGCGGAGGCGAGCGAACTGCTCGCCGGGACCCTGGACCCCCAGGGGATCCTGGCGCTGACCGCGCAACTGGTCGTACCTCGGCTGGCCACCTGGTGCGCGGCCTACACCGACGAGGACCAGCCGCCGGTCTATGTCTGGCACACCGATGAAGACTGCTCGGATGACCTGAAACACCTCCTGCGGATCGAGGGCCTGCCGCCGTCGGGACCGCCCGTTCCCTGGGGCAACGATCTGGCGTGCACGATCCCTCTGGTCGCCCGGGGGAGGGAGCTCGGCGCGATCGCGATCGGCCGGTCCGGGCGGTTCCCACCAGACTACTTCGAGTTGGCCGAGGAACTCGTCCGAAGATCGGCTTTGGCCTTGGACAATGCGAGGCTGTACGCGGAACAGAAGTCCACAAGCCTAGCGCTGCAACGCAGCCTTCTGCCTCCGGAGCTGCCGGATCTTCCCGGATTCGATCTGGCGGTCGCCTACAACCCCGCCGGCGAGGGAGCCGAGGTGGGCGGTGACTTCTACGACGTATTCGCCTGTCCTCCCAGTGAGGACGGACGCACCCGGTGGCGGTTCGCGATCGGGGACGTCTGCGGCACGGGGCCCGTGGCCGCCGCGGTCACCGGCCTCGCCCGGCACGCGCTGCGCATCCTCGGCGCCGAGGGCATGCCGCTGTCGGACGTCGTGGAGCGCCTGAACCGGTTGATCCTCGCCGAGGGCGACCGGGGGCGCCTGCTCACCCTCCTGCACGGCGAGCTGACCGACCAGGGCGAGCTGTCCCTGGTGTGCGCCGGGCACCCGTTGCCGCTGATCCTCTCGCCCGACGGCAAGGTGACCGAGTGCGCCACGCCGCAGCCGCTGCTCGGCGTGGTCGAGGACATCGTGTTCGAGGCCGACGCCACCAAACTGGAACCGGGCGACGTGCTCTTCTCCTGCACCGACGGGGTGACCGAGCGCCGCAACGGCGAGGTCCTGCTCGGAGACGGGAACGGGCTGGAGGAACTGCTGGCCTCCTGCGCCGGGCTCAGCGCCGGAGCGGTCGCCGCCACGGTCGAACAGGCCGTCCGGGACTACTCATCCGATCCCGGTCAGGACGACATGGCGATAGTGGTGCTGCGCGCTCTGGATTGACGTCCGGGTTATGTTTGTCTGGTGAGGCTGGCCCTGGACACGAGAAAAGACGAAGACCGGACGCTGGTGACAGCACGCGGTTCCATCGACCTGCACTCCTCCGAGAGCCTGCAGAGCCATCTGATCGGCCTGCTCGACGAAGGTGATCGACAGATCGTCGTCGACCTGGCCGCGGTGGACTTCTGCGACTCCTCGGGGCTGAACGTGCTGGTACGGGCTTACAAGCACGCGCGGGTGACCAACGCCGCCCTCGTCGTGACCGGGGCCCAGGGACGGGTGCAGAACGTCCTGCGCACCACCGGCCTGGACAAATACCTGATACGCGAGCTGTGATGTACGACGAGACCACTTTGAGGGCGGCTCCGCTGACCGAGGCCGTGGAGCAGTCGCGCAGGCTCGTGGTCAGGACGATGCGGGCCTGGAACATGACCGTGGGGGAGGAGCCGGTGACGGCCGTCGTCGCCGAACTCGTCGCCAACGCCGTCACGCACGCCGCGACCCCGTTCGAGCTGAGGCTGGTGCGGGGCGAGGGCCACGTCCGGGTCGAGGTGCGCGACCGCGACCACCGGCTGCCGGTGCTGCGCAGCCCCCACCCGCTCTCCGACGGGGGCCGCGGCATCTTCCTGGTCGACTGCTACGCCAGGGCCTGGGGCGCCGAACCGGCGCCGGACGGCGGCAAGGTCGTGTGGGCCGAGATCGACGTCACCTCCCAGGCCGCCGTCGCGAGCTGAGGAGCTCAGCCCCGGTACATCTCCGCGACCAGGAAGGCCAGGTCGAGGGACTGCTGCCGGTTGAGACGCGGGTCGCAGGCGGTCTCGTACCGCTCGTGCAGGTCGCTCTCGGCGAGCCCGTGGCCGCCGCCGATGCACTCGGTCACGTCGTCGCCGGTGAACTCCAGGTGCACGCCGCCGGGGTGGGTGCCCAGGGCGCGGTGCACCTCGAAGAACCCGGTGATCTCGTCGAGGACGTCGTCCAGCCGGCGGGTCTTGTGGCCCGACTCGGCCTCGAAGGTGTTGCCGTGCATCGGGTCGCACAGCCACACCACCGGCGCGCCCGATCCGTTGACCTTCTCCACCAGCGGGGGCAGCGCGTCGCGCACCTTGCCCGCGCCCATCCGGGTGATGAAGGTGAGCCGGCCCGGCTCGCCCTCGGGGTTGAGCCGCTCGATGAGCGCCAGCGCGTCGTCCGCCGTGGTCGTCGGGCCCAGCTTGACGCCGATCGGGTTGCGGATGTGGCGCAGGAACTCCACGTGCGCCCCGTCGAGCTGGCGGGTGCGCTCGCCGATCCACAGGAAGTGGGCCGACACGTCGTAGGGCAGGCCCGTCCGGGTGTCGATCCGGGTGAGGGCCCGCTCGTAGTCCAGGACCAGTGCCTCGTGGCTGGAGTAGAAGTCGACCTCGGAGAACTCCTCGGGGTCGGCCCCGCAGGCGCGCATGAAGGTCAGCGCCCGGTCGATCTCGCCGGCGACCAGCTCGTAGCGCTGCCCGGCCGGGCTGCCCGCCACGAAGTCCTGGTTCCAGGCGTGCACCTGGCGCAGGTCGGCGTAGCCGCCCTTGGTGAAGGCGCGGGTGAGGTTCAGCGTGGTGGCCGCCGAGTAGTAGGCGCGCAGCAGCCGCCGCGGGTCGTTGCGCCGGGCCTCGGGGGTGAACTCGACGTCGTTGACCATGTCGCCGCGGTAGGCGGGGAGGGTCACCCCGTCGCGGGTCTCGGTGGGCTTGGAGCGCGGCTTGGCGAACTGGCCGGCCATCCGGCCGATCTTGACCACCGGGACGCTGCCCGCGTAGGTCAGCACCACCGCCATCTGCAGCAGGGTCTTGATCTTGTTGCGGACGGCGTCGGCGTTCGAGCCCTCGAAGGTCTCCGCGCAGTCACCGCCCTGCAGCACGATGGCCTCGCCGCGGGCGACCGCGGCCAGTCTTTCCTTCAGCTGGTCGCACTCGCCGGCGAAGACCAGCGGAGGCTGTGCGGCCAGCTCGGCGGTTACCGCTTCGAGTTCGGCCGAATCGGCCCATTCCGGCTGCTGAAGGGCGGTCAGCCCGCGCCAGGCGTCGAGATCGAACGAGGTGCTGCTCTGGGTGCTCACGACATATCAGAGTAGGACAGCCCGCGGGATGAGGACACCGTCGCGGGGGTGGGACGACCGTGTCGGGCCGGCGACATACCCCGGGTATACCGGGGCCCGGCCTCAACGGGGGAGGAACCGGTCACGCGGCGGCCCGGGCGGCGGGGTCGGCCTGCTCGACGGACTTGCGCGCCCGGACGGGGGCGGCCTGCACGGCGATCCCGCTCTCGGCGTCCGACTCCGCCACCAGCTGGCGCAGCCGCCGCAGCGAACGGTCGGTGATCTGGCGCACCCGGTTGTGGCTCAGCCCGTACCGGGCGCCGATCTGGGCGTAGGACTGGGGCTCTCCGCTCTCCATGCCGAACCGGGCGCGCAGGATCGCCTGCTCCCTGGCCGGAAGCCGCTCGAGCATGCGGACCAGGCCCTCCAGGTCGTCGGCGGCGACCACCTCGTTCTCCGGAGAGATCGCCTCGGGGTCCTGAAGGAGCGTTCCCATCGGGGTGTCGCCCTCCTCGTCCACGCTGGCGTCGAGGCTGGCCGGGTCGCGACGCCAGCGCAGCAGCTCGTCCACATGCTCGGGCGTGGTGTCCAGGAGGGCGGCCAGCTCCTCGCGGAGGGGGTCGCGGCCCAGCTCCCGGTTGAGCGTGCGCTCGGCCCGGCGCAGCCGGGACAGCTCCTCCTCCACGTGCACCGGCAGCCGGATGGCCCGCGCGGTGTGGCTGAGCCCCCGCCCGATCGCCTGCCTGATCCACCAGGTGGCGTAGGTGGAGAACTTGTAGCCGCGCCGGTAGTCGAACTTCTCGACCGCCCGCATCAGGCCGAGGTTGCCCTCCTGGATCAGGTCGATCAGAGGCAGGGCCTCGGTGGGGTACTTGCGCGCGATCGACACCACCAGCCGCAGGTTGGCCTCGACGAACCGCTGCTTGGCGTCCAGGCCCAGCTCGACGAGTTCCCGCAGCTCCGACGGCTCGACCCCGGGGGGCAGCTCACCTGTCTCGAGCAGCTGCCGGGCGTACAGGCCCGCCTCGATCGCCTTGGCCAGTTCGACCTCCCGGGCGGCGTCGAGCAGCTGCCTGCGCCCGATCCGGTCGAGGTAAGCGCCGACGAGATCCTTGTCGGGGTTGTCCGCGATCGCTCTACGAGTTGCAGCCATCCTGCCCCTTCTCCGGTCGAGGGTTCCCTACACTGCCAACGTTAATTACGGCTCTGTGATTCCCGGATCGGCGAGGGAATAGCCATAGCAGCCTTCATTGCTCTACGGAGTGCCCACTTCAGGGGCATCCAATACGCTGCAGAACGGGAGAACCCAGGCATGGCGACGGTCCAGCTGACTGAGGACACCTTCGACGAGGCGGCGCAGGGCGAGGGCATCGTCCTGATCGACTTCTGGGCCTCCTGGTGCGGCCCCTGCATGCGCTTCGGGCCCGTCTACGAGAAGGTCTCCGAGAGGCACCCCGACGTCACCTTCGGCAAGGTCGACACCGAGGACCAGCCGGCGCTCTCCGCCCGCTTCGACGTGCGCTCGATCCCCACGATCATGGCGGTCCGCGACGGCGTCATCGTCTACGCCGAGCCCGGCGCCCTGCCCGAGCAGGCCCTCGAGAGCATCATCGAACAGGTCCGGGCCCTGGACATGGACGAGATCAGGCAGAAGCTCGAGCAGAGCTGACCGCCCCCGGGTGACCGGCCCGGACGGTCACCCGGCCGCACGCCCTAGCCTGGTCGGGTGCTGAACGACGTCGAAGACCTGCTGGCCTGTCCGCTGTGCGGAAGGGACCTGGCCCAGCGGGAGCGGACGCTCCGCTGCCCGGCGGGGCACTCCTTCGACATCGCCCGCCAGGGGTATGTCGCCCTGCTGGCCGGCGACACCGGGACCGGCACCGCCGACACCGCGGCCATGGTCCAGGCCCGCGCGGACTTCCTCGCCGCGGATCACTACGCGCGGCTGACCGCCGCCCTGGCGGAAGCGGCCTCCGGCACCGTGCTGGACGCGGGCGCGGGCACCGGCCACTACCTCGCCGCCGCCCTCGGCTCCGGAGGCGCCGAGCGCGGGCTCGCCCTGGACCTCTCCAAGCACGCCATGCGCCGCGCGGCCCGCGCCCACCCGAAGATCGGCGCGGTCGTCGCCGACCTCTGGCGCGACCTCCCGGTGCGCGACGCGACGGTCGACACCGTCTACGACGTCTTCGCCCCCCGCAACGCCCCCGAGTTCCGCAGGGTCCTGCGTCCGGGAGGACGGCTCCTGGTGGTGACGCCGACGGCGGCCCACCTGTCCGGGCTCGTCGGGCCGCTGGGGCTGCTGTCGGTGGACGAGCGCAAGGACGAGCGGCTGGCGGAGACGTTCGAGGGCGTCTTCCGCCTCGACGAGGCCGGCACGGTGACGATGCCCCTGGACCTCACCGGAGAAGAGGCGGCCACCCTCGTCGGCATGACGCCCAGCGCCCACCACGTGCCGGCGGAGGAACTGCGGACCCGGCTCGAGGCGCTGGGGCCGAGGATCCGGACCGAGGCGCAGGTGCGCCTGTCCGTCTACCTGCCGGAGCGCTGAACCCCCGGCGTCCGGCGCCGCACCTCAAAGGCCGGTGCGCGCCAGATCCACCGCGACCTGCGGGACCTCACCCGGCTGGAGCGCCTCCAGCGCGCGCGGCACCCGGCTCACCTCGTAGAGGAAGGAGACGGACACCGCGCGGACCGCCCCGTGCAGCAGGAGGCTCTGCAACGCCTGGCCGGCGCGCAGCCACGCGGAAGGACCGTCTCCCGAAGTCGCGATCGCGGCCGTCTGCGGTCCGCCGCTCCGCGGGAGGAGATGCAGCGTCGCCCCCTCCAACCGCACCGCTTCCTGAAGCTCCTGCAGCACGGGAAGGGGAGGGCGCTGATCCCCGTAGGGCTGGCGGCCGGGGAGCGGACGGAGGCTCGTCGCGTAAAGGAGCCGCTCCTCCGGGTGGGAACGCCGGGGCCCCGCCAGCCGCACGGACGCCAGCAGCGTCGGATGCCCCCGGTCGGGCAGCAGCCTGACGACCGGCTCGTAACCCACCTGCGCAGAGGACAACCGCAGATTGAAGAGGGCCGCGCCGCAGCTCAGATGGAGGCCGCGCGCCCGGGGGTCGGCCGCCGCGCGGAACCTGACCGGATCGGCATGCACCTCCACCAGGCCGGGCAGCGCCCGGAGCCGGGAGGCGCGGATGTCGTACAACGCGGGGGCGAGGGCGCCGGCGACCACGAACCGGCTGGCGTTCTGCTCGTTGAGCGCCCCCGCGACGGTCGGCGTCGCCACTGTGCCTCCACCGGTCCGGAACGTCGACTGGGTCGGTAGAAGGTACTGAACTCCTGTGGCGCCCGCCACCCTCGGGCCCTCCGGTTTGACGTCCCTGGACGGTCTGCGTAAGCTCGGCGAACCGACCTGAGGAAAACCACGTGCGGACGGCAGTCCGCCGGGTTACTCTGGACCGGTCAGCCCATTGAGGGGATGCAGGACGCCTGAGGCGGCCGGCCCCGGCAGGACTCCACTCGAGCAGAGAATCGCGAACTCTTCGAAGTTCGAGGTCAGTGCTGCGCGTGGAAATGGTCTGGGAAGTGTAAACGAAGCGGAGAACTCCGCTGGTTTGACACTTCAGAAGGGCCTGCTAAATTAGAAACATCGCAGCGAGGGAAACGCCGAAAGGCGGAGAACGAACTGCAAAAGGTCTTCTCGGGAAGAATTCGCTCGAAAGAGCGGGTTTGACAGGGACAAAAGGCCTGCTAAGTTAGAAGAGTCGCAGAGAGGGAAACGCCGGAAGGC
>NZ_BAAATZ010000034.1:217524-317417 GCF_039533685.1 Actinocorallia aurantiaca | reverse complement strand
CCGCGGCCCGCCGGGGGTGCGGCAGCGCGGCCCACTCGCGCTGCGCGGCGGCGGCGCCCTCCGCGGCCCGCGCCAGGTCCGCGGCGTCGGCGATGCCGATCGAGCCGAGGGACGCGCCGGTGGCGGGCTCGGTCACCTCGGCCGTCCCGCCGGAGCCGGGCTCCCACCTGCCGTCGACGAAGATCTTGTCCTGCCACTGGGCCGCGTCGAGGAGCATCCCGGGTCCTTTCACTCGGTCGGAGAGCACCGATCGAACCGAATGTAGGCCGGGACGTTCCGGCTTTCAATCAAGCATTCCCCCTGCTCAGGCACGCTCGAGGTCACGGATGGAGATCACCTCTCGGAGCTCCTGGTCCTGCTGGAAGGACGCCTCGGCGGCCTGTGATCGCGGGACGTTCGCGCGCGGGGTCCCGCGCGCGTCAAAAGTCGTCTATTCTTATGGGAAATGTAGAGAAACCCCGCCACGGCGGAACAGACTCGGCCATCGGGCGAACGGCGCCGCCCGGTGGCCGTCCGCTTTCTCCGGAAAACAGCTGGACGGGCCGCCGCCTGCGGGGCGATCATCGAAGCCATGTCCAGTTCACAGGGGAATCTCCGGCTTCTTGATACGCAGCTCCCCCAGGACGAGCGGGAGCTCTCCTGGGTGATGAACGTCGACGACGCCGACTCCCCCCGTGACGTCATCGACGCGCTGGCGCTCCAGCGGTTCATCCGCGGGGAGCACCCGTACGCCAGGTCCACCAGGGTGGAGCGGGTGCGGGCCGACGCGCCGCTCCGCCCCGCCGACTCCACCGTGCTGCGGAGCGCGGAAGAGGACGGGGGCGGGTCCGTCCTGGCCGCCGGCGAGGGCTACTCGCTGCGGGCGGTCCGGTGGCCGGGAGGCTCCGCGCAGGTCGAGGTCACCGCGGTGAGCCGGGAACTGGCGGCCTCCGTGCTGGAGGAGGCGGTGCGCGACGCCGCCGAGCCCGTGCCCGAGGACGAGGACCGCGTGGAGATGGGGTTCTGGCACGCCGGGATGAACGGCTCCCCCGTCCGCAGGGAGCGTTCGATCTCCGCGCCCTCGTGGGCGGACATCCGCGGCAACTACCCGTCCGTGGCGGTGCCGGCCCTGGACCGGCTCATGGAGCTCACCGCGCGGGACCTGACCGGGCGGCTCCTGCTGCTGCACGGCCCGCCCGGCACCGGCAAGACCACCCTGCTGCGGGCGCTCGCCCGGGAGTGGTCCGACTGGTGCCAGGTCGACTGCCTGCTCGACCCCGAGCGGCTGTTCTCCGACCCCGGCTACCTCATGAGCGTCGCGGTCGGCGCGGACGGGAACGACGACGCCCCGCGCTGGCGGATGCTCCTCCTGGAGGACTGCGACGAACTCATCCGCGTCGAGGCGAAGCAGAACACCGGGCAGGGCCTGTCGCGGCTGCTCAATCTGACGGACGGGATGCTCGGCCAGGGGCGCGACGTCATCATCGCCATCACCACGAACGAGGACCTCTCCCACCTCCACCCGGCCGTCATCCGCCCCGGCCGGTGCATGGCCCAGCTGGAGATCGGACGCCTCCCCCGCGACGAGGCCTCCGCCTGGCTCGAGCGTTCCGAGACCGTCCTCCCGCCCGGCGCCCGGCTCGCCCCCGAGGGTTCGACCCTCGCCGAGCTCACCGCCCTGGCCGCGGCCTCTCAGCAGATCACCACGGCCCCGCCCGCCCCCGAAGCCCCCTCTTCGGGCAACTACCTGTAGAAACGGCGAGGCCCCGCTCTCCGGACTGTTCCGGAGTTCGCGGGGCCTCGCCGTACAGAGTCAGCAGCCGGATTCAGGCACTGACCCCGTGGGGGTCTGCTCGTCGTGCGGCCTGTTTAGAAGCGGCCGCGGTTGTGGGTGTGGGTGCGGCCACGGCCGGTCAGAGCGGCGGCGATACCGACACCCACGGCGGCCAGGATCACCTGAAAGGCGAGCTCGATCCAGTCGACGCCATTGGTGGTGGCGACGCCGACCTGCTGGGCGAGGACGGTGCCGATCAGGGCGGCGACGATACCCACGCCCACGGTCAGCAGGACGCCGATGGACTGCTTGCCGGGCAGGACCAGGCGGCCGAGCATACCGACGATCGCGCCGATGATGATGGCGGTGATGATTCCAGTGACGGTCATTTTTGCCTCTCCGAACGCGAAATCAAGTGTTGATGTTGACAATTTGAGATCTGCCCGCCCCGCCGAGTCCTGACGCAGAATTTACACAGAAGAGATCTATGTCACTTGACACGGGAAGGTGTTTACTGATCGCGGATCCTGGCAACCCCGCGCGTAATCCAGGTGAGCCGGGAGCTCCCGGAGTGCTAGCGTTCAGCGGCCGGCCGCGGGACTCCGGTGCGACTTCCGGAACCCGTCTATAAAGCGATGCTTCGCAGTTCGCGCCCCCATTCCCCGGCCGGCCCCACGCCATCGGGAGGGCTCCATGCAGGACGAGGACGACCTCGTCGCGGCCGAGGACGTGCTGCTGTTCGTCAACGCGGCCATCACCTCGACGGGGCAGCGCGAGTTCCACTCCGGGGGCGGTGAGCAGGGGCTCTCCCTGGACTTCCTGCACCGCTACCTGATGGGCAACTACCGCGACCTGTACGCCGCGGCGCTCGCTCTGGACGTCAACGACCACAACGCCGCACTGATCATCCGCAACCTCCTCCGCACCTCGCGCGAAGCGGCGGACCCGCGGGCCGAGGGGCGGCTCATCGCGCGGAGGCTGGAGGCGCTGCCGCCCCAGCGCGTCTACCGGCTGTTCCGGGAGCTGCGGCGGGCGAAGGTCAACAACCGGCGGACGCGGGCCGTCATGCGCGACTGGCTGGCAGGCCGTCCCGACCCCGCCTTCGAGGCGGTGAAGTACCGCGGCGCGTTCAAAAGTGCGGTGCGTCACATTCATCTCGCGCCTCAGGGCGAACTCGGTCCCTTTCTCTTCGACCCGCACCGCGGCGGCCCCTACGCCACACCGATTCTGAGCGCCTGGATGCGCGCGCACTATGAGCAGTCCGCAATTTATGAATTGCCTTACACGGTGGCGGAGGGGTTTGCGGCCAAGCACGGTGTGGGAAGGGATGCCTTTCTCGAGCGGATCGCGCCCCGGCTCACCCGCCTGGAGAGGCTGCGGTTGCAGGAGTCGGCGCGCGGCAGGGATGTGAAGTCGGTGAAAGCCGACCTCTCGACGATGCCGCTGACCCGGCTCGCGTCCTACGCGCTGTCCCTCGACCTGAACGAGCGGGCCCGCCGCCACGACGAGCTGGCCGGGGCGCTGCGCGCGGCCGCCCGCAGGTGCGCGGGCGGGCTCGCCGGGAGCTGGGGAGCGGTCGCCGCCGTCCTCGACGACAGCTTCTCCGCGTCCGGCTCGGCGCAGAAGCGCCGCCGTCCGCTGGCTGTGGCACTCGCCTGCCACTACCTGCTGGAAGCACTCGCGTCCCGCTACACGCCCCTGTGGCTGTCGGGGCGGAAGGACGCGCTCATGGTCCGCCCGTACGGGGCGACGCCGCTGGGCGAACGCGTCCTCGACGCGCTGGAAACGGGCCCCGACCGGCTCGTCATCGTCTCCGACGGGTGGGACAACTCCCCTCCCGGACTCGCCGGTGAGGTGCTGCGGGTGTGGCGTACACGGCTCGACCCGGCCGGCGCCTGCGCCGTCGTCCACCTCAACCCGGTGTACGACGCGGCCGACTTCGACGTGCGCCGCCTCTCCCCCACCGTCCCGACTGCGGGGATCCGCGACGCCGAGAACCTCGTCGCGCTGGTGGAACTGGCGGGTTTCGCCGAAGGACGCACCGACCTGCCCGAACTGCGCGCCCACCTGGCCCGCCGCGTCTCGGACTTCCTGAAGGAGAAGGCATGACCGGCCTCGCGCTGAAGGGCCTTCGCACCCTTCCCGCGCAGACGTGGGGCGGCGTCCGGCTCGTCCCCCTGGTCCGTGACGAGCCCATCACGGACCTCCGCCTGGACTCCCGCGTCTACGGCGGGCACGGCATCGTGGCCCTCGACGACCGGACCTCCTACTTCTCCTACATCCCGCACGGGTTCGTCGCCTCCTGGACGTCCGACGGCACGGCCGCCGCCGCGTACGGCACCCAGTTGCGCGCCCCGGACGAGCCCGAACGGCCGCCCGCCCACATGCCGTTGCACTTCCACCGGCGCATGGCCCGCCGCACGGACCGCAACCGCCTGCGTTTCCTGCCGCTGCACCTCTCCATGGAGGGTTACCTCGCACTGCACTTCGGCGGCCCCACGATCGTCTGGGAGGAATGGTCGCGTCGCGCCGTGACGCAAGGCCTCTCCCCGCGCGTGGAGGAGGCGTACACGGGCGCCGTCATCACCGGCCTGGAGGACGCCCTGCGCGTCTTCGAGATCCACCACGGCCAGTGCGGCGTCCTCGTCTACGCCGCGGACGCCCTGGCCGCCGCCTTCGTCGTCCCCCATCCCGCCGACTACCGGGCCCTGCACATCACCCTCGTCAACGACCTGTACGGCGAGCTCATCTACCACTACGCGATGCTCAGCGGCCCCGTCCAGGACTTCCGCGCCCGGCTGGACGAGACGAGGATCCGTTCCCTGGCGGACCTCCGCGCGCAGGTCCGCACCCAGCAGGACGGCTGGGCCCGCTTCCACGACGACCTCATGGCGGGCGCCCTCCTCACCGGCGAGTACACCCGCCAGACCGTCCACGACATGGGCCCCTACCGCCTGTCCCGGCTCCTGCCCTCCTTCGAACGCCGCCGCGAGAACCACCTGGCCGAGACCATCACCGACGCCTCCGGCGTCCTCGCCTACCTGAAGACCTTCCGCCTCTCGGAGAACCAGGTCCGCCGAGGCCACCTCCTGAGCAGCCTCGCCGCCTCGGACTGGCATCTCGCCGACACCGCCGCCGCCCTCGGCCTGACCCCGCCCGCCCTCGCCGCCCGCATCAAGTCCGCGGGCTTCGGCCACCTGCTCCGCCAGGACGTCCTCGACCGCTACCGCGCCGAGCGACGCCGGCTCACGTCTGAAGGGAAAGCGCGGCGTCGCGAACCTCGGTGAGCTCGGTCTCCCAGTCAGCGGGGCTGTGCACCGGGGCCAGGACGAACTTGGAGATCCCGGCGTCGACGAAGCGGCGCAGGTGGGCTTCGAGGCCGTCCAGAGACGGGACGAGATCGTCGAGAGGGGCCGGGCCGTGGACGGTGCGGGCCTTGGCCAGACGCTCTTCGGAGACGACCCCCCGGTGGTAGGGGATGGTCGCGCCGAAGTGCTCGGGGTCGATCTCGCGGCCGGCCTCGGCGGCGGCGCGGGCCACTTTCTCCCGCCCCGCCGCGGCTTCGGCAGGAGTGACGAAAGCCGCGAGCCAGCCGTCGGCCAGCCGCCCCGTACGCCGCAGTTCGGCGTCCGAGCTGCCGCCCATCCACACGTCGAACCCGCCCTTGACCGGTTTGGGAAGCACGTTCAGCCCGTCGAAGTGGAACCGCTCCCCGTGATGGGTGACGGCGTCCTCCGCCCAGAAGCGCCGCAGCAACGGCAGCAGCTCCTCGAACAACGCCACCCGCTCCTCACGCCGCACCCCGAACGCCTGATGTTCAGCCTCCCGCCGCTGCCCCAGCCCGAACGCGGGAAGCAGCCTCCCGCCCGCCAACCGGTCGAGGGTGGCGAGCTGCTGCGCGAGCAGCGCCGGCCGCCTGCCGGGAAGCGTCATCACCGCCGTCCCCAGCTTGATCCGCGACGTCACCGCCCCCGCGTGCGCCAGCAGCGCCACCGGATCCCCGCCGATCCCGGTCGCCCTCTCCGTCACCCACAGCGAGTCGAACCCCAGCCGCTCCAGCCCCGTCACCAGCGCGGTGAAGTCCTCCCGCTGCGGCTCCCTGGCCCCCGGCGCATACCCGATCCGAACTTTCATACCTTCGACGCTAAGCCCCGCGACCCCACCCGGCAAGAAGAGGCCGTCCCGTCCTCGACACGGCCCCGGCGCAGCGGTTCGCCGACGCTCCCTGATCCGGGTCCGCCGTCAGCGGGCCTGTTTCCGGAGGCCCGGGGAGAGGGCTCCGGCGAAGCGGGTCAGGAGGGGGCCGACCACGGCCAGGATGAGGACGTAGGCCGATACCAGGGGGACGAGGCGCTCCTCCTGGCGGCCGATCAGGCCGACGATGATGATCGAGAACTCGCCGCGGACGATCAGGGCGGTTCCGGCTCGAACGCGGCCGCGCCGGGCCACCCCGTCCCGGGAAGCGGCGTACCAGCCGGTCGCCACCTTCGTCATGGCGGTGAGGGTGGCCAGAACGGCGGCGGCGGGCAGCAGGGGGAGCATCTCGGAGAAGCTGACCAACAGGCCGATCGACACGAAGAACACGGCGGCGAACAGGTCTCTCAGCGGTTCCATCACCGCACGGGCTCGGTCGGCGGCCTCGCCGGTGAGGGTGAGCCCGACCAGGAACGCGCCGACCGCCGCCGAGACGTGCACGGATTCCGCCAGCGCCGCCACCACCAGGGTGATGCCCAGGACCCGGAGCATCGACTGCTCGGCCTCGGGATGCGTCACCACCCGTCCGACGTGGTGGCCCCACCGGTAGGAACCCGCGAACGCCGCCGCCAGCGCGCTGACGGCGACGGCCACCCACAGCACCGCCTGCCACCAGGCGCCCCCGGCGGCCACCACGGACAGCAGCGGCAGGTAGGCGGCCATGGCGAAGTCCTCCAGCACCAGCACCGCCAGCACCGCGGGGGTCTCCCGGTTGCCCAGCCTGCGCAGGTCGCTCAGCAGCCGGGCGATGATCCCGGACGAGGAGACGTAGGTGGCTCCCGCCAGCGCCAGGATCCCGACCCCGTTCAGACCCAGCACCCACCCGGCCAGGGCTCCCGGCGCCGCGTTCAGCACGATGTCGACGCCCGCCGAAGGGATGTGCCTACGCAAGCTGGTGGTGAACTCCTCGATGGAGAACTCCAGGCCCAGCGCCAGCAGCAGGAGGACCACCCCGATCGCGGCGCCGATCTCCACGAACTCCCCGGCCTCGGGGACCTGCACGATCCCGCCGTCCCCCAGGGCCAGGCCGGTGAGGAGGTAGAGCGGGACCGGCGACAGCGTCCAGCGCCGTGCCAGCGCGCCCAGCAGGCTGAGCACGACCAGGATCAGGCCGAACTCCAGCAGAAACGCGACCGAGACGCCCAAGCCGCTCAGCCTTCGAAGAGTCGTTCCACCCCGAGGATGCCCTCGGCGGTGCCGATCACCACCAGGACGTCGCCCGCGTTCAGCCTCTCGTCCGGTCCCGGGGAGGCGATCACCTCCTCACCCCGCACGATGGCCACGATCGACGCGCCCGTCAGGGTCCGGGCCCGGCTGCTGCCCAGCCGCCTCCCCGCGTAGGGACTGTTCTCCAGCACCTCCACCTGGCCCGCGTTCAGGCCCGGCACCTCGCGGGTCAGATCGGCGAACCGCTCGGCGATCCGCGGCGCCCCCAGGATCTGCGCCAGCGTCTCGGCCTCCGCGCCGCTCAGCCGGAACACCGGACGTGACTCGTCGGGATCTCCCTCGTCGTAGAGGACCACCTCGAAGTCCCCCGACCGCAGGGCGATCACCCCGATCCGGTCCCCGTCCCGGTTGGTGAACTCGTACCTCAGCCCCACCCCCGGCAGGAGCACCTCATTCACGTCCATCACCCCATGGTTCCACACGGCGTCCGTCTGGTTTCGCTCAGTGACCATCGGGGATGTCTGTGCCGGATGCGGAAGAACGGGGGCCGGGGATGCAGGTCGATCTGCGGGGCAGGAGCGCGCTGGTGACGGGCGCGGCGCGGGGGCTGGGGGCCGCCATCACACGGCGGCTCGCCGAGGCGGGGGCCATGGTGTGGGCCGCGGACGTCAGGGAGGGGGAGCTCAAGGAGCTGGCGCGGAAGCTCGGGGAGGACGGGTGGACGGTGCAGCCCCTGGTGTTCGACATCCGCGACAGCGGGCAGGTGGCGTCCGCGGTGGGCGACATCTGGAACGCCTCCGGGAACCTGCACATCCTGGTGAACAACGCCGCGGTCGACGTGAGCAAGCCGATCGAGCACCTGTCGGCCGAGGAGGCCGACCGGGTGATCGGCACGAACCTGCTCGGGCCGATCCACCTGTGCCTGGAGAACTACCGGCGGATGATCAAGCAGGGCGGCGGGCACATCATCAACATCCTGTCGACCGCCGCCAACCGCACCTGGACCGAGGCGGGCCCCTACTCCGCCAGCAAGACGGGTCTGCGCGCGTTCACCCACACCCTGTTCCAGGAGGCCCAGCGCGACTGCATCGGCATCGGCGTGACGGGCATCATCGCCGGGGGCATGGAGACGCAGTTCATCCTGGAGCGCTTCCCCGACGCTGACACCTCCAAGCTGCAGGACCCCGCGATCGTCGCCGACACCGTCATGTACGCGCTGTCCGTCCCGGCGGGGAGCGTCGTCGGCGAGCTCGTCATCGTCCCGCGCAACGAGCCGTCCTGGCCGTGAACGCACCCCGCGCACCCATCTCCGAGGCCCGCTACGACCGGATCGCGGTCATCACCGGGGCGGACTCCGGCATCGGCAAGGCCACCGCCGTCACCCTCGCCGAGCAGGGCTTCGACGTCGGCGTCACCTACCACTCCGACGCGCTCGGCGCCGAGCAGACGGCACGTGAGATAGCGGCGCACGGCCGCCGCGCCGCCGTCCGCCGCCACGACCTGACCGACCCCGTCACCGCGTCGGCCGCCGTCGACGAACTGGCGGACGAGCTCGGCGGCCTCGGCGTCCTGGTCAACAACGCGGGCACCGGCAGCAGCCGCCCCCTGCTGGAGATGGACTTCGCCGAATGGCGCTCCGTCCTGTCCGTCGACCTGGACGGCGCGTTCCTGTGCTCCCAGCGCGCCGCCCGCCGCATGGTCGAGCGAGGCGCGGGCGGCCGCATAGTCAACGTGACGAGCGTCCACGAGGAGTACCCCCGTGTCGGCGCGGGCCCCTACTGCGCGGCCAAGGGCGGCCTGCGTCTGCTCTCCCGGGTCCTGGCCCTCGAACTCTCGTCCCACCGCATCACCGTCAACACCGTCGCCCCGGGCGAGATCGCGACCCCCATGACGGGCCAGCACGACCAGCCTCCTCAGGACGACACCCGTCCCGGCTACCCCTTGGCCCGCCCGGGCGACGCCCGCGAGGTCGCCGCCGCCATCGCCTTCCTGGCCTCCCCCGCCGCCTCCTACATCACCGGCGCCTCCCTGTTCGTCGACGGCGCGCTGGGCCTCATGGGCCCCCAGGCCGCCGGCGCGCTCGCCTCGCCGGACTGGCGCGAGGGATAGCTCCGCTTCGGACGGCGGGCACCGCGAGCGGGACGCCGTCCCCTTCGCTCAGAACCTGCGCCCGGAGGCGGGCCGCCCGGAGACGGACCGGCCGGGGACTGCGGTCCTGGGATCAGGCGATCAGGGCGGTGATCGTGCGGTGGAGGACGTGGTCGAAGAGGGTCGTGCGGTCGTCGTGGGGGTGGGGGGTCTGGTCCGCGAGGGCCGCGGCCAGGCGGGGGCGGGTGCCGTCGGTGGCGGCGCGGGCCAGGTAGGCGGCCTGGGCGGCGTGGCGGGCGGGGGCCCGGGTGGCGGTGTCCTCCTCGCGGGCGAACTGGACCGCCAGGGCGGTGGTGACGCCGATGACCTCGAGTTTGGTGCGGTCGCCGGCGGGCGCGGGGGCCAGGAGGGCGAGCGCGTACTCCAGGTGGTCCAGGGCGTTCGGGCCCAGGCGCGCGGGGTCCGGCGGGAGGTCCAGCAGCCAGCGGTGGCGCAGGTGCAGGGCCTTGACGGCGCGGGCGAGGCGGACGAGGTCCGCGGCCCAGTCTCCGGTCGGGGCGGGGCGCTCGATCCGTCCGGTGAGGGCGTCGACCATCAGGTCGACGAGGTCGTCGCGTCCGGAGACGTACCGGTAGAGGGATGCCGATCCGGTGCCCAGGAGGGCGGCGACGCGCCGCATCGACACGGCCTGCAGGCCCTCCTCGTCGGCCACGGCGATGGCCGCGTCGGTGATCTGCCCGCGGCTGCGCTCGGGCGCCGGACCGCGTGCGCCGCGCTCCGGGCGGTCCCACACCGGCACGGTGTCACGGGTCACCGGGTCTCCTCGTCGTCGGCTCCTCACATCCTGCTGTAGTTTAATACTGCGATCAGCGATCGCAGTATTAGGGAGAGCACATGGACGGGATCTGGACTCCGATGCGCTTCGCCGACAACGGCGGGGTGAAGCTGGCCTACGACCGGTGGGGCGGGGCCGAAGGCGAACCGCTTCTCATGATCATGGGGCTCGGAGTGACGCGGCACTGGTGGCCGGACGGACTGTGCACGGCGTTCGCGGCCCGGGGCTTCGCCGTCGCCCGTTACGACCAGCGCGACGCCGGGGACTCGACGCGGCTGCCTCCGGCTCCGGTCGGCAATCCCGTCAAGGCCCTGTTCCGCAAGAAGGGCGAGGCCTACACGGCCGAGGACATGGCGGACGACGCGGTCGCCGTCATGGACGCCCTCGGCTGGCCGTCGGCCCACCTGTTCGGGCACTCGATGGGCGGCGCCGTCGCCCAGCGGGTCGCACTGCGCCACCCGTCCCGCGTCCGGACGCTGACGACCTCCGCCTCCGTCCCCTGCGACGCGGCGGGACTCGGCACCCTGCGGTACGTGCGGCTCGGAACGCTGGCCAAGTTCACCCGGCTCGGGTTCCCCGACACCCCGGCCGGGCAGGAGGAGGCCGCCGTCGCCGTGGCCCGCCTCCTGGCCTCGCCGGATTACCCCCTCGACGAGGAGCAGGTGCGCGCGGCGGCGCGCCGAGGCTCCAGTGGCGTCCAGGACAATCAAGCGCAGAGCCGTCAGATCGGCGCCCAGTGGAGCGGCCCGCCGCTGACCGAGATGCGGACGCCGACCCTCGTCCTGCACGGGGACCGCGACCCGCTCATCCGCCCCTCCGCCGCGCGGGCCGTCGCCGCCGCCGTCCCCGGCGCCAAGCTGGTGCTCCAGCCCGGGGTCGGGCACGACCTCCCCGCTCCGGTCTGGGACACCCTCGCGGACCACGTCCGCGCCCTGGCCGACGGGAAGACCGCTTAGAGCTCATAACACGACCGGACGTTCCGAAGTGCACGTCGCCGCAGACCCATCGCCTCGGCATCAGTCATGCCACCTGCGACAGGCCGCAGTGGTCACCCGGCCTCGAAGGGATTGAAGGCGGGAGGGTCTGCGACGAGGTGTTGTGAATCGATGGCGGTCTTGGCCCTCCGCTCGGGTTCGTGTCACCACCCGCAAAGTAACCGTGCGCGACGGCGGTAACGCTTCGTGTTCTCATAAATGGGTGATGATGAGAGTTCTGCGAGAGCTTGCTCGGCGGGACCGGATAGACCCGTGGCGTGTTGTGGCTGTGTCCGACCGGTGGTCGAGAGCCTGGGGAGGCTGCTGGACGGACGATCAGCGGTAGGAGTTGACGAGCCGGGCCAGATGCCTGCCGGCGAGTTGCAAGGGTGTCTCGCTCCGCGACACCTGGGCGGACATCTCCGCGCCTTCCAACGTGTTGATCACCGTGTGGGCGAGATCGCACGCGACGTCCTCGGGGAAGCCGGAGCGGTGGAGCTTGTCGCTGACCAGGCCACGCCAGTTCGCGAAGGCCTGTTCGGCGGCGCGCTGGATGTCCGGCACGCGCCCGGCGTTTTCCAGCGCGGTGGTGGTGATGGGGCAGCCGTCCAGCCATCCGGAGTCGCGTAGCCCTTCCGCCAACTCGTCGGCGCACGCGATGATCGCCTCTGCCGGATCGTCCACCCGCTCCAGCACGGCACGTAGGAGGTCGGCGAACTCCCTGTCCCCGTGGTGGATGGCCGCGACCGCCAGCTCCGTCTTGCCGCCCGGGAAGAAGTGATAGACCGAGCCGAGGGTGGCCTGGGCCTCCTGCGAGATCTGCTTGAGGCCGGTCGCCTCGTAACCCTGCCGCTGCATGAGGCGGGACGTGGCCCGGACGATCCGTTCTTTGGTGCCGATCTCGTGCGTGGTCCTCATGACGACACCCTACTAAATAAAGCGTTCGTTCTAGTAGCGTGCTAGCGTCTCACTGAGTAGAGCGTTCGTTTTATTTCTAAGAAGGAGATCCATGGCTGCCACTTCCGTAACCGTGATCGGCCTCGGCCCTATGGGGCAGGCGATGGCCGGCACCTACCTGGACAAGGGCTATGAAGTCACCGTGTGGAACCGCACGCCGGGCAAGGCCGACGAGCTGGTGGCTCGCGGTGCGAGCCGTGCCGGCACCGTGGAGGCCGCACTCAACGCCAACGACCTGGTGGTGCTCAGCCTGACCGACTACACCGCCGTGTACGCCATCCTGGAGCAGGCTCCCGCTGCCCTGGCCGGTCGGACCGTGGCCAACCTCACCTCCGACACCCCCGCCCGAGCGCGCGAGGCGGCCGAGTGGATCACCGCCCGCGGCGCGGTGCAGATCACTGGTGGCGTGCAGGTGCCGCCCCCGGGCATCGGCACTCCGGAAGCCCTGACCTACTACAGCGGCCCCAAGGAGGCGATCGAAGCCCACCGGACCGCCTTGGAGGTCCTGACCGGCATCGACTACCTCGGCGAGGACCCGGGCCTGGCCGCGCTGTACTACCAGATCGGGATCGACATGTTCTGGACCGGCCTGGTCGGCTACCTGCACGGCCAGGCGGTGGCGCAGGCCAACGGCATCTCGGCACAGGAATTCCTGCCCCACGCCATCAAGACCATGGACTTCCGGTACTTCCTGGAGTTCTACGCTCCGCGCATCGACGCCGACGACCACCAGGGAGACGTGGACAACCTGGCCATGGGCATGGCCAGTGTCGAGCACGTGCTGCACACCGCGCAGGCGTCCGGCGTGGACGGCTCCCTTCCTGCAGCAATCCTGGACCTCTTCCGCCGTGCCATCGCCGCCGACCACGGTCGAGACAGCCTGACCAGCCTGACCAAAATATTCAAGCTGTAACGTTCCGGGAGAAAGAGCCGGCACGCCCCAGGGCGTCGAGAACCTTATTGCCTTCCATCTGGATCGGCCCTGGGTTTCCTTCAGCTCCTGCAGGAGGCTGCGTATCCCGCTGACGGATGCGCCGTCGGGATCGGGGCATCGACCGAGGTGAGCTCACACAACTCGGTGATGCCCGACGTGGGCGGCGGCAGCGCGGACCCCGGCCGGGTCACGCCCGATTTCGAGATACCACTCACAGTTCGATTGCAGCCCAAACCCCAACAAACGGTCGACGGCCTTAACGGTGTAAGAGGTCCTAACAAAGTGCGGGCGAGGCGTCTCCAGCAGATCAGCGCCGCGGCCAGGAGCAGGAAGGCCTCGTGGATATCGTCGCGGATCTCCCAGCGGATGCGCAGACGGCGGAACCAGTGCAGCAGGCCGATCGTGCGCTCCACCACGTAGCGCTGGGTGCCCAGTCCGGAGCCGTGCGGGGTGCCGCGGAGGGCGATGACGGGCTTGATGCCGCGCTGCCACAGCAGGCGCCGGTACTTGTCGTGGTCATAGCCCTGGTCTGCCAGCAGCTTCTCCGGCCTGCGGCGGGGCCTGCCCACCCGTCCGCGCACCGATGGGACCTTGTCCAGCAGCGGGACGAGCTGGATGACGTCGCCCGCGGTTGCCGCCGGTCAGCGACACGGCCAGCGGGATGCCGCTCCCGTTGGTCAGGACGTGGTGCTTGGAGCCCACTCGGCCTCGGTCGACCGGGCTCCGGCCGGTTTTGGGCCGCCCTTGAGCGCCCGCACGTGGCTGCTGTCGCTTCCCCGCCCGCGACCAGTCCAGCTGCCGCGCGGTGTGCAGCTCCACCAGCAGGGCCTGGTGCAGGGCGTCCCACACGCCGGCCTCGTGCCAGTCCCGTAACCTGCGCCGCTCAACCTTCGGCAGTAGCGGCTCGATCTGCTCCCACAATCCATCGGAGACGATCCACGGGGGTTGCTCGCCCTTCTTCACGAGACCACCACACAGCAGACCGTCACCTGTTGTGGCGAGATAGATGCATTTTGTTATGGGCTCTTGGTACGACGGCGATCGGGAACGGTCGCCGAATCCCAGAGCAGTCTCACGAAAGCACCGCCCGCCCTCACGGGCCTCATCATCGACAGGGCGCCCTCTCGTACCGCCGCCCCGCTGACGTCCCGTCCCTGTCGAAAGAGAGAAATCCATGCGTGGTTACGCCGTGGTCGATGTCGAGACGACGGGTTTCCATCCCAATCATGGTGAGATCGCGGAGATCGCCATCGTGCACACCGATCTGAAAGGGAACGTCACCGAGACCTGGGACACCCTGGTCCGGCCTCGGGGCCGGATGGCGGGGACGAACGTGCACAGGATCACCGCGTCCATGGTCCGTTCGGCACCGTCGTTCGACGAGATAGCGCACGAGGTGCGGACCCGTCTCACCGGTCGCGTGGCCGTGGCGCACAACCTGCCCTTCGACGCGCGTTTCCTCACGGCGCAGCTGGACCGGGTCGAACTGCCCGCCCCGCAGGTCTCCTCAGGCGTCTGCACGCTCAAGCTGGCCCGTCGGCAGCTGCGCGGTCCTTCTTTCAAACTGGAGCACTGCTGCGACGAGCTGGGCATCCCGCTGTCCGGCGCGCACGCCGCGCTGGCGGACACCCTCGCGACGGCGAGCCTGCTCCAGCACCTCATCTCCTGGCAGGGCGCCCCCTCGGGAGAGACCGTTCCCGCTCTCTCCGTACCCGCCCCGCGCCACCCGATCCGCGTTCTCTCCCGGGCCGCCCCGGCCTGATCGGACGGTGGCCCCGACCGACTCCGATTCCTTCTGGAATGTCCTGAACGCCATGGCCGGTCCGAGACCACTACGATCCCCTGATGATCATTGATCTGGTGTCCCGCGGACGTCGGCGGGTGGCGCTCTGCGCGGGGACCGTGATGTTGTGCGTCGCGGGCGGCGGTGCGCCGGCGGTCGCCGCGCCCCATCGCTGGACGGACATGCGGCTGCCTGCGCTGGCGAAGAGTATGCGGGTGACGGCCGTCAATGCCTTCCGGCCGAAGGACGTGTGGGTGTTCACCGCCGACACCCGATCGGGCATGATCACGGCCGCCAAGCCGAAGGCCTTCCACTGGAACGGCGTGAAATGGCGGCGGTTCACTCTGCCGCGCCGGGGTCAGGTCCTCGAGGTCGCGGGGCGGTCCCGGGACTTCTGGACGACGGTGGACAGCGGCGGCATGTCAGCCTCCGGGTGGAACGGGCTCCTGCGCTGGAAGAACGGGCGGTGGACCGTCGCCAAGAGCCTGCCCCGGCCGATGGACGGCAGCTACCCCCACACGGGTCTGACGGTCCTCGCCCGCGACGACGTCCGCGTCTTCACCCGGCAGGAGCGGCAGAAACCGACCCGCGCCTGGCGCTACGACGGACGCACCTGGAAGAGCAAGGGGTTCGGCAGGTTCCTGACCGCGTTCGAGGTCCTGCCCGGCGGCAGGATGTGGGCCGCCGACACCACCGGGGGCGAGGACGAGTCCTTCCTGTACCGGTACGACGGCAAGCGCTGGAAGAGGCAGGCGGTGCCCTCGTCGCTCGGCTGCCCGAAGGACCACTGCTCACGACTCATCTGGTTCATCGAAGCGACGTCGGAGAAGGATCTCGTCGTCGGCTATGGCGACCGGCTCCTCAAGTGGAACGGCGCCGCACGGTCGCTTTTCGCCCGAGGCCCGCTCGGAGGCCCGGTATCCGACGGCGCCGGCGGGTTCTGGTCGGTCGAGACCGACGGCATCGATCTGACCTGGGACGGACTCGTGCGCGTCGCACCGACCGGCCGGCTCACCACGCACCCTTACAGGGGCCCGGCCAAGGGGATCTCCCTGCACGGCCTGGCCGTCGCGCCCAAGGGCCCGGTCTTCGTCTACGGCAGCGCCAAGTCTTCGACGGGTCGGCGCTTCCACCTCTGGCGGGTCAGCCCCTGAGACAGGACTCCGAGGCGGCTCGTTCCGGCTGCGGCCGCGTCTCCGCCCCGACTTCTGGGACCTCTTCCAACGGCCCGGGCCCGGCCGGGCGACCTCACGCTGATCACCGTGCGCGGACATGGAGCACGCGCGGGCCCGGCCCGGGTGGCCCCGGGCCGGGCCGTGGTCCGTCCGACGGTCAGCCGAGCGCGGCGGCGAACATGCCGGGCTCGTAGGAGCCGCCCGGGTTGCGCACGATCACGTTCATCCGGTTGGCCGCGTTGATCATGGCGACCAGGCCGACCAGCGTGCCGAGCTGGTCGTCGTCGTAGTGCTCGCGCGCACGGGCCCAGGTCTCGTCGGACACGCCGTGGTGGGCGTCGGCGAGCCGGGTGCCCTCCTCGGCGAGCGCCAGCGCGGCCCGCTCGGCCTCGGTGAACACGGTGGCCTCGCGCCAGACGGCGACCAGGCCGAGCCGGAGCGCGGTCTCACCGGCGGCCGCGGCCTCCTTGACGTGGACGTCGACGCAGAAACCGCAGCCGTTGATCTGGCTGACGCGCAGCTGCACCAGTTCCCGCGTGGTCTTCGGCAGCGTCGACTGCTCGAGGACCGACCCGGCACTGTGGAGCCGCTTGGCGAACTTCATGACGGTCTGGCTGTCGAACAGGTTGAATCGGGCGTCCATGGTCTCGTCCTCACTCACGGTTGCGTACCGGACGAACACGAGATGCCGGCGGCCCGATCCTTGTGACGGCGCAGCCATGTGACGTACGCCACCGGGCGCGGGTGTCACAAAGCGGCTGGGAGCGGCGTCTTGTGCGTGACACAGTCAAGAGCGCACAGGTAGGAGCCGGCCATGGGTGAGCGCAGCGAGCGGACGAGGGACACTGCCGGGCCGCCCGCTCACGACGGCCGCATGGACCCGGCCACCGAGGTGTTCGTCGCCCACCGCAACCTGCTGTTCACCGTCGCCTACGAGATGCTCGGATCGGCCGCCGACGCGGAGGACGTCCTGCAGGAGACCTGGCTGCGGTGGGTGGGCGTCGATCTCGACGCGGTGCGGGAGCCCCGCGCCTACCTGGTCCGGATCGCCACCCGTCAGGCACTGGGACGGCTGCGCACACTCGGCCGGCGCAAGGAGTCCTATGTCGGCCCCTGGCTGCCCGAGCCCCTGCTGACCGCGCCCGACGTGGCCGATGACGTGGAGCTGGCCGACAACGTCTCGATGGCGATGCTGCTGGTGCTGGAAACTCTCGCACCGACCGAACGGGCGGTGTTCGTGCTGCGCGAAGTGTTCGACCTGGCGTACGACGAGATCGCGGAAGCCGTCGACAAGAGCCCGGCCGCGGTCCGCCAGATCGCTCACCGGGCACGCGCCCACGTCGCGGCGCGCAGACCGCGCGGAACCGTTTCCCCGTCCGAGATCCGAGACGCGCTCGCGGCGTTCCAGCGCGCCGTCGAAACGGGCGACCTGCAGAACCTGCTCGACCTGCTCTCTCCGGACGTCGTCCTCCTGGGTGACGGCGGCGGAGTCAAGCAGGCCGTGCTGCGGCCCATCGTGGGCGCCGACCGGGTGGCCCGCCTGCTGGCGGCCGGCCTGCCCAAGGTCGACGGCAAGGCCTCGGTCGAACCGGTGCAGATCAACGGCCACCCCGCCCTGATCGTCCGCCTCGACGGGCAGATCGACGACGTCGTGGCGGTGCGGATCGACGACGGCATGATCACCGGGCTCTACATCGTGCGCAATCCCGAGAAACTGTCGCGTATCGAGCGGGAGACCGTCGTGAGCCGCTGAGTTCCGGGAGGGTCACGCGGACGCCACCTGGCTCTTGACCCGGGCGGCGGGCGTGCCGGCCCAGACGCTCGGTCCGGGAACACGGGCGATGAACGACAGCGGTCTCACCACCGACCAGTAGAGCGGGGCCGACAGACCGGTCCGCCGGCGGATCGGCTCCCGCCACTCGACGCCGTCGGCCATCCATGCGAGGAAACGGACGGATTGCGCCGCGGTGAACCCGTCGATCCACGCGCGCTGCTCGAACTCGTTCCACTCCTGGTGGCTGAGTACACGGGACACGATTGCCATGCCCTCGCCTTCCTCATGCGCCAGGTGCTTCATGAGCGGCTTGTCGAGGGCGTCCAGTGCGGTGAGCACCTCACTCGGTCCGATGCGACCGGCGATGAGTCCGCGGGCCCGGGATTCGAGCCGCAGCAACGGCTCGTCGAGCGTGTCGTGCTCGGATTTCATTGCGTCGAGCACAGCCGAACTGCCCGGGTCGCGTTCGAGGAGCAGCGGCCACAGATAGTGGTCCTCTCCTTCGTGGTGCCAACGGAGGTTGCCCATCAGCCAGAGAAGGTGGCGTCCGAGGCGGCGGATCCGGCGCGGTGAGAGCGTGCCAGGACTCTCCAGCAGAATCCGGGCACGCTCGAGGTCGCGGCGCAGCGCCGAATGGAACAGCGACATCGTCAGGGTGTCCGCAGGTCTCGTCAGGTCGTCAGCCATAGTTCCTCCGCAGCCTTAGCAGGCCGGCCGCCACGACCATGGCGCCCGCCGTCCGTCCGACGGCCGAGGGCCACCGGGTACGGTCCCGGGCGGCTTCGATGCCGCCGAAAACCGGTTGCAGCAGGGTGGCCAGGTACAGCGCCCACCAGCCGGTCGGCCGCCGGCGGGCCAGCGGCAGGGCGGCGGCCGCATACACGACCGCGTCCAAACCGAACGCCACCCGGTTCACTGCGTCGAGCTTCGGCCACTTCGCCACGACCACCCCGCTCATGGCGACGGCCCCGGCAGCCGAAAGCCACGGCAGCCCGGCCGTCACCCTGTTCTCAAGTTCTGACATTTCACTCTCCCTCGCGTGGGCCAAGTCTGGACGGCCGGGATCGATTAATCCAACCGATCAAATTGATTGCTAGGATCGAAAAACATGATGGATATCCTCAAGCTCGAGGCGTTCGTCGCGGTGGCCGAGGAGGAGTCCTTCGGCGGTGCCGCCGCCCGAATCGGCGTGGCGCAATCGACCGTCAGCTCCCGGATCAAGGAGCTCGAGTCCCACCTGGGGCAGCGGCTGTTCACCCGGACGAGCCGTCAGGTCCGGCTCTCGCCCGCCGGCGAGGCGGCGCTGCCGAGGGCCCGTGCGGCGCTGGCCGCGCTGGACGGCGTGCGTCAGGCCGTGGACGACGTCGCGGGAATCCGCCGCGGAAGGGTGCGGCTTGGCCTGGTGTCCGGTGCCGACATCCCCGAGCTGGGCGAGATCCTCGCCGCGTTCGCGACCGAGTTCCCCGGCATCGAACTCGTCATCACCTCCGCCTCGTCCTTCGACCTGGAGCAGGCGGTGTCCGACGGGACCCTGGACATCGCCGTCGTGGTGCGCACCGGCCGAACGCCGCTGCGCTGGAAAGAACTGCTGCGCGACCCGCTCACGGTGGTCGGCCTGACGGCCGCGACGGCCACCGTCCCGGTCACGGACCTGCGTGCCCGGCCACTGGTGGTCCTCGACGCCGGTGCGGGCTCGCGCACCGCCCTGGAATCCGCCGCGCGGCGGGCCGGCGTCCGCCTCGAGATCGCCGTCCAAGTCTCGACGCCCGGCATGGCATGGGACCTGCATTCCCGCGGCATGGGCCTGCTGGTCGTCCCGCGCAGCCTCGCCCCGAACGGCGGGACCGTGGTCGTCGACGCCGAAGGAGCCGAGACGGCCGTGCGGGTCGGCCTGATCAGCCACCCCGACGTACGCACCTCCGCCACCGAACTCCTCCTGGAACGTCTCGCGGCACTCATGAGCCCGACCACCGCGTGATCTTTCTCCAGCAAGGACTCGCTTTCGCCCACCATTTCCAGACGGCCTCGGTGGAACGCCTCCAGGCCGACGGCAACGGTTCACCCGGTGCGTAAGGTGCCCGGGTGATCGAGATACCGGAGGCGTTCTCGCGGAGCACCGTCGAGCGCGAAGGAGAGTCCGGAGCGGCTTGGCTCGGCGGGCTGGCCGGGATCGTGGAGGAACTGCTCGGGCGCTGGGAGTGCGTGCCGGACGGGAAGGTCATGCACGGGGGCGTCGGGATCGTCGTTCCGGTGCGGCGGCGGGACGGGGGTGCCGCTGTGCTGAAGGTGTCGTTTCCGCACCCCGGCAACGTCCACGAGCCGGACGCTTTCGCGGCGTGGGGCGGGCGGGGCGCGGTCCTGCTGTACGAGCGTGACGATGACCGATTCGCGATGCTGCTCGAGCGGGTTCGGACGTCGACCCTGGCCGAGGTCGAAGACGGCGACGAGGTCGTGGCGGTCGCGGGGCGGATCAGTCGCCGACTGGCCGTCCCCGCGCCGCCGGGCCTGCCCCGGCTGAGGGAGCAGGCCGACGTCTGGGAGGAGCGGCTGCGTGAGGACGCCGAGGAGCTGACACACGCATTGCCGCGCCGCGTGGTGGACGCCGCCGTGGCAACCGTCCACGAACTGGGCCGCGTCCAGCCGGACACCCTCGTCCATGGTGACCTGCACGCCGGGAACATTCTGCGCGCCGACCGTGAGCCATGGCTGGCCGTCGACCCCAAGGGATATGCGGGAGATCCCGCTTGCGACGGCGGCACGCTGCTCAAGTCACGCGCGCGGACACTCCTCGAGGCGGATGACCTGCGCAGGGCCGCCCACCGCGCTCTGGACGTCTTCGCCGAGGCCGCTGAAGTCGATCGCGAACGCGTCCGGCGCTGGGCCCAGTTCCACGCCGTCCAGGCCGCGTTCTGGGGCCGCCGCCACGGATTCCGCATCGCCCGCAGCGGACCGCTGCTGGACCGGTTCACCGAATTCGCCGACCGTCTGGCGGAGTCGCTCACCGAACGCCCGTAGGTCATGATCTTTCCATGCGGGCACTCGGGTCGCCGTCGAAGAAGAGTCCGCCCTCGAACTCCTCCTTTTCGACCTCGCCTGATACCGGTAGCCGAGCGCGGACGGGCTCACGCAACGATCACACAGATCCCGCAGGTGCTCGGATGCACCGGCGGCAGGGTCGGGACCGGGCGCCCGGCCGGAACAGTGCCCCTTTGGAGAGCCCGGCGTTCAGCAGCAGACCCGGCAGCGTGGAGCCGAACGCCAGGGATCCCCAGCTCTAGCCTCTTCCACAGACGCAATACGCTACGTTCTGTCGCCTTGTAGTGTGCAGAGCGTGAAGTACTTCAACACGACCGGCCGCTGCCGGGAGGAGCTGCACTACATGCTCCCCCCGGAGCCCCGGCTGCCCGAGGCGCGGAAGTACATCGAGCGGGGCTTCTACTTCGTCGTCCACGCACCGCGCCAATCGGGGAAGACCACGGTGCTGGAGACGCTGGCCCGCAACCTCAACGCCGAGGGAAAGTACGCCGCTGTCTGGTTCTCCTGCGAACAGGCGCGCATCGCACAGACCGTCGAGGCCGCAGAAAGCCAGCTCTTGGAGCTCCTCGCGAAGGCAGCCGAGAGACAGATCGCGCCGGAGTGCCGTCCGCCCTGCCCGTGGCCGGACGCGAGGCCCGGTAACCGGCTGTACGAGGGGCTGCGGGCCTGGGCGATCCGCTGCCCGCTCCCGCTGGTGCTGTTCTTCGACGAGGTCGACTCGCTGCAGGGCGACATCCTGATCAGCGTGCTGAGCCAGCTGCGCAACGGCTACCAGAGCGAAGAGCGGGAGGAGTTCCCCTACTCGGTCATCCTGTGCGGAATGCGGGATGTGCGCGACTACAAGGCGGTCTCAGGCGGCGACCCGAACCGGCTGGGGACATCCAGCCCGTTCAACATCAAAGTCGCGTCCCTTCGTCTCGCCGACTTCACCCACGCGCAAGTTGCGGAGCTGTACGAGCAGCACACCGAGGCCACGGGCCAGAAGTTCTCACCCGAGGCCGTCCAGCGCGCCTTCGAGGCCAGCCAGGGCCAGCCCTGGCTGGTCAACGCGTTGGCCTGTGAGGTCGTCGACGAGATGCGGGTGCCGGTGTCCGAGCCGGTCACCGACGAGCACATGGACGAGGCCGTGGAACGCCTGATCGTCGCCCGCGCGACGCATCTGGACTCCCTGGTCACCCGACTACACGAACCACGGGTCAAACGCATCATCGAACCGATGCTCGCCGGCACCGAGACCACCGCCGACCCCGCCTACGACGAGGACCTGTCCTACGTCCGGGACCTCGGCCTGATCGGATCCGGCCGCTACATCCAGATCGCCAACCCGATCTACCAGGAGGTCATCGCCCGCGTCCTCACCGGACACGTCGAAAGCAACATCAACGTCGACCCCCGCTCGTTCATCACCCCGCAAGGCCACCTGAACTTCCACAAGCTCCTGGAGGAGTTCCTCGGCTTCTGGCGGCTGAACGGCGAGATCCTCGCCCGCCAGCAGACGTATTCGGAAGCGGCCTGCCAGCTGGTGTTCATGGGCTGGCTGCACCGCGTCGTCAACGGCGGCGGTCTCATCGACCGCGAGTACGCCGTCGGCCAGGGCCGCATCGACCTCCTGGTGCGCTGGCCCCTCCCGGACCGCGCCGAGCAGTGGGAAGCCATCGAACTCAAAGTCCACCGCCCCGGCCGCCCCGACCCGCTTCCCCAGGGCCTGGCCCAACTCGACGGCTATCTCGACCGCCTAGGCCTGAGCCAAGGCACCCTCGTCGTGTTCGACCAGCGCTGCGAGCCCCCGTCCCTCACCGAGACCTCCAGCCCGTCCGGCCGCACCATCACCCTGCTCCGCATCTGAGTCCGCGCCACCGGGCGCTGGACGGCATCACCACTGTCCGAGCCCGCACGACACCTCCAAAGCGGTCAGCCTTCGGCGGCTGGTGGCGGCGTCGCTCACCGAACGCCGTAGGCCGTGATCTCGCCGATCGGGGCGTGTCCTGGAGTCCGCGAGGCGACGATCCGCTCTCCTCGGTGTCAGGGCGCCTTCGGCTGCGGGGGTGTCGTGGTGAGGGCGGTGTGGAACCAGTCGAGTTCGCGGCGGGGGTGGTCGGGCGAGGACCAGCCGTTGATGGTGGAGAGGAGTTCGAGGTAGCGCTCGCGGCGGGGGTCGTTGGCGGCGGCCACATAGGTGGCGAGGTCCTGGCGGAGAGCGGGGTCGTCGTGGCGGTTCCGGGAGGCGGCGTAGGCGGCGGCGACCTGCGCGACGATCCGTGCCGCTTCGGGGGAGGCAGGGGCGACGTCCGCCGCGAGGAGCGGGGGGACGGTTTCGGAGATCAGGCCGATGGTGTGTTTGCGGGGCGGGGCCGTGGGGGTGCCGCGTTCGGCGGTGTGGGTGGTGAACAGGGTGCGCATCAGGGAGCGGAACGAAGAGTCCTGGGCGAGTTCGGCGAGTTCCACCCAGGCCTCCAGTTGGGCGGAGGTGGGGTCGTCGGGGAGTTCGGGGGTGAGGGAGCGGTGGACGACCCGGGAGAGCGGGTCGGCGGCGGGGGCGCCGAAGGCGCTGTCGAGGAAGTCGGCGATGAGGGTGTCGCGTTCTGCGGCGGAGAGGTGCGCGAGCCGGTACATGAGGTTGATCTCCTCGGGGGTGGAGCCGCGGCGGGCGGCGGCCGTCAGGACCGCGTGGCGGAGCCGGAGCAGCCGCATCTGCACGGCGACGGCCTCGGCGTGGACGGCGGCGACCTCGGCGGCCGGCACCTCGCGGTCGATGATCCTGCTGATGGCGGCGAGGTCGATGCCCAGCTCACGCAGGGTGCGTACCAGGCCGATTCGGGTCAGGGCCTCGGCTCCGTACCGGCGGTGACCGGACGCGGTCCTGCCGGTCTCCGGCACGATGCCCCGGTCGGAGTAGAAGCGCACGGCCTTCACCGTGAGGCCGCTCAGCCGCGCGAGCTCGCCGATCGAGTAGAAGCCCTCACCGTCCATGCCCGCACCCTGACACCTCCCCTCGGGGGAGATGCAAATCCCGCGATGACGCCCGGGGAGGCGACCCGGTTCAGCCGTGCTCCTCGAGATGGCGGTTCAGCAGGGCGAACTGCTCGCGGGTCAGCGCGAGATGCCCGACTTCGGGGTTCTTGGAGTCTCGGACGCCGACGGCCGCCGGAAGCGGGCCGGCTCGACGCAGGTCTCGTCGTGCACACCGCCGCTGTGAGAGCTCTTACGCCACCGAACACTCATGTAAGGGTCTCCGGCTTCCTTGCCATCAAGGCTCGAGATTCCTCAATGGACATGGCCTTGTCACTGAGGAATTCCCAATCTAGAGCCACTTCGCGGACCTCGGAAAAATTCGATCAGGCACCCGCCACGTTGTGCACCGACGTATGCGACTTCCCTTTCCTCCAAGCTGACGAGCTGGATCGGGCCATCGGATCCGTTGTGCGCTCCAGCGGCTGCGCGGATGGGGCCACGACGTGCTGCTCGTGGCGAGCGAGCTGATCATCAACGCCGCCGAGGCGACCCCGGACGAGCGGATCCGCCTCCGGCTCGGCCGCAACACCCGGGGTGTCTTCCTCGGGGTGCGGGACTCCTCCCCCGCCCGTCCTCACGCGAAGCCCGTTGTCGTCCTCACCCCGAGGACCTCGACGCGACCGACGAGACCTTCGACCACGGCGGCGGCTGGGGCCTGCCGATCGTCCGGGCGCTCTCCACCGCCTGCGGGATCCAGGAGGACGGGCAGGGCGGCAAGTGGGTCTGGGGGATGTTCGACGCGCGGGCCTGAGGGCCGCGACCTCCTCGGCGGAGGCCGGGGGCTCAGGTGAGGCGGTCGAGGAGGGCGCCCTCGGGGCCGAAGAGTTCGGCGCGCCAGTGGGTCAGGGTCTCGGTGGCGTCGAAGTCGTCGGGGTGGAAGCCGGGGCGCTGGTAGGCGCGGATGCGGGCGCGGACCTTGCGGTCGAGGAAAGGGGAGCGGCGCAGGGCGCGGAGGCTCGCGGCCAGGCGGCGGAGGTCGTAGGTGGCGGGATCCGCGAGCATCGACAGGATCGTGGCGATGACGGTCACGCCGAGGAGGCCGGCGCTCGCCTCCAGCATGGTGCGGCGGCGCATGCGCTCGGTGCCGCCGACGGCGCGGTAGACGTCGAAGGCGACCGACTTGTGTTCCGACTCTTCCAGGGCATGCCAGAGCAGGACGTTGCGGACCTCGGTGTCGCCGAGGAGGGCCTGGGCGCGGGGGTCGGTGAGCAGGCATTCGGCGAGGGTCGCCGTGTAGTGCTCCAAGGCCGCGGTGTGGCCGAGGCGGGTCGCCGGCGACATCAGCCGCTCGCCGAGTGCCAGGCTGCGCTTGACGAAGGCGTCCACCCGGTGTGTCGGGTAGCCCATGCGGCGCAGCGCCTCGTTCAGTGTCTCGTGCTCGCGGCCGTGCACGACCTCCTGGCCGATGAACGCCTTCGTCTGCTTCTTCAGCTCCGGGTCGGCGATCCGGTCGGAGTAGTGGTGGACGGAGCGGATGAAGAACTCCTCGCCCTTGGGGAAGGTCGCCGACAGGACGGCCACCACATGGCTCATGATCAGGTCGCCGCCCACGTAGTGGCGGCGCAGGGAGCCTTTCGGGTAGCCGAAGTGAACGCGGCGGACTTTCATGGTGCGCTCGGGGACGGTCATACGGGCCTCGTCTCGCAGGTGTGGTCGTCCGGGGGGGGCAGGACGGCGGCCGCTCAGCCGACCCGGTGATCGCGACCTCGGACTCCGGGGTCGGCCGCCCTCCGGCTGCCGAAGAGCTCGCCCGATGATCGCCGCATGTAACAAATCTCGTCAATGTGAGAGATGCGACGCTTTCTCACCAAAGCCGACCCCCGAGACGGTCACCCCGCTCGACGACTTGGTCGGCCGTCGCCGCCTCATCGACCTGTACCTGGCTCCCTTCGTCTGCCACTTCCGCTCGGACGCGTGACCCGGCCACCTTCGAGGCACCTGCTCCCGAGCCCGACTCCCCGTCTTGGCCGTCCACGCGATCCCGACGGTGGGCCTCCGAAGCGGATCGGCACACGCGACGGCGGACGTCCGTGCCCCACCGCAGTTTTTGCAGAAACGGCAACGTTTCTTGCGTGAAAGAGACCGGTGGTCGCACCCTTGCGACATGAGCAACGACATGCAAGCCGCAGACGAAGCCGCACGGTTCTGGGAAGACCGCTATCGCAGCCACGGCAGGCGGTGGAAGGGCACGCCCAACGTGGTGCTCGCCGAGACCGTCGCGGGGATGGCTCCCGGCAGGGCGCTGGATCTCGGTTGCGGGGAAGGCGGCGACACGGCGTGGCTGGCCGCTCGGGGCTGGCGGGTCACCGCCGTCGACATCGCTCCCGCCGCCCTGGAGCTCACCGCGGAGTACGCGGCCCAGGCCGGGGTCGCCGACCGCGTCACCACCGAGTTGCACGACCTCGCCGCCGGGTTCCCGGCCGGCGTCTTCGAACTCGTCTCGGCCCAGTACCTGCAGACGCCGTTCGACCTGCCGCGCTCCCGCGTCCTGCGGCAGGCCGCGCACGCCCTCGCTCCGGGCGGCCTTCTGCTCGTCGTCGAGCACGGCTCGAGGCATCCCTGGTCGAGCATCGACCCCGACACCCGTTTCCCCACCCCGGAGGAGATCTACGCGGAACTCGGCCTCGACCCGGCCGGGTGGTCCCCCGAACGCCTCGGCACGCCACGGCGCGAAGCCACCGGGCCCGACGGGCAGACCGCCGTAGTCACCGACACCGTCATCGCCGTCCGCCGCACCGCCTGACTCCGCCCGGAGGAGCCTCCCGCCTCACGCGGAGCGGGCTCCTCAAAACGCCTGAAGTCGGAACACCGGCACCCGGCGAAAAACGAGGCGAGCGCCCGAATGAGCTCGCTGAACCGGGTGAGCAAGGCGAACGGCGCCGGGTGCACCGCCGGAGTGAACGACCCGGACGCGGCCCGAGGTACCAGATAGGCGAAGCGCGTCCTCAGGACGCGAGGTCCTCGGCGACGAGGGGTGAGCCGATGCTCTGGCCGTAGCGGAAGACGCCGGACGGGTCGTAGCGGGACTTGACCTCGGCGAGGCGGTCGTAGTTCGCGCCGTAGTAGGCGGTGTGCCAGCCGGGCAGGTCGGGATCGGGGAAGTTGACGTAGGCGGCCGAGGTCCGCAGCTTCCGGGCCAGGACGTCGTAGATGGCGCGGATCTGCCGGATCAGGCCGTCCACCACGTCGACGGAGGACTTCACGGACCAGGAGGCGCCGATGTCGATCACGAAGACGGCGCGGCGGTGGGGGAAGGCGGTCTCCGAGGGGGCGAGGGCGGAGACCGCGCCGCCCATCGCGAACAGCGTGACGTGTCCGGAGTTGCCGGGCAGGCCCGGCCGCCACCGGCCTATCCTCTCCATGACGGCCGTGATCGCCTCCTCGTCCGGCCACCGGGTCGGCACCAGGGACTTGGCGGCCATCGCCTCCCTGCCGGACTTCAGCGCCAGCCGATCCTGGGCCCGCCAGAAGCCGCGCTGCTCGATGAACCGCCGGGTGGGTGACAGCGCCAGCAGCGGGGCCAGGACCTTCCGCAGCCGGTCGTCGGTGCCGAGGTACTGTCCGAGCACCGCGATCGAGGCCTTCCCTTCGCCGGGGTGGGCGAACCCGACGCGGACGTCGAGGCGGCCCGCGCGCTCGTCCCGCTGGAGCATCTCGCGCACGGCGTCCATCACCTCGACCCCGCGCTTCAGGGAGAAGGACAGGTCGAAGACCGTGGAGACCTGGCGGTCGACCCTGACGGCGTCGAAGACGAAGGCCGTGTTGACGCCGAAGTTGCCTCCGGCGCCGCCGCGGCAGGCCCAGAACAGGTCGGCGTTCTCCCGCTCGGTGGCGCGCACCAGGGTCCCGTCGGACAGGACGACCCGGGTCTCCACCAGCCGGTCGCAGGTCAGCCCCCACCTGCGGTCGTTGAACCCCAGCCCGCCGCCGAGCGTCAGCCCGGCGACGCCCACTCCGGGGCAGCGCCCGCCGGGGAAGTACAGGCCGGTGCCGCCGGTCCCGGCCCGGTACACGTCGGAGTTGGTGGCGCCGCCTCCCACCGCGAGCCGGTCGCCCCGCGGGCTCACCGCCCTGATGCGCCGCAGGTCGATCAGCAGGCCGGTCGTGGTGGAGTACCCCGCGTAGTTGTGGCCTCCCGAGCGCGGGGCCAGCGGCATGCCGTGCCTGACGGCCCAACGCACGGCCGTCTGGACGTCTCGGGCGCTGCCGCAGGAGACGATGCCGGCCGGGCGCAGGGCGGAGTAGCGCAGGTTCTGCGGGAGGGCGAGCGCGGTGTAGCCGGCGGTACTGGAGAAGTACAGACGCGAGGCGGGACTGAGCGCCCGCCGAAGGTTCCGCCAGGCCGAGCGGTCGGGGACGGCGCGGCGGAGCGCGTCCGCGGCGGTGGGGTCGAACAGCCCGGTGGCCAGCCCTCCGGCGGCCAGCAGGCCTGCCCGCAGAAGATCACGTCGATCGTGCACGGGTCCACTCCTCGGGCATTGCAGGGACGCGTCGGCGGGCACCGACGCCTCCGGCTGCGTGGCGGCTTGACCATCTCCCCAATGATCACCTGATGTGATCTTTCGATAACTTTTCGTGCGAGAAAGTTCCGGTCATGGAACAGGACGCGCCCGGCAGTGGACGCGAGGACCGGCCAGGAGAGCGAGCAGGCCTGCCGATTCGCGCCCGCAGGCGAGAAGTGGCCTCAGTCCCCGTAATACCCCTCGGCATACCGGCGCGCCACGATGTCCGCTTTCTTGTTCGTCGCCTCGATCAGGTCGACGCCGAGCACGTCGGCGAGTTCCAGCAGGTAGCTGAATACGTCCGCCAGTTCCGAGCGGACGGCCTCGGCCTTCTCCGGCGAGTCCATCACCCGGCGCGACTCCTCCGGTGTCAGCCACTGGAACTCCGCCAGCAACTCCCCCGCCTCGCCCGCGAGCGCCATCGCGAGGTTCTTGGGGGTGTGGAACGGCGCCCAGCCCCGCTCGTGCACGGCCTGCCGCAGCCGGGCGGTCAGCTCTTCCAGTCCTGTCTCCATGGAGGGAATCCTTCCGAAGAAGTCACTACTTGACGAATCAGAGCAAGTACTTGCTATCGTTCGTCAAGTGAGTACGAGGGAACACGTCGCGCTGGTCCGGGAGCTGATCGAGCTGGTCGAACGGCGGATCGTCGATCCGCTGGAGATCCTCTTCGGGTCGGACGAGCAGGTGGAGCCGGTCCGCGACCGGCTGCGGATCGAAGCCGAGGTGTGGGCGGCGCAACTGCTGGGGCCCGACGAGGCGCTCGCCGTCCGGATGGCGGCGCGGCTGGTCGCGGCGGCCTTTCCGGGAGACGGGCCGTTCGACCCGCCCGACGAGTGGTGGCGCACGGCCTTCGGCCGGGCCGTCGCCCGGCGCGCGGGGCATCCGGGCAGGGACTCGGTGCCGTTCGCCACGGCGGGCGCGATGCTCGGCATCACCCGCCAGGGCGTCCACGACCTCGTCAAACGCGCGAAGCTCGACCGCCACCCCGACGGCGGGGTGACGACGCGGTCGATACACGAACGATTGAACCGACCCCGGGAGCGTCATGTCACATGATCTGACCATCACCGACCACGAAATCCCCCTCGCCGTGCGCGACTCCGGCGGAGACGGCGCACCCGTGCTCCTCCTCCACGGGCTCGGCGGAACCCTGGAAGCCTGGGACCCGCTCGACCTCGACGACCGCCGAACCGTGGCCGTGGACCTGCGCGGCCACGGCCACTCCGGCGACGGCCCCTGGGAGTGGGCGAGCATCCTGAACGACATCGAAGCCGTAGTGAAACACCTCGGACTCGACGAACCGGTGGTCGCCGGACACTCGCTGGGCGGCATGATCGCCGTACTGTGGGCGCTGCGCCACCCCGCATGTCCGGGCATCGTCGACCTGGACGGCCTGCGCTCCGCCGAGAGCGACCCCGGCAACTACCCGGGAATGGACCCCGCCGCACGGGACCGGGAACTCGCGAAGCTCAAGGCCGCGTTCGACGCGCAGGCCGCGGCCATGGGGCAGCCCCTCCCCGCCGAGCTCCGAACGATGTTCCCAGCCCGCGCCCTCACGAAAAGGGACGGGGAGACGTACGCGCGGCCGGACGTGAAGCTCCTCGAAGAGATCCGGTACACACCCGAGTTCCGCGACACGATCCCCCTGCTGCGTCAGGTCGCCTGCCCCACGCTGGTCGTGATCCCGACGCAGGACCCGCCCGGCATGTCGGGCGGAGAGCTCATGGAGGCGTTCCGCAGAGGCGTCCGCCGCGACCTCGCCGAACTGCCGCCCAACATCCGGGTCGAGGAACTCGAAGCGGGCCACGACATGCTCACCGCGCAACCGCAGGCCGTCGCCGCACTCATCACGGCCTTCCTCGGCCGCAGGACGGGCTGACGGCCGTTCCCGGTTTCAACCCGGTCTGTCCGCAGCAGGCCAGGTATTGCCGGAAAGGAACCTCGAGCCGCTGGCCGGAGGTCCAAAGGACGACACTCCTCGGACCTCCGGACAGTAGGGAGTTCTACGGTGACGGACCTTCGATCGTCCGATCCCGCCCGTTCCTCGCATCTGCCGGCGGCTCTCCCCGTCGAGGAACAGCTCGAAAGGGTGAACTGGCACATCCTGCGGAGCGATCAGATGCGTACCGGGGTCTCCGCCCGGGCGGGCGCGGTGCTCAGCACCAACGCCCTCCTGATCGCCGGGATCGCCCTGGCGTTCTCGTTGCGAAACCAGAAACCGGACACCGTCCTCGTGGTGATCGCCCTGGTCGTCCTGGGCTGCGTCGTCTTCTCCGTCGGCAACGCCGCGCTGGCCCTGGTGACCGTCCGAAACTGGGAGAGCCAGTTCGGGGAACCGGAGACGCCCGCTGCTTTTCTCTACTGCTACGCCGAACTCGACAAGCGCGTGAGCACGTTCGACGAGTTCAGGCACAAGGTGGTCACGACATCGCCCGAGGAGTCCCTGGAGTTCGCCCTCGCCGAGCTGTGGCGATGCGGACGCCTTCACGGATACCGGTACAGGAGGCTCCGCAGCGCCATGCTCTGGCTCCTGGCCGCCCTCTTCCTCCTCCTGGTCGCCGCCGCGGCCTCGGCACTCCGCTGAGCACGCGGTCCGGCGCCGCCCGAGCAGGGACAGGGGATGCTTGATCGGCGCCGACTCGGCCGATACCGACGGTGCGATCGGTCGCTCGCGTGCGCGTAGAGCGTGTTCCACGGGTCCCGGAACCGGGACATAGGCTGCCGGGGAAGCAACGCAGGTATGAACGGCGAACGTCATGAGGGGCATGAGGCTCTTTGCAGGTGTGCTCCTTCTCTCTTTGATCACCACGGCTTGCGGGTCGGAGACGTCATCCATGTCGGCTTCCGTGCCGCGTTATACGGCGACCGGAACCGTGCTCGAAGACGCGAGCCACGGTCCCCGGTTCTGCAAGATGGTCCTTAATTCAATGCCGCCGCAATGCAGTGGCACTGACCTCGTGGGCTGGGACTGGAGCTCCGTGAAGCATGAAGCCCGTGACGGCGTGAAGTGGGGCGAGTACGCCGTCGTCGGTACGTGGGACGGTACGCGGATCACGCTGACCGAATCCCCGAAGGCGCCGCGGCCTGACGATTCCGGCAACGAGTCCACCTTCGCCTCACCGTGCCCGACGCCGGAGGGGGGCTGGAAGCCGGTCGACCCGGCGAAGGCGACCGAGGAAGCGTTGCAGGCCGCTATGGAGATCGCCCGGAAGTCTCCCCAGTACGCGGGCACCTGGGTCGACCAGAGCTACCTCGGTGACGGCCCGATCAAGGAATCCGAAGCCAACGACCCCACGAAACTCGTGCTCAACATCAGGTTCACCGGTGATCTCGAAGGCCATGAGCAGCGGGTGCGGAAGGTCTGGGGAGGCGCGCTCTGCGTCTCCCCCGCGAAGTACACCGAGGCCGAGCTCCATGACATCCAAGGGGAGGTGAGCAAGGAGGTCCCGGGAATGCAGAACAGCAGCGTGAACGTCTTCGAGAACCGGGTGGGCGTGACCGTGTTCGTCGCTACCGAGGAACTGCAGCGGGAACTCGATTCCCGTTACGGCCCGGGGACCGTCCGCGTCTGGGGTGTCTTCGAACCCGTCTCCGAATGACGGAGCGGGCCCCGCCGTGGTGCTGTGGCGGGGCCCGCCGGGCCTGACGGGCCCGTCAGGGCTGGACGGGCAGCTTCCAGCAGCCGGAGGTCGTCGTCTTGCCCGCGAGGCGGTCGGCCATCCAGGCCACCGCGTCGCCCTGGTCGGTGAGGAGGGGGGCTAGGTGGTTCGTGAGGAGCTTGTCTCCCAGGTTCGGCAGGACGACCGGCACGTAGGTGACCTTGGCGCCCTTGCGGCACCAGTCCACGGCCAGCTGGCGGGCCTGCGCGTGCGGCACGATGTCGTCCTGGACGCCGGTCGTCAGCCGCACCGGGATCGCGGGCTTGAGCTTGCCGATGCGCTGCGCGTCCAGGACGGCCTGCGCTTCGGGCTCGGCCGCGATGACGGCGGCGATGGACTTGCCGCTGGTGGTCCACTGCGTGCTCGAGGCGAAGGCGTAGCGGAGGATCGCGTCGCCGACGCACATGGTGGACAGGTCCTTGAGCACGGCCCTGCCGGCGGCGCTGGTGTTGGCCTCGACGATGTCGCCCAGGGCGGGGTCGGACTGGACGAAGCCGCTGATCGACCAGCCCAGCGCGCCCACCAGGGCGCTGCCGTCGATGCCCTTCATGACGGCGGTCAGGTCGGCGGGCGGCGCGCCGACATAGGCGGCGGCCAGCTTGACGTCCGGCGCGTAGGAGGGCTGGACCTCCGCGGCCGCGGCACTGGCGCCGCCGCCCTGGCTGTAGCCGTACAGGCCGACACGGGAGGTGGACGTGATCGACGCCCCGGGCACGGCGCGCGCCGCGCGGGCCGCGTCCAGCAGGGCGTGCGCCTCGTCGAGGCGGTTGACGTAGGTGTGGAGCCGGTCGGTCGCGCCGAGGCCGACGTAGTCGGTGACGACCACCGCCGCGCCGGTGGACAGCAGGCGGTAGATCGCCAGGTCCTCGTAGGCGACCGAGAGTGTGTCGCCCGTCAGGGTCGCCGGGTGCTCCAGGGCGAACGAGGGCGAGCACTGGTCGCCCTGGCCCATGGTGCCCGAGCCCACCGCCACGAGCGGGCGGGGCCCTCCACCCTTCCAGGCCGCCGACGGCTCGATGTACGCGCCGGTCACCGCTACGGGCAGCCCGTTGGAGTCGGTGGACTTGTACATCAGCCGCGTCGCCGTGCCGGGCAGCGGACGTCCGTCCAGCCCCGGCAGGTTCAGACCGAGGGGCAGCGGCTCGGTGCGGATCAGCGCGCCGTTGGCGGAGGGCAGCTCGGCGGGCGGGTTGTAGAAGACGGGGATCGTCACTCCCCGGGAGACCACGGGCTCCGACTCCGGAGCCGAGGCCAGGGCCGTCCCGACGAGGGCGGTCGAAACGATGGCGACGGCCAGGGCCGAGCGCGCGAAGGGTACAGCGAGTCTCATGCTCACTCCAGGGGGTGGTCAGCGCTGCTCACACTGCCCGTCCGCCACCTGGAGGTCTATGGGTGGGGAGCACACTTGCCGCCCCTCCATCCACCTCTCCTTGATAAGGACATTCTCTCCAGAGGAGAGCTTCGCTTGGTAAGGGCATGGAAGGCTCAGGACTGATCTTTCTACCGGTCTTCGGGGAGGCGCAGCCGCTTCCAGCCGTGCTCGACCGATGAACGGCACCTGCCCGGGTCGTCTCCCACGCTGACGAACAGCGCGGCCAGCATGGGGGCGCAGTGGTCGAGCGTCCGGGGCGGCAGGGGGCCGTTGGCGACCAGGGAGACCAGCCCGTGGGCGATCGCCCAGCTCTGGATCGCCAGGTCCAAGGGGTCCGTGCCGGCGCGGAAGCGTTCGGCGTCCTTGGCCCGCCGAACGGCCTGGACCAGGTGTTCCAGGGTCGCGTCCGCAGCCTTGAGGTCTTCGAGGTCGAAGCTCGCGTCGAACATGACGCGGTACAGGTCGGGATGGTCCAGGGCGTTGCCGAGGTAGGCGGCGACCAGGGCGGTCAGGTCCCGCACCGGGTCCGCGGACTCCGCCACCGTCGTGAACCTGGCCGCCAGGCGGGTGAAGCCCTCCTGCCGCAGGGCCTTCCACATGCCGTCCATGCCGCCGAAGTAGGTGTAGACGGCCATCGTCGACACGTTGGTCCCGGCCACCAGCGAACGCAGGGTGATGGGCTCGCGGGTGCGGAGCATGTGCGCGGCCCGCTCGAGGAGCAGGGTGCGGATCGCCGGATCCTTCGTCCTCGCCATGGCAGCAGAATACATGGCATAGCAATGCTATGTTTTCTGGACCCCGAGCCCACGGGCTCTCACGACAAGGAGTCAGCATGGCCATCACCCTGGTGAACCCCGACGGACTGCCGAAGGTCGACCTCTACCGGCAGGTGGCGGTCGCCACCGGATCGAGGCTGGTGTTCGTCGCCGGCCAGGTCGCCCGCGACGCCGAGGGGAACAGGATCGGCGAAGGCGACCTCGCGGCCCAGGCTGAGCAGTGCTACCTCAACATCGGCACCGCCCTGGCGGAGGTCGGCGGCTCCTTCGACGACGTGGTGAAACTGACCGTCTACATCGTCGACTGGACCCCCGACAAGATGCCCCTGTTCATGGAAGGAGCCACCCGGGCCTTCACGAAACTGGGCGTCTCCCCTGTCCCGCCGCTCACCGGAATAGGGGTCGCCGCCCTGGCCGAGCCCGACCTCCTGCTCGAGATCGAGGCCACCGCGGTCCTCGGCTGAACGCGAGCGACCCCGCCGATCCGGCCGGTCGCCGTGATCGGACATCGTGCTCGGAAGAGGCCGCCTCGGCTTCGATGAGCCGGGGCGGCCTTCCTCCCCGGCCGCTCCGGCCCGCGCAGATCACCACTGCGCGCCGGTCTCCGTCGCATCGTCAATCGAGCAGGCGGGCCGGTGTCACGTGGCGGCGGTGGACGATGACGTCGAACCACTCGGCGGGCGAGCCGCCGGTCATGTGGTGGGCGGCGTCGTCGTCCGGGTCGTAGACGGGGCCTATGGCCCGGAATCTGGCCGTCCGGCCGAGCTGTTCGGCGACCGCGGAGGGGTGTTCCGCGCGGAGGTCGAGGAGGTAGTCACCGAGGCCGACGGCGCCGAGAACCGACTCGAAGAGCTCGGGTGCGGCACCGGGGACGTGGAAGATCTTCGATCCCGAGTAGGCGGCCAGTTCGCCTTCGCGGAAGGTGAGACCGATCGAGACGTAACCGGGCCCGAGACGTTCCCGTAGGAAGCTGCCCGCATTGGGCAGTGCCCGCGGAGGGGCGGGTGGGAAGCTCATCGCTCTTCCCGGGCCGTTGGAGGAGTGCGAGCTGGACGTCCACCACAGGACCTTCTGCCCGGTCTGCCGGTGCCACCAGGCGATGTTCTCGGCGAAGGAACGCTCGAAGCAGGCCATGTTGTGGGGGTCGTGCGGCAGGGAGTCATGGTCGTGGAGCTCGTAGAACTGGACGATCGTCCGCGCGGTCTGGATCGTCCGGGCATCATCGGTGAGGCTCCTCACCAGATCATGGGCAGTGCGGGCGCGGTCGACCCAGACCCTTCTGTCGGGAAGACTCCAGAAGCGGCCGATCTGGTCATGTATGTCTTGACCGGGACGAAGCTCGGCGTACAGGTCCTCCAGTTCTCGCGCACGGTGGGGCGCCGTCCTGCGTACCTGGCCGACGACCGCATCGTATGCCGCGTCTCTCGCCGGGTGCGGGCTGACACCGACGAGGCGCACGGGGTCTTCCGGGTGATCCCGGTTGAAGTCGCGCATCCACGCGAGGAGGCCGAGCACCTCCTCGGTGCTGGTGAAGGGCGCCGCGTCCTTCAGGAGAGCCCGCAGATCTCCCTCCCCCGTGCGGACGCATTCGTCAAGGCGGACGCCCCACGTCCAGTCCTGTTCGAGCGCGATGGCGCGGAAGCCGCCCTCCTCCACCAGGAGCCGGGCGATGCGCGCCTGCAGTGCGAACAGCTCGTGCGCGCCGCGCGTCCCGGCGCCGTAGCCGACGACCGACGCCTGGCCCAGCATGCCGAGCAACGGGCGCAGATCGTCCAGCGGCGCCGCCGGGTCCACCGTGGCCAAGGGATGGGACGTCTCTTTGATCCACTCGAGCACCGTCGAATGTTCGACCGAGGTGAAAGTCATGGCACGAGCATCGGACTTCAAGTGCGCTTGAAGTCAATCACACCGTTACCCGTTTCTCGTCTCCGTTTTGTCCGGACGGCGGAGAGGCCGCGGTACCGCCGTCAGGTGCGGGCGGGAGCTGTCGGCGGCGCGGCGGAGCCTCTCGGAGACCTCCTGAAGTACGGGGACCAGCTCCGGCGGGTCGAGCACCTCGAAGTCGAAGCCCTTGACCGCGACGTGGACGGCGATCTCCCGCAGGGAATTCGAGCCAGCGTGGAACACGCAGCTGTGTTCGTCGACCGCCTCCAGGCGGCCTGCGGTCGGCGAGGTGTGCGGGGCGACCTCCGCGAGAGGCGCGTGGAAGAGGATGCGTGCCTGGTAGGCGTAGGGGGCTGCGCTGATAGACGTGGAGACGTAGGCGGCGGTGTCCTCGTGCGGCGGGGGGCGCGGAGTGAAGCGGGCTCCCGGCTGACCGAGCGGGGGCGTGATCCGGTCGACGCGAAACGTCCGCCAATCCTTCCTGCCCGTGTCCCATGCCAAGAGATACCAGCGGTGCGGGGTGTGCACCAGCCGGTACGGCTCCACCTCGCGGGCCTGCTCCTGATCGCCTCGCCGGTAGCGCAGCCTGATCCGGCGGCGGTCACGGCAGGCCGCGGCGATCGCGGCGAGCAGGTCGGCGTCCACGCGCTCGGCGACCGTGCCGGTGAGCGGCACCACCGATGACTGGAACGCGGTGACCCGGTGGCGCAAGCGGGAGGGCAGTACCTGCTGGAGCTTGGCCAGGGCCCGCAGTGCCGCCTCCTCCAGTCCGGCGACGCTGCCGGTCGCCGCCATGCGCAAGCTGATCGTCACCGCCACCGCCTCCTCGTCGTCGAGGAGCAGGGGCGGCAGGGCGGCGCCGTGGCCGAGGCGGTAGCCGCCCGCGACCCCCGGGGTGGCGTCGACCGGGTAGCCCAGCTCGCGCAGGCGGTCGATGTCGCGGCGCACCGTGCGCAGGCCGACCTCCAGCCGTCCGGCGAGTTCCGCGCCGGTCCAGTCGGCGCGGGACTGCAGCAGTGACAGCAGGCGGAGCAGCCTGGCCGAGGTGTCCAACACGGGATTCATTATGCGCGGCCATTGGTGCCAGAAGCTGACACCAATCGTCGTTAGCGTCCGGGACATGGCAGACAACGCACCTTCCCCGATCACGCCGTTCCGCATCGAGGTCCCCCAGCGGGATCTCGACGACCTGCGCGACCGGCTGCAGCGCACCCGCTGGGCTCCGGAGGTCCCCGGAACCGGATGGAAACGCGGCGTGCCGACCGGCTACCTGCGCAAGCTCGCCGACCACTGGGCCGACGGCTTCGACTGGCGCGCGCGTGAGGCGGAGCTCAACGAACTCCCGCAGTTCACCACCACGGCCGGCGGCACCCGCCTCCACTTCCTGCACGTACGCTCCGCCGAACCGGAGGCCACGCCCCTCCTGCTCCTGCACGGCTGGCCCGGATCGTTCGCCGGATTCCACCACCTGGTCGGCCCGCTCACCGATCCGGCGGCCCACGGAGGCGATCCCGCCGACGCCTTCCACCTGGTGGTCCCGTCTCTGCCCGGCTACGGCTTCTCCGGCCCGCCCCCCGCCACGGGCTGGACCGACGGCAGCACCGCGGCGGCGCTCACCGAGCTGATGTCCCTCCTCGGCTACGAGCACTACGGCGTGCACGGCGGCGACGTCGGCGCGTTCATCGCCCCGCTGATGGGACGGCTCGCGCCGGAGAACGTCACCGGCGTCCACGTCAACTCCCTGCTCACCTTCCCCGTGGCCGACCCCCCCGTCATGGGGTCGCTGACCGGACGGGAACGCGAACGGCTCGACGGGATGAAGCGGTGGCAGGAGGAGCAGGGCGCGTACATGCAGCTCCAGGCCACCCGCCCGCAGACCATCGCCGCCGCGCTGCACGACAGCCCCGCCGGTCAGCTCGCCTGGATCGTGGAGAAGTTCAAAGACTGGACGGACCCCGCCGCCGAGACGCCCGACGAGGCGGTGGAGCTGGACGACATCCTCACCGACGTGAGCGTCTACTGGTTCACCGGCACCGCGGGGCCGTCCGCGCACACCTACTTCGAGCGGTTCAACGACCCCGCGATGTGGGCTCCGGAACCCCGGGGCTCGGTGCCGACGGCGGTCGCGGTGTTCCCCACCGACTTCTCGATCCGGCCCCTGGCCGAGAAAGCGCACCGCGTGGTGCGCTGGACCGAGTTCGAGCGGGGCGGCCACTTCCCGTCCCTGGAGACCCCGGACCTGCTGACCGACGACCTCCGAAAGTTCTTCCGCACCCTCCGGGAGCCGGTGTCGCGCGGCATCACGTACGGAGAGCCCGCGTCGTAGACGGCCTTCTCGTACGGCCAGGTCGGGTGGCCCAGACCGGACGTGTCGTCCACGGCCGGCCCGGCAGCCCCCGTCAGGTAGTACTCGCGGGAGGCGTCTCCGGTGAAGGGGTTCGGCCCTGCTCCGGCGGACCGGCGGATTCCGCCGCGAGGCTCCTCCACCGCTTGACCCAACGGCGGCTCATGCCGCCGGAGTCCGTCCGAAGGCGGCGGAGAGGGTCGGCGCGGGCGCGTCCAGAAGAGAACACCCCTGCTCGATGGCGGCCAGTGCGTCTTCGAGGCCGCCGTCGAGGTCGCGGAGGCCGGGTGCGAGGAGGCGCAGTGCCCGGGTGGAGGCCGAGCCCAGGCCGGGCAGGAGGCCACCCCGGAGGTCGTGCGCCCGGCCCGACCAGCCGGCGACCTCCACTCGCCCCGGATCGCCGACCCTGAGGAGATCGTCCGCGACGACGAGTTCCGCGGTCAGGCCCGCGTGGAACTCCATCAGGTGCCCCCGGGCCAGGACGGCTTCGGCACGGGCGTCGCCCCTGACCACCGTTCGTCCGAGTCCTCGAACACCTGCGATCGTCTGCGCCGCCTCCAGGCCGCCTTCGATCCGGACCTCACCGCCCGCGACGGCGAGGTTCTTCGCCCGGACGTCGCCCCGCACCCACAGGAACGGACCGGAGTCCCGCCCGGCGTTGATGATCCCGTCCGAGACGGCGAGGTCTCCGTAGACGGCCACGCCCAGGAACGCGCCCGGCCCCGCCTTCGGGACCCCCGTCCAGGCGTCGAGGGCGGAGAAGTCCAGCGGCAGGTTCTCCAGCCTGGTATCGCCCACGCAGACGATGACCGCCGCGCCGTCGTCGGCCTCGTCCAGGGAGAACAACGCCCGTAGGCCGAAATCCCGATCGGCATCGCGCAGGGAGGCGATTCTGATGTCGTTCATGGCAACCGGTGCTCCTTTCGTTTCGTCGACGGCGGACCCGCGGGCCGGCCAGGTCAGTCCCACCAGCGGGACAGGCGGAAGACCGCGCCCGTGAGCCTCACCTCGGCGACGGCGCACTCGCCGTCCTCGGCGCGCGCCCTCAGGCGGTAGAGGCGGACCCCGCCGGGGGCCTGCCAGGCGTCCAGGACGTGGACGCGGTAGCGGCGGCCCCGCCGGACGATGCACCTGGGCATCCCGGACGGGTCGGTCTCTGCGGTGATCGGTTCATCCCTCAGCACGCTCGAGAATCTACCCCGCGAACTCGATCACATGTTCGAATCACACAGGACATGCCGCACCGCTACCCGACCCTTGCCTCGGCTTTGCCCAGGCGGCACCGGCTACGGCGATGACACCGCGAAGGTCGGGGCCGAGGACCTGATCGTGTTGACGATGACGAAGAGGTGACCGGTTCCCCGTCTGAGTACGGGAGCGGATGGCGGGCTCCCCCGCGAACCGCGATCGTTGCACCATGCGCCGATTTCTGTTGGTCTCGTTGGCTCTGCTGCTGACCGGCGGGTGCGGGCTGGCGCCGTCCGCGGAGGAGCGGGCGGCCGAGGACGCGCGGGACAAGGCCCGCCGGGTCGGGCAGCAGCTCTACAGCGGCCGGGTCCGGGCCGCCCAGGACGTGGCCCACCTGGCGGGCGACATCGACGGCGTCGAGGTGATGCGGGTGAGCGGCACGACGACCGCGGGTGACGGGGCGGGAGTCGTCGTCCGGCTCTCCGGCACCTCGGCGCAGGGCCGGCCTTCGATGGAGAGCGTCACCGTGGTGCGCTGTTTCGAGCTGCGCTTCTCGACCGGGAGCGAGGGGGGCGACGAACCGCGCGACGTGGAGTGCCCGGCCGGCGAGCCTCTCGTGTTCGAGTCCTGGCCGAAGACTCCGGAGATTCCGGACGAGCGACTCCGGAAGGCCCTTCCCCTCGTGCCGCGTGACGGCGCGGTCGATGAGCGGGAGGTCCGCGAGGCCGTCGCCTCCCTCGGGCTCGATCCGGCGATCCATGCCGAGGTCAAAGCCGAGAACGGCGTGGTCGGGGTCCTTCTGCGGGTCAAGCCCTATATGAATGACGCCTTCGACTGCACCTTGGCCCGCGTCGCCCCGGGGCGTACGGACGTGTGGTCGCCTCCGCGGATCCAGCGCATGCCCGGAGAAGGGGGATGCTTCGTCTCCAGCGCCCTCCACCCGCTGCGGCCTCCGCACTGAACGCCGGCGGACGCGGTTCGGCGGACCCGGACCCATACCGCCATTGGCCGGGGTACCGAGTGGGACGGCACGGGTCGGCCATCGGCCGTGTTGCAGGTAAACACATTTATTGATCCATAACACTCATTTAACTGCAAAGCTTGATTGTCGCGTTCTGTGGGCATCTTGACTGGACAGGCGTGTCGTGTCCGGAAGAGGAGCCGTGTGAAGTGCTGATGTCCAGGGCGGCGAGAGAAACGCCGGAGCCGGCCGGTGAGACCGTGAAGGTGTCCCGGGAGTTGGAATTGAAGAAGCCGTTGATGCACGGTGAGGACGTCCGCGTCGTGCAGAGGGCGCTGAACGAGGCGGGAGCACGGCCGGAGCTGGTGGTCGACGGCCGCTACGGGGCGCACACGCGTGCCGCGGCGAAGGTCTACCAGGCCAATCACGGACTGCTCCCGGACGGGATCGTCGGCGAGAAGACCCTGGCCGGGCTGGGGCTCGCGTGAGGGGATCCTCTCGAAGGCGGATCCGGGTGTCCCGTTCGTCCAGGAACTCCGCCGCCCTCGTCTGAGAGCGGAACCGCGCCCGGGGCGGCGGGATGCCGCCGCCCCGGCGTCGTTCAGCGACGCGTGTAGTAGAACTCCGAGGCCATCGCCCCGTCGGGACCGTCGGCCTCCATCAGCAGGCTCATCATCTTGGACGTGCAGGAGAACTGCGCGAAGACCGGGATGAACGGGTTCACCTCGCCGCTGCGGTGGTAATTCGCGACCTTGATCGTGCTTATGGGCTTGCCGCCGATGAGGGTGGTGACGGTCGCCTTGCCGGTGGCCGACTTCGCCTTCAGCAGCAGGCTTCCCTTCTTCGCGCCCTTGAACGAGGACTTGAACGTCAGGCCCTTCTTGTAGGACTCCGCCATCCGGTAGGCCTTGCCGCCGGGCTTCTTGCCCTTGATGACGACCTTCTCGGAGCCCGCGAAGTCGAACTTCACCGACTTCTTGGTCACGGTCAGCTTGGTGCCGCCGCCGCCCTGCGAGGTGATCACCTCTCCGCCGACGTTGCTGTTCATCTTGTACTTGGTGAGCTTCCATTTGCCCACCAGGCACGACTTCGGCGCGGCCGAGGCCGAGGCCGGAACAGCGAGGACCCCGCCGGCCGCCACGGCGGCGGCCAGCATCAGACGGGCAGAGAGCGAGAACACGTCAACCTCCGTGGAAAAGAAAGATCAACTCAAGGTACAGCTTCCCGATCCACGGCAAATACCGAAATCCCACATGAAAAGACACCTCGTGCTCCGCCGTGCCCCTCAGCGCACCGACGAGTCACGAGGCTCGCCGCATCCGAGCACCCGGGGCGGCAGAACCCGCAGGAACCCGTCAGGGTTTTCTGGCCAGGGCGCAGGTGGCGTCGACCGGGGCGGGCGGGCCTGACGGGGAGGGCTCGGGACGCCATTGGGAGGTGGAGACGACGCCGGGTTCGAGGAGTTCCAGACCGTCGAGGAAACGGGCGACCTCTGTGGGGGTACGGGCCGCGTAGGGGCTGGAACCCTGTTCCACGGCGATCCGGATCCCCTCCTCGCGGCCTGCCCTGTCCAGTGCTCCGGTGCCGTCGTTGAAGGCGACGAGGCTTCCGGCGGGCAGCGCGTCGACCAGGTGGCGGACGATCGCGGCGGCCTCCTCGTCGTCGATCACGTTTCCCATGATCCCGAAGAGGATCAGGGCGATCGGGCGGGTGAAGTCGAGGGTCTCCTTCGCCGCCTCGATGACGCGGGCCGGGTTCCGGACGTCGCAGTCGACGTAGGCCGTCCGGCCTTCCGGGCGGCCGGCGAGCAGGGTGTGGGCGTGCGCGAGCACCATGGGGTCGTGGTCCACGTAGACGACGCGGCAGTCGGGGGCGGACCGCTGGGCGACCTCGTGGGTGTTGTCGCGGGTCGGGAGGCCCGAGCCGACGTCCAGGAACTGGCGGACCCCCTCCTCCACGACGAGGTGGCGCACCATGCGGCCCAGGCAGGCGCGGGACTGGCGGGCGACCTCGCGGATCGCGGGGAACGCCGCGCTGAGCTGGTCGCCGACCTGCCGGTCGACGGGGAAGTTCTCCTCGCCGCCGAGCCAGTAGTTCCACATCCGCGCCGGATGCGGCCGGGTCGTGTCGAGATCCATCCGCAGACCGTCCTCGTCAGTGAATTCCATGATGAAACCGCCGGAGACCAGCTTCGATCATGGACGTGCCGCCCGGCAAGGGGATCTTTCCGTACCCTCGCCCGCCTCCGGCTCCGAGCGTCCGAGCCCTGCGGGCCGACGGCGGGGCGGTAGGCAGCCAATTATTCCTATCGCGGTAATCGGATTACTTATAAATAGTGCGACAGGGCCGATGTCCTGGGCTTTTCACGGCGTGTGTAAAATTGTCTGAGGAAAGCGAAAAGTAACCCGAAAGGCAGATTGGTGAGCTCCACGCACGAGGTGGATCTGCAGGAGCCGGACTACCGTTTCTCGCTCGCCAACGAGCGGACCTTCCTGGCGTACGTGCGCACGGCGCTGGCGATGGAGGCCGGGGCCCTGGCGGTCGTGCAGCTCCTGCCCGACGTGGCGAGCGAGCAGTGGCGACGGGTCGCCGCCGTGGTGCTGGCGGTCCTGGGCCTGGTGGTCGCCGTCTCGGGATACCGGCGGTGGGCGTCGAACCAGCGCGCCATGCGCCGTGGCCGCCCGCTGCCCGACACCTGGCTGATCCCGGTCCTCACCGCCTCGGTCGCCGTCGCCTCCGCCTCCGCCGTGGTCGTCCTGCTGGTGAGCCGGTGACCTCCCGGGCCGAACCCCCCCGCCTCGCCGATCCGGGAGCCCAGCTGGAGCGCACCGCGCTGGCCTGGCAGCGGACGGCACTGCTGATCGCGCTGAACGGGGCGCTGCTCGCCCGGGCGACTCCGGCCCTGGGAGTACGGGCGATCGTCCTCGGCGGCGCCACCGTCGCCGCCGCCACGCTGATCTGGGCGATGGCCTCCCTGAGCTACCGCCGGGGCCGCGGCCGGCCGGCCTCCAGCGTGCTGACCGCGCACGCCCGCGCCACCAAGGCCCTGACCGTCCTCATCGTGGTGATCGCCTCCTTCAACCTCCTCGCCGTCCTGCTCCACCGCTGAGACCCGGCCGGCGACGGCTTTACGGAGACAAAAGCATTCAACGGCATGGAGAGGCGTTTCCGCCGCGCGGGTACGTCCTTTCGGGAACGAACCCGCCCCTGATTTCCGACTGGCGTTTCCAGCTCGGCCGTTCTCCACGGAGAATCTCTTTTATGGACGAGTGGGAAATCCCGTACCGGTGCGGGCCTCCCCCTCGTGGACGCCCGCACCGGTCGTGTCAGATCTTCGCCTTCGACTTCCGCGCTGTGACGGGTTCGGCGAGCCTCTGCTCGTCACAGACCCTCTGGAGCTTCTCGAGGGTCTCCTCCAGGCCCGCGCCCAGCCTGGAGGACGGGGTGAAGGTCGCCGGGAGGAAACGCATTCCGTTGATGACGCCGATCGTCTCGTAGTGCACCGTGCCCTCCGGCTCGCACACGTAGTCGGGCATCCGGTCGAGCACCTGGACGAGCATCCGCTTGAAGACCGTGCGCGCGACGTTCGAACCGATGCAGCGGTGTACGCCCAGGCCGAAGCCGGCGTGCCGGTTGCTCTCGCGGGCCAGGTCGATCTCGTCGGGGTCGGGGAACACCGCCGGATCCCGGTTGGCCATCGACCAGGAGACCCACAGGCGCTCTCCCTCCTTGAAGCGGGTGCCGGCGATCTTGCAGTCGGCGGAGAAGGTGCGGCCGTTGCCCACCACCGGCGCGTAGTAGCGCACGAACTCCTCGGTCGCGGAGTCCAGCAGGCTCTCCCGTTCCCGGATGAGGCGGTCGCGCTCTCCCGGGTTCTCCGAGAACCACTCGAGCGCGTGCGCGGTCAGCGCCGTCGTCGTGTCGAAGCCGCCGCCGATGATCAGGTGCAGCACTCCCAGCAGTTCCTCGTCAGGCGGCGTCTCGCCGTCGATCCTCATATCGGCGACCGCGTTGACCAGGCCCGGCCGGGGATTCGCCTTGATCTCCGCGAACTGCCGGGCGAGATCCCGCCGCATCCGCTCGTGCAGTCGCCCGACCCGCGCGAGGTCGGGTGAGTTCGGCGGCGTGTAGATGACGGCGTGCGCGGGCTCGTTGTAGATGCTCCAGTTCTCGAGCGGGACGCCCATCATGGCCATCGTGAAGACGGCGGGCACGATGTTGGCGAGGTCCTCGACGAAGTCGATCCGACCGTCCTCGATCTTCTCGTCGAGGCATGCCCGCACGATTTCGTCGATCACCGGGATCCAGCGGTCGACCGCCGCCGGGGACAGGTACGGGTTGAGCGCCCGGCGGTAGTAGCGCTGTTCCGGCGGGTCCATCTCCAGGAAGCCGCCCCTGCCGGCCCGGGTCGGCGGGGGGATGGAGATTCCCTTGTACCCCCGGCGCTCGCCCTTCACGTCATGGTCGTTCGAGATGACGTCGGCGGATCGGGCGGCGAGTTCGAAGACCTCGCGGTTTCCCGCGGCCACCCAGTGGCCGCCGTAGGTGTCCGACCAGGCGATGGGGCATCTGGCCTGCATCTCCCGGGTGACCGCCTCGAAATCGCGGCGGTATTCCGGAGTGTGCCGGTCGAAGTCGTACCGGTTCTTCTTCCGCTCGCCGTCCTCGGTGAATTCTTCCGTGCTCACGATGGGCTCCTTTCAGGAAACGGAGATCGCTCGCTCCGGGCAGGATCCGACGGCCTTGTTCGCCTTCGCCTCCTGATCGGCCGGGACCTTCTCCTCGACGGCCGAGGCGTGACCGTCGACATCGTCGAGTTCGAACATTCTCGGAGCGATCATCGAGCAGAGCGTGTGCCCCTGACAGCGCTCCGGATCAACCCGCACCTTCACGGCTTTCTCCCTTGTCGTGGATATGCGCCGATCGTGCCCGGAACCGGGCGTCCGGTCGTCCACCGCCGGGAGACACCCCGACTACGACACGGGGAGTACGGACCGCGCTCACACCGTCCATCCGGGCCGCACCAGCCCGGACTCGTAGGCGAACACGACCAGCTGGACGCGGTCCCGCGCGCCCAGCTTGACCATGGTCCGGCTCACGTGCGTCTTGGCGGTGGCGGGGCTGACCACCAGCCGCCGCGCGATCTCCTCGTTGGTCAGTCCCTCCCCGACCAGGACCAGCACCTCCGTCTCGCGCTCGGTGAGCGCGGCCAGGACGGACGTGCGGTGGGGCTCCTTGGCCCGGACCGCGAACTCCCCGATGAGGCGGCGGGTCACCCCGGGAGACAGGAGCGCGTCCCCTGCCGCGACGACCCGGAGCGCGCGGATCAGCTCGACCGGTTCGGTGTCCTTCACCAGGAAGCCGCTGGCCCCGTTGCGCAGCGCGTCGAAGACGTACTCGTCGAGTTCGAAGGTCGTCAGGATGATGACCTTGACGCCCTCCAGCCCGGACCTGCCCGTGATCATCCGGGTGGCCTCCAGCCCGTCCAGGGCGGGCATGCGGATGTCCATCAGCACGATGTCGGGCCGCAGCCTCTCGGCCAACTCGACCGCCGCTCGGCCGTCGTCCGCCTCGCCGACCACCTCGATACCGTCCTGGGCCTCCAGCAGAGATCTGAATCCGGCGCGTACCAGCGCCTGGTCGTCGGCGACCACCACTTCGATCATCGGGCGCCTCCGGCCAGCGGCAGCCGTGCCCGAACGCGGAAACCGCCGCCGGGCCGCGGTCCGGCCTGGAACTCTCCGTCCAGCGCCAGGGCCCGTTCCCGCATCCCCGGGATACCGCTCCCCTCTCCGCTCAGAGCGGGTGGAGCCGCCCCGTCGTCGTCGATCCGCACGGCCACCGCGGCGTCCTCGTACTCCAGGACGACGTGCACCGACAATCTCCCGGACGCGGGCGTTCCCGCGTGGCGTGCGATGTTGGTCAGCGACTCCTGGATGATGCGGAACACCGCCAGGTCCGTGCCCGCGGGCAGATCGCGGCGCCGGCCGGCCCGCTCCAGAGACACGTGCATCCCCGCGGCGCGGGCGGCCTCCACCAGGTTGTCCAGCCGGGCCAGCCCCGCCGTGGGGACGGTGGGTGCCTGCTCACCTTGGCGGAGCACGTCGATGACCGACCGCATCTCCATCAGCGCTTCCTTGCTGGCGGCCTTGATCGCGGTGAGAGCGGTCCTGGCCTGCTCAGGGTCGTCGTCCAGCAGGTGCAGCGCCACCCCGGCCCGCACATTGATCATGGAGATGTTGTGGGCCAGCACGTCATGGAGTTCCCGCGCGATCCGCAGCCGCTCCTCCCCGGCGACCCGCCGCTGCTGCTCCTTCACGATCCGGCGCGCCTCGACGTCCCGTTCGGCCCGGTTGCGCACCAGTTCCGCCGCGGCGGGGACCATGAACACCCAGGCCAGCAGCCCCCCGTCCAGCGAGAGCGAGGGACGCCGGACCGGGCCCAGGCCCGAGTCGGGCAGGAGGAGGACGGCCGCCAGGTAGCAGCCGACCACGCCGAGGACGGTCAGCCAGGCGGCCCGCCGGTGCCCACCGGACATGGCCGCCACGACCGCCGCGATCAACGCGAGGAAGAACGGCCCCACGGGATAGCCGCACACGTGGTACAGCAGCGTGACGGCGGCCACGGCGACCAGGACCTCCACCGGTCGGCTGCGGCGAGCCGTCAGGATGAGCGGCCCCAGGGCCAGGAGCCCATAGCCGAAGGCGTCGAGGTCCCGGGAGGCGGCCTGGTGGAGCGCGGCGCCGTACATTCCGAACACCTGGCAGGGCAAAAGCGCCAGCGGTACGGCCCAGGCGGGGAGGTCGCTCGGCCTCGGCCACCGCTCCGGAAAGTCAGTGATGGGCGCCACAGCGCTCACCGTAACCGGGCCCGACCGGGGTGTCACGTGGTCCGCGGGGAGTACCGGGCCCTACTCCCGAGGGCGTACGCCCCCTGTGCGGGCACGGGAAGCGGCATGAGGCGATCCGGCCGGCACCGATCCCGGGCGTTGACACCCGTGAACCGTCTCGACGTAGTATGAGAATGCCATTTTCAAAAACGAGAAGGCTATTGAAGTCGGAGGGTCCAGTCATGGGAGTGACGCCTGTGCGGTCCATGTACCGCGAACGGCCGGACTACCGGGTCGACCTGCTCTCCCGGACCAACGTCATGACGGCGTCGGCGGACGGGGTCCTGCTGGCGCGCAGCGACGCCTGTCTGATCGTCGACGAGCAGGACCACGGGCTGGTGGTGTACTTCCCCAGGGACGCGGTCGACTTCTCCCGGCTCGAAGCGATCGGCGATCGCAGCGTCTGCCCCTTCAAGGGGGAAGCCGTCTACTGGCGGGTGGCGGGCGGCGACGGGGACGGCGTCGCCTGGAGTTATCCGGAACCCTTTCCGCAGGTCGCCCGCCTGGCGGGATATGTCGCGTTCGATCAGGAGCGGGTAGACGTGACGATCGGCAAGGGCGTTTTCACCGGGGTGCGGCCGTGAGCGAGTCGACCCTCGAGCGGATGCTCACGATCTTCGACGTGGCGCCGAACGGCCCCGGGCTCTTCACAGGGGAGAGCGACGGCGGGGGACGGCAGGTCGTCGACGGCAGCCAGATTCTCGCGCAGTCGATCGTGGCCGCAGGCAAGGCGTACGCGGATCACACGGTGCGGTCCGTGCACGCGATGTTCGTCTCCGCGGCCCGGCCGGACGAGCGGCTCGACTTCGCCGTCACAGCCGTACGGGCCGGACGCTCGTTCGCCTTCGTCACGGTCACGGCCTCCCAGAGAGGCCAGATCCGCACGACCGCCAACGTGCTGCTGGACCGCCCTCAGCCCGACTTCATCCGGCACGACCGGTGGACCGGGCCGCCCGTGGGCGGGCCGGAGAACGCGCACCCCTCCCCCATGCCCCTGCCGGGCAGGGAACTGCGTCTCGAAGACGTCCGCGATCGCAACGATCCCGACGAGGTCGGACCGCCGGTCCTGGACGCCTGGCTCCACTACGACCCCGTGCCCGAGCGCGACGACCTGCGCCGGGCGCTGCTGGCGCATTTCACCGGCCATCTCTCCATCTCCGCCACGATGCGGCCGCATCCCGGGGTCGGCACCTCCCAGGCGCATGAGACGCTCTCGACCGCGCCCCTCGCCATCGCGGTGAACTTCCACGAACCCGTCCGGTGGGACGGCTGGATCCGCTACCACCACGAGAGCACCTACGCCGGGGCGGGGATGAGCCACGTCCGCGGCCAGGTGTTCACGGAGGACGGGCGCCTGATCGCCTCGTTCACGCAGGACGCCATGATCCGGGCCTTCGCGTCCGAACCGTCGATGCCGGTCGAATCCCGGCTGTAGAACCGCGCCACCCACCCTGAGTAAGGTGCGCTCATGAGGCTTCGGCAGCTGGAGTACGTGATCGCCGTGGCCGACGAGGGGTCGTTCACGGAGGCCGCGCGGTCGGTGCGGGTGTCGCAGCCCGCGCTATCGCACCAGGTGAAGGCGCTCGAGCTCGAGCTGGGGAACGCGCTCTTCGAGCGGCTGCCCGGCGAGGTGCGGCCGACCGGGCACGGAGAACGGTTCCTGCCCCACGCGCGGGCGGCCGTCGCCTCCGCGCGGGCCGCCGCGGAGGCGGCGCGGGCCGCGGCGCGGCTGGAGGGCGGGGAGCTGAGGGTGGCGGCCCTGCACTCGATGGCCATGGGCATCGTGCCTCCCGCGATCGGGGCGTGGCGGCGCGCCCACCCCGCCGTGCACGTCGAGCTGACCGAGTTCTCCCATATGGACCTGCTGGCCGAGGCGATGGAGCGCGGAGAGGCCGACATCGCCGTCGGGACGGAGCCGTACGGCTGGGCGGGGCCGCGGCACGCGCTGGGCGAGGAGGAGCTGCTGGTCGTGCTGCCGGTGGACGATCCGCTGATCGAACGGTACCGGCGGGACGGGATTCCGCTGGGGGCCCTCGCCGACCGGCCCTGGGTGCTGTACGCCTCGGACTTCGGGCTGGCGCCCCTGGTCGCGCGGGCCTGCGCGGACGCCGGGTTCGCGCCCCGGGCCGCGGCGCGGGTGCACCACACCGCGACCGCCGTCGAACTCGCCGCCGCCGGGCTCGGCCCGGCCCTGGTGCCCGGCGACGTGATCGTGCCGCGCTATTCCGGGTGCGCGCTGAGGCCCGCCGTCCCGATCCGGCGGCGGCTCATGGCGTTCACCCGCCCCGATCCCCCGCCCTCCGCGCTCGTCTTCACCGGCCTGCTCGCCGAGCACGCCGCGCCCGGCGCTCGAGCCACGGACCTCCGGCACGGCAGGACCGCGACAGAACCCGACGAAAGCGGCTCATCCAGCTGAACCGGCGGACGGCACCTGCCGCACGATCCGGCACGCGTTCGCGGCGTCCATCACCGCTCAGCCCGCGGGCGTCCAGCGGCGCAGAGCGGTGATGAAACCCGACACCGCGGGCGAGGGAGGGCCCGCCAGATAGGCGGCCAGCATCCGGCGGATGGGAGGACCCGGGCGCAGGACCGTCACCGGCAGGCCCGGCTCCAGGACGCTCTCGGGGATCAGGGCGGGCCCCAGACCCGCCGCCGCGAGCTGCAGGGCGGTCGCGGCGTGCCGGGTGCGGACCGCCGCGCGGGGCGTGAACCCGGCCTTCGCGCAGGCCTGGACGACGAGCGGGGCCAGCGCGTTGCGCTCGTCGTACAGCACCCAGGGACGGTCGGAGAGCTCACGCAGGTCGAGGGAGACGCGGCCCTCCACCGCGAGCGGGTCGCCCTCGGGGAGCACCAGCACGAGGTTCTCCTCGCCGAGCTCGTACACCGGGCCGTCCCAGCGGCCGGGCATCGGACCCACTCCCAGGTCGGCCGAGCCCGCCGCCACGTGGTTCTCCAGGTCGCCGCTCGAGACGAACTCGGAGACCTCCACCTCGGCTCCGGGCTCGGACGCCAGCCACGCCCGGACCGCCGGAGGCACGATCCCCAGGGCGAGCGAGTACATGGTCCCCACCCGCAGCAGCACCGGGCTCTCGGCTCCGGCTCCGGCGCGGCGGGCGCTCCGCGCGCTGCGCAGCGCGGCCTCGGCGTGGGGCAGGTACTCCCGTCCCATCGGGGTGAGCAGGATCCGGCCCGACGTCCGCTCCAGCAGCGGCGCCCCCACCTCCCCCTCCAGGACGCGGATCTGGTGGGACAGCGTCGGCTGGGTGACCCCGAGCCGCTGGGCGGCCGCGGTGAACGACCCCTCCTCCACTACCGCGACGAGGTACTCCATCTGCCGGAAGCTCATCCGGCCATCCTAGGCCGGGGGGCATACATGACTTCTATGGGAAGAGGTCAAATCGTGTCTTTGACGAATAGCCTAGGCCGGACCATCTTTGAACCATGACAGCCCTCGCCGACAGCCTCCAGGCCCGCACCGGACGGTTGCGCACCATGGCGCTGCCGATCGTCCAGTGCGCGTTCGCCGCGGCGCTCGCCTGGATCGTCGCCACGCAGGTCCTCGGCCACGCGCGCCCCTTCTTCGCGCCCATCGCCGTGGTGCTGTGCATCGGCGTGGGGCTCGGCCGCAGGTGGCGCCGGGTCCTGGAGCTCGTCGCCGGGGTCGGCGTCGGCGTGGGCGTGGGAGATCTGCTGGTCTCGGTGATCGGCAGCGGCCCCTGGCAGATCGCCCTCGTCGTCGCCCTCGCGATGACGGTCTCGGTGCTGCTCGACGGCGGCACGCTGACCTCCCTGCAGGCCGGCTCCTCCGCCGTCCTGGTGGCCACGCTGCTCCCGCCCGGGGACGGCGCCGGACTCGACCGGATGGTCGACGCGCTCTCCGGCGGGCTGATCGGCCTGGCCGCGATCGCCCTCCTGCCGGCCAACCCGTCCGGGCTGGCCGCCAAGCACGTCCAGGGACTCCTGGAGGAACTGTCCACCGCCCTGGAGACGGCCGCCACCGCGCTGCGCGACCGCGACCTCTCCCGCGCGGCCACCGCTCTGGAACGCGCCCGAGGCTCCCAGGGCACCGTCGACGGCTACCAGAACGCCCTCCAGACGGCTCGCGAGATCACCTCGCTGTCCCCGCTGCACCGCCGCGACCGGCTCGACGCCTACCTCACCGCCGCCGAGCCCCTCGACCACGCCCTGCGCAACACCCGCGTCCTCCTCCGCCACACCGCCGCCGTGATCGAGAAGAACGAGCCCGCCCCCGCCCTCCTCTCCGAAGGGATGGAGGAGCTCGCCCGCTCGGTGACCCGCCTGCGCGAGGAGCTCTCCGCGAGGCAGGACCCCGCCCTCACCCGCAAGGCCCTCCGCCGGGCCGCCGCCCGCCTCGACCCCGCCGTCCTCCCGCCGCTCGGCTTCTCCGCCCACGTCGTCCTCGCCCAGCTCCGCTCCCTCGCCGTCGACCTCCTGGAGGCCACCGGCGCCTCCCACGCCCAGGCCCTGTCCCTCCTCCCCCGATCCCGGACGGGCCACGACACCCCTTCCGGCCACGACCAGGCAGCCTGACCTGCGTCCGGGACCCGGAAGCACCGAATCTCACCGAGGGTGATCCGTGCTTTCGAGAACCCGTCCGCCATGAGCGATGCGAGCCCCGAAGGCGTCGCGGAACAGCCGTCCGCCGGAACAGGGGCGGTGATCCGATGCGGATCGCCGCCCCTGTTCCGTGTCGCCGGTTACGGCTTGGCCGGCTGGTAGGTGCAGACGTTCACGCCCGTGGGGCTGGTGACGGTGGAGACGAGTTTGAGGACGTGCTTCGCGCCGTCGGTGGGGAAGATGGACTTTCCGCCGCCGAGGAGGATCGGCTCGATGATGAGGCGGAGCTCGTCCACGAGGCCCTCGTGCAGGAGGGTGCGGGCGAGGGTGGGGCTGCCCATGACGACGAGGTCGCCGCCGTCGGCGTCGTGCAGCTCACGGATGCGGTCGAGTGCCCCGGCCGAGGGGACGAGCGTGGTGTTCCAGGCCATGTCGGACTCGGACAGGGTGCCGGAGACGACGTACTTGGGGATGGCGTTGATGTGGTCGGCGAAGGGGTCGCCGGCGCGCTCGGGCCAGGCCTGGGCCATCACCTGCCAGGTGCGGCGGCCGTACAGGAGGGCCTCGGCCCCGTTGAGGGCGGAGTCGAAGGCTCCGCCGACGATCTCCGGGTCGAAGAACTCGTGGGACCAGCCGCCGTGGGCGAAGCCGCCGTCGGTGTCCTCCTGGGGGCCGCCGGGGGCCTGCACGACGCCGTCCAGGCTGATGAACTCGATGATGACGATACGCATGGGTCTCTCCTTCGAAGTCGTGCTGCGGGTCAGGCGAAGTGCTCGGCGGTCCAGGCGTCCCAGGCGGCCTGCTCGTCGCGGCCCGCGAAGTTCTGGTGGCCCATGACGAGGGCGTCGCCCCGGTCGGTGCCGGAGTGGATGAAGCGGTACAGGCCCTCGGCGGTGCGGACGCCCAGGTTGACGGGCAGGTTGGCGTAGTAGACGACGCCGGGTGTGCCGTCGGGGAGCCGGACGTCGTCGCCCTCCGCCACGTCGGGGGTCGTGCCGAGCGCCTCGGTGACGCTCTTCCAGAGCGTGTCGGGGCCGCCGACGCCGGGGCGGAAGGCCGTGGTGACGGACGGGGCACGGCCCGCGAAGTGCTGGAGGTACTGCCTGAGGGTCTCCAGGTAGATGGGCCAGCCGGCCTTCATCGCCTCGAACTCGGTCTCCCAGTCGTCGCCGAGCATGCCGCTCTGGACGATCCGCAGGACGGTCGTGCCGCCTCCGCGTCCCTCGACGAGGTACTCCATCGCCATGAACCGGCCGTCGGGGGCCTCTTCGCTGCGGGTCTCCAGGCGGGAACCCGGCTCGTAGGCGGTGATCTCCGCCTGCTCGGTGTGGCCGAGCATCGTGAGGGAGGCGGGACCTCCGGCGGACGTGCCGAGCTCGGTGCGGCCCATGAACCAGGAGTCGACGCCCGGGCCGGTCGCGATCGCGTCCCAGACCTGCTCGGGGGTGGCGGCGAGCTCGATCTCCTGGCTCAGCTCGAACGGGTGGGTCATCGGTTCTCCTTGACACTCGGGTGGATCGCGACGACGACGCGGTGGTCGCGGCCCTTCTCGGCGGACTCGTCGTGGTACTTGGACACCAGGGCCGTGACGGCCCCGGCCAGTTCTTCCGCGAACGCGGCGCGGTCGGCGGCCGAGGCGAAACGCACCTCGCCGTCGATCGCGAAGGTCGCGACGCGCTTGCGGGCCTTCTCGGCCCCGATGATGAGCGCCCCGACGTCGCGGACCGTCCGGGCCGCGACGGCCAGCAGCCAGCTCGCCGACAGCCTGTCGGGGGAACGGTCCGGATCGGGGGCGACCGAGGCCAGCGCCGTCGGGGAGATCACGTAGGACGCCCCGGTGGCCCGCATGATGCGCTCGTTGACGTTGCCCTTGCGCCGTTCCTCGACCATTTCGACGAGGCCGTGCGCTTCGAGCGTCTTGAGGTGGTAGTTGACCTTCTGCCGGGGCAGTCCCACCTTGGCGGCGAGCATGGCCGCGGAGCCGGGCTCGCCCAGTTCGGCCAGCAGCCGGGCCCTGATGGGGTCCAGCGAGACCTCGGCCGCGGCCGGATCTTCGATCACCACTACTTCCTGCATGCCTCCAAGCTAGGGCCGACAAATTTTTTTGTCAAGGAGAAATTCATTGTCGGCGCTGGGCGTGGCGGTCCCGTCGACACGGGCCGTAGGCCCTCGCGGAGGAGGTCAGGCCAGGTCGGCCAGGAGGTCGAGCAGGTGGAAGCGGCTGCGGTCCGGCGCCAGCGCGGACCTCTCCTCGATGAACTCCCAGGTCCCGGTGAGGTCCGTGGGGCAGAAATCGGTGCCGAGGGCGGTGTGGGAGAGGCCGAGGCGGTCCCCCACCCCGGGGAATTCCAGCAGGTCGAAGGGGTGGGCACGCAGCTCGTAGAAGGCCGCCCGCTTCGGGATGACGCGGACGACGGTGTCCGGGTCGGCGCCCAGGTCCAGCAGGTGGCGGAGCTGCGCCGCCATGACGTCCGGCTCGACGTGGAGGGTCAGGGCGCGCTCGTCGACGATGACGTCCAGGACGCGGGGCCGCCCGGCGGCGCGGTAGGTCTGGCGGTGGTGGAGGAGGTCCCATTCCTCGTCGACGTCGAGGTCCGGGTGGATCTCGGGTTCCAGGCGGCGGAAGTACGTCTCGCAGCGGGCCAGCGCCGGGACGAGCTGGACGCCGAACGTGCGGACGACGGAGGCCTCGGACTCGGAGATGAGGATGTCGCGGGTCGAGGCCTTCATCCGGGGGGCGTGGCGGGCCAGCCAGGCCGGGCCGTCGGGGCGGGACGCCAGGTCGATCATGATGTCGGCGACCTCGGCCTCCCGGACGTCGTAGCTCGTCAGGATCCGCTCCACCTCCTCCGGAGCGGGGGACGCGAAGCCCGTCTCCACCCGGATCAGCCACTCGACGTCGCAGCGCGCCACGAACGCGGCCTCGTCATAGGTGAGCTCCACGAACTCCCGCGCCCGCTGCAGGTACAGCCCGAGGCGACGGGCGTTGATGTTGGGCGCACGATAGTCGACAGGCATCCCGACCTCCCGCCGACATCATCCCCGTCATCGGCCCTTCACACTCCGTTATCGGCGAAAACGGAGCACCTCGGCGACGGATTCCGGCTCAGGGGTGGGCGAGCGGGGTGGTGAGGGGGGTGTCGGTCAGCGAGTGGCCGGTGTGGAGGAGGTAGTCACCGGGGATGGGGCGCCAGGCGCCGTCGCGCCAGATGGAGAAGGCGCGTTCGGGGAGGGGCAGGGTGGCGGTGACGGGTTCGCCGGGGGCCGCTTCGACGACGGTGAAGGCCACCAGCCAGCGGGGCGGGCGGTTCTCGTCGCGGCGGGCGGGGGCCAGGTAGACCTGGACGACCTCGCGCCCGTGGCGGGTGCCGGTGTTGCGAAGGGTGACGGTCAGGGCGTCGCCGGTGTGGTCGGCCTTCTCGTAGGACCAGGTGGTGTAGCCCAGGCCGGAGCCGAACTCGTAGGCCGGCGGGGTGTCCGTGCGCAGCCAGGCGCGGTAGCCGACGAAGACGTCCTCCTCGTAGCGCATGACGCCGTCGACCGGGGCCACCTCGGTGACGGGGCAGTCCTCCAGGACGGCGGGCCAGGTGGTGGGGAGGCGTCCGCCGGGCTCGGCGCGGCCGGTGAGGACGTCGGCGAGCGCGTGGCCGGCCTCCTGGCCGGGGAACCAGGTGAGCAGGACGGCGGAGACGTCGTCGCGCCAGGGCATCTCGACGGGGGAACCGGCGTTGACCACGACGATCGTGCGCGGGTTGGCGGCGGCCACGCGGGCCACCATTTCGTCCTGGCGGCCGGGCAGTTCCAGGGAGGCGCGGTCGAAGCCCTCGCTCTCGACCTCCTTGGACGTGCCGACGACCACGACCGCCACGTCGGCGGCCGCGGCTGCGGCCTCCGCCTCGGCCAGGAGCACGTCGGGGTCCGGCGTCGGTTCGCGGTGCATCAGGCCGAACCCGACGAACGGCAGCGGCATCCGGCCCTTCGGCGGGCGGTGCGTCAGCTCCACCTCGATCTCCGTGTCCTTCTCCAGGTGGACGGGGAAGACCGTCTGCGGCGGGGAGAAGAACGCGGCGAACGGGTCCTCGCCGTCGTGGGCGACGGTCCCGTCGAACAGCACGTCGCCGCCGACCGTGAGCTCGAACGCGCCGACGCCCTCGATCGCGATCCGGTGTTCGCCGGTCGCCTGCGGGATGAGGGTGCCGCGCATCGCGACGGAGCCGAGTTCGGCGTGGTCGACCCCTTCGGGCATCTGGCCGACCCACTGCAGCGAGCCGTCCGGCTGGGCGTACTCGCCGAGGACCTTCCCCGAGGCGTCGCGGGCGGTGGTCCGCAGGGGGAACACGGCCGGGTTGAGCCGCCGGCTCGGGTCGGCTCCGCGCGCGTACACCACGTCGAGCCCGGCGCTCTCCAGCCCCTCCAGCGGGGAGACGACGTGCGACGGGAAGACCTGGGCGCTGCCGCCGCCCATCACGCGCGCCTCCTTGGCCAGGCCGCCGATCAGCGCGACGCGGGGGGCTCCGGCGAGCGGCAGGACGCCGTCGTTGCGCAGCAGGGTGAACGAGCGGGCCGCCACCTCGCGGGCGAGCGCCTGCCCGTCCACCGGCGGGAGCTCCGCCGGGGACTCCGGGGACCTCAAGGGCGAGGTGCGCTTCGCCAGGTCCAGGACCCGCTGGACGTGCTCGTCGAGCACCTCCTCCGGCACCGAGCCCGCGCGGACGGCCTCGGCCAGCGCGGGCCCGTAGACCTTCGAGGGGCCGGGCATCGCGACGTCCAGCCCGCCGAGCGCGGCCCGGACGGTGCGGCGCGCGCCGAACCAGTCGGACACGACGACCCCGTCGAAGCCCCACTCCCCGCGCAGGACGTCGTTGAGCAGCCTGCCGTGCTCGCTCATGGGGGTGCCGTTGACGCCGTTGTAGGCGGCCATGATCCCGTACGGGGCGGCCTCGCGGACGACGATCTCGAACGGCAGCAGGTACAGCTCGCGCAGCGCGCGTTCGGACACCACGACGTCCGCCGTCATGCGCTCGGTCTCGAAGTCGTTGGCCACGAAGTGCTTGACGGTCACCGCCACGCCGCCGGACTGCACCCCTTGGACGTAGGCCGCGGCCAGCTCGCCGGTGAGCAGCGGGTCCTCGGAGAAGCATTCGAAGTGCCGCCCGCCGAGGGGCGAGCGGTGCAGGTTGACGGTCGGGGCGAGCAGGACGTGAACCCCCTTGCGTCGGGCCTCCTGCGCCAGGAGGGCCCCGACCCGGCGGGCGAGGCCGGTGTCCCAGGTGGCGGCCAGGGCGGTGGGGCTGGGCAGCGCGATCGACGGGTCCCCCGCCGTCCACCGCGTGCCGCGCACGCCGACGGGCCCGTCCGACATGACGAGCCCGCCGAAGCCGAGTTCCGGCACGGCGGGCAGCGTCCACATGTCCTGTCCCGCCAGCAGGCGGGCTCTGGCCTCGACGGGGACGGGCCGGTCCATCAGAGAGCTCCTCGCGGTGTCGATCCCCCGCAGACCACAAGCACGATGCGAGGCATGCCGGAACAGTACGGTCGTCTACCGAGCGCCAGATAACTCACGTTACCATTCTGTTACCCACCCAGGGGGCGAGTATGCCCTCCGTTCCGGTTCCTCCCCCGGCGCGGAAAGCCGACGCGGAGACCTCCCGCCGTGACAGCCTGGTGTCCGTGAAAGAAGAGGAGGCCGTGTGAAGCCGACCATGGGAAGGCCGCGGGTGACGTCGCGGGCGGCGCTGGAGCGGCTGGCCTTCGAGTTGTTCGCGCGGCGCGGCTTCGACGACACGACGGTGGACGACATCGCGGCCGCGGCGGGCATCGGAAGGCGGACGTTCTTCCGCTACTTCCCCTCCAAGAACGACCTCGTGTGGGGCGACTTCGAGGAGCACCTGCTGAGGCTGCGGGAACTGCTCGCCAAAAGCGACCCGCGGGCGCCCATGGCGGACGCCCTGCGCCGGGCGGTCGTGGAGTTCAACCGCTTCGACGTCGCGGACGTGCCGTGGCACCGGCAGCGGATGGAGCTCATCCTGCGCGTGCCGACGCTGCAGGCCGACGCGACCCTGCGCTACGCGTCCTGGCGGGGCATCATCACGGAGTTCGTGGCGGAGCGCACCGGCCTGCCGCCGTCCGCGATGTTCCCCCGGCTCGCCGGGTACACCCTGCTGTCCGCGGCGATGGCGGCCTACGAGCACTGGCTCTTCGAGGGCCCGGAGAGCGACCTCTCGGTGCTGCTGGACGGGGCCATCCGGCAGGTGGAGGCGGGGCTCGGATCAGGAGCGCTCCCGGCGGACGGCGTCGGCGATCAGCTCGCCCAGGAGGACGGCGGTGGCGGCGGGTCCGCGTAGCGGGGCCGTCGGGAGGATCGAGGTGTCGGCGACGCGGAGTCCGGTCACGCCGTGCACCCTGCCCCGGGCGTCGACCGCGCCGAGCCCGCCCATCGGGACGGTGCCGCAGGTGTGCTGGGACGTGCCGAGGCGGGAGCGGATCCAGCCGTCCAGGGCTCGGTCGTCGTCGAGGGTCCGCGGTTCCGGCCCCAGCAGGCCCGCGGAGACCTCGGCGAAGGCTCCGGTGGCGGCCACGTCGGCCGCGGCACGGACGGCTTCCCGCATGAGGCGGCGGTCGTCCGGGGTCTCGAGGTAGCCGTAGTCGATGCGGGGAGGCACCGACGGGTCCGCGGACTCCGTGCTCAGCACGCCCGTCCTCCTGGGGGTCTGGACGGAGACGAGGAAGGGCAGCGGCGCGCCGGGAGGCGCCGCCTCTCCGACCAGAGCGGCCGGAGAGGCGAGGGACTGCAGGATCTCCAGGTCTCCCGGATGCTCCCCGGTCGAGGACGACAGGTGCAGGACGCCGCCCAGCCAGGACCCGGACGGCGCGGGCAGGGGGCGGCGGGGCGTCCACTCCAGCATCACCTGGGGATGGTCGCTGAGGGCGGCTCCGACGGCGGGGAGATCCTGGACGACGGGGATGCCGAGGCGGGTGAGCTCCTTCTCCGGGCCGATGCCCGACAGGTGCAGCAGGTGCGGGGTGGCGAAGGCCCCCGCGCACAGGATGATCTCGCCCGCCTCCATGACGGTCCGCCGCCCGCGGTGCTCGACGAGCACGCCGGTGGCGCGTCCCCGGTCGAACAGCACCGACAGCACCGCGTGGTCTCCGAGCACCGTGAGGTTGGGCCTGTCCAGCACGCCCAGCAGGTAGGCGAGGCCGGTGTTGACGCGGCGTCCGCCGACGGAGTTCGACGGGACGGGGCCGAAGCCCGGGGCGTCCTGAGCGTTCTTGTCGGGTTCGTCAGGGAAGCCCAGCTCATGCGCGGCGGCGCGGAACGCCTCGGCGGCGGGGTGCCGCAGGTCTGCGCGGCGGACCGGGATCGGCCCTTCGTCCCCGTGGAGGGGGCCGGCACCCAGGTCGAGGTCATTCTCCAGGGCTCGCAGGAACGGGAGCACCCGCTCGTAGGACCAGAACGGGTCGCCCGCCTCGGCCGACCAGCGGTCGAAGTCCGCGCGGCGGGCACGGACGAAGTAGCCGCCGTTCACGGTGGTCGATCCGCCGAGCACGCGGCCCCTGAGCGCGGCGTACAGGCGGCCGGGGATGAGGTGCGCGGCATGCGCGCGGGTGAACGGGTGGCCCGCACGCGCGCCGGGGACGCGCCGGGCGTCCAGCAGGTCCGGCGGGAAGCCCTCGCGGGGCACCGGACCGGCCTCTAGGACCACGACCTGGCGGTCGGCGTCCTCGCTGAGCCGGGCCGCCAGCACGGCCCCGGCGCCGCCCGCGCCGACCACCAGGACCTCAGGACGCTCCACCGCGGCCCCCTTTTTCGGCACTCGATGCGCTTAGTATGCACCGGCGAGGAGGCGCCGTCTCGCCCCGGGCGTTTTCACGCGCCCCTCGGAGCGGAGTCCGGAAGACCGCTCGGAAGCCGCCTTCCGGACCTCGGAGAATCAGGCGCTCCGGCTCTGGCGGGAGAGGCGGAGCAGCTCGCCGGGACCGAACAGCTCGATGACCTCGCCCCGGTCGGCCTTGACGGCGGTGGCCCCCAGCGCCTGGGCCTTGAACGCGCGCGCGGCGGCGCTCAGCCGGTGCCGCACCGCGCAGGCGCCGCCCGCTCCGTCCGTCGACCAGTACTCGCCCCAGAGCCTGATCTCGGTCACGCCCTCGTCGAGCACCTGGAGCACCCGGTCCTGGATGCGCTTGTCCGCGCCGTACAGCTCCGCGTCGATCGCGATGGCCTGGGGCCGGGGGCCCTCGAACCGGCAGGACAGGGCGGACTCCAGGTCCAGGGGGCGGGCGCCGAGGATCCGCAGCGGGCGGTCGTCCCCTCCGTCGGGGGTGAGGACCAGGACGTCCCACCCGGCCATCACCCGGTCGAACAGCCATCCGCCGGCGAACTTCACCACCTCGGCCTTGTTCGGGGCCGCCACCACCAGCCGGGGCTTCAGGGAACTGAAGGCCTGGCGAGCTGCCTCGCGAGTGAACGGGTGTACTCCCCGAACACCTCGGTCAATGGAATCGAAGGGTCGAGCAGCCATGATGCCTCTATCCCGTTGAGAAAGGCGATGATCTCCACGGCCTTGACGGCCGGATCCAGGTCTGTGCGGTAGAGCCCGGCGCGCTGGCCCCTGCGGATGTTCTCGGCGACGAGGTGGACCGAGAGCCGCTCCCTGGTCAGGAAGCGCTCGTGCAGGGGAGCTCCGGGATCGAGGTTCTCCATGCGGAGGACGGCGAACGTCCCGATCAGTTCCGGGGCCTCCAGGAACCGCTCGGCGACCTTCTCCAACTGCTCGATGATGTCGCCCGTCAACTCGGCACGGGCGTCGTCGTAGGCGTCCCGCGCGTCGATCACCGCATGGAGCAGTTGTTCTTTCGACTCGAAGTGGTGCAGCAGGCCCGCGGGGGTCACCCCGGCCTCCTTGGCGATCTGGCCGAGTGTCGTGTTGCGCCACCCGTTCCGGGTCAGGAGCCGCTGTGCGACGGCCAGGATCCGCTGCCTCCGGTCCTCTCCCTTGGCGAGGAGGGAGGCGTAGGGCCGCTGGTCGGACATCCTCTCCTCCTTCCCGGAACCTGCTGAACCCACATTAAGTCGGTTCCAAGACCGTGACAACCGTCACATCAACGTAATTTTTCACTTACTACTGATTTTTCAGGAGAAGCCGCTTCTCAGTGTTCATAACCCAGCGGACCCCCGATCGCAACCGACCGGGGGCCCGCGCGCCGAGCCCTCGCGAGAGGACCCTTCTCACCAGCCCAGACGCCCCTTGCCCGACACCAGGGACCTGGCGATCACCAGGCGCTGGACGTCGTTCGTCCCCTCCCCGATGGCCATCAGCGGCGCGTCCCGGTACAGCCGCTCGACGACGAACTCCGCCGAGTAGCCGTAACCGCCGTGGATGCGCATCGACTCCAGCGAGCACTTGATGGCGGTCTCGGAGGCGTACATCTTCGCCATGCCCGCCTCCATGTCCACCCGGCCTCCGCCCGACTGGGACCGCGAAGCCGCCCAGTACGTCAGCAGCCGCGCGGCCTGGATCTCGGTCGCCATGTCGGCCAGCTTCAACTGGATGGCCTGGAAGTCCGAGATCGGCTTGCCGAAGGCCTCACGCTCGCGCGAGTAGCCCAGCGCCGCGTCGTAGGCCGCCTGCGCCACGCCCACCGCCCTGGCCGCGATGTTGATCCGGCCGATCTCCAGCCCGCCCAGAACCTGCTGGAGGCCACGTCCTTCGACCCCGCCCAGCAGGTTCTCCACCGGCACCCGAACCCCGTCGAGGACGAGTTCGCTGGTCTCCGGACCCTTGTAGCCCATCTTGGGCAGGTCCCGGGTGACGGTGAAGCCCGGCGAGGAGGTGTCCATCAGCAGCACCGACATAGCCTCGTGCCCGCCGTCCGCCCTCCCCGTCTTCACCAGGACGGGGAACATGCCGGCGACCCTGGCGTTGGTGATCCAGGTCTTGGCGCCCGACACCACGTAGTGGTCGCCGTCCCGGACCGCCGTCGTCCTGATGCCCTGCAGGTCGGTTCCCGCCCCCGGCTCGGTCAGGCAGATGCCCGAGCGCACCTCGCCGGTCGCCATCCTCGGCAACCAGTGCGCCTTCTGCTCCGGCGTGCCGTTGCGGGCGACGATCCAGCAGGCGACCGAGTGCGGCCCGAACAGCCCGGCCGCGCCCAGCCAGGCGCGGGCGATCTCCTCGAACGCCAAGGCGTAGGAGACGCGGTCGGCCTCGAGGCCGCCGTACTCCTCCGGGACGTTCAGGCCGTACAGCCCGAACTCCTTGAAGCTCTCGACGATCTCCGCCGGGTACCTGCCGGTCCGCTCCCACTCGGGCGCTACCGGCATGATCTCCTTCTCGGCGTAGTCGCGGAGCGTCCGCCGGAACAGTTCCTGCTCTTCACTCAGCTCGAAGTCCACTGTCCCCTGCTACCTTCCCGTCCATGTCGGCGGCCTGCGTTCCGCGAACGCCCGCGCGCCCTCCTTCGCGTCGGCGCTCTTGAAGACCTCGTCGACCTCCGCGGGAGTGCACCACCGCTGCTCGCGCATCAGCTTCTTGGTCATGGCGACGCCGAGCGGGCCGTTCTCCGCGATCCGCCCGGCCAGCGCCATGGCCTCGGCCAGCACCCGGCCGGCCGGAACCACCCGGTTCACCAGGCCCGCTTCCAGGGCCCGCTCCGCGGTGACCGGATCGCCGGTCAATCCCATCTCCAGCGCCAGCGCCATCGGCACCCGCGCGGAGAGCGCGGTGCCGCCGCCCGCCGCGAACAGGCCGCGCCTGACCTCGGAGATGCCCAGCTTCGCGCCCTCGGCCGCGACGACCAGGTCGCAGGCGAGCATCAGCTCGAAACCCCCGCCCAGCGCGGAGCCGTTCAGCGCCGCGACGACCGGGGTGGCGACGCTGCGGTGGAAGAACCACACCAGCGCCTTGATGCTCCCGCCCGCCGCGAACGCCTTCAGGTCGAGCCCGGAGCAGAAGACCGTGCCGGAGCCCGTCAGCACGATCGCCCGGACCTCGGTGTCGGCCTCGGCGGCGCGCAGCACCGCCGAGAGCTCCTCCATCAGCCCGGGATCGAGGGCGTTGCGGACCTCTGGTCGGTTCAGCGTCACCACCAGCACGTTGCCGACCCGCTCGGTCAGCACCACGTCGCTCACCGGGCGGCTCCCGTCGCGGCGCGGGCGCACCGCCGGAAGCCTTCGGACTTCCTCTCGGGGGCGATCAGAATCATGTCGTCCTCGCTCATGGCTGTTCTCATCGGCCCGATCAGTCCGAGGCGGGCAGCGGCTTGGCCGCCTTGAGGGTCATCGGGACGCCGTCGCAGCTCAGCTCGCCCGTACCGGAGGAGGTGCAGAGCACCTCGAGGGTGTCGTCGGCGTTGACGTAGCGCTTGCCGATGAGCGTGGCGGCCTCCCCGCCGGAGGCGGGGACGGGCTGCGCGGAACCGGCGGGGACCATCGGGCTGCCCCCGCAGGCGAGCGCCGCGCCGCCCGCGGGAGCGCGCACGACGACGACCTTCGCGGCGCAGACGGTGCTGGCGAGCTGCTCCCCCACGCGCGGGTTCGGTGTGGTCATGTCAGTTTCTCCTTTTCCAGAAGGCGGTCCGCGAGGACGGACATGTCGTGGGACTGGCGGGCCATCCAGAAGCGCAGAAAGCCCGTCAGCGAGTACCGCAGGAAGAGCGCCGAGCCGACGACGCTCGCGCAGACCCCGCCGAGGCCGAGGGCGAGGGCGTCCCGCTGGGCGAGCGGGTCGGTGGTGCCGTGCGACATGAGATACGCCGCAGCTCCGAGCACCAGGCCCGCCGCCATCAGGACCGCGCCCGCGCGCAGCCACAGGGCCGCCCGCCCGGCGGACGGGTCGGCGATCTTCAGTTCCGCCAGCTCGCGGACGAAGCGGTCCGCGCGCGTCTCGGTCGAGGTCATCGGGCACTCCCCAGGTAGAGGTCGGAAAGTTCGGCGCGCAGCGCCTCGTCGGGGTCTCCGTGCCGCTCGATCCGGCCGCGCACCAGCACGGCCGCGTGATCGGCGATGTCGAGGACCGCCGCGGCGAACTGCTCGACGACCAGGACCGCCACGCCCTGCCGGGCGATCTCGGCGACCTGCTCGTACAGCTCGGCGACGATGAGAGGGGCCAGGCCCATGGACAGCTCGTCCAGCAGCAGGACGGCCGGATCGGTGGCCAGGCCCCGGGCGAGGGCGAGCATCTGCTGCTCGCCGCCCGACATGGTCCCGGCCGCCTGCGAGGCGCGCCGGGCCAGGATGGGGAAGCGCGCGAACGCGACCTCCTCGACCTCCTCGCGGCTGCGGCCGGTGAAGGTCATCATCAGCAGGTTGTCGCGGACCGACAGGTTCGGGAACACGCCCCGGCCCTCGGGGATCAGGCAGACCCCGGCGCGGGCCAGGTCGCGGGGGTTCGCGCCCGTCACGTCCCGGCCTCCCATCAGCAGCCGCCCGGCCTCGACCGGGTGGACTCCCGCGGCGACCTTCAGCGTCGTCGTCTTGCCCGCCCCGTTCGGTCCGAGCAGAGCCACCACCTGACCCGCGGCGACGCTCAGGGACAGGCCGTGCAGGGCGGTGATTCCGCCGTATCCGGCGCGGACCTCGCGCAGTTCGAGCAGAGCGCTCATGCGTCCCCCAGGTAGGCGGCCAGGACCTTCTCGTCCTGGCGGACCGCCTCCGGCGCGCCGGAGGCGATGATCTTTCCGAGGTCGAGCACGTGCAGGTGGTCGCACACGCTCATGACCAGGCGCATGTCGTGCTCGACGAGGACGACGGTGGTCCCGTCGTCGGCCAGCGAGCGCAGCAGCGCGGCGAACCGCTCGGTCTCCTCGCCGTCCTGGCCCGCCGCGGGTTCGTCCAGCAGGAGGAGCTTGGGCCGGACGGCCAGCGCCCGTCCCACCTCCACCAGGCGGGACGCGCCGGTGGACAGGTCGTCGGCGGGCGTGTCGGCCATCTCCCGCAGGCCGAGCCGTTCGAGGATCCCCGTAACGGCACGGCCGGCCACCCTCCGGTCGGGTCCCAGTTCCGCGGCGACGAGCAGGTTGTCGCGGACGGTCAGCCGTCCGAAGAGCTCCAGCCGCTGGAACGTACGGGCCAGCCCGTGCCGGGAGCGGCGGGCGGGCCCCATCCGGGTGACGTCCTTCCCGTCGAGGACCACCCGGCCCGCCGAGGGCCTGCGCAGCCCGGACACGACGTCGAACAGGGTGCTCTTCCCCGCCCCGTTGGGCCCGATCAGGCCGGTGACCCTGCCGGGCTCGGCGGTCAGGCCGACTCCGTCCAGGGCCCGGTGGCCGCCGAACGAGACGGTCACCCCGCTAACCTCCAGCGATCCCACGGGACAGCACCTCCTCGTCCTCCGCGCGCCAGGGGCGGCGCACACCCCACCACTCGACCGGGACCTCCGCCTTGACGTCCGCCGCCTCCTTCGACTGCGCCCAGGTCCGCAGCGCGAGCGCCAGGACCACCGTGCCGAGGAGGAGGACGGTGTTGCCGATGAGGTCGCCTACCCGCAGGAGCCACAGCACCGCGAACCCGCCGATCAGCGCGGACAGCGCGACGCGGCTGCGGGCCAGCGGCTCCCAGCCGCGCCGCTGCCCCGGGACGATGCCCTCGGGGTGGCGGGCGAAGCCCAGTCCGGCCAGGGCCGGCAGCAGCTGGACGATGTTGTGCGTCCAGGGCGCGACGGCGTTCAGCAGGTGGATGGGCCCCAGGTAGGCGGTTCCGGTGAACAAGCCGTTGCCCACCGCGCCGAGACCGCCGATCACCGCGATCAGGAAGATCGGGAGGCCCGCCACGAAGGTGAACTGGTCGGCGGTCACCGACTGCAGCTGCATCCCGTACAGGACCCCGCCGACCCCGGCGATCCCGGCGCTCAGCGCGAACACCAGGACCCGGGCGACCAGCAGGCTTCCGCCGAGCGTCGCGTAGGCGGCCTCGCTGTCGCGCAGCGCGATCAGCCTGCGCCCGAACCTGCTGAGGCGCAGCGCCGCCACGGCGAGGGAGCCGAGGGCCAGGCAGACGGCCGCGAACACCATCAGTTCCGCGGGCTCGTCCAGCCGGAATCCCAGCAGGCGGGGTCCGGCCATGTCCACCGCGCCCTGGTTGAAGACCGAGATCCTCACCCCCAGCAGCTCGAACGACGGCAGGGTGAAGATCCACCGGTCGAGGACGACGGCGAAGGCCGCGGTCGCCAGCGCCAGGTACACCCCGGACAGGCGCAGCGCGGGCACCGCGATCAGCGCCCCGGCCAGCGCCGACACCGCGAACGCGGCGACCAGCGCCCACGGCTGCCCGTCCGGCGCCAGCTGGCCCCAGACGACCGCGCCGATGCCCGCCATGCTCAGCTGGCACAACGAGATCTGGCCCGCGAAACCCGACAGCGGCACGAACGACAGCGCCACCACTCCGAGCGCGAACATCGGCCCGTAGGAGATGATGTCGACCTCGTCCAGCACCGTCACCAGCACCAGCGAGAAGACGACGATCACCGCGGCGAAGATCCAGGTCCCGCGCATCGTCGGCGTCGGGACCGGGCGGAGCTTGCGGTCCCGGCCGCGCAGCCGCCCGTGCGGGAACAGCAGCAGCGCCAGGAACAGCAGCAGCGCCGGCGCGGCGAGCCGCAGCCCCGGCAGGTACTGGTTCTGCGGCAGGTAGCCGGTCAGGTAGCTCTCCATGCAGCCGACGACGGCCGCGCCGAGGAAGGTCAGCGGCAGGCTCCGCAGCCGGCCGAAGATGGCGGCGGTGTAGGCGCTGACGATCAGCAGGGAGAGCTGGGCGGCGTCCAGGGCGATGGTCGGCGCGATGAGGATGCCGCCGAGCGCCGCGAGCTGGGTGCCGAGGACCCACGCGACGCGGTTGGCCTTGACCGGGTCGGCGCCGGTGAGCCCGACCAGGGCCCGGTCGTCGACGGCCGCCCGCATCTCGGTCCCGGTGCGGGTGCGGTTCAGCAGGATCCACAGGCCCACCGCGACCAGCACCGCGACGGCCATGGTCAGGGCCTGGTGCCAGGTGATCACGGCCGGGCCGATGTGGAGGGGCCGGCGCTCGAAGAAGAAGGTGGTGAGCGGACGGGGCAGGTTGGGGTCCCAGATCCACCGGGCGGCGGCGATGAGGCCGCTCAGCAGGGCGACCGTCATCACCAGCCGCTCGGCTTCCCCGAGGTTCTGGACCGGCCGCAGTACCACCTTCTCGACCAGGAGCCCGAAGGCCGGCGCGAGGACGAGCAGTACCGCGGCCAGTGCCAGGGGAACCGGCCATCCCCACCCGACGGCGAGCTGCCAGTAGGCGAATGCCGACAGCATGCCCGCCGCCCCGTGCGCGAAGTTGAACACGCCGGTCGTGGTGTAGGTGAGCACCAGTCCGCTGCCGATGACGGCGTAGACGGCCGCGGTGCTCAGGCCTACGACCCCGAAGATGAGGAACTGTTCCATTACTTGAAGTCGCTCAGGCTCTTGCCGATGTCGGCGAGGGTCAGCGGCTTGCCGTAGTCGGCGGTGAACTTGTAGGCGGGGGCGTCGCAGCGGTAGGCGCCGGTGTCGGGCTTGAAGTCAGCGGGCTTCCAGCCCTCCGGGGTGGCCTTCTCGACGTTGAAGCACTTCTGCGGAGCGTCCAGCTGCGACAGGTCGATGGGGGCCTGCAGTCCTCCTCCGCTCCAAGCGGTCTCCTTCAGGGCCGCCTCGTAGACGCACTTGCGGGTGAGGTCGTCACCGCAGCTCGCGGCCGACTTGGCGAACAGCGTCCAGGCCACGAAGGCGCGGACGACCTGCAGGGTCACCTGCTTGTCCGGAGCGTACTTCTTGAACAGGTCGAGGACCTGCTGGGTCGCCGGGTTCTGCGCGGCGTTCTCCAGCGGGAACACCCCGCCGAGGTCGGCCAGGTTGTTCTGCGCGGCGACCGCCGGGCCGGCGAGCTGGAGGAACGCCGGGCCGTAGGAGTTGCTGTTGGCGTCGATCCAGTCGAGCTTGTAGTCGATGTTGGTCAGGACCTGCTCCAGCTTGGCGAGGCTGGCGAAGTCGCCGAGGAACACCAGGCCCTTGACGCCCTTGCTCTTGATGGCCTGGGCGTAGGGGGTCCAGTCGGAGACGCCCTGGGTCGGGTAGAGCTCGCTGTAGGAGATCTTCGCCCCCGCGGCGGTGAGCATCTCCTTGGTCTGGCCCTCGAGGACCTTGGTGACCGGGGTGTCGCCGGAGATGACCCCGACGGAGCCCGCCGAGCCGGGGTATCCCTCCTTGATGATCCAGGTGTAGTACCCGGCGTACGGGCTGTAGGAGGAGCCGCCGGCGACCGTCTCGATCTGCAGGTCCGAGCCGGTGTTCTGCATCTGGCTCGCCTGCGCGGGGAAGGCCGGCAGCAGGCAGTTCAGCCGGTCCTTGACGCCCATGGCGTCGAGCGCGGAGCCGCCGCCGACGATGAAGAAGTCCTCGCGGCAGGACTCGAGCATCCGCTGGCGGACCTCCATGAACTTGGAGTCCCTGGTCTTGGGGGCGAGCTTGCGGCCGTTGATCCCGCCGGCCTCGTTGCACCACTTGGCGAACACCTCGGCGGCGTCCACGAACTCCGTCTTCTTGGTGAAGCCGATGTCGGTGAAGACGCCGAGCTGGATCTCCGCGCCGACGCCCTGGGCGGACTTGCTCTTGGCGTCTCCCGGCTGGCAGAGGCCCTTCAGATCACCGAAGTCCGCCGCGGCGGCCGGCGTGCCGCCGTCGGGTGTCTCTTCATCGCCGGAACCGCTGCGGCCGCATCCTGCGGCCAGAAGGGAGACCGCCAGAAGGGCGGCCAGCGTTTTCTTCGTTCTCATGGAGGGTCCTCCTCAGCGCTGTCCCCCGACCAGCTGATGGATGCGTGTTCTGCAAGGTGGGGTGAGCTCGGGACTGAGACGAGACGGCGCCTTCGGTTCCCGTCTAGCATTCTCCTCTCAGTGAGAGGAAACTAGCTTCTCCTGAGCAGAGAATCAACCATTCACCGGAACGTCCACGGCGGGCCCGCCTTCTCCCCCGCCCGCATTGACGCGGCACCCCTCCTCATGAAAACCTTCAACTCAGAAATGAGAATGACATTCTCTCAGGCGAGAAGGGGTTCACATGAGCATGCGGACCATGGACCCGCGCAGAGGGGGCCCGTGATGCGCACACCCCCGCTGCCCGGCGACCAGTGGGGCGAGGAGGAGGACGCCGCGCTGGCGGGCATGCTGCCCCGGCGGCTCCGCAACCCGGAGGGCGCCGGCAACGCCCTGGGCACCCTCATCCGCCATCCCGAGCTCACCAAGGCATTCCTCGGCCTGAACGTGCACCTGCTGTTCCGCTCCACGCTGCCGCCCCGCCTGCGCGAGCTGGCGATCCTGCGGATCGCCAAGCGCCGCGACTGCTCCTACGAGTGGCTCCACCACGTACTGGTGGCCGCCAAGGAGGGCATGACCGAGGCCGAGATCGAGGCCGCGGGCGAGGGCAGGGCCGACGGGGAGCTCGAGCGCGCCGTCCTCCGCGCCGTCGACGAGCTCGACGGCGACTCCAACCTGTCCGACCTCACCTGGGCCGAGCTCAGCGAGCACCTCGACGAGCGCCAGCGCATGGACCTGATCTTCACGATCGGCACCTACATCACGCTCTCCATCGCCTTCAACGCCCTCGGCGTCCGACCCGAACACGAAAGGTAGACCCGTGCCCCACTTCGCCAAGCCGCCGGCGGGCAGCTGGACCGAGCAGTACCCCGAGCTCGGCACCGCTCCCGTCGACTACACCGACTCCATCGACCCGGCCTTCTACGAGGCCGAGCGCGAGGCCATCTTCAAGAAGACCTGGCTGAACGTGGGACGGGTGGAGCTGCTGCCCAAGACCGGCAGCTACTTCACCAAGGAGCTGCCGGTCGCGGACACCTCGCTGATCCTGGTGCGGGGCAAGGACAAGGTCGTCCGGGCTTTCCACAACGTGTGCCGCCACCGCGGCAACAAGCTGGTGTGGAACGACTACCCGAAGGAGGAGGTCAAGGGCACCTGCCGGCAGTTCACCTGCAAGTACCACGCCTGGCGCTACGACCTCGAAGGACAGCTCACCTTCGTCCAGCAGGAGGAGGAGTTCTTCAACCTGGACAAGAGCGACTACGGGCTGAAGGACGTGCGCTGCGAGGTGTGGGAGGGCTTCATCTTCGTCAACCTCGACCCGGACGCCGCTCCTTTGAAGGAGTACCTGGGCGAGATGGGCGAGAGCCTGGAGGGCTACCCCTTCCACGAGATGACCGAGGTCTACACCTACAAGGCCGAGATCGGCAGCAACTGGAAGCTGTTCATCGACGCGTTCGCCGAGTTCTACCACGCGCCGGTGCTGCACCAGAAGCAGGCGGTGAAGGAGGAGGCCGACAAGCTCATGGGCTACGGCTTCGAGGCGCTGCACTACGAGCTGTTCAGCCCGCACTCCATGATCTCCTCCTGGGGCGGCATGGCTCCGCCGAAGGACCCGGGCATGGTCAAGCCCATCGAGCGGGTGCTGCGCAGCGGCCTGTTCGGCCCCTGGGACCGGCCCGACGTCCAGGGCCTGGCCCCCGAAGAGCTCCCGCCGGGCATCAACCCCGCCCGCCACCGGTCCTGGGGCACCGACTCCTTCGAGTTCTTCCCCAACTTCACCCTGCTGTTCTGGGCCCCGGGCTGGTACCTGACCTACCACTACTGGCCCACCGCGGTCGACAGGCACATCTTCGAGGCCAGCCTCTACTTCGTGCCCCCGAAGAACGCCCGCGAGCGACTGGCGCAGGAGCTGGCCGCGGTGACGTTCAAGGAGTACGCCCTCCAGGACGCCAACACCCTGGAGGCCACCCAGACGATGATCGCCTCCAAGGCGGTCACCGAGTTCCCCCTCTGCGACCAGGAGCTCCTCCTGCGTCACCTGCACAAGGTCGTCGGCGACTACGTCAAGGAGAACAACCATGCTGCCCGCTGAGTTCGCGGCCCTGAAGCCGTACGGCGACTGGATCCTGGCCACCGAGCCGGAGCGCTACGCCAAGCGCCTGGCCTCCTCCATGGAGGAGATGCAGGCCTTCTACGACGCCGCCTTCCCCCTGCTGGAAGACGCCATCGCCTACTGCGACAAGTTCCCGCTCACCGACCTCCCCGACGACGCCAAGGCGCTGATGCACCTCATGCAGTCGCTCGTCATGGTCTCCTTCCCCGTCGAGGTCTGGAAGCAGGCCCGCGTCCCCGACAGCGGCGCGGCCTACTGCGACCTGATCGTGGAACCCGTGATCTGACGATGCTGACGCTCAAGGCGGCCGGACTGCTCGACCTCGACACGGGGGAGATCGTCCGGCCCGGCATCCTGCGCATCGAGGGCGACCGGATCGTCGGGGTGGGCGGCGAGCCGGAAGGCGAGATCGTCGACCTGGGCGAGCTGATCCTGCTGCCCGGGCTGATGGACATGGAGGTCAACCTGCTGATGGGCGGACGCGGCGAGACCTTCGCGTTCTCTCCCGTCCAGGACGACCCGGCGCTGCGCATGCTGCGTGCGGTGGGCAACGCCCGCCGCACGCTGCGGGCCGGGTTCACGACCGTCCGCAACCTGGGCCTGTTCGTGAAGACCGGCGGCTACCTGCTGGACGTCGCGCTGGCCAAGGCGATCGACGCCGGCTGGATCGACGGCCCCCGCGTCATCCCGGCCGGGCACGCGATCACCCCGACGGGCGGCCACCTCGACCCGACGATGTTCGCGGCGTTCGCGCCCGGCGTGCTCCCCCTGACGCTGGAGGAGGGCATCGCCAACGGCGTCGACGAGGTCCGCAAGGCCGTCCGGTACCAGATCAAGCACGGCGCGCAGCTGATCAAGGTGTGCTGCTCGGGCGGGGTCATGTCGCACACCGGGCTGCCCGGCGCGCAGCACTACTCCGACGAGGAGCTGCGCGCGATCGTGGACGAGGCGCACCGGCGCGGCCTGAAGGTCGCGGCGCACACCCACGGCGCCGACGCGGTGAAGGCCGCGATCGAGGCGGGCATCGACTGCATCGAGCACGGCTTCCTCATCGACGACGAGGCCATCGAGCTGATGCTCGAGCGCGGCACCTGGCTGGTGCCGACCACCTTCCTGGCCGACGGCATGGACGTCTCCAAGTCGGCGCCCGAACTCCAGGCCAAGGCGGCCGAGATGTTCCCGCGCGCCCGCGAGTCGGTGCGCAAGGCCATCGAGGCCGGGGTGAAGATCGCGGTCGGCACGGACGCCCCCGCCATCCCGCACGGCAAGAACGCCAACGAGCTCGTCGCGCTGGCAGGCCGCGGGATGAGCCCGCTGGAGGTGTTGCGCGCGGCGACCGTCAGAGCCGCCGAGCTGATCGGTGTCACCGACCGAGGCAGGCTCGCCGAGGGCCTGCTCGCCGACGTCATCGGCGTCCCCGGAAACCCCCTGGAAGACATCACCGTCACGCAGAACGTGCGGTTCGTAATGAAAGGCGGAAAGGTCTTTGACCACTGACGACCTGGTGGAGATCCAGCAGCTGCTGGCCAAGTACGCGGTGACCATCACCAAGGGCGACATCGAAGGGCTGGTCTCCGTCTTCACCCCCGACGGCACCTACAGCGCCTTCGGCGACACCTACCCGCTGGACGAGTTCCCCGAGCTGGTCGAGGCCGCGCCCAAGGGCCTGTTCATGACCGGGACCCCGCTCGTCGAGTTCGCCGCGGACGGCGACACGGCGACCGGCACCCAGCCCCTGTGCTTCGTCGACCAGACCGACCACCACATGCGCATCGGCTACTACAGCGACTCCTACACGCGCACCGCCGACGGCTGGCGGCTGCGGACGAGGTCCATGACGTTCATGCGCCGCAGCGGGGACCACGACTCGGGGATCCCGCACGCCCACAAGCGCGCGGACGCCTGAGCCCCCATGGACGTCGCCGAATTCCGGGCGGGCGTGCGGGAGTGGCTCGCCGAGAACGACCTGTCCCCAGGGCCCGACCACTCCCTGGACGGGCAGGTCGCCCAGCTGGCGCGGGTGCGGCGCGCCCTCCACGACGCGGGCTGGATGCGCTACGGCTGGCCCGCCGAGGTGGGCGGGCTCGGAGGGCCCGCCGTGCTGCGGGCCGTGCTCGGCGAGGAGGTCGCCACCCGCGACCTCGCCGAACCGGGGATCTACTCGATGATCGAGGTCCTGGCCCCGACGATGATCTCCTACGCCCGTCCGGAGCTGGCCGCGGAGATGGTCCCGCGGCTGCTCAGCGGGCGGGAGCAGTGGTGCCAGGGCTTCTCCGAGCCCGGATCCGGCAGCGACCTGGCGTCCCTGAGCACCAGAGCCGTCCCGCGCGAGGACGGCTCGTGGACGGTCAGCGGCCAGAAGGTCTGGACGAGCCTCGCCCAGTACTCGGCCCGCTGCGTCCTGCTCACCCGCACCGCGCCGGGCCACGACGGGATCACGGCGTTCTTCGTCGACATGGACACCCCCGGCATCACCGTCCGGCCGCTGCGCACCATGCACGGCGTCGACGAGTTCGCCGAGGTGTTCTTCGACGACGTGGTGGTGCCCGCCGACCGGATGCTCGGGAACCCGGGCGACGGGTGGCGCCTGGCCATGGACCTGCTCCCCCACGAGCGCTCCACCTGCTTCTGGCACCGGATCGCCTACCTGTTCACGCGGCTGGACCGGCTGGTGGACGAGACGGGCATCCCCGACGACGCCGCGCTCGGCTCGGCCTATCTGGCCCTGCACACCGCCCGCTGCCGCTCCCACGGAACCCAGCGGCGGCTGGCCGCCGGAGAGCGGCTCGGCCCGGAGACCTCGGTCGACAAGGTGCTGCTGGCCACCGCCGAACAGCAGCTGTTCGACACCGCCCGGGACCTGCTGCCGGGCGTCCTGGAGCTCACCGACTCGCCGTGGCGCACGGAGTACCTGTACTCGCGGGCGGCGACCATCTACGGCGGCACGGCCGAGATCCAGCGCAACATCATCGCCCGCCGCCTCCTCGACTTGGGAAGGGAGTGACACGCATGGCCCGTGCCGTGAAACGGCCCGGCGGGCGGGGGCCGCTCGCCGGACCCCCGCGGAGGACCGCGCGGACGGCCGCTCCGAGCCTGAACGCGCGACCGGGAGAGGAGGCGGCGGCGTGACCGACGTCGAGATGGACGCAGGAGAAAGGGAGCTGCTCGCCGGGGCGCTGCGCAAGGCCATGGCGACGGCCGCGCACGGACGGGAACTCGACGAGGCCCTCACGGCCCTGGGCTGGCCCGACCTGATCGCAGAGGCGCCGCGGGTCGCCGTCCCGCTCGTCTTCGGGCTGCTCGGGGAGACCGGGGCGCACGCCCCGGTGCTCAACGACGTGCTGCTCCAGGCCGCCGGGAGCCCCCTCGGGGGGACGACCCCCCTCCCCTGCGCGGGAGGCTCCACGGTGCTATGGGAACGCGACGGGCGAGGCGACGGGAACCTGCTGGACGCGGACCTGCCGCTGCGGCACGCCACAGCCGGGGACGTCCCGGGTGGAGCGGCGCTGGCGGCCGGACGGCGGGCACTCGGCTGGTGGCTGCTCGGCGCCGGGCGGGCCATGCTCGCCCTGGCCCGGTCGCACGCGCTGGACCGGGCGCAGTTCGGCCGGCCGATCGCCTCGTTCCAGGCGGTCCGGCACCGGCTCGCCGAGACCCTCGTCGCTTTGGAGGGCGCCGAGGCGACCCTTCTGGCGGCCGACGACGAGCTGGGCTCGTTGCTGGCCAAGGCGGCGGCCGGGCAGGCCGCACTGACCGCCGCCCGGCACTGCCAGCAGGTCCTCGGCGGCATCGGTTTCACCGCCGAGCACGACCTCCACCGGCATGTCCGCCGCGCCCTCGTCCTGGACGGGCTGCTCGGCAGCGCGCGGGAGCTGACCCGCGAGGCCGGGGCACTCATCCGCGAACAGGGCTCCGCTCCGCGGCTCCTTCGTCTTTGAGCGGATCCGAAAGAGAAAGACCGGGCTGATTTCAGCCCGGTCTTTCCCTTTCGACGCTTACTTGAGCTTGGCCTTCATCTCGTCGAGCTTCACCAGGATCGGGTAGCCGCTGACGCTGAGGGCGTTGCCGTGGCCGGTCTGGTGGATGTCGAACACCGACTGGATCGCGGCGTAGAAGCCCTGCACGTCCTGGGTCTGGTTGACCGCACGCTTGGCCTGACGCAAACCGAAGGGAGGCATCTCCGCGATCTGCGCTGCGAGCTCACGGGACGCGGTGTCCAGGTCTGCGCGGGCCACGACGCGGTTGACCATGCCGACCTTCTCGGCCTCCTCGGCCGTCAGGGGACGGCCGGTGAACAAGATCTCCTTGGCCTTACGCGGGCCCAGCTCCCAAGTGTGGCCGTGGTACTCCACCCCGCCGATGCCCATCGTGACGACCGGATCCGAGAACAGGGCGTCCTCGGAGGCGATGATGAGGTCGCACGGCCAGCACAGCAGCAGGCCGCCCGCGATGCAACGGCCCTGCACGGCCGCGATCGACGGCTTGGGCACGTTGCGCCAGCGCAGGGAGTACTCCAGGTAGCGGCGGGACTCGGCGTTGTAGATCCACTCCAGGGTGATCTCGTCGGGGGACGGCCAGCGGTCGTTCAGGTCGTGGCCCGCGGAGAAGTGTTTACCCTCGGCCCGGAGGACGATGACCGCGACGTCCTCGTCCGCCGCGGCCTTCGTCCAGGCGGCGTCGAGTTCGTCCAGGAACTGCATGTTCTGGGCGTTGGCGGCTTCGGGACGGTTGAGGGTGATGGTCGCGATCTTGTCGGCGACCTCGTAGTCGATGTACACGTCGGGCTCCTCAGCCTCGGGGCAGGCCGAGCACCCGCTCGGCGATGATGGTGCGCTGGATCTCGGAGGCGCCGCCGGCGATGGTGCCGGAGAAGCTGCGCGCGTAGCGTTCGAACCAGCCGGCGTAGAAGTCCTCCAGGGTCATGGGGTTGAACGGGGCCGTCCGCGCGGGGTGGGCGAGCGCGTCGGGGCCCGCGGTCTCCAGGGCCGCCTCCGTGGCGCTCTGCACCGCTTCGGAGCCGAACAGCTTGAGGACGGACAGCGCGGCGACATCCTGCTCGCCGCGGGCCGCGCGGGCCAGGGCCGCCGAACCCATCAGCCGCAGGGCCTGGAGGTCCATGACGAGCGTGGCGTACCGGTCGCGGCCGAGCACGCCGTCGGGGCGGAAGTCCTGGGTGAGGTCTTCCAGGCGTTCGGCGAAGCCCAGCCACAGCAGGGTGCGCTCGTGGCCGAGGGAGCCGTTGGCGACCGTCCAGCCCTGGTTCAGCTCACCGACGAGGTTCTCCGCGGGGACCTCGGCGTTCTCGAAGAAGACCTCGTTGAAGTCCAGGTCGGCGGGGCCGATGAGCGAGCCGAACGGGCGGCGGGTCACCCCGGGCGTGTCCGTGGGGATGATCAGCACGCTGATGCCCTTGTGCTTGGGCGCGTCCGGGTCGGTGCGGACGAAGGTGAGGATGAAGTCGGCGTCGTGCGCGCCGGACGTCCAGACCTTCTGCCCGTTCACCCTGAAGCGGTCGCCCTCCAGCACCGCGCGGGTGCGCAGGGACGCCAGGTCGGAGCCCGCGCCGGGCTCGCTCATGCCGAGCGCGGCGGTCTTCTCCGCGCGCAGGACGGGGACGGCCCAGCGGTGCTTCTGCTCCTCGGTGCCGAAGGACAGCAGCGAGGCGGCGATGATGCCCAGCCCCTGCGGGTTGAAGCTGTGGTAGATCCGGCGCCGGGCCAGTTCCTCCAGGTGCACGTACTGCTGGAGGAGGCTCGCGTCGCGGCCGCCGAACTCCGGCGGGTTGCCGGGCAGCAGCCAGCCCTCGTCGAACAGCAGCCGCTGCCAGCGGCGCGCCCATTCGGGGATGTGGGCGGTGGAGCGGGGCCGCTCCAGGGACTCCGCCCCCCGGGGCAGGTGCTCGTCGAGGAAGGCCGCGAACTCGGCGCGGAAGGCCTCGACGTCGGTCTCAAAGGACAGCTGCACGGGTGGTCCTCCGCACGAAGAAGTCTCCTCGGTTCAGGTTTGGGGAAACGGCTTTGCGAGAATATCATTCTCATTTGATGAAAGTAAGGGTCTCGCCACGGTTCAACGACACACGACGAAGGCACAGGCGGCCTGCCGATACTGTGCAGTAAGGTTTACCTATGGCGCAGAAGACGGATCCGCCCGCGAACACCCTGAGTGAAGAGCCGGCCTGGAAGCAACGCGCGATCGAGCGCTCCACCAAGGCAGCCAAACTCCGCGCCGAGCAGAGAGTGGAGCGGTTCCTCGACGCGGCCCAGGCCATCATCACGGAGAAGGGCACCACCGACTTCACCGTGCAGGAGGTGGTGGATCGGTCCCGCCAGTCCCTCCGCAGCTTCTACCAGCACTTCGACGGCAAGCACGAGCTCCTGCTCGCCCTCTTCGAGGACGCCCTGCGGCGGTCGGCCGACCAGATCCACGCCGCCGCGGCGGGCCACACCGACCCCCTGCTCCGGCTCAAGGTCGCCGTCCAGCTGCTGTTCGAGCTCTGCCGCCCCGACCCCGACGCGCAGCGCCCCCTGTTCACCGACTTCGCCCCGCAGCTGCTGCTCTCCCACCCCACCGAGGTGAAGGTGGCGCACTCCCCGCTCCTCAGCCTGTTCACCGAGCTGATGACCGAGGCCGAGGCCGCCGGCGAGCTGCACCCAGACGCCAAGCCCCGCCGCCTCGCCGCCCTGACGATGCAGACCGTCATGTTCAACGCCCAGGCCGGCGGCGGCGCCCCCGAGGACGGAAGTGACGACGCCCACGTCATCACCGCCGACGAGGTGTGGGAGTTCTGCTCGCAGGGATTCTCGCGCCACTAGACGAGAACCCCATTCTCAAATTTCGACATTCCCCCTTACAATCGGGGCATGTCTCTCACCAGCACGCCCGAACAGCCCTCGCCTTCCCCTGAACTCTGGGGAGACCTCCTTTCCTGCCTGGAGCTGCGCGCGCCGGCCGAGGAGGCTTTCGCCTTCGAAGGACGCAACCAGCGCCTGAAGTACCACCGGCTGTTCGGCGGCCAGCTCCTGGCCCAGTTCGCCCGAGCCGCGGCCCTCACCTGTCCGGAAAAGGCCGTCAAGTCCCTGCACGCTCTGTTCCCTCGCGCCGGCACCTCCGAGGAGCCCGTCCGCTACGAGGTCGAGCGCCACCACGAGGGCCGCGCCTTCGCCACCCTGACGATCACCGCCCGCCAGAGCAAGGGCGCCATAGCCACCGCCTCGGTCTCGATGCACGCCGCCGAGAACGGTCTCGACCACCAGACGACCGAGCCCGTCCCCTCGCTCCCGGACGCCGAACACCGGGTGGACCTCGACTTGATCCCCTGGGAGACCCGCACCTCCGCCGACCTGGACTCCCCCAAGCAGGAGACGCCAGAACTCGAACTCTGGATGCGCACCCCGCAGGTCGACGAGGCACTGGCCCCCGCCCTCGCCGCCTACGCCACCGACCTGACCCTCATCGGCACGGCCCTGCGCCCCGTGGAGGGAGTCAGCCAGCGCGACTCCGGCACGGCCTTCGCCTCCGCCGTCACCTCCCACACCCTCTGGTTCCACCGCCCCTTCCGCACCGACGACTGGCTCCTCCTCCGCCAGCACAGCCCGATCCTCGCCCACGGCCGCTCCTTCGGCCGAGGCGACGTCCTCACCGCGACCGGCACCCTCGTCGCCTCTTACGCACAGGAGGCCTTGCTGCGTTTTCAGAGCTGAGGCAAGGAGGAACTTCCCGCCAGTCTCTTCAATGCGAGGCCCCAGACCCCGAGCGAGGAGCTCTACCCCTCCCGATCCACACCATGCCGAGTCTTTCTTCGGTCCCGTCCAGGAATGTTCGATCGTGTTCACCCAGGAGCGTCAGTGCGCTTCGTCGGTGCTCCCGAGCCTGGCGGCTCGTCCGTCCTGCTGTCAACGGGAGTCCCACCAGCGTGAGGCTTCGTCGTCCGGGGTCTCCGGGCTTGCGAAGTAGAAGGGCAGGCGGACGGTCCGCCCCTCTTCCTACGCCGGGCAACCAGGCCTCGGGCTCCGGCAACGTGGTTCGGCGTCGCATGCGACGCATCGACGGCGACACGATGGAAGAACAGCGCTCGCAAGCTTCTGGCAGCAGGGCTAGATCATGGTGATCGAACTGTCTACCCGAAGGTTTCTCCGTCTGCGGAGGTGAACGCTCAATCTCGCCAGGCGCCGACCATCTCCTCGGGGCCCCAGAGGAGGCCGATGTCGCCGGGGTCGATGTCCGGGGACAGGCCGGTGAGGGAGGAGACCGCCAGGGCTGTGGAGGCGGGGTCGTATCCGGGGATCTGCACGACGCCTCTGCGCAGGGCGGCCAGGTCGTGGGCGTCGAAGGGGGCCGCCAGCCATTTCACGGAGCCGGCGAAGAAGATCCGTCTGGCGACCGGAGCGCGGTCGGCGCCGACCAGATCTATCTCCGGGTCGAACTGGCGGTTCCACCAGCCGCCGACGGCCTCGGCTTCCGGCCAGGGGAGGTCGCCTGACAGGGCCGCCAGCTCCAAGGACTGTCGGACCAGGGGTTCGACCGCGCGGCCGCGCCAAGTCGTCCAGCGCCGTTCGATCAGCCGGAATCCCGCAGCGGGACGGCCACGACGCGCCTGTTCCTGTACCGCACGGAGCATTCCCAAATAGAGGCGGAGATTGCTGTCGGCCACCCGGTAGAGCGCCGGCTTGCCCGGCCGGGACGACACGGGTTCGTCCAGGGCCAGGATGTGCTTCTCCTCGGTCAGCCTGCGCAGCAACGGTGACAGGGTGCCGGAGGGCAGCGTGCTCTCCCGGCTTCCCGCCGTCGCGGCGATGTTCGCGTGGGTCCGGTCCCCCGCACCGATCGCCTCCAGGACCCGGCGTGAGACATCCGGGTTCGGGAACTCCGACATCAGTGCGGCCTCCGGCACACCGAACACGGCTGCGGCCGGATCCTCGGCCTCTTCGCGGAGGAAGTCCATCGCGGGCATCCCGTGCGGCCAGGTTCGTATGATGCCGGGCAGCCCACCGGTCACCAAGTGGGCGTCGATCGCGTCCGGTGGGGTGAGGCCGAGAGCGTCACCGACGTCGGCGGGGTTCAGCGGGCCGAGGGTCAGGTTGTCCGCGCGGCCGAAGAAAGGCCGGTCGTAAGCGGTCAACCGTTCCATCATGTGCAGGTCGCTTCCCAAGAGCAGCAGAAGGACCGGACGGGAGGACAGCAGGCGGTCCCACGCGGTCTGCAACGCACCGTCGAAAAGGCCGTCCTGCTCCGACAGCCACGGCACCTCGTCCAGGACCACGATGCACGGCCGTCGGGGAAGGGCTGCCGCCAGTATCCGGAAGGCATCCGGCCAGCTTCCGCCGACCGCCGTCGGCACCAGTTCCGCGTCGTCGGGAAGCCCTGACTCCCGCAGATCACCGAGGAACGAAGCGACCGCCTCGACCGGCGAGGCGCCCTTGGTCGCCGTCGAGAACAGGTAGGGCACCGTGGAGCGGTCGCAGAACTCCTGCACCAACCGAGACTTACCCACCTGGCGACGGCCGCGCAATGCGACGGCGACCCCTGATCCGGAGTCTTCGACACGCCGCAGTCTCTTGGCCAGCAGCGCCAACTCGGTCTTCCTGCCGATGAAACCGTTCACCGCGACTCCAGTGTAGGCAAAATCTATGTAGATGGAGTCTACATAGACTGGGCTCCCTTCTGCGGCGTTTGGCGTAGTCGCTCTGGTCGATCACATGCTTCTCCCCTGGCCTCGCATCGCCGGGAGCCGGATACTGGCCTGAAGATGATCCCGGGTCCGAAGTGACGCGCCGGGGAGATCATCGACGTGCGGGCGATTCCGTGCGGCGGGAGACGAGAGGAGGACGGGGGCCTCCCTCAGGGGTGGTTCCGCACCGGCCATGGGTCAGATCGGGATTCGCTACAGTCGGCCGCTCGCCTTCGCGATGGCGCCGGTCCTTCTTCCGCAGGGGATGCTGGTGCGCGGCAGGACGCCGAGGCTGCCCGAGGCCGGAGGGGAGCGCACCGGGGCCGAGGGCGCCGAGCACGCGGCCTCCGCCGAGCCGTTGTCGGTGCTCGTGTTCGGGGAGTCGACGGCGGCGGGGGTCGGTGTCGCGCGGCAGGCCGAAGGTCTCGCGCCCGCTCTGGCCTCGCGGCTCGCGCAGCTCAATCGCCGGCCGGTGAACTGGCGGGTGGTGGGCCGCTCCGGCTGCACCGCGCGGCAGGCGCTGTCCCGGCTCGTCCCCGAGATCGAAGGCGGGCCGTTCGACATCGTCGTGGTCGCGCTGGGCATCAACGACCTGCTGACGCTGCGATCGGCGGGGGCGTGGCGGGAAGACGTCGTCGAGCTCGCCGCCGCGTTGCGCCCGCGGCTCCGGCCGGCCGGCGTCATCGTGCTGACCGGGATCCCCGACGTCAGCGACTTCCCGGCGCTCCCCCAGCCGATGCGCGGCATCATGGCGCTGCACGCCCGCCGCCTCGACCTCGGCCTCGACCGGATCGCGCGGAACGACCCCGATGTCATCCACGTCATGGCGCCGGCCGTCCCCCGCACCGAGGGCTCGATGTACGCCTCCGACGGCTTCCACCCGGGGCCCGGGGGCTATCGGCTCTGGGGTGAGCACCTCGCCGAAGTGCTCACCGTCCTGCCCGCCTGAGTCCGCTCTCCGAAGCCGGGAAGTTCGGCGGGTGGTTCGGCTGGCGGTCTGTCAGGATCGTGGGGTCGAGGCTCGTTCGTCACGGAGATCCGCGGGCGTGGCGGGCCGGTCCTCTCGGAGAGAGGCCGCGGGGCTGGAGTAGGTCGCCCGGGTCGAGTCCGTTTCGCGGGGCCTGTCAGAGGGCGCGGTACATGATGTGCAAGCCGACGTAGCCCCTCACCGGGTGGAGGAAGCCCTCCGGGACGGTGCCGATCACCTCGAATCCGAGTCGCCGGTACAGCCGCACCGCGGTCTCGTTCGTCTCCACCACCGCGTTGAACTGCATCGCGCGGAAACCCGCCGTGCGGGCCCATTCCAGGGTGTACTCGCACAGCGCGCGGCCCACACCACGTCCGGAATGTCGTGGATCGACCATGTAGCTGGCGCTCGCGATGTGCGAGCCGTTGCCCCGCTGGTTCCTGTTCATCTTCGCGGTTCCCAGGACCGTGCCGTCGTCGCCGACGGCGACGACCGTGCGGTCGGGGTCGGGCAGCAGCCACCAGCCGCGCCCCTCTTCCCGGTCGAGGTCGAGCGGGTAGGTGAAGGTCTCACCGGCGGCGGTGATCTCGTGGAAGAACGGCCATATCGCGGGCCAGTCCTCCGCGGTGGCCTCCCGGATCAACATCCGCCCAGTGTGCCACGGCCCTGAGGCCGCCCGGATTCCGAACGGTGGGCGGCGGATCAGGATGGCGATATGGCCTCGTCGGAGGGGCGGCGCAGGAGAAGGTCGGCTGCGGTGTAGGCGTCGTGACGGCCCGCCGCGACGTCCGCGGCCAGGCGGGCGAGGACGGGGTGGGCACGCAGGCGGGTCTGGGCCAGGGAGAGGATCTGGGCGTGGGCGCGGGCCGTGCGGCGTTCCGGGGTGTCGGTGCGGTGGTGGGCGTCGATCGCCTCCACCAGGGCGGCCAGGCCCTCGCCCTTGGACGCCACGAGGGTGAGGATCGGGGTGTCGGTCTCCATGTGCAGGTCGCGGACGGTCTGCTGGGCGCCGTCGCGGTCGGCCTTGTTGACCACCAGGAGGTCGGCCACCTCCAGCAGGCCCGCCTTCGCGGCTTGGACGGCGTCGCCGGCTCCGGGGGTGAGGACGACGATGGTGGGGTCGGCCACGGCGGCTATCTCGATCTCGGACTGGCCTACTCCCACCGTCTCCACCAGCACCAGGTCGTAGGACAGGGTCGCCAGCACCCGGACGGCGGCCGGGACCGCGGCGGCGAGGCCGCCCAGGTGGCCTCGGGTCGCCAGGGAGCGGATGAGCACTCCGGGGTCGGTCGTGTGGGCGGCCATGCGGATCCGGTCGCCCAGCAGCGCGCCGCCGCTGTAAGGGGACGACGGGTCGACCGCGAGCACCGCCACCCGGAGGCCCTTCTCCCGGTACGCGCCGACCAGGGCCGCGACGGTCGTCGACTTGCCCGCGCCGGGCGGGCCCGTCAGGCCGATGACCCGGATGGAGGTCGTCTCGGGGGGCGGGCCCAGGGCCGCCAGCACCTCCTCCCTGCGCGCGTCCTCGACGAGGCTCAGCAGCCGTCCGGTCGCGCGAAGGGAACCGCCGCGCGCGGCGGCGAGGAGTTCGGGGATGTTCACAAGGCCTCATCGAGCGGTAGGAGTTCGCCGAACCTCATCAGTGGGCTCCATGTCCGTGCTGCGGAGGTCACCGTCTTCCGGGACAGGAGCGAGGACCCGGAAAGGGCCCGGCTCGGAGGACGGCGACATCTCCTCCTCGCACGTGTCTCCCAGGAGACTCAGCGGCCGGGCACGCGAGACGGGACGTCACGTTCCACGGCGGCCGGGTGAGGGACGTTCGTGAGGCATCGCCGGGGGAAAGGGTGGCTGGAGCGAGAACCGGAACCGAGGGGCCCTCACTCCAGCCGGGTGGGAATGACGGAATCACGGGGCGGGGACCTCGATGACCGTGGCCGAGCCCATTCCGCCGCCCGCGCACATGGCGGCGACGCCGATGCCGCCGCCTCGGCGGCGGAGTTCGTGGACGAGGGTGACGAGCATGCGGGAGCCGGTGGCGGCGACCGGGTGGCCGAGGGAGCAGCCGCTGCCGTTCACGTTCACGCGCTGGGGGTCGATGCCGAGTAGGCCGATGGTGGCGACGCACATGGCGGCGAACGCCTCGTTGATCTCGAAGAGGTCGACGTCCCCGAGTGCCAGGCCCGCGCGGGAGAGGGCCTTGGGGATGGCCTTCACGGGGGCCAGGCCCGTCTCGGCGGGGTCCACGCCGACGGAGGCCCAGGAGCGGATGGTGGCCAGGGCGGGCAGGCCGAGGCGGTCGCTGGCCACGACCATCGCGGCTGCGGCGTCGTTGGCGCCGCAGGCGTTGCCCGCGGTGATGCTGAAGCCCTCGATCTCGGGGTGGAGTGGCTTGAGCGAGGCGAGCTTCTCCAGGGTCGTCTCGCGGCGTGGGTGCTCGTCCACGGAGAAGAGGCCGTGCGGGGTGTCGATCGGGACGATCTCCGCGTCGAAGCGGCCCTCGTCGATGGCGCGGATGGCGTTGCGGTGCGAGCGCAGGGCCCAGGCGTCCATCTCCTCGCGGGAGACGCCCGCCTTGACCGCCGCGTTCCAGCCCACGGTGATCGACATGTCGAGGTTGGGGGCGTCCGGGCGGTCCGGGTGGGTGGGCGGGTTCCAGGGGTCGACCCACTCCCCGTCCACCTGGAACCTCGACCTCGGGCCGGTGGAGGAGGAGTTCACGCCTCCGGCGATGATGAGCTCGTCCATGCCGGCGCGGATGCTCGCGGCGGCGTGCTGGACGGACGACAGGCCCGCGGCGCAGTGCCGGTTCTGGGCCAGGCCGGGGGCCGAGGTCAGGCCGGCGGTCACCGCGGCGTGCCGTGCCACGACGCCGCCCCCGTAGAGGGCCTCGCCGAGGATCACGTCGTCTACCTGGGCCGGGTCGAGGCCCTTCGCCGCGGCCGTGACGATGTGGTGGGCGAGGTCGTAGGCGTTGGTGTCGCGCAGCGTCCCCTTCCTGGCGGTGCCGATGGGGGTGCGCAGGGCGGACACGATGACCGCTTCAGGCATGGGTGTTCTCCAACTCTGTCAGCAGGACGCGGCGCAGCAGCTTCCCGGTGTCGGTCTTGGGGAGTTCCTCGCGGGTGACGACGCTGTCGGGGGTCTTGGAGGAGCGGAGGCGGTCCTTGACCCAGCGCTTCAGCTCGTCCTCGCCCGGCACGGCGGCTCCCGTCGTGTGCACGACGAAGGCGACGATCCGCTGCCCCCACTCCTCGTCGGGGACTCCGACCACCACCGCCTCGTTGACGGCGGGATGGGTGAGGAGGACGTCCTCGATCTCGGCGGGGGCGATGTTCTCGCCGCCGCGGATGATGGTGTCGTCGGCGCGGCCCTCGATGAACAGGTAGCCCTCGGCGTCCAGACGGCCGCGGTCTCGGGTGGGGAACCAGCCGCCGGAGTCCAGGACGCTCCGGCCGCTGTACTCGCCGGAGATCTGGTCGCCCCGCACGAACACCAGCCCGATCTCGTCCGGTCCGAGCGGTTCGCCCTCCTCCGAGCGAATCTGGAACTCCACTCCCGGTACTGGACGGCCCACTGATCCCAGGCGCGCCCGTACCGCCGGGTCGTCCGACGACATGGCCTTGCGGTGGTCTCCGGGTCCGAGGACGGCGACCGAGGAGGCCGTCTCCGTCAGCCCGTAGGCGTTGACGAACCCCGTGGTGGAGAAGACTTTCAAAGCCCGTTCCAGGACGGGTTGCGGCATCCGCGAACCGCCGTACGCGAGGTTGGCCAGCGTCGGCGTCCGTGCGTCGTCGCCCTCCACCACGTCGACGATGCGGGCCAGCATCGTCGGGACGAGCAGCGCGTGCGTGACGGCCTCCCGGCGGACGGTCTCCAGCCACTCGACCGGGTCGAACGCGGACAGGTAGACGACCCGGCGGCCGGTGTAGATGTTCGTCAGGAGGTTCGCCAGACCGGCGATGTGGTACGGCGGAACCGCGACGAGCGCCGCCGCGCCCTCGTCCGCCGACGCGAACTCCAGGGTGTTCAGCACGTACGCGAGCAGGTGCTTGTGCCGCAGCACTGCGGCCTTGGGCTCGGAGGTCGTCCCGCTGGTGTAGAGCAGCACGGCGACGGCGTCCTGGTCCATGGGTGTGACCGGCTCCTCCCCCCGCGGGGCGGCGCCCGTGGTTTCGAGGAACCCGTCGAGGTCTCCGGACTTCAGGACGAGGGCGCCGGGGTGGCGGGCCTGGAGGCCGTCCAGCTGGTGCTCGCCCAGCCGGTAGTTCATGGGCACGAAGGGCACGCCGGCGATCGCCGCCCCGAAGAGCGCGACGGGGTAGGCCAGATGGTTCGTGCCCAGGTACAGGACGGCCGGGTAGTCGCGGAACCGGTCGGCGGCGGAGCGGGCGAGGCCCAGGAGCTCGGGGGCGGTGAGCGTGCGGCCGTCGGCCGTCACCACCGGCCGGTCTCCGGCCGATGCCGCCATCTCTAGGATCATGGTGATATTCATGAGAATGCTATTCTCTCAAATCAAGAGCTTGGGTTGCAAGAGAGGGAAACGCCAATGCAGATCAACGGATGCTCGGCGCTGGTCGTGGGCGGCGCGGGAGGCCTGGGCGAGGCCACCGTCCGCCGCCTCCACTCCGCGGGGGCGAAGGTCGTCGTCGCCGACCTCGCCGACGAGAAGGGCAAGGCGCTCGAGCAGGAGCTGGGCGTCCGCTACGTGCGCACCGACGCCACCAGCGAGGAGGACGTCCTGGCGGCGGTGGCCGCGGCCGAGGAGGCCGGGCCGCTCCGCATCTCGGTGGACACCCACGGCGGCCCGGCCATCGGCGGACGGCTCATCGGCCGGGACGGGCAGCCCCTGAGCCTCGACGGATTCCGGCAGACCATCGAGGTCTACCTGACCGGCGTCTTCAACGTGATGCGCCTGGCCGCAGCCGCCATCGGCAGGCAGGAGCCGGTCGACGGCGACCGGGGCGTCATCATCAGCACCGCGTCGGTCGCGGCCTACGAAGGCCAGATCGGCCAGCTCCCCTATGCCGCCGCGAAGGGCGGCGTGGTGGGCATGACGCTCGTGGCCGCCCGGGACCTGTCCCCCCTCGGCATCCGCGTCGTCACCATCGCCCCGGGCACGTTCCTGACCCCCGCCTACGGCAAGGCCGGCGACCAGCTCGAGGCCTACTGGGGCCCCCAGGTCCCGCACCCCAAGCGCATGGGCCGCTCCCCCGAGTACGCGTCCCTCGTCCAGCACATCTGCGAGAACGACTACCTCAACGGCGAGGTCATCCGCCTCGACGGAGCCCTCAGGTTCCCCCCGAAGTGACCCCGAACACGACGACGAAGGGCCGGTCCGGGAGCGCCGATCCCTGACCGGCCATACCGTTCACCCGTCGCCGCGAGTCCAGCGGTGGCGCGCACGGCGGAGCCCGTTCGTCGAAAAAGCGGAACGGCTTGGACACGGGAGGGTCCGGACCGTCCGGTACCGCTCACGTCCGCCCCCTGAAGGGCACCGTCGACCGGGTTCAGATGCGGAGCAGGATGATGGTGCGGCCGGACGGGCTGGGGGTCTCGGTTATGGACGGAAGTTCGGAGCATTGGTCGAACACGACGAGGGTTCCCGAGGGCAGGCTCAGACGGTCGAGGTAGCCGTCCAGCTGGACCAGGCCCTGGGTGACCGGATCGGGGCGGCCGGGTCGGCGGACCTTCAATTCGACGGCCTCCCATTGCTGGGAGCGGTCGGGCAGATACCAGCGGACGAAGATGTCGATGCGGCCGCTGCCGACGGCGTATTCGCGGTCGATGAGGCCGCCGCCATTGACGACGCGGTGCAACCACCCCATGAACACCAGCTGGCAGGCCGCTTCCGAATACGTCTGCTGACGGGCGAGGATCTCACCGTTCAACCGCCAGAAGTCGACGAACTCCGTGAGGCACTTTCCGAAGTCCAGTCGGCCCTGCGGGGTGACGAACGAGCGGGGGTCGACATTGATGTTGCTTTCGACGTGGCCGGTGAGGACACGTGCGATGACCTCCTGGTAGATCGGGTTGGCGATCTGGATGTAGTGGCTCTGTCTGATCAGGCCGAGGTCGCGAACGTAGGACAGGTCCTCGTCGTAGGTCGGGCCGGTGGTGGTCTCGGTGCCGGCGAGCATCGGTTCGACGATGCGCTTGACCCGTGGTTCGTGCAGCCGGGCGACCAGGGAGTCCAGATGCGTCGCGCGGGCGACGATCAGGCGCTCCACCGCCTCGTCCATGTGCCCGTCGGTGACCGGCTCGGACACCGGCACCCGCATCTTGTCGACGACCTCACGAGCCAACGCGTTCACCAGCCAGGGCTGGCCCTGGCTGGCCTCGAAGGCGCGCTGGACGGCCTCGGGTGAGAACTTCTGACCCGTGGCCTCGGTGTGCTGCTCGTACAGCTCCGCCACCTGAGCGTGGGTGAAGTCATCAAGACGGATGGAATCGACCTTGATGTTGAACGGACTGGACGTCCCCAACCGATCAGGATCGCCACCCGAGGCGGCCTTGTAGTCGCGGACGTCCCGCATCCCGCACAGCACGATGGAATGAGGGAACTTCCCCCGCGAACGCAGCCGGTGACCGGTTCGCAGCTGGCTCAGGACACTGACCAGGATGTCGCCGGTCAGTGTGTCGATCTCATCGAAGAACAGCACCAGCGGAAGAGGACAGCGAACCGCCCAATCCCGCAGCGCCATGCCCAGCCGGTTACCCGGTACCGTCTCCGGCCATGGGTCGGGCGGGCGGAACTCCGGCGCGAGTTCCGTGTTCTCGGCCGCTTCCGCAATGATCCCGAGGAGCTGCGCCTCCGCGTCCCCGACCGTCTCCGCGGTCCTCATCTGCTCGCAGGAGAACGAGACGACGACGTACTCCCCCTCGGCGTTGAGCGTCCTCGCCAGAGTCTCCAGCACCGTGGTCTTCCCCGACTGCCGCGGCGCGTGCACCACGAAGTAGAAGCCCCGCTCGATGTACTCCCGCGCCTCGGGCAGCCGGGGCTCCGGCGGGAGCATGTAGTGCTCGGCCTCAAAGCAGGGACCGGTCGTGTTGAAGTACCTCACGCTCCGCACACTACAGGTCGACGTTCCGTGGCTTATCGAACTCTCGTGCCGTCCGCAGCAGCCCCAGTACTTCCGGAGAGCGGAACGACCGGGTTCAGATGCGGAGCAGGATGATGGTGCGGCCGGAGGGTCCGTTGGTATCGGTGATGGACGGGAACTCGCAGCTCTGGTCGAACACCACCAGCGTGCCTTGGGACAAGCCGAGGCGGTTGAGGTAGCCGTCGAGTTGGATCAAGCCCCGGGTGGTGGGGTCGGGCCGGCCCCGGCGGTGGACCTTGAGTTCGACGGCTTCCCACTGCTCGGTGCGGTCCGGCAGGAACCAGCGGACGAGGAGGTCGATGCGGCCCCGGCCCACGGCGTACTCGCGGTCGATGAGGCCGCCGCCGTTGACGACGCGGTGCAGCCAGCCCATGAAGACCAGCTGACAGGCGGCTTCGGAATACGTCTGCTGACGGGCGAGGATCTCACCGTTCAACCGCCAGAAGTCGACGAACTCCTCCAGGATCTTGTCGAAGTCCAGGCGGCCTTGCGGGGTGACGAACGAACGAGGATCGACGTGGATCCGGTCTTCGACGTGCCCGGTGAGGACCCGGACGATGACCTCCTGATAGATCGGGTTGGCGATCTGCAGCGGGCGGCCCTGCTTGACCAGGCCGAGATCACGAACATAGGAGGCGTCATCGTCGTAAGCCGGATCGGTGGTGTCGTCCGTGCCGGCGAGCATCGGTTCGATGATGCGTTTCACCTGCGGCTCGTGCAGCCGAGCGACCAGGGAGTCCAGATGCGTCGCACGGGCGACGATCAGACGCTCCACAGCCTCGTCCATATGTCCGTCGGTGATCGGCTCGGACACCGGCACCCGCATCTTCTTGGTGATTTCGCGGGCCAGTGCGTTGACCAGCCACGGCTGGCCCTGGGTCGCTTCGAAAGCGCGCTGGACCGCTTCGGGTGAGAACTTCTGGCCGGTGGCCTCGGTGTGCTGCTCGTACAGCTCCACCACCTGCGCGTGGGTGAAGTCATCGAGGCGAAGAGACTCCACCTTGATGTTGAACGGACTCGACGTCCCCAACCGGCTCGGATCACCGCCCGAAGCCGCCTTGTAATCGCGCACGTCCCGCATCCCGCACAGGATGACCGAGTACGGGAACTCGTCCCGCTCTTCACTCTGGTAACCATTGCGCAGCTGGCTCAGCACGCTGATCAGGATGTCGCCCTGCAGCGAGTCGATCTCGTCGAAGAACAGCACCAGCGGGAGCGGGCAGCAAATCGCCCAGGCCCGCAGTGCCTCGTACAGCCGGTTGCCGGGTCTGGCGTCCGGCCACGGGCAGGGCGGGCGGAATTCCGGCGCGATCCTCCCCGCGGCGGCCATCGCGAGGATCTCCAGGAGCTGGCCCTCGGCAGCCTCAACGGTCTGCGCGATGCGCACTTGCTCGCAGGAGAACCAGACGGCGACGTACCTCCCCTCGGCGTTGAGCGCCCGGGCCAAAGTCTCCAGCACCGTGGTCTTCCCCGACTGCCGCGGCGCGTGCACCACGAAGTAGGAGCCCTCCTCGATGTACTCCCGCGCCTCGGGCAGCCGGGGCTCCGGCGGGAGCATGTAATGCCTGTCCTCCCGGCAGCGGCCGGTCGTGTTGAAGTACTTCACGCTCCGTACGCTACATGTTGACAGTATGTAATTACGGGGATCAGCCTTTACCCGCGGTCAGTTTCTCGATGATGGCGGCGAAGTCGTCCGTCTGGAACGACTGGTGTTCGGCCGTCATCGCGAAGTCGAGGGTGGCCAGGACCGCGCGTTCCAGATGGAGGTTGAGCAGGCGCTTGGTGCTCTCGACGGCCTGGCGGGGCAGGGCCGCGATCTTCTTCGCGCAGGCCAGGGCCTCGGCCATCGGGTCGGCCACGACATGGTTGGCCAGGCCCATCTGGACGGCGCGTTCGGCCGGGATGCGGGCGCCGGTGAGGGCGTACTCCTTGGCGAGGAGCAGGCTGGTGTGCAGGGGCCAGGTGAGCGGGCCGCCGTCGGCGGCGACCAGGCCGACCTGCACGTGGGGGTCGGCGAGGTAGGCGGTCTCCGCCATGTAGACGATGTCGCTGAGCGCCACCAGGCTGCAGCCGAGGCCGACGGCGGGGCCGTTGACGGCGGTGACCACGGGGACGCGGCAGCGGGCCATGCCCAGGACGAGGTCGCGGCCGTGCGCGATGGTGGAGGCGCGCAGGTCGGGGTCGTCTCGCAGTTCCTTCAGGTAGGAGAAGTCGCCGCCCGCCGAGAAGGCCTTGCCGCTGCCGGTGAGGACTGCGGCGCGGGCGGCGCGGTCCTCGCTGAGCTGCGGCCACAGCTTGGCCAGGCCGGTGTGCAGGGAGTCGTTGACGGCGTTGAGGGCCTCCGGGCGGTTCAGGGTGATGATCCGCAGGGGGCCGTCCTCGCGGACCTCGATCTCCTTGGGGACGTCGTACATGTCAGGCTCCCAATCCGAGGATGCGCGAGGCGATGATGTTCTTCTGGATCTGCGAGGTGCCGCCCATGACGCTCTGGGCGCGGCTGTAGAGGTAGGTGCTCAGGAGTTCCGGGTCGCCGGTGCCGGCCACGGCCAGCGCGGCGTGCCCGACGGACTGCTCGGTCCAGGTCATGAGGAGTTTGTCCAGGGAGCCGTCGGGGCCGTGTTCGACGCCGTCGAGCCGTTCGGACAGCCGACGCCGTACGTGCAGGCGCAGCATCTCGGCCTCGATCGCCGCCCAGACCAGCGCCTCCGGGGCCTCGCCCTGGACGCGGGACACCAGTTGGCGGACGGTCTTGCCGTAGCGGGCGGAGTAGCCCAGTTCGGCGGGTTCGCGCTCGTGTCCGACGATCGTCATCGCCAGTCTCCAGCCTTCGCCGGGCGCGCCGACCATCCGGTCGGCGGGGACGCGTGCGCCGTCGAAGACGACCTGGCCGAACTCGGTGGTCACCCCGTTCATCATCCGCAGCGGGCGCTGCTCGACGCCCGGCTGGTCCATCGCGACGACGAAGCCCGACAGGCCCTTGTGGCGGGGCGCGTCCGGGTCGGTGCGGGCCAGCAGGAGGCACCAGTCGGCGACGTCGGAGTAGCTCGTCCAGATCTTGTGACCGTGGAGGATGTACTCGTCGCCCTCACGGACGGCGGTGGTCGTCAGGGAGGCCAGGTCGGAGCCCGCGCCGGGCTCGCTGAAACCCTGGCACCAGCGCTCGGTCCCGTCGATCATCCCGGGCAGGAAGCGGTTCCGCAGTTCCTCGCTCCCGTGCCTGCCCAGGCCCTGCATCAGGTAGCCGAGGCTGGGCCGGGGCGGGGCGCCCGCGCGGGCCAGTTCCTCGTCCAGGATGACGTCGTAGACGGGGGGCAGCTCGTGGCCGCCGTACTCCTTCGGCCAGGACAGGCCGAAGAACCCGGCGGAGTAGAGCGCCTGGTGCCACTCGCCCTGCCTCCTCCAGTATTCGTCTCCCGAGGTGGGGAACCGTCCGGCCGTCTCCCCGAGCCAGGACCTCAGCCGCGCCCGGAAGGCGGCCTCCTCGGGCGAGTCACGAAAGTCCAAGGTCGATCTCCTTCAAGCGCACGGGGAACAGGTCGGTGGAGGTCAGCGCCCGCCGCAGATACACGTGGGCCAGGCACTCCCAGGTGTTGCCGATGCCGCCGTGCACCTGCACGGACGTCTCGCAGATGGTCCGAGCGGCGCGCGTGCAGTAGGCCTTGGCGATCCGGGCGGCGTTGACGGCCTCGGCGGGGTCCAGCTCGTCGACGGCCCACGCCGCGTGCCGCAGGACGCTCACCGAGCCTTCGATCAGGGCGAGGGACTCGGCCAGCAGGTGCGCCACCGCCTGGTAGGAGCCGATCGTCCTGCCGTACTGCGCGCGGACCTTCGCGTAGTCGCAGGCGAGTGCGTGCGCGCCGCGCGACGTGCCGACGAGGTCGGCGGCCGTGGCGACCAGCGCCAGCGCGTGCCAGCGGAGGGCGTCCTCCTCCGCGAGTTCCCCGGCGGGATCCAGGGGGCCGATGACCTCGGCGGTCCGGCGGGTCAGGTCGGCGCCGGGGACGAGCGAGCCGACGCGACCGGCGAGGAGCCGGGTGCCGTCCAGCGTGACGACCCGCTCGCTTCCCTTGGCGTCCAGGGCGGCGGCGCCCACCGCGACCGTCCACGCCTCGGAGGGGTCCACGGCGCCGGTGCGCCTGCGCAGGTCGTCGGCGAGCACCGGGCCGAGGAAGGGCGCGTCGACCAGCCCGCGCCCGAACTCCTCGGCGACGACGGCGACCTCCACGCCGGACGCGCCGTCGGAGCGCATGGTCCGCCAGCCCGTTGCGGCCACCGCCTTCTCCAGGCGGGCCGCCCGGTCGGCGTCGTCGAGGTCGAGGACGGAACCGGGCCCCAGGTCGTCGGCCAGCCGGGCGGCGGCGGTCCGCAGTTCCCGCTGTTCAGTGGTCAGACGTGCGTCCATGACGCTCCTTGAGGACTCGGCGCAGCACCTTGCCGGAGGGCAGGCGGGGGATCTCGGGCACGAGCAGCACCTCGCTGGGCCGCTTGTAGGAGGCCAGGCGTTCGCCGACGAGCGCGATGAGCTCCTCGGGTCCGACCGGGGCGTGCGTCGCGACGGCCGCGACGATCGCCTCCCCGCTCGCGGCGTCGGGGACGCCGAAGACCGCGCAGTCGGCGACGGCGGGATGCCCGTGCAGGACCGCCTCGACCTCGGCGGGCGCCACCTGGAACCCGCGCACCTTGATCATTTCTTTGGACCGGTCGGTGAGCCGTACCCAGCCGTCGGCGTCGACGCTGCCGACGTCGCCGGTGCGGTACCAGCCGTCGGTGAACGCGCCCTCCGTGGCCTCCTCGGGCAGGTAGCCGGCCATCAGCGACTCCGCGCGGGCCTGGATCTCCCCGGTCTCGCCGGGTGCGACCGGCTCACCCGTGTCCAGCGACACCACGCGCAGTTCCACGCCGGGCCCGGCGCGGCCCGCGCTGTCGAGCCGCGCTCCCTCGATCGGGTTGCCGGCGATGACGGGCAGTTCGCTGGCCCCGTAGGCGGGCAGCCAGGAGACCCCGGTGCGCCGGGTGACGGTCTCGGCGACGCTCGGCGTCACCGGCGTCGCGCCCCACATGATGTAGCGCAGTGACGAGAGGTCGTAGGACTCGAGTTCCGGGTGGGAGGCCATGGCCAGCGCGATCGGCGCGACCGCCATCTCCACGGTGATGCGGTCGGCCTCGATGTGGTGCAGCATCCGGTCCAGGTCGAACCGGCGGTGCAGCCGCAGCCAGGCGCCGGTCTGCAGCGCGGTGATGATGTTGAGGATGCCGAGGATGTGCGAGGGCGGCGTGGTGACCTGGATCCGGTCGTCCGCCGTCAGCTCGAGCACCTGCCGCCAGTGTTCGACGGCCGCCCCGAACGAGGCGTGCGTGTGCCGGACGGCCTTGGGCATCCCGGTCGTGCCCGAGCTGAACACCAGCACGGCGTCGGACTGCGGATCGTGCTCCACGGAGGGCGCGGGCCCGGACTCGACCGGATCGTCCAGGTGCAGCATCGGCATCAGCTCGGCCAGCACCGGATGGTCGCCCACCGCGTGCGACGGGCGCGTGATCGCCAGGGCGTGCTCGGCCTCGGTCCGCTTCCACGCGGGGCTGAACAGCACGACCGCGGCTCCCGCCCGCCAGACCGCCTGCACCGCCACGACGAACTCCGGCCGGTTCGACGACATGAGCGCGACCCTGTCCCCCGGCCGCACCCCCCGCCGCACCAGCGTCCCGGCCATCCCGTCGGCCATCGACCTCAGCTCGGTGAGGCCGTACTCCCGCTCCTCGAAGACGAGCGCGACCCGTTCGTTCATGTCGTGTCCTCGCCACACGCTTCAGGCATGCACACCATTGAGAGGCTCCCATTTCATCAATGAGAATTATGTTCTCATATAAACAGAACATTCATACCAGAACGGGTCCCCTCTGCCGAGACCTCCCGGCTCGGGAACCCGTTCCGTCGCGGGTCAGTCGATGAGGAGCGGGAGGGTCTCCCAGCCCCGGACCGTGGACGTCTGCCCGAGCTTCGCGTCGTCCCAGTCCACCTCCCACGTGGGGAAGCGCTTGAGGATCTCCTCCATCGCGACCCTCCCCTCCAGCCGGGCCAGCGCCGCGCCCAGGCAGTAGTGCCCGCCCAGGCCGAAGGTCAGCTGCTGGCCGGTACCGCGGTGGACGTCGAAGCGGTCGGGTTCGGCATGACGCCGGGGGTCCCGGTTGGCGGAGCCCACGATGAAGAGCAGGGCGCTGCCGGCGGGCACCGTCCGGCCGTGGAACTCCGCGTCCTCGTTGACGTACCTGGCGATGGAGTGCCCGGTCGGCTCGTAGCGCAGGATCTCCTCGATGGCGGCGGGCACCAGGGACGGATTCTCCACGAGCTCGCGGCGCTGGTCGGGATGCCGGGCCAGCACGGCTCCGATCCAGCCGATGAGCCGCCCCGTCGTCTCGTTCCCCGCGGCCGCGACGACCGTGACGTAGGTCAGGACCTCGTCGCGGGTGAGTCTGCGGATCTCGCCGTGCTCGTCCTCGAACTCGGCGTTCAGCAGGTCGGTCATCAGGTCGTTCGACGGGTGCTCCCTGCGCCAGTCGATGTACTCGCCGAAGGCGTCGCTGGTGAGGTTCTCGGACCCCTTGAAGTCCATCTTCCCGCCGTCCTCGGTGCGCAGGGCGTCGTCCGCCATGTCGCGGATGGCCGGCTGGTCGGCCTCGGGGATGCCGAGGAGCATGCCGATCACGCGCATCGGCATCTCGGCGCCGACCGCTTCGATGAGGTCGAAGCGGCCGGCGCCGACGAGCGGGTCCAGGACGTCGGTGCAGAACCGCCGCACCTGCGGCTCCAGCATGCCGATCCGCCGCGGGGTGAAGACCCGGGAGAGCAGGCGGCGGTGGATGTCGTGGACGGGCGGGTCCTCGAAGATGAGGGTGCCCGACGGGATCTCGAACCCCGACTGGATGATCTCGAGGATGTCGCCGCGGGACGAGGAGAACGCCTTCCAGTCCGGCAGGCCGCGCTCGCAGTCGGCGAAGCGGCTGACGGCGTAGAAGTCGTACTTCTCGTTGTAGTAGAGCGGCGCCTCTTCCCGAAGCCGCCGGTAGATCGGGTACGGGTCCTGAGCGAGCTTCGCGTCGTAGGGGTCCCAGTAGATCTCGTCTCCGGTCTCCACCTGACTGTACCTCCAGGAATCGTATGGATCGTGCCTTTCTCGACGTGCAAAGTCCGATCGCTCGCAGGGGCGGTCAGGGAGAGCCGGACAGGTCCCCGTGCTCGCCGAGGCGGGGCGGCGGCCGGTAGTCGGGCTCGTAGCCCGCGACCTTGATGGAGCTGCCGACCAGGCGGAAGCCGCCCGCCTCCACGACCATCTCGGGGGTGGCCTCCAGCGCCTCCGGCAGCGTCCGCACGGCCGCGGCGGGGACGCCCGACGGGCGGAGCCTCGCCTCCCAGGAGGCCGCGGTGTCGGTGGCCAGGGCCTTCGCCACCACGGCCAGGACCTCCTCGCGGCGCTCGGCGCGCTCGGCCATCGTGGGGAAGCCCTCGATGCCGGCCTCGGACGCGAACGACTTCCAGAAGCCGTCATGGGTGACGAACAGGGCCAGGTGACCCTCGGCCGTCGGGAAGAGCTGGGCGGGCACGTAGTAGGAGTGGGCGCCGAAGGGCAGGCGCCTGGGCTCCGAGCCCTCGTTGAGGTGGGCCGACGCGCGGTAGTTGAGCTGGGAGAGCATCACGTCCCGCAGGGAGACCTCCACCTGGCCGCCGCGTCCGGAGACGATCTGGGCGAGCAGGCCGAGCGCGGCGGTCAGGCCCGAGGAGTTGTCGGCCGACGAGTAGCCGGGCAGGGTCGGCGGCCCGTCCGGGTCGCCGGTGAGGGAGGCGACGCCCGTGGAGGCCTGGACGACGTAGTCGAAGGCCGGGTCGTCGCCCGCGTCCAGCCCGAAACCGGTGAGCGCGACGCACACGACGCGCTCGTTCCAGCGGCGCAGGGCCTCGTAGGTGAGGCCGAGGCGGCGGATCGCCGACGGCTTCAGGTTCACCAGCAGCGCGTGCGACTCCGCCACGAGCCCGCCCAGCCGCGCCTGCCCCTCCTCGGAGCCGAGGTCGAGGCTGATGCTGCGCTTGCCCCGGTTGAGGCTGGCGAAGTAGGCGTCGCTCACCTGACGGGAGATGTCCCCGCCGGGGGGTTCTATCTTGGTGACCTCGGCTCCGAGGTCGGCGAGCATCATCGTCGCGTAGGGGCCTGCCAGCATGTGGCCGACCTCCAGGATCCTGATGCCCGCCAGCGGTCCGGGGCTCACCGGAAGTCCTTCGCGAGCTCGGAGATCATCTCTCGGGTCCGGTACTTGGAGGCGACCAGTTCGTCCCGGGTGTCGCCGATCGGCAGCAGGCGCACCGACAGGTCGGTGACACCTGCGTCGGCGAACCGCTGGAAGCGTGCCGCGATCGCCTTCTCGTCACCGGCCGCGCACAGGTCACCCACGTCCCTGGCGTCGCCGTACTCCAGCAGCTTCTGGTAGTTGGGCGAGATCTCCGCCTCGCCCAGGATCCGGTTGGCGCGCTCGCGGGCCTCGTCGACCCGGGAGGGTTCGCACAGGCAGACCGGGACTCCCGCGACGATGCGCGGGGCCGGGCGTCCGGCCTCCTCGGCCGCCTTGGTGATGCGCGGCACGACGTGCTCGGCGACCGCCCGCTCGTCGGCCATCCACAGCACCGTCCCGTCGGCGTGCTCGCCGGCCAGCTTCAGCATGACCGGGCCGAGCGCGGCGACCAGCACCGGCATCGGGGACACCGGGCCGAGGTCCAGCGGGTTGTGCACCTTGAACGTGCCGTTCTCCACGTCCACCGGACCCGGGCCGTTCAGCGCCGCGCGCAGGACCTCCAGGTAGTCGCGGGTGTAGGCCGCGGGCTTCTCGTACGGCAGGCCCAGCATGTCCTGGACGATCCAGTGGTGGGACGGGCCGACGCCCAGCGCCAGCCGTCCCCCTGCCGCGGCCTGCGCGGACAGCGCCTGCCGGGCCAGGGCGATCGGGTGCTGTGCCTGGAGCGGCACGACCGCCGTCCCCAGTTCGATGCGCGAGGTCCGCGCGCCCATCAGGGCGACCGCGGTCAGCGCGTCGAAGTCGGTGGGGACCTGCGGGATCCACGCGCTGTCCATTCCCGCGGACTCGGCCCACTCAATGTCGGCGAGCAGCTTCGCGACCTTGCGTGCGCCGTCCCCCCGCTCCGCCCCGATCATCACACCGATCCGCACGGTTCCTCCAGGTTCTCAGCTGTTCTCGGTTTCGCTCCTCGCACGGGACGCGGAGGATCAGGGTGAGGCGGGGGCGGAGGTCAGCTCGCGGATCTCCGCGACCAGGACGTCCAGCGGGGTTCCGGTCGGGAAGACGGCGGCGGCGCCCGCCTCCTTCAGCTTCGGCACGTCGGCCAGGGGGATGGTCCCGCCGACGATGACCGCGATGTCCCCGGCGTCCGCGGCCCGGAGCGCCTCCACGGTCCTGGCGGTCAGGGCGACGTGCGCTCCGGACAGGATGCTGAGGCCGACGACGGCCACGTCCTCCTGGAGGGCGATCGCCACGATGTCGTCGACCTTCTGCCGGATGCCGGTGAAGACCACCTCGAATCCGGCGTCGCGCAGGGCGCGGGCGACGATCTTCGCGCCGCGGTCGTGGCCGTCCAGGCCGGGCTTGGCCACGAGGACTCTGGTCGGCATCAGAACACCACCGGCTGCTGGAACTCGCCCCAGACGTCCCTGAGCGCGTCGACCATCTCGCCGACCGTGCAGTAGGCGTTGGCGCAGTCGATCAGGGGGCCCATCAGGTTCTCGGTGCCCTCCGCCGCGCGGGACAGGGCGGCGAGGGTGTCGCGGACCGCCGCGGAGTCGCGTTCGGCCTTGACCTTGGCGAGCCGCTTCAACTGGCGTTCGCGGCCTTCGGCGTCCAGCTCGTAGGTCGCCAGGTCGGGCGCGGGCTCGTCGGAGGTGAAGCGGTTGACGCCGACGACCGGCTTCTCCCCCGCCTCGATCTGCCGGTGGACTTTGTAGGCCTCGTCCGCGATGAGGCCCTGCAGGTAGCCGTCCTCGATGGCGCGGACCATGCCGCCGTGCCGTTCGAGGTCCTCCATGATCTCGATGATCTTCTCCTCGGTGGCGTCGGTGAGCGCCTCCACGAAGTAGGAGCCGCCGAGCGGGTCCGCGACGCGGGTCACTCCGGTCTCGTAGGCGAGGATCTGCTGGGTGCGCAGGGCGAGCGTCGCCGACTCCTCGCTGGGCAGCGCGAACGGCTCGTCCCAGGCCGCGGTGAACATCGACTGGACGCCGCCGAGCACCGAGGCCATCGCCTCGTAGGCGACCCGGACGATGTTGTTCTGCGCCTGCGGGGCGTACAGGGAGGCGCCGCCGGACACGCAGCCGAAGCGGAACATCGACGCCTTGTCGGAGGACGCCCCGTAGCGCTCCCGGACGATCGTCGCCCAGCGGCGGCGGCCCGCGCGGTACTTGGCGATCTCCTCGAAGAAATCGCCGTGCGTGTAGAAGAAGAAGGAGACCTGCGGCGCGAACTGCTCGATCGTCATCCGGCCGCGCTCGATGACGGTGTCGCAGTAGGTGACGCCGTCGGCGAGGGTGAAGGCCATCTCCTGGACGGCGTTGGCCCCGGCGTCGCGGAAGTGCGCGCCGGCCACCGAGATCGCGTTGAAGCGCGGCACCTCGGCGGCGCAGAACTCGATGGTGTCGGCGATGAGCCGCAGGGACGGCTCGGGCGGCCAGATCCAGGTGCCGCGCGAGGCGTACTCCTTGAGGATGTCGTTCTGGATCGTGCCGGTGAGCTTCTCGCGGGGCACGCCCTTGCGTTCGGCGGCGGCCACGTAGAAGGCCAGCAGGATCGCGGCGGTCCCGTTGATGGTGAAGCTGGTGCTGATCCGGTCCAGGGGGATGCCCTCGAACAGGACCTCGGCGTCGGCGAGGGTGTCGATCGCGACGCCGACCCTGCCGACCTCCTCGCCCACCTCGGGGTCGTCGGAGTCGTAGCCGCACTGGGTGGGCAGGTCGAGCGCCACCGACAGGCCGGTGCCGCCCTGCTCCAGCAGGTAGCGGTAGCGCTGGTTGGACTCTTCGGCGGTGCCGAAGCCGGAGTACTGCCGGAACGTCCACATCTTCTTCCGGTAACCGGAGGGGAAGTTGCCGCGGGTGAAGGGGAAGCCGCCCGGGTCGGGCGGCTCGGCACGCCGGTCCGCCGGTCCGTAGACCGGCTGGAGGGGGATGCCGGACGAGGTCTGGGCGAAGTCGTTCATCGCTGGATACGCTACTTGCAAAAAACGAGAATGCCAATACCGCTCTAGAGAATCAGATGGCGTGAAACGCGGCGCCGACCTGCGCGGGGGAAGCA
>NZ_BAAATZ010000034.1:188309-217510 GCF_039533685.1 Actinocorallia aurantiaca | reverse complement strand
CCGTGCCCGGAGAGGAGCGGGCTCAGGCCTCGCCCGGCGTCCCCTCTCCGTAGGAGCCGGTGAGCCTGAGAACCCGGATCTCAGGCCTCGGGTCCAACTGCATCGCGTCCGACATGTCGAACCGTCCTTCCGCGGCCGCCTTGAACAGCCCGCCGACGACCTCGTTCAGGTCCTCGCCTTCGATCTCGTACAGCGCCACGTAGGGACCGTCGTCCTGCACGGGAGCGAACCGCTTCGCGCCGACGAACCCCGGCAGCGAGCACACGTCCCGCAGATGCACCCGCTCGTACCAGTCGTTGTACTCCGCCTCCCGCTCCGGCGAGCTCGGACGGCTGGCGACGTAGAGCACTCCTCGCTCCATGGCGTTCATTCCTTCGAAGAGGGGGTCAGCGCGGCGGCCAGGGTGGCGAGCCCCGCGTCCAGCGCGCCGAGGTCGCCGCCGAGGTCGGCGGCGACCTTTCTGAGGACGTCCACGTCCTTGGACAGGAAGTCACGGGTCGAGGAGGCGAAACCCGCGACCGACCCACGGGACACGACGCCCGACAGGGCGCGGCTCGTGGAACTCCCGTGCGGGAGGGCGCCGAGCAGCACCGACTCCTCCACTCCCCACTGGCCTCCCAGCCGCACCGCGTCGGCGAGCAGGCCGAGCTGGGCGGCGAACAGGGCGTTGTTGAGGAGCTTGACCCGCTGGCCGGAGCCGAGAGGGCCGACGTGCAGGACGGGATCGCCGTAGCTCTCCAACGCGGGACGGACCCTGGCCACCGCTTCGTCCGCGCCGCCCGCGAAGACCGTCACCCGGCCCGCCGCGATGTCGTGCGGGCCCCCGCTCACCGGGGCGTCGACCACGTCGATCCCGCGCGAGGCGGCCCTCGCGGCGACGTCCTCGGCCGTCCTCGGGCCGCCGGTGGTGTGGACGACGAGGACGGAACCCGACGGCATCGCGTCGAGCAGCCCTCCGTCGAGGCAGACCTCGCGGACCTGTTCGTCCGTGAAGACGCAGACCACGACGGCGTCCGCTCCGGCGGCGGCCTCGGCGAGACCGTCCGCGGGGCTCAGGCCCTCCTCCTCCAGTGCCGAGCGGGCCTCGGGCGAGCGGGCCAGCACCCGCACGTCGTGGCCGGCCTCGGCGAGGCGGCGCGCCATCGGGCGGCCCATCCTCCCGGCGCCGATGAATCCGAGACGCATGTCGACTCCTTCCGTACAGCGATCAGGGAGCAAAGCAGGACGCGGCGGTCATCGCAGCAGGTCCTTCATCACCTTGCCGGTGGCGTTCAGCGGCAGCTCCTCCAGGAACACCACGGAACGGGGCACCTTGTAGCCGGCCATGCGCTCCCGGCTCCAGGCGATCAGCTTCTCCTCCGTGACCGGTCCGCGCGGGACGACGAAGGCCTTGCCGACCTGGCCGAGCCGCTCGTCGGGGACCCCGATGACGGCGGCCTGCGCCACGGCCGGATGCTCCAGGAGGAAACCTTCGATCTCCGCCGGATAGGCGTTGAACCCGCCCACGATGAACATGTCTTTCTTGCGGCCGATGATCCGCAGGTGGCCCTTCTCGTCCAGCGAGCCGAGGTCGCCGGTGTGCAGCCAGCCGTCGGCGTCGACCGCCTCGGCGGTCGCGGCCGGGTCGTCGAGGTAGCCCTGCATGACGCTGTAGCCGCGGATCAGGACCTCGCCGTCTTCGGCGATTCGCACCTCGACGCCGTCGCAGGGGGTGCCGACCGTCGTGGCGATCTCCTCGAACGAGTCGCCGGGACGGGACGCCGTGGCGGTCCCCGCCTCGCTGAGCCCGTAGCCGGTCATGATCGACTCGAAGGGCAGTTCCTCGCTCACCCGGCGGATCAGCTCGACCGGGATGTCCGCGGCGCCGGTCACGGCGACGCGCAGGGACGACAGGTCGCGTCCCTTCCCCGCCTCCAGCAGCGAGTGGTAGAGCGTGGGCGGGCCGGGCAGCACCGTCACCCTCTCGCGCTCCACCAGCTCGAAGACCTTCTCCGGTTCGAAGACCGCCATCGGGAGGACGGTCATGCCCCGGATCATGGAGGCGATGCAGCCCGCCTTGTACCCGAAGATGTGGAAGAACGGGTTGACGATCAGGTAGCGGTCGCCTTCGCGCACCTGGGCCAGATCGCACCACTCGGAGTACAGCCGGAGCGTCTGGCGGTGGTTCATCATGACGCCCTTGGGGCGCCCCGTCGTGCCGGAGGTGAAGACGACGTCGGCGATGTCCCCGCCGCTCACCTTCCGTTCGAAGGGGTTTCCGCTGGACAGGAAGTCCGACTTCAGGTCGATCGACGGCACCCCCTGCGGAGCCAGGTACTCCTGGCCGAGGAAGCCCGGCTGCGACAGCACGAGCTTGGCCCCGCTGCGGCGGATGACGTCGTGCGCCTCCTCCGCCTTGAAGCGGGTGTTGACCGGGACCAGCACGCCGCCGGCCGTCAGCAGGCCGAACGCCGCGATGATCCATTCGGCCGAGTTGGGCGCCCAGACGGCCGCACGGTCCCCCTTCTCGACACCCGCCTGCGCGAAGGAGCCCGCGGCCACGCGGATCCGGTCGACGAGTTCGGTGAAGGTGAGCCGGAGCGGCCCGTCCACGACCGCTTCGGCGTCGCCGAAGCGGTCGGCGGAGCTGAGCACCATCTCGGGGATGGTGTCCCACTTCATCGCGAGATCAGCCTTGCCAGGTTGCCGCCCATGATCTTGGCCTTGTCCTCGTCGTCGAAAGCCGTGAGGTTGTCGACGTGGGTGATCGGGTCGGCCTTGCCCTCGGGGTGGGGGTAGTCCGAGCCGAACAGCACCCGGTCGATCCCCAGCAGGTCGCCCAGCGCCGCCATGTCGTCCTCGATGAACGGGCTGACGTGGATCAGGCGGCGCATCTGCTCCACCGGGTTCTCCTCGAAGCCGTGCGGCATCTTCTTGTAGGCGTCCTTCAGGCTCGCCATCAGCGGCGCGACCCACGACGACCCGGTCTCCACGGTCGCGATCCTCAGATCGGGGAAGCGCGACAGGCAGCCGTGGGCGATCAGCGATCCCACCGCGTCCTCGATCGGCCGCCACTGCCCGAGAGCGCGGAAGGGCTGCGGCTTGAACGGCAGGTACTCCTGGCCCGCGCCCTCCCAGTCGCTGACATAGCGCGCGTAGCCGCTGTCGGAGGAGTGGAAGGCCACCAGCGTGCCGGAGTCCTGCACCAGCTTCCAGAACGGGTCGAACTCCGGCAGCGCGAACGACCGGGGGCCGCGCAGCCCGTACGCCGGAGCGGGGCGGATCAGGATGGCGCGCGCCCCGCGCTCCAGGACCCACTCCAGCTCCTCGATGGCCTTCTCGACGATCGGCAGCGTGATCACCGGGGTGGTGAAGATGCGGTCCTTGTAGTTGAAGGACCACACCTCGTCCAGCCACTGGTTCAGCGAGTGGACGACCGCATGGGTCAGATCCGGGTCGTCCCGCATCCGCTCCTCCAGCAGGCTCGCCAGCGTCGGGAACATCAGGGTGCGCTGGACGCCCTGCTCGTCCATCAGCTCCAGGCGCGGGCCCGGCTCCCGGAACGCCGGGATGGAGCGCATCGGCTCGCCGACGATCTCCCGATAGGACTTGCCCTCGGGGTTGCCGTTCTTGAAGTAGTCCTCCTGGGCGCCCGGTCGGGCCACCACCTCGAACGTTGGGTTCGGGATGTACTCGCTGATCTGACCCCGGATCGCGATCTTCGTCCGCTTCCCGACCTGCACGTACTGGATCGCGCCCTTGTACTCCTCGGGCAGGTACCGCGTGAACGCGTCCTGGGGCTCGTACAGGTGGTTGTCCGCGTCGAAGACCGGATACGGCAGCTCGCGTGACGGCATTGGAGATCCTCCTTGGCTGATTATGAGAATCCTATTCTCAAGCGGAGCATACTGCAATGTCTCGAAAGTCCCTGCGGAGGACGAACTTCTGGACCTTGCCACTGGCCGTGCGCGGGAAGTCGGCCACCTCGTGCAGCTCCTCCGGCCACTTCTGCCGGGCCAGGCCCACGCCCTCCAGGTGGACGCGCACCTCCTCGAGGGAGGGCAGGGAGTGCCCGGGCCTCAGCCGCACGACCGCCGCGGCGTGCTCGCCGAGCCGCTCGTCGGGAACCGCCACCACCGCGGCCTCCGCGACCCCCGGCAGCGCCAGGAGCGCCTCCTCGACCTCCAGGGCGCTGATGTTCTCGCCGCCGCGGATGATGATGTCGGACTTGCGGTCGGTGATCGTGAGATAGCCGTCCTCGTCGAGCACGCCGATGTCGCCGGTGCGGTACCAGCCCTCCTCGTCGAAGGCCGCCTCCGTCAGGGCCGGATCCGTGTAGCCCAGGCACAGCTCCGGGCCCCGGCTGAGAATCTCGCCGTCCTCGGCCAGCCGGACCTCCACGCCGGGCAGGACGTCCCCGTCGGTGTAGAGGCGCTTGCCCGCGGGGGCCGTGTACCGCGAACCCGTGATCGACGGGTGCTCGGTGCTGCCGTAGGAGCGGAACACCGTGATGCCGAGGCCGTCCAGGCGGTCGGTCACCGCCGAGGGCACCGACGAGCCGCCGAGGCCCGCGTACCTCATGTACGGCAGGTACTCGCGGGTGAAGTCGGGATGGTCCAGCAGGCTCGTCACGTAGTACGTCGCGCCGCCGCCCACGGTGAGACCGTCGCTCATCATCAGCGACAGCGCCCGCGCCGGGTCCCAGACGTCGGCGAGGTTCACCGGCGTGCCGTCCAGCACCGGGATCAGGAAGGCGTTCACCATGCCGATGAAGTGGCCCACGGGGGCCGACGTGAGCTGCTTGCCCCGGTCCGGCGGGTAGAGGCCGGCGAGCTGGCGCGTCTCGTGGCCGAGGGTCCGGTGGCTGTGGACCACGCCCTTGGGGTCGCTGGTGGTGCCGGAGGTGAAGGCGATCAGCGCGGGGCCGGACGGGTCGGTCGCGAGGACGCCTTCCAGGGGCTCGTCGGCGAGCAGGTCGTCGAAGTCCCGCCCCACCACGCCGACGACGGGCACGCCGGCGCACAGGTCGGCCTGGAACTCCATGCGCCCGAAGCCCTCGGCCCCGATGAAGACGCGCGGCCGGACCGTGTCCAGGATGTAGCCGAGCTCCTTGCGCCCGTAGAAGTGCACGACCGGCACCACGACCGCGCCGAGGAGCGACGACGCCCAGAAGACCGCGGCGGCCTCCATCCAGTTGGGCAGCTGGAACACGACCGTGTCGCCCGGGCCCACGCCCCGTTCGCGCAGTCCGGCGGCCAGCCTGCGCGCGACGAGTTCGACGTCGCGGAACGTCCCCGACCAGGGGCGTACGGCCGAGTGCACCCGGAACTCCACGTCCGGCGCCTCCCGGAGGCCCCTGGCCAGCAGGTCTCCGATCGTCTCCTCGGTCCACCAGCCTTCCGCCTCGTACCGCTCGACCAGTTCCGGGGGGATCGTTCGCATGATGAGAGCTCCGTTCATGGGGGCGAGAATTGTAATCTCCCAGGAAGAGAAGATAAATTCCAGACATGGCACGAGACCACGGCTTCCATCCGGTCCGGATCAAGCGGATCATCCAGGAGACAGCCGACACCCGGACATACGTCCTTGACGCGTCTTTCGACTATCAGGCCGGGCAGTTCCTGACGTTCAAAGCGTGCGGGACGTTGCGCAGCTACTCGATGTCCAGTTCCCCGGCCACCGATCCCGAACTGACGACGACGGTGAAGCGCGTGCCGGGCGGCCTGGTCTCGAACTGGATGCACGACGACCTCTCCCCCGGCGACCTCCTGGAGGCCACGCTCCCCGCCGGGGTCTTCTGCCTGCGGGAGACCGGCGCCCCCCTGGTGGCGTTCTCCGGGGGCAGCGGCGTCACGCCGGTCCTGTCGCTCGTCAAGACCGCGCTGGCCACCACGGACAGGCGGGTCCGGCTGCTCACGGCCGACCGGGACGACGAATCGGTCATCTTCCGGGCGGTCCTGGCAGAGCTGGCCGAGCGGTACCCCGACCGGTTCGAGGTCCACCATCACCTGGACTCTCTGTCCGGATTCGTCACCGAGTCCGGGGTGAAGGAGTTCGCCGCCGGCGCGCTGGACGCCGACTTCTACATCTGCGGCCCCGACCCCTTCATGGACCTGGTGGAACGTGCCCTGCTGGCGCACGGGGCCGATCCGGGACAGCTCTTCATCGAGCGCTTCGGGCTCGAGGAGGACGAACCCGCGGGCGAGGAGACGGAGGGCACCGTCAGCATCGTCCTCGCCGGGAAGAAGCACACGGTCCCGCGGCGTTCCGGCGAGACCCTCCTGCAGAGCGCGCGCCGGGCCGGCCTCTCGCCGCCCTTCTCCTGCGAGGCGGGCAACTGCGCCACCTGCATCGCCCAGGTCACCGAGGGCGCCGCCCAGATGAAGATCAACAACGCGCTCGACGACGACGAGGTCGCCGACGGCTGGATCCTCACCTGCCAGGGCGAACCGGCATCCCCGCACGTCACCGTCGTCTACGAGGACTGACGGCCCCCACACCCCAGGCTTGGAGGAACCGCACATGGCAGAGGTAGAGCTCGAACTGGACGGCGGGTTGGCGGTCATCACCATCAACCGCCCGCACGCCCGCAACGCCATCGCCCCGTCCACCATGGACGAGCTGGACAAGGCCCTGGGCGAGGCGGCGGACGCCCGGGCCCTGGCCATCACGGGCGCGGGCGACCGGGCCTTCGTCTCCGGCGGCGACCTGAAGGAGCTGGCCGCGCTGCGCACCGAGGAGCAGGCCGTGGACATGGCCCTGCGGATGCGGAGCGTCTGCGACCGGATCGCCGCCTTCCCCGGGCCGGTCGTCGCCGCGCTGAACGGCCACGCCCTGGGCGGCGGCGCCGAGGTCGCGGTGGCCGCCGACATCCGGGTCGCCGCCGACGACGTCAGGATCGGCTTCAACCAGGTCGCGCTGGCGATCATGCCCGCCTGGGGCGGCGCCGAGCGGCTGGCCGACCTGGTGGGCCGCGGCCGCGCCCTGATGCTGGCCGGCTCGGGAAGCGTCCTCGACGCCGCCGAGGCCGAACGCCTCGGCCTGCTGGACCTCGTCCTCCCCCGGGACTCCTTCGAAGAGGGCTGGCGCTCCCTGGCCCGGTCACTGGCCAACGGCTCCTCACGTTCGATCAAACGCGTCATGAGCGGCGGCGTCTCCCCCGACGAAGCCGCACGGGCCTTCGCCCGCCTGTGGGTGGCGGACGAGCACTGGGAGGCAGCGGAAAAGGTGATGAACCGTGGCAGATGAACTGCAGGTCGAGGAGAGCCGCGTCGGCCTGGTCGTGCGCCCTCCCGACCCCGACGGGCCGGCCGTCCTCTACCTTCACGCCGACCGGTACCTCGGCAACTCTCCCGAAGCGGCGCTCGACGTCGCGGGCCACCTGGCCCTGAGGACGGGCGCCACCGTCGTCTGCGCCCGCTACCGCCCCGCCTTCCCCGCCTCGCTCCACGACGTCCACGCGGCCTACCTCCACGCCGAGGCTCTGGGGCCGGTGGCGGTCGCCGGCGAGAGGGCGGGAGCGGGCCTCGCGGCGGCGCTGATGGTCCACCTGCGCGATTCCGGAGCCCCGCTGCCCCGCTGCGCGACGCTGGTCTCGGGCCTGCTGGACCTGACCCTGCAGGCGTCGAGCCTGCTGTTCAACGCCGGAGCCGACCCCGGGTTCGACCTCGACCGGCTCCAGCGGGAGGCGGCGCGCTACGCCGACGGCACGGAGCCGCGCGACCCGCTGCTGAGCCCGCTGCACGCCAACCTGCACGGCCTGCCCCCGATCCGGCTCCTGGCCGCGGGCACCGACCCCTTCCTGGACGACTCCCTGTCGTTCGCCGCCCGCGCGGCCCGCTCCAGCCTCACCGTGAATCTCCACGTCCACCCCGACGCGACCGCCCTGCGCGCCGCCGTCGTCGACGAGATGTCCGCCTTCCTCAAGACCTGGACTTCAACGGAACCCCTGGCCCGCCCCGCCTGACCCCGGAACCCCAGCCACCCGGCCGAAAGCGACCCGCCGCCCGGCGGGCCGCTTTTCGTCCCGCCCGGGGGCCCGGCCTTCCCCGCCGACGTCCTTCCTGACAACGGCGAAGAGCCGGGGCCGGGAGGCATGACGCCCCCGGCCCCGGCTTCGTGCGGTGGTCCGTCAGGACTTGGCGGCCGCCGCGGTGGCGGCGCGGGCGCGCTGGCGGTAGCCCTCGAGCTTCTCCTCGGGGGCGATGATGCGGTGGCTGCGGGACTGGATGGAGACGTCGTGGTCGGCCGAGGCCGCCCGCAGGGCGCCTACGGTGGCCTGCTCCCTCGGGATGTGCTGGAAGGGGTCGAAGGAGTACCAGCGCATGGCGTTCAGGTGGGTCATCTTGTCGATGTCCGCGTCCGGCACGTCGTAGCGGGTCAGGACCTCGTGGAGTTCCTCGGGGGCGCCCGGCCACATGGAGTCGCTGTGGGGGTAGTCGGCCTCCCAGCAGATGTTGTCGATGCCGATCTCGTCGCGCAGGCGCACGCCCAGCGGGTCGGAGATGAAGCAGGTCAGGAAGTGCTCGCGGAACACCTCCGACGGGAGCCTGCCTCCGAAGTCCTGCATCGTCCAGGTGGCGTGCATCTCGAAGGTCCGGTCCACCCGCTCCAGGAAGTAGGGGATCCAGCCGGTGCCGCCCTCGGACAGAGCGATCTTGATGGTCGGGAACTCCTTGATCACCCTCGACCACAGCAGGTCGGCGGCGGCCGAGACGATGTTCATCGGCTGCAGCGTGATCATCACGTCCGGCGGGGAGTCCACGGCGGGGATGGACAGGCGGCCGGAGGAGCCGATGTGCACGTTGAGGATGGTGCCGGTGTCGACCAGCGCCTTCCACAGCGGGTTCCAGTACTCGCTGTGGAAGCTGGGGTAGCCCAGGGCCGCGGGGTTCTCGGTGAACGTCAGGGAGCGGCAGCCCTTCTCCGCCACGCGGCGCACCTCGGCGGCGCACAGCTCGGCGTCCCAGATGGCGGGGAGCGCCATCGGGATGAAGCGGCCGGGGTAGGCGGCGCACCACTCGTCGATGTGCCAGTCGTTGTACGCCCGCACCAGCGCCAGGGAGAAGTCCGCGTCCTCGGTCGCGAACAGGCGGGCGGCGAAGCCGGGGAAGGAGGGGAAGTTCATCGACCCCAGGATTCCTCCGGCGTTCATGTCCTTCACCCGCTCGTGCACGTCGTAGCAGCCGGGCCGGATCTCGTCCAGGCCCTGCGGCTCCAGCCCGTACTCCGACTTGGGCCGGCCCGCCACCGCGTTGAGGGCGGCGTTGGGGATGACGGTGTCGCGGAACTGCCACACGTCGGTGCCGTCGTCGCGGTGCACCAGGCGGGGCGCGTCGTTCTTGTACTTGGCGGGCAGGTGGTTGATGAACATGTCGGGCGGCTCGATGATGTGGTCATCGACGCTGATCAGGATCATGTCGTCTTTGCGCATGGGATCTCCTCGTCACCCGCCCCGCGGGGCGGATCGCGGCCGCCTCCGGGCGGGACTCCTGTTGCTCGGATGTGGTGTGGTGGAGCCGGCGCGCTCCACCACACCGGCCCGTGGCCGGCCTCCTCGTCGGACGGCCTCGGTGTTCACGGCTCAGGTGACCGCGCCCGCGGTCTTGAGCTCGATGATGCGTTCCCAGTCCAGCCCGAGTTCCAGCAGGATCTCCTCGGTCTGGGCGGCGAACTCCGGGGCCGGGCCGGGTGCGGGGGCGGTGACGTCGAACTGGACGGGGTTGGCGACCAGTTCGAGCTCCCCCGCCCGCACCAGGTACTCGTTCGCCCGGATCTGCGCGTCGTCGCCGACCTGCAGGGCGTCCTGCACCGGGGCCCACGGGCCGGCCAGGGTCGCGAAGCGCTCGGTCCACTCCGCGAGGGTGCGGGCGGCCAGCACCTCCCGCAGGATCCCGACGGCCTCCCGGGTGTTGGCCGAGATCAGCTCCGCGGTGGCGAAGCGCGGGTCGTCGATCAGGTCGGGGCGGTCGATGTGCCGGCACACGTCGGCCCAGAACTTGCCGGGCTGCAGCATGACGAAGGACAGGTACCGGTCGTCGGCCGTGCGGTACAGACCGGAGAGCGGGTTGGCCGGCGAGCCGTGGACCCCCGGCACGGGCGCCTCCCAGGCCTTGCCGAGGTGGAGGGCCAGCGCGATGCCGTGGCCCATCGCCCACAGGCCGCTGCCGAGCAGGGAAACGTCCACGACGGACGGCTCCCCGGTGCGTTCGCGGCGGAACAGCGCCGCCGTGATGCCCCCGGCGAGGTTCGTGCCGGAGATCGTGTCGCCGTACGCGGGCGCGGGCGGCGTGATCATCCCCTCCACTCCGGGCGGCGTGATGCTGGCGGCGGTCGAGGCACGGGCCCAGAAGGCCGTCATGTCGTATCCGCCTCGTTCGGCCTCCACGCCGCGGGGGCCGAGCGCGCTGCCCCGCGCGTAGACGACCGTCGGGTTCACCGCGCGGATGTCGTCGACGTCGATCCCGAACTTCCGCCTGTGCCCGGGCAGGAAGCTGGTCAGGAAGACGTCGGCCCGGCTCGCCAGGTCGAGCAGCACCTCCTTTCCCTCGGGGGTGGACATGTCCAGGCCGATGCTGCGCTTGCCCCGGTTGGCGTGCTCGATGTTGGGGTTCGGGTCGCCCTCCACGCGGAAGGCCCCGGTCTGCCGGAGCCCGCGCTGGGGGTCGCCGTTGACGGCGTGCTCGACCTTGATCACGTCCGCTCCCCACTCGGCGAGCACGGCCCCCGCGGAGGGGACGAAGCCGTACATCGCCACTTCGACGACGCGGACCCCCTCCAGCGGCCTCATGCGACCACCGTCGCCAGGGTCTTGATCTGCAGGAACTCCTCGAGCCCCTGGACGCCCATCTCCCGGCCGAGACCCGACTGCTTGTACCCGCCGAAGGGCGCGTCGGGCCCGAAGTAGTTGCCGCCGTTGATGCTGAACGTGCCGGTGCGGATCCTGCGCGCCACCCGCAGCGCCCTCTCCTCGTCGCGACTGTGCACCGCCCCGGACAGGCCGAAGATCGAGTTGTTGGCGATGCGCACCGCGTCCTCCTCGTCGGTGTAGGGGATGACGGCGAGGACGGGCCCGAAGACCTCGTCCTGCGCGATCTCGCTGTCGGGGTCGACGTTCGCCAGCAGGGTCGGCTTGTAGAAGAAGCCCGGGTCGACCTTCTCCCCGCCGATCACGAGCTTGGCGCCGTCCGCGACGGCCCGCTCGACCATGCCGTGCACCTTCTCGCGCTGCCTGGCGCTGATCAGCGGCCCCATGTAGGTGTCGGGGGCGGCGGGGTCGCCGTACGACACCCGGCTCATCGAGGCCGCTACCTTCTCCACGATCTCGTCGTGGCTCTCCCTCGGCACGAGCAGCCGGGTGGTGAGCGCGCAGCCCTGCCCGGCGTGCGAGCAGATGGTGAACCCGGCGAACATGGCCGCGGTGTCGAAGTCCGCGTCGTCCAGGACGATCATCGCGGACTTGCCGCCGAGCTCCAGGAAGACCTTCTTCAGCGTGCTGCTCGCGGCGGCCATGATCTGGCGTCCGACCTGGGTGGAGCCGGTGAAGCTGACGATGTCCACGCCGGGGTGGGTGGTGAGCAGCTCCCCCACCGCCACCTCGGACGACGACACGACGTTGACCACGCCGGCCGGGATGTCGGTGTGCTCGGCGATCAGCTCGCCCAGGGCCAGCGTCGTCAGCGGCGTGTCCGGGGCCGCCTTGAGCACGACCGTGCATCCCGCGGCGAGCGCGGGCGCCAGCTTGGCCAGCGCGAGCTGGTTGGGGTAGTTGTACGGCAGGATCGCGGCGACGACGCCCCCGGCCTCCTTCTCGATCCAGCGGCGGTGGCGCCGGCCGCGGTCCTCCGACACCCCGATCTCCTCGGTCAGGGGGTAGGTCCGCAGCAGGTCCGCGTAGAAGCGGACGATCTCGATGGGCACGTCGAGCTGGTTGCCGTGGGTGAGCATGCGGCTGGCGCCGGCCTCGGTGATCGTCAGCTCGCGCAGCCCCTCCTTGTGCTCGGTCAGGGCCCGGTGGAGCTGGTCGAGGCAGCGGACGCGCAGCTCCCGGTCGGTCGCCCAGTCCGTGGTGTCGAAAGCGCGCCGCGCCGCGCCGACGGCGGCCTCGGTGTCGGCGACCGTGGCGTCCGGCGCGTGGCCGAACACCTCACCCGTCGCGGGGTCGACCGAGGCGAACGTGCGTTCGGCCTCCACCAGCCTCCCGTCGATGAGCAGGCGCTTCGTCACGCCCAGCGCCTTGCCTTCAGATCCCATCCTGCCTCCTCGTCAATGACTGGAAACTACATTCTCACTTCCTGCAAATCAAGCATCCGCTCAGGAGAATGCCCGATGAAGGAGGGCCCTCCGGCCATATCGACTTCCCCCTCGAAGGTTCCACGAGAGACCGCCGACCCCTTCCGGAAGGACCGATTTTGAGAGTAGTGTTCTCACAACTGGAAGGGAGATTCTCGTGATCCGGACTGCAGCGCTGAGACCCTCGCTGGGCGTCGAGGTCACCGGTATCGACGACTGGCTCGACCGGGCCGTGATCGACCAGTGCCTGGAGGCGCTGAAGTGGCGCGGCGTCCTGCTCGTCCGGGGCGCGGACCTCGACGACGAGACGCAGCTCGCGTTCAGCCGCAGGATCGGCGAGGTCGTGAACGTGAACGGGTCGGAGATCTTCACGGTCTCCCTCGACCCCGCCAAGAACGTGGCGGCCGAGTACCTCAGGGGCACCTTCCAGTGGCACATCGACGGCACCACCGACCCGGTGCCGATCAAGGCGACCACCCTGACGGCCCGGCACGTCGCCGCGGTCGGCGGCGGCACCGAGTTCGCCAGCACCTACGCCGCCTACGACCAGCTCCCGGAGGAGGAGCGCGAGCGCTGCCGCGGCCTGCGCGTGGTGCACAGCTTCGGCGCCTCCCAGCGCCTGGTGAAGCCGCACGCGTCCGACCGGGAGAAGGCCTTCTGGGACACCCTGCCCAAGCAGGAGGTGTCGCTGGTCTGGGAGCGCGCGGACGGCCGGTGCTCACTCGTCATCGGTTCGACCGCCGACCACGTCGTCGGCATGGACCCGGACGAGAGCCGCGCCCTGCTCGACGGGCTCCTCGAGCACGCCACCCGGGAGCGCTTCCGCTACACCCACGAATGGCGGGTCGGCGACCTCGTCATGTGGGACAACACCGGCATGCTGCACCGGGCCCTCCCCTACGACGCGTCCTCCCAGCGAGAGATGCACCGGACCACGATCTTCGGCGAAGAGGCATTCACGTGAGAACAGCTGTAGTGACCGGCGGCGGCTCGGGCATCGGCCTGGCCATCACCGAACGACTGAGGGCCGACGGGCACGCCGTCGCCGTGCTCGACCTGAACCCCCCGGACGCCGAGTACGCGTACAAGGCCGACGTGACCGACCGGGACCAGATCGAGGAGGCGCTCACCTCGGTCCGGCGGGACCTGGGCCCCGTCACCATCCTGGTCAACGCGGCCGGGCTGGACGGGTTCAAGCGCTTCGCCGACCTGAAGTTCGAGGCCTGGCAGCGGGTGATCGACGTCAACCTGAACGGCGTCTTCCACTGCACCCAGGCCGTGCTCCCCGACATGGTCGAGGCGGGCTGGGGGCGGATCGTCAACATCTCCTCCTCCAGCGCGCACTCCGGCCAGCCGTTCATGGCGCACTACGTGTCGGCCAAGTCCGCGGTCAACGGGCTGACCAAGGCGCTGGCCCTGGAGCTCGGCCCCGCCGGCATCACCGTCAACGCCGTGCCGCCCGGCTTCATCGACACCCCGATGCTGCGCAAGGCCGAGGAGCGCGGACTGCTCGGCGGGACGGTCGAGGACCACGTCCAGCGGACCCCCGTACGCCGGGTCGGCCGGCCCGAGGACCTCGCCGCGACCTGCTCCTTCCTCATCTCGGAGGAGGCGGGTTACATCACCGGCCAGATCGTCGGGGTGAACGGCGGCCGCAACACGTGAGCCGCCGGCGGGCCGGAGAAGCACCGGCGGAGAAACGAACAGTCGAGGAGACGATGTGACCGGGTCCCCGGGACGCCCCCTGCCGTTGCTCACCGAGGAGAACACGTTCTTCTGGACGTCCGGGGCGGACGGCCTGCTGCGCTTCCAGGAGTGCGAGTCCTGCTCGGCTCTGATCCACCCGCCCCAACCCGTCTGCCGCTACTGCCGCGGGCACCGGACCGGCGTGCGCGCCGTCTCCGGATTCGCGACGCTCATCGGCTTCACCCTCAACGAGCGGTTCGGCCTGCCCGGGCTGCCCGCCCCCTACGTCGTGGCCCAGGTCGCGATCGAGGAGGACCCCCGCGTCCGGTTCACCACCAACATCGTCGGCTGCGATCCCGCCGACCTGGTGCTGGGCATGCGCGTGGAGGTCGTCTTCGAGCAGGTGGAGGACGTGTGGCTGCCGCTCTTCCGGCCCGCCGCCGAGCAGGGGGAACCCGCCGAGCCGCCGCGCGACGAGATCGAGCCCGACCAGATGTGGCGCCACGTGCGCCCGATGGTCACGCCGGAGAAGTTCGAGGACAAGGTCGCCATCAGCGGCATCGGGGCCTCCGAGATCGGACGGCGCCTCATGGTCGACCCGCTGTCCCTGACCGTCCAGGCGTGCGAGCGCGCGGTCGCCGACGCCGGCCTGACCCTGGACGACATCGACGGCCTCGCCACCTACCCGGGCGCGGGGCCGTTCGGCGGGTTCGGCGAGGGCGGCGTGACCGCGCTGGAGTCCGCCCTGGGCATCCGGCCGGTCTGGCACAACGGCGGAGGCGAGACCTTCGGCCCCGGAGGCTCGGTCATCGCGGCGATGATGGCGGTCTCCAGCGGGCTCGCCCGGCACGTGCTGTGCTTCCGGACCCTCTGGGAGGCCACCTACAACGAGCTCATGAAGCAGGGGAAGATCACCCCGCCGGGCGGCCGGGCGGGCGGCGCCTCGGCCTGGCGGATGCCCTTCGGCTCGACGTCGGCGGCCCACACCCTGGCCCAGAACGCCCAGCGGCACTTCCAGCGCTACGGCACCACCCGCGAGACCCTCGGCTGGATCGCGCTCAACCAGCGGGCCAACGCCGCCCTCAACCCCACGGCCGTCTACCGCGACCCCATGACGATGGACGACTACCTGAACGCCAGGCCGATCACCACCCCGTTCGGGCTGTACGACTGCGACGTGCCCTGCGACGGCGCCGTCGCCGTCATCGTCTCGGCCGTGGACGCCGCCCGCGACCTGGCCAAGCCGCCCATCCGGGTGGAGGCCGTCGGCACCCAGATCATCGAGCGGATCGAATGGGACCAGAGCACGCTCACCCACGAGCCCCAGGTGCTCGGGCAGGCCGCCCACATGTGGACGCGCACCTCGCTGCGCCCCTCCGACGTCGACGTGGCCCAGCTCTACGACGGCTTCACCATGAACTGCCTGTCCTGGATCGAGGCGCTGGGCTTCTGCGGGATCGGCGAGGCCAAGGACTTCCTCGACGGCGGCAAGAACATCGCCCGCGACGGCGTCCTGCCGCTGAACACGCACGGCGGCCAGCTGTCGCACGGGCGCACCCACGGCATGGGGCTGTTCCACGAGGCGATCGTCCAGCTGCGCGGGGAGGGCGGGGTGCGGCAGGTGCCCGACGCGAAGGTCGCCGTGGTCAGCAGCGGGGGCCTCACCCCCAGCGGGGCGATCCTCCTCAGGACCGACACGTGACGCCCCGCGAGGCCGGTCCGGTGGCGGACGCTCCCGAAGAGGCGTTCACCGGCGGCGGTCCCAGCGCCCGCCTCCTCGTCGAGGTCGACGGCGTCCCGATGTCGGCGCTGCTGCGGGAGGCGCCGGACCCCCGGGCCGTGGTCCTGGCCCTGCACGGCGGCGCGACGACGAGCCTGTACTACGACGCGCCGAACCGGCCGCGGCTGTCGCTGCTGCGGGCCGGCGCGGCACTCGGGTTCACCGTCCTGGCCCTCGACCGGCCGGGATACGGCGCCTCCGCCCCGTACGCGGTGGAACTGAACTCCGCCGCCCGGCGGGTCGACCTCGCCTTCACCGCGGTGGAACGGATGCTGGAATCGCGTCCCCGAGGCGCGGGCGTGTTCCTGATGGCGCATTCGAGCGGCTGCGAGCTCGCCGTGCGGATGGCGGGCGACGAGCGCGGCGCGGACCTGCTCGGACTGGAGCTCGCGGGCACCGGACGGCACCGCCACGAACGCGCCATGCGGCTCTGGGAGGAGTGGCGGGGCCGGGAGAGGGAGGCGAGGGACGGCCTGCGCGACATCCTCTGGGGCCCTTCCCACTTCTACCCGGACGACCTCGTCGGCGGCGCCGCCGTCTCCGCCTCCGCTCCCTCCTACGAGGGCGTCGAGTCCGAGGCCTGGCCGCACGACCTCCCCGGGTTCGCCTCCCGGATCCCCGCCCCCGTCCACTACAGCCTCGGCGACCACGAGATGTGGTGGCGGTCCGGCCCTCCGGCGCTGGAGGACATCGCTTCCCTGTTCACCGCCTCGCCCCGGGTCGCCGTCCACGAGCAGGCGGACGGCGGCCACAACCTGAGCCTGGGCTACTCCGCCCCGGCCTACCACCTCGAGGTCCTGTCGTTCGTCGAGGAATGCGTGCTCGCCCGCGAGAACGCGGGCGCCAAGAAGGCCGACTGACGGATGGCCCCTCCCCCAAGGAGAGAAATGAGCAGTCCCACCCCCTTGATCTCCCCCGTTCACCGGCGGGAGGCCTCCTGATGCGCGTCGGGTTCATCGGCCTGGGCCTCCAGGGCGCCCCCATGGCACGCCGGATCATCGACGCCGGTTACGAGACGACCCTGTGGGCGCGGCGAGCCGCCTCCCTCGAACCGTTCTCCGGCACCCCCGCGAAGATCGCCGTCTCGCCCGCCGAACTGGCCGTGGACTGCGACGTCGTCTGCGTCTGCGTGGTGAACGACTCCGACGTCGAGGAGGTCCTCTCCGGCGAGCGCGGCGTGCTGGCCGGGCTCCGGCCGGGCGGTGTCGTCGTCGTGCACAGCACCGTCCACCCCGACACCTGCCGCCGGCTGGCCGAGCTGGCCGGCGCGCAGGGCGTGCGGTTGATCGACGCGCCGGTGAGCGGCGGCCCCTCGGCCGCCGAGGAGGGCCGCCTCCTGGTGATGGCGGGCGGCGAGACCGAGGCCGTCGAACGCTGCCGCCCCGTGTTCGCGACCTACGCCGAGCCCGTCATCCACATGGGCCCCGTCGGGTCCGGGCAGTTCGCCAAGCTGCTGAACAACCTGCTCTTCACCGCCCACCTCTCGACCGCCGCCAGCACGTTCGCCCTCGGCCGCGCCCTGGACGTCGACTCCGCGGCCCTCGCCGAGGTCATCTCGCACGGCACCGGCGTCAGCTTCGCGCTGACCAGGGTCAGCGCCACCGGAGGGGACCTCGGGCGGATGGCCCCCGTCGCGGGCCCCCTGCTCCAGAAGGACGTCCGCCTCATCGCCGAACTCGCCGCCGGGGCCGACGCCCCGACGGGCACCGTCCTGACCGCCGCCGACGACGCCCTGCGCCTCATGGACCACCCCCGCTGATGGGAGGCGAGCACATGGCCGCGAGCACGCCGCCGCTCCGGGTCGTCCAGTGGGCCACCGGGAACATCGGCGCCCGAGCGCTGCGGCAGGTCATCGGGCACCCCGGCCTGGAACTGGCCGGGGTGTACGTCCACAGCGCGAAGAAGGCCGGTGTCGACGCAGGCGAACTGTGCGGGCTGGAGCCGACCGGCGTCCTCACGACCGGGGACCCCGCCGAGATCACGGCGCTCGGCGCGGACTGCGTCCTGTACATGCCGGCCGCGTGCGACTTCGACGAGGTGTGCGGGCTGCTGGAGTCGGGGGCGAACGTCGTCACGACCCGGGGCGAGTTCCACCACCCGGGCAGCATGGACCCCGGCGTGCGCGAGCGGGTCGAGGCCGCGTGCGAGCGCGGCGGCGCCTCGGTCCACAGCACCGGGAGCAGCCCCGGGTTCATCACCGAGGCCGTGCCGCTGGTGCTGACGTCGATCCAGCGGCGGCTCGACTCCCTGACGATCAGCGAGTTCGCCGACCTGTCGCGGCGAGACTCGCCGGACCTGCTCTTCGACATCATGGGCTTCGGCAAGCCGCCCGCGGCGCTCGACGAACGCCGCCTGACCCACGGGAAGGTCAGCTTCGGGCCGTCGCTGCGCGCCGTCGCGGACGCCCTGTCCATTCCCCTCGACTCGCTGGAGGCGGGAGGAGAGGTCGCGGTTGCGAGCCGTGCCGTCCGCATCGCGGCGGGCACCCTGGAGGCGGGCACCGTGGCCGCCCAGCGGATCACGGTCTCTGGCATGCGGGACGGCCGCCCTGTGCTGAACTTCCGCGCCACCTGGTACTGCACCACCGAGATCGACGCGGACTGGGACCTCCGCTCCACCGGCTGGCACCTCGCGGTCGAAGGCGACGCGCCGCTCGACGTCGACATGCGCTTCTCGATCCCGCTCGAACGCATGGCGTCCGTCTCCCCCGGTTACACGGCCAACCGCGCGGTCAACGCCGTCCCGGTCGTCTGCGCCGCGGCTCCGGGGATCCGCACGACGGCCGAGCTCCCCCAGGTCATCGCGGCCCTCGGCTGAGTCCCGGACCGCCGGGCCGTGGCATGCGCCGCCGGAGTGGAGCTGGCATGCTGGCAGCCGGACGCCGGGCGGGACGAGCGGCGTCCGGCCCGTCGGGTTCTCCAGGAGCAGGATGTCCGCAGCGATGACCGTGGTGCCGTTCCCCGGGCCGCGTTCGGCGGCCGGTGCCGGGTGCGCCGCGCCGTGAAGGCGCTGCTGCTGCGCGACGTCGAGGTCGACGGCCGTCGGGTCGACGTGCGGCTGGCCGGCGGATCGGTCGACGCCGTCGGAGCGGGGCTGCCCGCCGGGCCCCGGGACGCGGTGCTGGACGGGCACGGCGGCGCGCTGATCCCGGGCCTGCACGACCACCACATCCACCTGCTGGCGACCGCCGCGGCCGAACGCTCGGTGCAAGCCGGTCCGCCGCAGGTTTCCTCACCCGCAGAACTCGCCGACGCGCTGCGACGAGCCGACGCCTTCCTGCCTCCGGACGCCTGGCTGCGGGCCGTGGGGTACCACGAGTCCGTGGCCGGTGACCTCGACCGGGACGCGCTGGACGTGCTCGTCCCCGCCCGCCCCGTGCGGGTGCAGCACCGCTCCGGCGCCCAGTGGACGCTGAACGGCGCGGCCTGCCGGGCCGTCGGCCTGGACGGCGCGCCCTTCCCCGAGGGCGCCGAGCTGGATCCGTCCGGCAGGCCGACAGGGCGGCTGTTCCGCGCCGACACCTGGCTGAGGACGAGACTCCCCGCCGAGCCCCCGCCGGACCTCGCCGGGCTGGGACGGCGGCTGGCCCTCGCGGGGGTCACCGGGGTCACCGACGCGACGCCCGTCGAACGCGTGGAGGACCTTCGTCTTCTGGCGGAGGCCGGGCTGCCGCAGCGGCTGACGCTCACCGGCGGTCCCGCGCTGGCCTCGGCGGGCTTCCCCGAAGGAGTGGAGCGGGGGCCGGTCAAGCTCGTGGTCACCGACCACGAGCTCCCCTCGCTCGACGCTCTCGCGGCGGCGATAGAGACCGCGCATCTGGCCTCCCGCCCGGTGGCCGTCCACTGCGTCAGCCTCGTGGCCCTCGTCCTGGCCCTGGCGGCCTGGGAGCAGGCGGGGGTGCGGCGCGGGGACCGCGTGGAACACGGATCGGTGATCTCCGCCGACCTCGTCCCCGTCCTGGCCGAGCGGGGCCTGACCGTGGTGACGCAGCCCGGTTTCGTCGCCGAGCGGGGGGACCGCTACCTGCTCGACGTCCCTCCAGAGGAGCACCCGGACCTCTACCGCTGCGCCTCCCTGCTCGCCGGGGGCGTGCCCGTCGGCGGGAGCACCGACGCCCCCTACAGCGCACCCGATCCATGGCGGGCGGTCAAGGCCGCGATCGACCGGCGGACGGCTTCCGGCCGAGTGCTCGGAGCGGGGGAACGGCTTTCTCCCCGGCGGGCCCTGGACCTCTTCCTCACCTCTCCCGGCGATCCCGGCGGAGAGCCGAGGCCCGTCCGCCCGGGGGTTCCCGCCGACCTGGTCCTGCTGGCCGCACCGCTGGAGGAGGTCCTGCGGGACCCCTCGGCGGACGCCGTGCTCCGGACGTTCTTCGCCGGGGTCCCTTTCCCGGGCTGAAAGGTCACACGGACGCCGCGGCCTCAAAGAGGAGGATCGGGGCGGCCGTGCGGGCGCGCACTTCCTCCAGGGTGACGTCGGGGGCGAGTTCGACCAGCGCCAGGCCCTGCGGGGTGACGTCCAGGACGGCCAGGTCGGTGATGACGCGGTGGACGCAGCGGCGGCCGGTCAGGGGCAGGGTGCAGGCCTCGACGAGTTTGGGGGTGCCGTCCTTGGCGGTGTGCTCCATGACGACGATGACCTTGCCCGCGCCGTGGACGAGGTCCATGGCGCCGCCCATGCCCTTGATCATCTTGCCGGGGACCGTCCAGTTGGCCAGGTCGCCCCCGGCCGAGACCTGCATGGCGCCCAGGACGGCGACGTCGATGCGGCCGCCGCGGATCATGGCGAAGGACAGGGCCGAGTCGAAGAAACTCGCGCCCGGCAGGACGGTGACGGTCTCCTTGCCCGCGTTGATGAGGGCGGGGTCGACCTCCTCCTCGCGCGGGTAGGGGCCGACGCCCAGCACGCCGTTCTCCGACTGCAGCACCACCTCGACCCCCTCGGGGAGGTGGTTGGGGATGAGCGTCGGCAGGCCGATCCCGAGGTTCACGTACGCGCCGTCGGGGAGTTCGGCGGCGGCGCGGGCCGCCATCTGGTCACGGGTCCAGCTCAACGGACTGTCCTCTTCTCCACGTACTCGACGGCGGCCTGCTCGGGGGTGAGGACGAGGACGCGGTCCACGTAGACGCCCGGCAGGTGGATCTCGTCCGGCGCGAGGGCCTCCACGAACTCCTCGGCCTCGACGATGGTGACGCGGCCCGCCATGGCGCACAGTGGGTTGAAGTTGCGTTCGGACTTGTCGAACACGAGGTTGCCCAGACGGTCGGCCTTCAGCGCCCTGACCAGCGCGAAATCGGTGACGATGCCCTCTTCCAGCACGTATTCACCGCCCTTGAAGGCGCGCACTTCCTTGGGAGGGGACGCGACGGCGACGCTTCCGTCGGACGCGTAACGCCACGGCAGGCCGCCCTCGGCGACCATCGTGCCGACTCCGGCCGGAGTGTAGAAGGCCGGGATGCCCGAGCCTCCGGCCCGCAGCCGCTCGGCGAGGGTCCCCTGCGGGACGAGTTCGACCTCGATCTCGCCCCCGAGGTACTGGCGGGCGAACTCCCGGTTCTCCCCGATGTAGGAGCCGACGGTCCGGGCGATGCGCCCGGCTCCCAGCAGCAGCCCCAGGCCGATCCCGTCCACGCCGCAGTTGTTCGAAACCGTGTGCAGCCCGGTCGTGCCCCGCTCGTACAGCGCCTCGATCAGGGTGAAGGGCACCCCGCACAGCCCGAACCCGCCAACAGCCAGCGACGCGCCGTCCGGGACGTCGGCCACCGCCTCGGCGGCGGACGCCACCCTCTTGTCGATCAATGTCCTTCTCTTTCCTCGTGCGAAAACCAGGTCCGCGAACCGCCGCCCGGACCTGCACCGTGTGACGGTGAGAGCCGCGGCCGCCGCGCCCGCCCGGGTGCCCGGGCGGCGGCGGGGCCGCGTCGTTCCGGTTGGATCCGGACCGGCGCCGCTCTGCCGAGGAGGCGGCGTCGGTCCGGGGTCTCGTTCCTCAGCCGGCGGTCGGCGCGGCGCGCAGCACCTCGGCCAGGGAGGAGAGGTCGGGCGCGGAGGGCAGCCCGTAGGTCAGCTCGGTGACGCGGTCGGCCTGCTCGGGGGTGAGCAGGCGGGTGGCGTTCAGCCGGAACTTGGTGGCCAGTTCCTCGGAGCTCAGTGGGTTGCCGGGCCCGCCCCGGTTGACGCTCACCCGCTCCACGAGCATCTCGCCGGTGGTGAGCCGGACGCGCAGCACCGCCGGGAACTGGTGGGGGAAGATCCGGTCGCACTCGGCGTCGGGGACGCAGTGGACCTTGGCCGCCAGCGCGAGCCTGGCCGGGTCGGCGGCGGCCTCGTCGGTGAAGTCCTCGTGGAACAGGCCGAGCCCGCCCCCGCCGAGCAGCGCCGCCGCGACCGTGTAAGGGCCGGAGAAGGCCGCGTGGTAGCCGGACTTGGGGTGGATCTTGTCCTCGCGGGGTTCGCCGATGGTCCGCAGGACGGGGGTGGGCGCGCCCAGCTCGATGTGCTCGATCTGGGAGACATCAAGCCCGCGCTCGCGCAGCCGCAGAGCGGCGTCGATGCCCGCGTGGGTGAAGTGGTTGCACGGATAGGGCTTGAAGAAGATGCCGGGCAGTTCCCACTTCTCGCCCAGGCCGTCCAGCAGCGGCTCCAGGTGGTACTGGTCGCCGCAGAACGCCTGGAGCAGGCCGAAGCGGCCCTCCAGCACGGTCGGCGGGCCGGTCAGGCCGGTGCGGGCCAGGCCCGCGGCGGTGACGGCGGCGTGCGCGGCCCACCCGCAGTGCACGCGCTTGACGGTGCCGCCGGTGCGGTTGGCCTCCAGCAGGCCCGAGCCCATGCTGGCGGCGATGCCCAGCGCGTTCGCGACGCCCTCGGCGCCGAGGCCCGACAGCATCGCCCCGGCGGCGGCCCCGCCGAGCGCGCCGCAGATCGCGGTGGCGTGCAGGCCGCGCTCGAAGAACACCGAGTTGCCGAGCTCCTCGTCGTAACCGGCCATGCCGATCCGGACGGCGATCTCGACGCCGACGCCGATCGCGTCGAGCAGCTGCGCGCCGGTCGCGCCCCGGGACTCGGCGACGGCCAGCGCGGCGGGCACCACGGACGCCGACGGGTGCAGCACCGACGGCAGGTGGGTGTCGTCGAAGTCCAGCGAGTGCGCGAGGGTGCCGTTCAGCAGCGCCGCGCTCGGCTCCGGCAGCGGCTCGGGGCGCCCGATCGCGGTGGAGCGGCCGTTGCCGCCCCACTCGCCGACGAGCGCGCCGACGGCCTTGGCGGGCGGCTCCCCGGTGGCGGCCAGGCTGTTGCCCAGCACGTCGAGGACCCTGCGGGCCGCGTCGGCGCGCAGTTCGGCGGGCAGTCCCTCGGCCCTGACCTTCTCCGCGAACTCGCCGAGGGTCTGGACGATCGGGGCGGTCACGCGCTCACCGCCGCGAGCGGACGGACCGGGGAGCCGGTGCCGCCCTTGATGCGCAGGGGGGCCAGCACGAAGACGAACTCGTGGATCCCGGCCTCGGCGATGTCCTCGAGGTTGAGGTGCTCGAGGATGTAGATGCCGTTCTCCACCAGCAGCACCCGGTGGACGGGCAGCACCGCGTGGCCCGCCCCGGCGGGGATCTGCTCGTAGGCGGTGGTGTCGGCGCCGGTCGCGGCGATGCCGCGGGCGGCCAGCCACTCGGCGGCCTCGACGGTCGCGCCGGGCACGCCGGCGGCCTTGCTCATGTAGGTCTCGGCGTCGTCGAAGTTGCGGGCCCAGCCGGTGCGGATGAGCGCGACGTCGCCCTCGCCGGGCTCGGCGCCCGCGCGCTCGGCGGCGGCCTCGAGGTCGGCGACGGTCACGCCGTAGCCCGCGGGCAGGGTCGGCACGCCGTGCACGGCGGCGACGTCGAGCAGCACGCCGCGGCGCAGCAGGCCGGGCAGCTTCTCGGCGCCGTGCTCGCTGAACACGCCTCCGTGCTGGGCCTCGGCCGCGTCGACGTCGCCGTGCAGCTTGCCGCAGTGGCTGACGTGCGACAGCGCGTCGATGTGGGTGCCGACATGGCCGCCGGTGACGATGATCTCGTTGGCGGCCGAGCCGCCGTCGGGGCGCTCCATGTCGCCGTGCCGGCGGATCAGGGTCATCCGGAACCCGGGGTGGTTGGGCGAGCACGGCATGCCGGTGAAGAACGGCTGCCCGAGCTCGATCAACCGCACTCCGCCGGAGACGGCGGCCAGCAGCGGGTCGCGGTGGGTGGTCTGGGTCATGGGGCTTGGCCTTCCTTGGCGTTGTCGCGGTCGACGGTCTCGGCGAGGGAGAGCAGCCAGCGGGCCCGCTCCACGACCGCCTTGTCGACGAACTTTCCTGAGGGGTCGATCCAGGCGGCCTCTCCGGCCGCCCCGGTGAACCGCTCGAGCAGCTCGCGCGCCCAGGCGGTCTCCTCGGGGTCGGGCGCGCAGGCCTGGTGGACGACGGGGATCTGCGCGGGGTGGATGACCGAGCGGCCGAAGAACCCGGCCTCGCGGCCCGCCTCGGTGTCGGCGCGCAGTCCGTCCAGGTCGCGCACCGCCGTCCAGACGCTCTGCGCCGGGCTGGGCAGCCCGGCGGCGCGCGCCGCGACGACGATGCGCGACCTCGGCCAGGCCAGGGCCTGGCGGCCCGCCCGCAGGTCGGCCAGGAGATCCGCCTCGCCCAGCGAGATCCCCCCGACCAGCGGGTGGGCGGTGGCCAGCGCCAGGGCGTTCTCCACCCCGAGCGCCGACTCGATCAGCGGGTACACCGGCACGCCGAGCAGGTACGCGACACGGCGCAGCTCGCCGGGGTCCTCGCTCTTGGGCACCCGGACGCCGGCGAGGGCGCCGGGCGAGGCGGCCAGCGCCTTCAGGTCGGCCTTCCCCGCCGGGGTCGCCGGGTCGTTGACGCGCACGTACGCGGTCCGCCCCGAGGCCAGGACGTCCAGGACGTTGCGCCGGGCCTCGTCCTTGGCCGCCGCGCCGACCGCGTCCTCCAGATCGAGGACGACGGCGTCGGCGGGCCCTGCCAGGGCCTTGTCCATCCGGTCGGGCCGGTCCCCCGGCACGTACAGCCAGCTGCGGATCATCCGGCGGCTCCCGCGCTCGCGGCCCCGGCGCGGCCGGGTGCCTTCGGAGGCCGGAGACCGGTCACTTGACGACGCCCTTGGCGCGCAGCTCCGCCAGCTCCTCGGCGGTGACGCCGTAGCGGGCGAGGATCTCCTCGGTGTGCGCGCCGACGGGCGCGCCGGCGGACTCGATGCGGCCGGGGGTCTCCGACAGGCGGAACAGGATGTTCTGCATCCTGATCGGGCCGAGCTCGTCGTCCTGGACGGTGGCGATGGTGCCGAGCGCCTGGAACTGCGGGTCGGCGATGATGTCGGAGGCGTCGTAGATGGGGGCGACGGCGGCCTGGGCCTCCTCGAACGCCTTGATGACCTCGTCGCGGTCGCGTTCGGCGATCCAGCTCCCGACGGCCTCGTCGAGCTCGTCGGCGTGCTTCGCGCGCTCGGCGCCGGAGGCGAACCACGGCTCGTCGATGTACTCGGGCCGCCCGACCAGGCGCATCACGCGCTCGGCGATCGACTGGGCGCTGGTGGAGATCGCGACCCACCTGCCGTCGCTGGTCTGGTAGGTGTTGCGCGGCGCGTTGTTGCTGGACCGGTTGCCGGTGCGCTCCTGGAGCACGCCGAGCTGGTCGTAGGCGATGATCTGCGGGCCCATCAGGGTCAGGATCGGCTCGATGATGGCCATGTCGACGACCTGGCCGCGGCCGGTGGTCTCGCGGGCGCGCAGCGCGGTCATCACGGCGAACGCGGTGGTCAGCGCGGTGATGCCGTCGGCGAGCCCGAACGGCGGCAGGGTCGGCGGGCCGTCCGGCTGGCCGGTGATGGCGGCGAAGCCGCTCATCGCCTCGGCGAGGGTGCCGAAGCCGGGCCGCTTGGCGTAGGGGCCGATCTGGCCGAAGCCGGTGACCCGCACCAGGACCAGGCGGGGGTTGATCTCGCTGAGCTGCTCGTAGCCCAGGCCCCAGCGCTCCAGCGTGCCGGGACGGAAGTTCTCGATGACGACGTCGGCGTCGGCGACCATCTTCCGGAAGATGTCCTGGCCTTCGGGCGAGCCCAGGTAGAGCGTCATGGCCTTCTTGTTGCGGCCGATCATCTTCCACCAGAGCCCGACGCCGTCGCGCTGCGCTCCGTGGTTGCGCACGGGGTCGCCCTTGGGGTGCTCGACCTTGACGACCTCGGCGCCGAAGTCGCCGAGCAGGGTCGCGGCGAGGGGACCGGCGAACAGGGTGGCCGTGTCGATGACCTTGATGCCCTCCAGAGCGCCTGCCATGGACCAGCACCTTCCTTTCCTTGTCGTTCCGCTTGACGGAACGGTACCGGACCACCCTTCCCGGCTGGTCCTCGGTCGCGCTTTTTCAAGTTCGCACTGGTTACTGGCTATAGTCAAATCCGCACAGGATATTGACCCCTCGCCGGGGCGGATGTGAAGCTGGATCAAACCCAGGCTAATGTTTCTCTCAGCGGAACGCCGACAGATGGCGCGGGTCAGGAAGGAACGCAGTGAGCGGAACGGAATTCGACGGGCCCGACCTCGTCGTGGCGGGCGCCGGAGGCGGTCTCGCCGGGGCGCTGCGGGCCGCGGAGCACGGGCTGAGCGTCCTGGTGGTGGAGGCCAGCGAGCACTACCGCCGCGGCAACAACACCTCGATGTCGACCGCGATGTTCCCCGGAGCGGGCTCCCGCTGGCAGGCCGAGGCCGGGGTGGAGGACTCCCCCGAGCTGTTCGCCTCCGACATGGCGGCCAAGACCCGGGGCCAGGTCGACGCCCGGCTCGCCCGTACGCTCTCCGAGGTCAGCGCCCCTCTCGTCGAGTGGCTCAACGACGGGGTCGGGCTGCCGATCTCGCTCGTCACCGACTTCAACTACCCCGGGCACTCGGTCACGCGCTGCCACACCGTGCCGGGCCGGCACGGCAACACGGTCATCGACCACCTGGCGCGCCGGGTCGCCGAGCACCCGAACATCGACATGCTCGTCCCCGCCCGGCTCGCCGACGTGCTGACCGGCCCGGACGGCGCGGTGCGCGCGGTCGTCGTGCGGATGCCCGACGGAGCCGAGGAGGAGATCCCGACCCGCGGCGTCCTGCTCGCCACCAACGGCTACGGAGCCGACCGCGAACTCGTCGCCGAGCACCTGCCGGAGATCGCCAAGGCCCTCTACCAGGGCGGCGAGCACTCCCGCGGGGACGCGCTGCGGATCGGTGAGAAGCTCGGCGCCGCCACCGGCTATCTGGACGCCTACCAGGGCCACGCGGGGGTCGCCGCGGGCGCCGCCACCCTGGTGAGCTGGGCCACGATCGTCATGGGCGGCATCCTGGTCGACCTGACCGGCCGCCGCTTCGGCGACGAGACCCGCGGCTACTCCGAGTACGCCGCCGAACTGGCCGCCAGGCCGGGCTCGACGGGCTGGATCGTCATCGACGAGACCGTCCACGAGCGGTGCCTGGCGTTCCAGGACTACCTGGACGTCGTCGAGTCGGGCGTGCTGGTGCGGGCCGAAGGCGCCGCCGCCCTCGCCGAGGCCACCGGGCTGCCCGCCGAGGCGCTCGCCGCCGAACTCCGGGCCTCGGCGTCCGCCGCCCGCGGCGAGACCGCCGACCCGCACGGCCGCACCCGCTGGGATCACCCGCTGGACTCCCGGTACGTCGCGGTCCGCGTCGTCCCCGCCCTCTTCCACACCCAGGGCGGCCTGATCGTCGACGAGCACGCCGCCGTCGTGGACACCGAGGACCGGCCGATCAGAGGCCTGTACGCCTCGGGCGGCGCGGCCGCGGGCGTCTCCGGCCACGGTGCGGCCGGGTACCTCGCCGGCAACGGACTGCTGCCCGCCTTCGGGCTGGCCTACCTCGCCGCCGACGACCTCGCCCGCCGACTCGCGGGCTGACGCTTCCCCCTTTCACCTTTTTGTTTTCCCCTATACACACGCAAGCGGAGGAGACCACCGATGGCGTCCATCGAGCTGCTGATCAAGAACGTCCGGGTCGTCCGCCCCGGCGACGCCGACGGGACGCCCCCGCCGGTGGACATCGCCGTCAACGACGGCACGATCGTGCGGGTCGGCCCCGGCCTGCCCGAGGACGACGCCGCCACCGTCGTCGACGGCCGCGGCCTGCTGGCCTTCCCCGGAGTCGTCGACGCCCACCAGCACTGGGGCATCTACAACGACCTGTCCACCGACACCCGCACCGAGAGCCGCGCCAGCGTCCAGGGCGGCGTCACCACCGCGCTGACCTACATGCGGACCGGGCAGTACTACCTCAACAAGGGCGGCAGCTACAAGGACTTCTTCCCCGAGGTCCTCTCGCTGTCGGAGGGCAGGGCCTACACCGACTACGCCTTCCACCTGGCCCCGATGAGCGCCCAGCACATCGGCGAGATCCCGTACCTCGTCGAGGAGCACGGCGTCACCTCGTTCAAGATCTTCATGTTCTACGGCAGCTACGGCCTGCACGGCAGGTCGACCAGCCAGAGCGACTTCCTGATGATCCCCGAGAACGAGCGCTACGACCTCGCCCACTTCGAGTTCGTCATGCGCGGCGTGCAGAACGCCCGGGAGATCCTCACCGACTACGCCGACCACCTGTCGCTGTCGCTGCACTGCGAGACCGCCGAGATCATGACGGCCTACACCAAGCTGGTGGAGCAGGAGGGTCAGCTCACCGGGCTGCGCGCCTACAGCGCCTCCCGCCCGCCGCACTCCGAGGGCCTGGCCGTCACGATCGCCTCCTACCTGGCGCACGAGACCGGACTGCCGAACATCAACCTGCTGCACCTGTCGGGACAGAAGGCCCTGTCGGCCGCGATGACCATGGCCGGGGCTTTCCCGCACGTGAACTTCCGCCGCGAGGTGACCATCGGCCACCTGCTCGCCGACGTGGACACCGCGCACGGCCTGGGCGGCAAGGTCAACCCGCCGCTGCGCGAGCGCGAGGACGTCGAGGCGCTGTGGAAGCACGTGCTCGACGGGAACGTCGACTGGGTGGTCAGCGACCACGCCTGCTGCCGCGACGAGATGAAGTTCGGCGCCGACCGCGACGACATCTTCCTGGCCAAGTCCGGGTTCGGCGGCGCCGAGTACCTGCTGCCCGGCCTGGTCGGCGAGGGCCTCAAGCGCGGCCTGTCCCCGCAGGCCATCGCCAGGATCTCCTCGGCGAACCCGGCGAAGCGCTACGGCCTGCTGCGCAAGGGCGACATCGCCGAAGGCCACGACGCCGACATCGCGCTGGTCGACCCGAACGCCTCCTGGACGGTGCGGGCCGAGGACTCCGAGTCGACCCAGGAGTACACCCCGTTCGAGGGCTTCTCCATGACGGCCAAGGTCACCGACACGTTCGTGCGCGGCAACCGGGTGCTGGCCGACGGGAAGGTCGTCGGCGACCCCGTGGGCCGCTACCAGCCGCGTGGGCGCTGACGCCTCACCCC
>NZ_BAAATZ010000034.1:137222-188270 GCF_039533685.1 Actinocorallia aurantiaca | reverse complement strand
CCGACCGAGACTTAGGATCTACACGTGACCGAGAAGAGCGTTTCGGGACGTACCGCCACACGCGCCGCGGACGGCTCGGGAACCGAGACCGCGGCGCGCGTCGCCGACGTGCTCCTGCTGTTCGCCGGCGGCCCCCAGTACCTGGGCGTCAGCGCGATCAGCCGGGAACTGGGCCTGTCCAAGGCCGTGGTGCACCGCATCCTGCAGTCCCTGGTGTCCCGCGAGATGCTGCAGACCGACCCGGGGGTGCCCGGCTACCGGCTGGGGCCCGCGGCGGTGGCGCTCGGGGCGAGCGCGCTGTCGCGGTTCGAGACCCGCACCGCCGCGCTGCCCGTGCTGCGCAGGCTGCGCGACGAGACGGGCGAGACCAGCACCCTGTCCGGGCTGGTCGGCGAGGAGCGCGTCTACCTGACGCAGTTCGAGAGCCCGTACGAGGTCAAGATGACCGTCGAGGTGGGCCGCAGGTTCCCGCTGTACGCGGGCTCCTCCGGCAAGGCCATCCTGGCGTTCCTGCCGGAGGACCGGCGCGAGACGCTGCTGTCCAGGCCGCTGTCCCCGCTCACCGAGCACACCGTCACCGACACCGATGAGCTCCGCGCCGAGCTGGCCTCGATCGCGCGGGCGGGCGCCGCGGTGTCGCTCGGCGAGCGCCAGTCCGACGCCGGGTCGGTCGCCGCCCCCCTGTTCGGCCCGGACGGCGAGGTCCACGGCTCGATCAGCGTGTGCGGGCCCCGGCACCGCTTCACCCCCGAGGTGGTGGACCGGCACCGCGAGCTGGTGCTCGCCGCCGCCGAGGAGATCAAGACGAGCTGGGCCTGGCTGCGCACGCCGAAGGAGCGCCGCTGACCGTATGGTCGGCGACGCTCCTCCTTCACCACTACCGGCGGGTCACCACAGTTCGGGGTCGCTCTTGGTGCGGGCCGACGGGTTGAGCGCGTCGCGCACCGCGTCGCCCAGCAGGTTGAACGCCACGACCACCAACATGATCGCCAGGCCGGGGAAGACCGTGGCCCACCAGGCCAGGCGCAGCGTGGTGCGCGAGTCCGACAGCATGCTGCCCAGGGAGAAGTCCGGCGGCTGCACGCCCAGGCCCAGCAGGCTGAGCGCGCTCTCCACCAGGATCATCACGCCGGCGCTGGTCGACCACAGGATGATGACCGGGCCGAGCACGTTGGGCGCGATGTGCCGGAAGAGGATCGCCGGGGTCCGCGCCCCGATGGTGTGGGCCGCGGTGACGAAGTCCATGCGCTTGGTCTGGGAGACCGAGTTGACGATCGTCCGCGCGTAGTTCGCCCACCCCCACACCGCCAGGATGATCATGAGCTTGACGATGCCGGGACCGACGACCGCGGCGAGCGCGACGCCCACCGCGACGAACGGGATCGCGAACTGGATGTCGGCCAGCCGCATGAGCAGCATGCCGACGCCGTTCTCGAAGTACCCGGCGATCAGGCCGAGCACCAGGCCGAACAGCGCGGCGCCGGTGGCGGTCACCACGCCGACGACCAGGCTGAGCCGCAGCCCGTACAGCAGCCGGCTGAAGACGTCGCGCCCGAGGGTGTCGGTGCCCAGCAGGTAGCCGCCCTCGCCGCCCAGCCACGACGGCGCCTGGCTCGCCGCGGCGAGGTTCTGGTGGGTGGGGTCGTGCGGCACGAGCCACGGGGCGAAGACCGCGATCAGCACCAGCACCGCCAGCATCGGGATCGCGATGCGCCCGGAGGTGTCGCCCCAGACCCGGCCGAGGATCTCGACGAGGCGGCCGCGGCTGCGCCGAACCGGCTTGGACTTGGCGACCGGGACGGTGGCCGTGGTCATGAGGTCCTCCCTGGGATCATGGGGGTCATGCCGCCGCCTTGGCGCGCAGCCTGGGGTCGATCAGCCGGACGATGAGGTCCATGGCGATGTTGACCAGGGTGATGAGCATGGCCATGCAGAACACGCTGGCCTGCACCAGCGGGAAGTCCTGGTTGCCCACGCTGCGGATGAGCAGCGCGCCCAGGCCGTTGTAGCCCAGCAGCGGCTCCAGCACGAGCAGCGCGCTGAACAGGAACGAGAACTCGATGCCCAGCCAGGCCAGCAGCGGCGGCATCGCGCCGGGCAGGGCGTGGCCGAACAGGACCTTCCAGGGCGGCACGCCCTTGGAGCGGGCGGTGAGCACGTGCCCCTCGCCGAAGGAGTCCAGGAGCTGGCCGCGCACCAGCCGGGTGGTGGTCGACACCGCCGCGAGGGTCAGCGCGAGCACCGGGATCACCAGGCTGGCCATGCCGTCGCTGCCGGTGGCCGGCAGCCACTGCAGGTTCACCGCCAGCAGCAGCACCAGCAGCAGCGCCATCCAGAAGTAGGGCACGCTGCCGGTGATGAAGGCGCCGACCATGAGCAGGCGGCCGGAGACGCGGCTGGGCTTCAGCGCGGCGACGATGCCGATGCCGAAGGACACCACCACGCACAGCACCAGGGACGGGATCACCAGCCACAGGCTCGGGCCGAGCCGTTCCATGACCATCGTCGCGGCGGGCTGGCCGAAGGAGAACGACTGCCCGAAGTCGAAGGTGACCGCGCTCAGCAGCGCCTGGCCGTACTGGACGAGGAAGGGCTCGTTGAGGCCGAGCCGCTCCCGGGTCGCCTCGAGCACCGCCGCGCTGGCGTCCGGCGGCGCCATCAGCTCGGCCGGGTCGCCCGACAGCTGGGCCAGGGCGAACAGGAAGGTGGTCACGCCCCAGGCGACCACGAGGACCAGCAGCAGCCGGCGGACCGCGTATCCGATCATCGGGGGCCTCCGGCGGCCGCGGCGTCCATGACGCGCTCGAGGAAGCGGCCGCGGTCGGCCGCCAGCCGGGCGCTCAGCTCGGGCCCGGGCTGGAAGCGGTCGAGGTCCTCGCGGGTGACCGAGCCCTTCTCCTCCAGGAGTTCCTCCAGGACGGTGAAGCGGTCGCGGAGCACCCACAGCTCGGAGGCGACCTCCATGAGGGCGTTGAACACCCCGTCCAGGTGTTCGGAACGTTCCAGGTGGACGGGGTTCTCAGCGGCGAATCCCGGCATGGTCATCCGCCTTTCTTGAGGGTCAGCAGTTCGGAGTCGGGAAGGGTGAGCGGGGGCGGCGCGGGCACCGCGCGATGTCCGAGTTCTCCGCCGAGCCGCAGCTCGCCCGGGAAGTGGCAGGCCGCCTGGCGGCCCTCGGCGACGGTGACCAGCGGCGGCGCCTGCTCGACGCATCTGGCGGTGGCCAGCGGGCAGCGGGAGCTGAACGCGCAGCCCGGCGGCCGGTCGACCGGGGAGGGGATGTCCCCGGTCGGCACGATCCGGTGCTCGGGGTCCCGCTGCATCGAGGCCAGCACCGCGGTGTAGGGGTGGGCGGGGTCGGCGAACAGCTCGGCGGCGGGGCCGATCTCCACCACCCTGCCCAGGTACATGACCGCGATCCGGTGGCTGAGGTGCCGCACCAGGGCCAGGTCGTGGGTGATGAACAGGTAGGCGAGACCGCGCTGACGCTGCAGTTCCTGCAGCAGGTTCACCACCTGGGCCTGGACCGAGACGTCCAGGGAGGCCGTCGGCTCGTCCGCCACGATCAGCGACGGGTCGAGCATGAGGGCCCGCGCGATGCCGACGCGCTGCCGCTGGCCGCCGGAGAGCTCCTGCGGGTACCGGCCGGCGAACGCCGGGTCCAGTCCCACCTGCTCCATCATCTCCATCACCCTGCGGTGCCGTTCGGCGGCGTCGCCGACCTTGTGCACCCGCAGCGGCTCGGCGAGCACGTCGCCCACCCGCTGGTAGGGGTTGAGCGAGGTCGACGGGTTCTGGAAGACCATCGCCATGCGGCGGCGGACCGCGGTGCGCAGCGCCGAGCCGCGCAGCGCGGTGATGTCGCGGCCCTCGAAGTCGATGCGGCCCGCGGTGGGCTTCTCCAGCCGGATCAGCATCCGGGCCACGGTGGTCTTGCCGCTGCCGGACTCCCCGACCAGGCCCAGGGTCTCGCCGCGGCGCACCTCGAAGGAGACCCCGTCGACGGCGCGCAGCGTGCGGCCGCCTCCGAGGCGGAACTCCTTGACCAGGCCTTCGGCCCGGGCGACGTACTGCTCACTCATCACGGGCTCCTGTGGTGATCGGACCGTACCCCTCGGTCAGCAGGCAGGCGGCGGACCGTCCCGGCAGGACCGGGCGCGGCTCGGGGCGCACGGAGCGGCACACCTCGTGCACGCTCGGGCAGCGGGCGGCGAACGCGCAGCCGGTCAGCTTCTCGCCGGGTCCCGGCGGGCGGCCCTCGATGGTGTGCAGCCGCTCGCCCGGCCGGTGGGAGCCGGGCGCGGAGCGCAGCAGCGACCAGGTGTAGGGGTGCCGCGGGCGGGCCAGGACCTCGGCGGTCGGCCCGGCCTCCACGACCTCGCCCGCGTACATCACCACCAGCCGGTCCGCCAGGTCCGTGATCACGTCCAGGTCGTGGGTCGCGATCACGATCGACAGGCCGAGCTCCCGGTTGAGCTCGCGGAGCAGCTCCAGGATCTGGGCCTGGGTCGTCACGTCCAGAGCCGTGGTCGGCTCGTCGCAGAACAGCACGGACGGCCCGGCCACCAGCGCCATCGCGATCACGATGCGCTGGGACTGGCCTCCGGAGACCTCGTGCGGGTAGGAGTTCATCCGGGAGGCGGGCTCGGGGATGCCGACCCTGGTCAGCATCTGCTCGGCCAGCCGGCGGGCCTCGTCACGGGACAGCGACGGGTCCGCCGTCCGCGCCGACTCGACCAGCTGGGCGCCGATGCGCTTCATCGGGTGCAGCGACCGCCACGGGTCCTGGAACACCAGCCGCGCCCGCTTGGCGCGCAGGTGGCGCAGGTGGCGCTTGGGCATGGCCAGCACGTCCTGGCCGTCCAGGATGATCGAGCCCTCCACCTGCGCCCCGGCGGGCAGCAGCCGCAGCGCGGCCATGATCGAGGTCGACTTGCCCGACCCCGACTCACCCGCCAGCGCCACGATCTCGCCCTTCGCGACGGTGAACGTGGCGTCGCGGATGATCCGCAGCGGGCCCTTGCCCGTCGGCAGCGTCACCCGGACGTCCCGCATGACCAGGGCGTCTTCGCGGGCCCCCTTCGAAGACGGCGCCGAGGCGGTCTCCAACAGTCCCTCGCTCACGTCGTCTCCTCTTCCTCGGCCGGGCGACGGGCCAGCGTCACCCACGGATAGCCGCCGGGACCGAGGGCCTGCTGGCGCACCTCGGTGAATCCGGCCGCCTCTGCGGTCTCCACCAGATCGGCCGTGGCGGTGGTCCGCCACCACGGCTCGTTTCCGTTCTCCGCGTCCCAGTCGTCCAGCCAGGCCTGGTAGGGGGCCCGCTTCGCGTACGGGGCGACGTCGGAGAACACCAGGTCCCCTCCCGGCCGCAGCAGCCGGAACGCCTCTTCGAAGACCTTGCGCACCGCGTGCGGGGGCAGCTCGTGCAGCAGGATGAACGAGGTCACCAGGTCCTGGCTGCGCTCCGGCAGCCCGGTCCGCTCGGCGGGTGCCCGCACCAGGTCCCAGGTCAGTCCCCGGTCGGCGGCCCGGCGCTGGGCGTAGCGCAGGGACGCCAGGGACAGGTCCACCCCGGTGACGCGGGCTCGCGTGAAGCGCTCGGCCAGCTTGAGCGTGTACTGCCCGGTGCCGCAGCCGAGGTCGCAGACGGCGGTGTAGTCCGTGCGCGGAGCCGCCGCCGCCACCTCGGCCCGCTGCCGGAAGATGTCCCCGTAAGTCGGTACCAGCATGTACCGGTAGACCAGCTCGTGGTGGACGAACCCCATGTGCTCGTGGCCGTCCCAGCCACCGGTGGTGCCGTGGAACTCGTACTGCCAGTACCGCGGCACCACCTCGTCTCCCCGGTCGAGAATCGCCGCGGGATCCGGCGCCTCCGCGAACTCCGCCAGCTCCGCGCGCTGGGCCTCGAAGGCCGCGGCGGCGCGCGGGGTCAGCGAACGGCGGCTCCAGCGCAGCGCGGCTCCGATCACCGCCTGGTCGGCGGAGCCGCCCAGAGCCCGATCGGCCGCCTCGCGCAGATCGCCGATCCGCGGATCCGGCGCGTCCGCCCAGGCCGCGACCTCGGGGGAGGCCTCGATCCGGGCTTTCACCCGGGCCCGCAGCGGGCCGAGGGCGGCCCGCTGCGCGGCCAGGAACTCCAGCTCGGCCCGGCCGCGCTGGTGCAACCGGACGTCCGGGTTCATCCCGTCGGGAACCGGTGCGGCGATCTCGTCCGGGGACAAGGGTCAGGCCTCCTTCACCACATCGTCGAGCAGCAGCATCAGACCGTTGCCGTTGTCGAACCCGCTCACGCCCTTGCGGTAACCGCCGACGGTCGGGGCGCCGTAGGTGTAGAGGACGTACGCCTGGTCGTTCAGGTACTGGGCGCACTCGATGAGCTTCTTCTCGCGCTTGGCGGTGTTCATCTCGGTCCGCTCAGCCTTGAGCAGCTTGTCCCACTTGGCGTCCTTGACGAACGGCTTCTTGGACGAGGAGACGTGGCCGTACATCCGGTCGGCGTCGAAGATGCCGGTGTAGGAGCCGCCCCGGTAGAAGATGTGGGCGTCGGAGCCGTTGCGGAACGACTGCACCCAGACCGGGACCTCCACAGAGCTGATCTTCGGCTTGAACCCGGCCTCCTGGAGCTGCGCCCCGATCGCCTCGTACAGCTTCTTGTAGAGGTTCATGCCGAAGATCTCGATCTCCGCGCCCACCGCGCCGGCCTCCTTGAGGAGGCTCTTGGCGCCCTCGAGGTCGTAGGCGGGACGGGTGATCGACTTCGTGTGGCCGAAGACGCCCTCCACCGCGACCTGGCCGTCCTCCAGCACGCCCGCGCCGTAGGTGAGCGCCTCCATCAGAGCCGGGGCGTTGACCGCCTTGACGGCGGCCTGGCGCACCCGCAGGTCGTCGAAGGGCGCCTTGTTGGTGTTCAGCTGGAACATGTTCTGGTTGCCGCTGAAGTCGGAGGCGATGGTGAGGTCGTCCCGGCCGGCCAGCGTCTTCAGGCTCTCGGCGCTGAGGTTCTGCGCCGCGTCGATCTCCCCGGCCTCCAGCGCCGAGGCGAGCGCCCCGGCGTCGGTGAAGTACCGGAGCGCGATCTCCGGGGTCTTCGGCTTGTCGCCGTAGAACCCGTCGAAGGCGGTGAACTCCACGCCCGTGTCGACCCCGAACTTGCTGATCTTGAACTGGCCGGAGCCGATGGGCGCGGCGTTGAAGCCGTCCTCACCGACCTTCTTCCAGTGCGCCTCGGGCACGATGAAGATCTGGCCGAGGCGGGCCAGCAGCAGCGGGTCGGGCTCGTTGGTCTCGATCTGCAGCGTGGTGGCGTCGATCTTGCGGACGTCCTTCACGCTGGCGAGGAACATCGCGTTGGCGTACTGCTTGGCGGTGACCTCGGTGATGCTGAAGACCACGTCGTCCACGGTGACCGGCGAGCCGTCGTGGAACGTGGCGCCCTGGCGCAGCTTGAACTTCCAGACCGTCGGCTTGGTCCGCGTCCACTCCTCGGCCAGCCGGGGGGCCGCCTCGGTGTCGCCGCGCAGCTGGCGCACCAGCGAGTCGAACGCGTTGAACTGGAAGGTCGTGTACTGCTCCTGCATCGGGTGCAGCGTGTCGTCCACGACGACCGTGCCGATGGTCAGGAGGGAGGACTTGGAACCGCCGCCGCTCGAGGAGCCCGGACCGCAGGCGCTCAGCAGGGGGGCCGCCGCCGCCAGGCCGCCGAGCGCCAGGCCGCCCCGCAGGAAGTTCCTGCGGTCGATCGCCCGGCCCTGGCCGGAGAAGAAGCTCTTGCTCACTTACCGTTCCTTATGATTCGACGGCCGCGACCGCGGCCTTCACCCGGGTGTCGGGGTCGAAGACCGCCCCGAACACGCGCCCGACGAGCGCTTCGCGCTCCTTGCGCAACTTCGCCACGAGCTCTTCGGACGGCCGCAGCTCGTCCACCGCGGCGGGGTCGAGGCAGCCCCGCTCGGCCAGCAGGTGCTCCAGCACCAGGGTGCGGTCCTTGAGGACCCACAGCTCGGAGGTCACCTCGGCGATCATGCGCGCGAGTTCGTCCAGCCGGTCGGAGCCGAGGTAGTTCTCGCCGCTCACAGGTTCTCCTCCTTGCGTCCGCGGACGATCCACGGGTAGTCGCCCTTGTTCAGTCCGTAGGCCTTGACGTCGGTGAAGCCGACCTCCTCCATCAGGGCGGGCAGGTCGAGCTGCAGGTAGGCGCGCATGAACGGCTCGCCCCGGTGCTCGGTCTCCCAGTCCAGGACGACCGACCGGAAGGCGCCGTTGCGGTCGAAGGGCGCGATGTCGCCCATGACCAGGTCGCCGCCGGGCTCCAGCACCCGGAGCATCTCCTGGAGGATCGCCTTGGTGGCGGTCGGCGGGGTCTCGTGGAAGAGGGTGAAGATCGACACCAGGCCGACCGAGGCGTCCGGCAGGCCGGTCTCCTCGACCGGGGCCTGCAGGAGGGTCCATTCCCGGCCCTCGTGCACCGCGCGGGCGCGGGCGTAGCGCAGCTGGGTCTCCGACAGCTCGACACCGATGACCTTGCTGTCGGGGAAGACGTCGGACAGGGCGGTCAGCATGCGCCCGTTGCCGCAGCCGGCCTCCAGGACCGTGCCGTAGTCCCGGCGCGGGGCCTCCAGGGCCACCTGGGTGCGCTGGTCCTGCAGGTTCTCACCGGTGCGGACGGCGCCGACGCCGCCGGGCATGATGACGTAGCGGTAGCCGAGGTCGTGGATGACCACGCCCATCAGGTCGTGGCCGTCCCAGCCGCCGGTCGTCAGGTGGAAGCCGGTGTGGAAGTAGGCCGGGACGTTGGCGTCGGGGTTGAGAGTGAGCGAGCCCGGGGCGTCCTCGGGGACGTCCAGCCACTCCTCGATCACCGGACGGGACTCCTCCGCCGCCGGGATGGAGCGGACGTAGATCTCCTCGGCCACGTACCGGGTGTAAAGGCGGTCGTAGAGCCAGGGGGCGTGGTCGGCGAGCTTCTCGTTCACCGAACGGCGCCGGTCGGCCAGGTCCTCCGGGGGCGCGGTCTCCAGCTGGTCGTAGCGCGCGGCGGCCGCGGGCTGGAGCACGCCGCCGGCGTAGCCCTGAAGCGAGCCGAGGAATTCCAGGCTCGCACGGGACCGCTGCTTCACGGGAACATCCACGAGATCCTCCTTCTCAACATGTAGGAATACAAGACTCAGGTAAGTGCTCGGGCGCCCCTGGCGATCCGGGAGGCGAGCATCGACGAGCGCAGCAGGTGCGCCCTCGCCAGCTCCGGGTCGGCCGCGGTGCGGCGCATGTGATCGTTCTGGCGCTTCCGCTCGGCGGGGTCCTCCTCGCGGAGCATGTCCCGGTTCTCATGGGTGACGACCCGCACGTAGTCGTGCGCGACGGACCTGCGGGTCTCCTCGTAGGACTCCAGCAGGGCGGTGTCCCCCGCCTCCGCGGCGAGGATCGCCTCGGCCGCCATGGCGGCGTCGTGGATCCCGCTGTTCATGCCCATGCCGCCGAGCGGGTTGTTGAGGTGGGCGGCGTCGCCCGCCAGCAGCACCCGGCCCACCCGGAACCGGTCGGCGACCCGCTGGTGCACCCGGTAGATCCGGGAGTGCACGATGTCGTAGCCGTCGGGGTGGGGGGCGATGGCCTGGAGACGGCGCTGGATCTCGTCGGGGTCGAGGGCCGTGGCGGCGTCCTGCTCGTCCGGAGAGATCGGGAAGAGGGCCCTCCAGTGCAGCGGGGTGCGCAGCAGCACCAGCCATTCACGCGGGTCGGAGATGTAGTTGACCGAGGCGATGCCGGGGATGAGCTCGGCGAAGTCCACGTTGGTGGACACCACCAGGAACTGCTCGGGGTAGGTGATGCCGGGGAAGCCGATGTCCAGCGCGTGCCGGATCGGGCTGTGCGCGCCGTCGGCGGCGATCACCCAGCGGGACCGGTACTCGACCGCGGGGGCGCCGGGGTCGGCCGAGCCGGCCACCTTCACCACAGTTTCCTCACCGTCGGTCTCGGCCGAGCGCACGTGGGCGTTCTGGAAGAGCCGGACGTTCGGCAGCTCGGCGAGCCGGTCGCGGATGATGCGGACCAGGTTCTGCTGCTCGCTCTGCAGCCGGTAGGGGAAGCGGGTGTCCTCCGCGATCTCGGCCAGGTCGAAGTGGGCGACCAGGCCCTCGGCGCGGTCCCGGTACTGGTAGGTGTCGGACACCAGGCCCGTCTCGTGCAGTGCCTCGGAGACGCCCAGCTCGTCCAGGATCTCCAGGGTCGGGGGGTGGAACGTCGAGGCCCGGGACTCGCCGAGCTCGCCGTCCCCGGCCAGGCCCGCCTCGAAGACGTTCACCCGCAGCCCGCGCAGGGCGAGCTTGAGCGCCGCCGTGGCGCCCACCGGGCCGAGACCCACGACCGTCACGTCGGAGTCCTCCGGCGGCCGTGAGTCGTTGAAGCCGAGAAGCACTGGTCCTCCATCAACTAGCAGCTCTCACACTGCGGTAACCATGCACTCGAGATGTGGGAACGCTAACCAGCACCTACCGGGCAAGTCAATGCTTTCTAGACAGGTCTTAACCAACTGGTAACGCCAGGGGGTTTTCGTTCCGCTCAACGGAACAAATTCACCAACAAACACACCCCGAGGGTGGATCACCTGGCAAAATGGAGAGATCGACGTTCCGTCGAGCGAAACATTCGCGACACACAGGGCATGCCGAACACCGGCGAGACAGGGTTCCGGTCACCGGTGAAAGGGGAAGGCGCGAGCGGGGCCGTAAGGGGCCGCGCGTGGATCAGGGCTCAGCCGTTGTGCGAGCGGTCCACGAGGATCCGGGAGATCTCGGCCGCTCCGGAGATCACCAGTTCGATGAGCCGGGCCCGGTCGGCGTGCTGCAACCGGAAGAGGGGGCCGGCGACCCCGAGGGCGCCGACCACTTCGGCGCCGTCCTTGATCACGGCGGAGGCGCCCCAGATCCCCTCGTCCACCTCGCCGAAGCTCTCCAGCCAGCCCACCCTGGCCACGAGGGACACGTCGGCCCTGATCTGCTCGCGCTCGGAGTCGGTGAGCACGGACATCGCCGCCAGGTAGCGCTCCCGCTCCGCCTCCTTCATGGAGGCCAGCAGCACCCGGGAGGCGGAGCCCTGGTGCAGGATCATCGGCTGCCCCTGGTCGAACTGCAGCCGGACCGGGTGCGGCGACTCGACGCGGTCCACGCAGATGGCGCTCCAGCCCACCCGTTTGATGAGGAGCGTGGTCTCGCCGCTGGCCTCGGCCATCGAGCGCAGCATCGGTTTGGCCAGCACGTCCAGGGAGTCCCCGGCGGCCCGGGCGGCGCCGGCGAGGGAGACGAACAACCAGCTCAGCCGGTACTCTCCCGGCCTGGCCTCCTCGACCAGGCCCTCCTCGCGCAGAACCGACAGGTAGCGGTAGATCGAGCTGATCGGCATCTCCAGCACGGCGGCCAGTTCGGCGGCGGAGCGGGTGTGCCGCTGGGGGCTGAAGGCCCGCAGCAGCTGGAGCACCTTGCGCGAGCTCTCCGCGCCGCTGCGTCGGGCGGGCCGCTCCTGCGCCGGGACGAGCGGACCTCCGTCCGCCGCGGACCTGTCGGGCACGCCGGCCCCTCCTCCACCACCGGACAGGCTTGACCCCGGAGAGCACCAGGATCTACCCTGTTCTTACATAACAAAAATCAGTCTCTCACACTGCGGGAACCGGGCACCATCCCTTGTTGAAAACGCCCGGAGGACCTCCATGGTTCGGCACATCGTCCTGCTCCGGTGGACAGAAACAGCCACCGAGCAGCAGAAGCAAGACGCGGAAAAAGCCTTTCACTCACTGCCGGAGAAGGTATCGCAGATCCAGAAGCTCGTCTGTGGCGCCGACCTCGCCCTCACTCCGGGCGCGCACGACTTCGCCGCCGTGCTCGACTTCGCGAGCGCCGATGACTGGCGCGCCTACCAGGCCCACGAGGCCCACAAAGCGATGATCGCCGAGTACCTGGCGCCGATCCTCGCCGAGCGCTCCGTCATCCAGTTCGATGTCTGAGGGGGCCGGGAAGGCCTTCGCCGAGGACGCGCTCGCCGACGACTACCGCGGTGCGGGATTCGGCGGGAGCCTGGGCCTCGGACGGCGCCCCGCGCTGGTGGTCGTCGACCTCGTCCGCGCCTACACCGACCCGGAGTCCCCCCTGTACGCGGGGGCCGAGTCCGCCGTCGCGCAGACGGCGCGGCTGGTGCGGGACGCCCGGGAACTCGGGCACCCCGTCGTCTTCACCTACGTGGAGTACGCGCCCGGCGGGACCGACGGCGGCCTCTTCTACCGCAAGGTGCCCGCGCTGCGGCTGTTCGAACGGGGCTCGCCCTGGGGAGAGCCCCCGGCGGAACTCGTCCCCGGACCCGGCGACCTGCTGGTCACCAAGCAGTACCCGTCGGCGTTCTTCGGCACGTCCCTGGCCTCCACCCTGACCGCGCTCGGCGTCGACTCGGTGGTCGTCACCGGGACGAGCACCAGCGGCTGCGTCCGGGCCACCGCGCTCGACGCCCTGTGCCACGGGTTCCGGCCGGTCGTCGTGTCCGACGCCGTCGCCGACCGCGACCCCCGGCCGCACGAGGCGGCGCTGTTCGACCTGGCCGCCAAGTACGCCGACGTCCACGAGACTGCGAAGGTACTGGACTTGTGGAAGACAACAGCATGACCCCCAGACTCGTCGCCCCCGCCGACCGCCTGCGCGCCCACCTGGCCGCGGGACCGCCGCTCCTGGCCGCGGGGTGCCACGACGCCCTCTCCGCCCGGCTGGCCGCCCAGGCCGGATTCGAGGCGATCCACCTGTCCGGCGCGCTCGTCAGCGCGGTCACCTTCGGCCTGCCCGACCTGGGCTACGTCGGCGCGTCCGACATGGTCGACGCGCTGGTCCGGGTCACGGCCGGCACCGACCTGCCCGTCATCGCCGACGCCGACACCGGCTACGGCGACCCGCTCCAGGTGGCCCAGACGGTCCGCCGGTACGAGCGGGCCGGAGCCGCGGCCCTGCACCTGGAGGACCAGGTCATGCCCAAGCGCTGCGGCCACATGGCGGGCGTGCGGCTGGCCGGCCTGGACGAGACCGTGGCCCGGCTGCGCGCCGCGGCCGACGCCCGCGAGCGGCTCGTGCTCATCGCCCGCACGGACGCGCTGAACGTCGCCGGCGAGGACGAGGTGCTGCGCCGCGTCGCCGCGTTCGCCTCGGCCGGAGCGGACGCGATCTTCGTCGAGGGCGCCCGGGACGCCGGCACCGTCCGGCGGGCGCACGAGGCGTCGGGCGGGCTTCCGGTCGTGGTGAACTACTCCGCCGCCGGGCACGCCCCCGAGCCGATCGACGTCCTGGCCGAGGCCGGCGCGCGGCTCGCGCTGTTCCCGGTGGCCGCGGCCCTGGCCGGAGCCGCCGCGATGAGCGCGGCCTACCGCGAGGTCCTGGCCGGCCGCCGCGCCCCCGAACCGCCGCTCAGCTGGGCGGACTTCACCGCCGTGCTGGGACTCCCCGCCCTCGCCGAGGACGAGGAGCGCTGGCGTCCCTCCGCTTCCGACGACCCCGAGGAGTCCTCATGACGACCGTCCTGGCCGACCGCCACGTCTTCGGCGTGATCGTGCCCTCCACCAACACCGCGGTGGAGGACGAGTACTACCGCTTCCGCGCCCCCGGCGTGTCCTTCCACACCGGGCGGATCCTCATCCGCAACGCCGTCCTGAACTCCGACGAGGACATGGAGAACTTCCTCGAGGACCTGCGCGGCGAGATCGGCGCGGCGGTGGAGTCCGTCCTGACCTGCAAGCCCGACTCCCTGATCATGGGGATGAGCGCCGAGACGTTCTGGGGCGGGGCCGAGGGCAACGCCGAGTTCGAACGCTGGATCGGCGAGATGTCCGGCCTGGACGTGGTCACCGGCGCGTCCGCGACCCACGAGGCGCTCCAGCGGTTCGGGGTCCGCAAGATCGGCGTGATCACCCCGTACCAGCCCGTCGCCGACGAGCAGGTCCGCGCCTACTTCACCGAACTGGGCTACGAGGTGCACGCCGTCCACGGTCTCAAGTGCGGTTCGGCGACCTCGATCGCGGAGGTGACGCCGCAGGAGATCCGCGACGCGTTCGCGAAGGTCGACGCCCCGGACGTGGAGGCGCTCGTCCAGGCCGGCACCAACCTGCCGGTCATCGGCGTGGCCGCCGCTCTCGAGGAGGAGCTGAACAAGCCGGTCGTTCCGATCAACGCGGCCTCCCTCTGGCACGCGTACCGGACCCACGGCATCAAGGACCGCATCCCGGGCGCCGGCCGGCTGCTCGCGACGCTCTAGAAAGGAAGCAAGAGATGGCGAAGGTTCGGGTCGCAGCGGCCCAGTTCTTCTCGGGACCGGATCCGCTGGCCAACCTGGAGCTGTGCGCGGGCTACGTCCGCGACGCGGCGGCGCAGGGGGCGCGGCTGGTCGTCCTGCCCGAGAACTCCAACCGGCTGCGGAACTTCAAGTCGCGCGAGGAGTGCTTCGAGCACTCCGAGGACCTCGACGGCGCGTTCGTGACGGGATTGCGCGAGCTGGCCGCCGAACTCGGCGTCCACATCGCGGTGGGCGTCGACCTGCGCGGCGAGAGCTCTCCGACCGTGTACATCGGCTCGGTCCTCATCGGGCCGGACGGCCGGATCGTCGGCGTGCACCACAAGCACGTCCTGTGGGACTACGAGTACACCCTCTTCGTGCCGGGCGACGAGCCCTACCAGGTGTACGACACCGAGATCGGCCGGCTCGGGCTGCTGCTGTGCGCCGACGGGATCGTCCCCGACACCCCCCGCGCGCTCGGCCTGATGGGCGCGCAGATCCTGTGCAACTCGCTGAACTCCCGCGGCCCGGACGAGTACCGGGTGCACGTGCCGCTGCGCTCCATGGAGAACCGGGTGTGGCACGTCGCGGCAAACACCGTCGGCGGCCCGGAGCACGAGTGGCCGTGGATGGGCGGCAGCCAGATCATCGCCCCCGACGGCACCCGGCTCGCCGACGCCGGAGAGGACGAGCCCGGCCTCGCCATCGCCGACATCGAGCCGGAGCTCGCCGACGACAAGCACATGGACGGCGTCGGCGACGTGTTCGCCTGGCGGCGTCCCGACCTGTACGGCGTGCTCACCCGTCCGCTCGACGAGGTGCCCGCGGCGTCCATGTACGGTCCCGCCCCGGCGGACATGCCTTCGCGACCGCTGCCCGTGGCGCTGCTCCAGGTCAGCTGGGTGCGCAACACCGAGTGGACGGTGCTGCGCGCGATCGGCCAGGTCTCCTTCGCGGGCAGGCGGGGGGCCCGGCTCGGCGTGCTGCCCGAGCTGTTCTGCCTGGAGCCCGGCGAGGCCGCCAAGGACCCCGAGCGCGCGGCGAACCTGTCCCGCGACGTCCTGCAGCGGCTCGCGTCGGCCTGCGCCGAGGCGAAGCTGTGGCTGGCCGTCAACCTGGTGGAGGCCGACGGCGGGAAGTACTACTCGACCGTCTTCCTGCTCGACGACACCGGCGCGCTCGTCCACCGCTACCGCAAGACCCACCTCACCGACGAGGACCGCGCCTGGGCGACCCCCGGCTCGGAGCTGTCGGTGGCCGACACCCCGATCGGCCGGATCGGCTTCATGATCGGTGAGGAGGTCTGGGTGCCGGAGGTGTCGCGGGTCCTGTCCGTCGAGGGCGCCGAGCTGATCGTCCACCCGACGTCCTGGACGACCCCGGACGCCATGCACGTCGCGGCCACCGAGCGCACCGAGGAGAACCGCGTCCACCTCGTCTCGGTGACCCGCCTGGACTGCCCCGCCGGCCTGGGCAGCCAGATCGTCCGCGCCGACGACTTCCAGCCCGGCCAGCCCATCGCCGTGATGCGCTACCCCACCGGCTACTGGACCCGTCCCGGCTTCGAGGAGCAGCTGCTGCTCGAGCTGGACCTGCGCGAGTCCAACGACAAGATGATGGGCTACCACCTCGACCCCCTGGCCACCCGGGCGCCGCAGCTGTACGGCTCCTTCACCGCCTGAGGACCCGGCGGTCCCTTGAGTGCGTGTCCCGGCCGGTTCTCCGGCCGGGACACGTTCGTGTTCCGGCCTGCTCCGTGATGGTCGAAGCGCGCCGGTCTTCCGGAAGAATGGGGGCAGTCGTCCCGCCGACGCGGTTACCTGGCGAAACAGGTGGCCGGGAACGGCCCCCACCGCTAGCGTGACGACGCAGAGGCGGATCAGGCGGGAGGTGGAATGCAGCCGGTCAGCACCCGGAACAGGATCATCCTGGGTCTCCTTCCCTACGCGATGATGGGGGTGGTCGCCCTCGCCGACGCGTTGACCGGTCCGGAGTACGGGTTCCTGCCCCTCCTGTCGCTGGGGCCCGCGTTCGCCAGCCTGAGCGGCGGGGTGAAGCGCTCCCTGGCCATCGGCGTGCTGGCGATGGTGCTCTGCGCGGTGCTGGCGGCCGACAACGACCTGCTGGGAACGCGGCAGAACACCGTGACGTGGGGGACGCTTCTCGGGGTGATCGGGGCGAGCGTCGTGGCGACGGTGGGACGGCAGCGCAGAGAAAGGGAACTGGCCAACGTCCGGTCGATCGCCGAGGCCGCGCAGCGGGTCCTGCTGAAGCCGGTGCCGCGGCGGGCCGGGCATCTGCGGATCGCCGTCTCCTACACCTCCGCGGTGACCGAGGCGCTGATCGGCGGCGACCTGTACGAGGTGACGGTCTCCCCCGGCGGCGGGGTGCGCATGATCGTCGGCGATGTGCAGGGCAAGGGCCTGGAGGCGGTGGAGACCGCCGCGCTGGTACTCGGCGCCTTCCGCGAGGCCGCCCCCTACGAACCCGACATCAGATCCGTCGGCGTCCGCCTGGAGCGCGCCATGAACCACCGCCTGACCGGCGAGGACTTCGTGACCGCGATCCTCGCCGAGATCCGCGACGACGACCTCACCCTCCTCAACTACGGCCACCCCGCCCCCCTCCTCCTCCGGGCGGACGGCACCTCCTTCTTCGCCGAACCGAAGCAGGCCGCTCCCCCGCTGGGCCTGGCCGACCTGGAGCCGGACCCGCCCGAGCCCTACGGCCTCCCCTTCACCTCCGGCGACCAGCTCCTCCTGTACACCGACGGCGTCATCGAGGCCCGCGACCCCTCCGGCGAGTTCTATCCCCTGGAGGACCGGGCCTCCCACCTCAAGGCCGATGACCCCGAGCAGGCCCTCCACGACCTCCGCCAGGACCTCCTCGACCACCTGGACGGCCCCATCCAGGACGACACCGCCATGCTCCTCGTCCGCTGCAAGACCCACCTCGAGGTCCTCGACGCCCAGGACGGCCCCGCCGAGACCCGCTGACCGCTCCCACCCGGCACCGGGCGTGGTGACGGTCCACGCTCCACGCGGTCGACGTCTCCACCGGGACGGGTCTCGTCATGTTGCCGCGGTAACAAAGCGCGGCCGTCACTCCCTGCGCTGTGAACTATCCGGCCGGCCCGTGCCGCAGAAGGATCGATCTGCTGCCCGCCCCGCCCCCAGCGCAAGGAGCACACCATGTCGCCATCCCGGTTCCGAACATTTCTGCTGGCCTCCGCCGTCGTCCTCACCTGCGCCTCACCGGCCGGAGCGGAGGAGTCCCGGACGGAGGCTCCCGTCGTCACGAGTTCGCCGGTGACGAGCGTGGCCGAGAGCGTGGTGCGGGTGAAGGTGCCGCTGCCCGCCTCGGCGGGCGCCCGCCCCGCCGCCTGCGACTGGCTCTCCTACCTGCGGTTCCGGCACGTCGACGGCCCTGCGAAGTCCGCGGACGCCGACAGGATCCTCATCGCGCAGCCCGGAGTCCTGGAAGGGGCCGGCGCGTTCGACAGCGTGGCCCGCAACACGATCACGCAGGCCGCCGCGCAGGGCAGGCACCTGGAGTTCTGGGCGCTGGACCGGCGGTCGAACTGCCTGGAGGACCAGACCGGGGTCCTGGCCGGCCTCGCCGCCGAGGACTCCCATGTCGCGGTCGACTACTACTACCGCGGCAAGGAGATCGACGGCCGGACCTTCGCCGGCTATCCGACCAACGACCAGGTCGCGTGGCTGCAGAACGTCGGCCTCGAGCAGACAGTCCGCGACCAGTACGACCTCATGGTCAAGGAACTCTCCGACGCCGCGGTGCGCAAGCAGAAGGTGCTGTGCGGCGGCCACTCGCTCGGCGGCATCATCACCGCGTTCTTCGCCCAGTGGGACTTCGACCACGACCCCGCCACCAAGGCCGACGCCGGATTCAACCAGTGCGCCGGTTACTTCGCCCTCGACACCCGGATCGGCACCAGGCTCCCCGGCACCGCCCAGGCCCAGGCCGTGCCGACCGGCACGACGCCCGGCGTCGACCTCGGCCCCGAGTTCGTCAAGCTCGGGCTGAACCTCGGTTTCATCCCCCGGACCCTGTCGGCACCGGCCGTCATCAACTCCGAGACGATGAACCTCCTGGCGATCGCGGGCCTGTCAGCGGACCTCGACCCCGGCGGACAGTCCGACCTGGCCACCTACATCCCGGCCGGCCCCAACACCGACGACACCTACCGGCTGCTGTTCTCCAAGGACTACGCCACCTTCTTCAAAGGATCCCCGACCGTGCAGGACTTCCGGATCACCAACGCCGGAGTCCTCGGAGGGCTGCTCGACGACAACTCCCAGCCCCTGGCGTTCATGCAGGCCAGCGTCGGCTTCTTCAGCGGCGGAAAGCTCGCAGACAAGTCCTTCCCCGTCCCCGCCGACCTGGTGAAGACCCCCGGTCTCGAAGGCCTCGCCAAACTCGTCGGCCCCGAGAAGAAGGCCATCCCCGACGAGCCGAACGGACCCCTCTACACCTGGCTCGACTACGACCAGATGGACGGGACCGTCGCCACGTCCGCTGACGGCGCCCCGTTCACCACCCCGGCCAAGGAGGTCACCGCCATCGACGAACTGGCCCGGAGCCTGGCCGAACACCCGCTCGACTTCACCGAGCACTTCTTCCCCACCAAGCTCGTCACCGACATCGCCCTCGCGTCATCCCCCCAGATCGCCGGGGACGCCGTACACCCCGAGGGCATAGAGGCCAACCCGACGATCACCCTCCTCGCCGGCGACGGCATCCTGGCCGGCTCCCCGACCGACGGCATCTTCGGCACCCTCGTCGTCGCCCCCGGCTACCAGCACATAGACGTGCTGACCGCCGCCGCCACCCAGAACGACGGCCGCCCCGAACCGATCTCCACCGCCCTCGCCGACTTCGCCGGGTGACGCTCCCGGGTGCGGGCCGCCCCTGCCCGCACCCGGCCACGACGGCTCGCTGAAGAAGGAAACGTTTGAGGGCCATCTCTTGACATCGGAGTGCGCGAAACGGTCTCCTAGTCCCACGTTGCGAAACCGCGTTTCCTTCACCGAAACGTCGGGGGCGTGCTCGATCGCGTGCGGACCGATGGTGCGATCGAGGACCAGCGGCGTGCTTCCGTGCACGTCATCGTGACCTGCATGCGACAGAAGGAGTGGTTCATGTCGACCAGCCCGATGAAGATGAAGGGCCGCGGGGCACTGCGCGGCCTCACCGTCGGTGCCACCGCGATCGCGCTGGCCACCGTGGGGCTCGGCAGCACCCCCGCCTCGGCCGGTACCGGAACCGTGGCTTACAGCTGTTCCATCTTCTCCACCAAATTCACCTACAACGCCAAGATCACCATGAAGGGCCCGGCCAAGCCCTCCGTGGGCGACACGGTGAAGATCACCGCGGACTTCTCGGCGCTGCCCGGAGTGTCACCGGTCGCCGTCGACTCGTGGAAGAGCACCGCCAAGTTCACCGTGTCGGGCGCCCAGAAGACCTCCGTCAACGCGACAGGTCCGAAGAAGACCGGCCCGATCAAGCCCAAGGGCAAGATCCCGCTCGGGAAGCTGACCGCCAAGGTGAAGCTGAAGAAGAAGGGGAAGATCTCGGTGACCACGGGCACGCTCAAGATCACCGCGGTGGCGTACGGATCGTCCGTGACGATGCCCTGCACGCCCAAGAAGAAGACCCTGCCCAAGCTGCTGAAGCTGACCGTCAAGCGCTAAGCCCGATTTCTCGGATCAGGTGCGGAGCCGGATGAACAAGGCCGTCACGGCGATGGTGCCGAGGTGGACGGTGGTGCGTTCGCCGTAGCCGGTGGGGCGGCCGCCTTCGCCGCCGCGTCTGCGCCGGTCGGCCTGCTGGTCGCGGGATTCGGGGATGGTGTGCCGGATCCCGCGGCTGCGCAGGTGGGCGCGGTCGACTCGGGCGGAGAACCCGGCGTGAACGACCACACGCCGGCTGTCAGCAGATCTATGGGACAGATCTAGCGGTCTTCGTCCCGCCGGCGCCGCATGATGAGGCAAGGGCCGAGCTCATGGAGCCCCGCGTCGATCTCGGCCTGCCGGCGAGCGCGCAACCTCGGCTCCCATTCGCCTTCCGGCGTCTCCGCAACCGGTTTTCAGTCCTCGAGTGCGAAGTCGACTGCGGCGCGGCAGTGGAGGAGCGCCGTCGGGAAGACCGGGACGGGGCTGTCCTCCTGGCCCACGAGGAGCTCGATCTCGGTGCAGCCGAGGATGATCCCCTCGGCGCCTTCGTCGACCAGCCGCCGGATGACCTGGCGGTAGGCCTCGCGGGACTCGTCCCGCACGACGCCGACGCACAGTTCGTCGTAGATGACGTCATGCACGAGCTTCCGGTCGGTCGCGTTCGGGATGAGCACGCGTAGGCCGTTCACGGCCAGTCTCTCGACGTAGAAGGTGTCGCTCATCGCGAAGTCCGTGCCGAGGAAGGCGACTGTGCCGACTCTCGCGGACTTCACCGCCTCCGCCGTCGCGTCGGCGATGTGCAGCAGCGGAACCGTGAGCTCGGACTCGATCCTGTCGGCGACTTTGTGCATCGTGTTGGTGCAGAGCACGACGAAGTCCGCCCCGGCGGCTTCGAGTGCTCTGGCGGCCTCGGTGAGCACGTCGCCCGCCTCGTCCCACCGGCCTTCCACCTGCATCTCCTCGATGGCCGCGAAGTCGACCGAGTAGAGCACGCATCGCGCGGAGTGCAGCCCTCCCTCCCGCTCCCGGACGAGTCGGTTGACGAGCTGGTAGTAGAGGACAGAGGACTCCCAGCTCATGCCCCCCAGCATTCCGATGAGTTTCATGAAGAACCTCCGGCGTGAGACAGGACCGCCTGTTCGATGTCCAGAGGCGGACGTCGGCCGCATCGTTCGGCCGGCGTCCGCCGAATGGCGACGGTCAGGCGGTCGCGTTGATGCGGTCGTGTGCCTCTTTGACGTACCAGGGGGTGCCGATGGCCTTCTGGACGCCGTTGACGACCGTCCAGTGGAGTTTCCGGCCGATCGCGCGCTGGCGGTCGGTGGACTTCGCGCCGAGGATCTCGCGGGCCCACCAGGGCATCGCGTCCTCCAGTGCCCAGCGCAGGGGGGCGCGGCCGGGTTTGTCGAACTCCGAGAAGGCGAAGTCGAGGGCCCACGCGCCGTCCTCGTTGAGGCACATGCGCGGGCGCATCTGGCGGTAGTACTCGTCGAGCTCCGCCATCGTCTGCGGCAGGTCGGTGGCGCCGATGGCCTCGTGGATGCGGGCCATTCCGGCCACCACCTCGTCGATCTTCTCCGGCGGCAGCGGCTTGGGGTGGTACAGCTGGTGGCCGCGGACGTAGCCCCAGGTGAGGCCGGCGTGCGCCCAGCGGAGGTTCTCCGCGCTGTTGGCGGCGTACGGCGTGCCGTCCGGCATCGTGCCCTGGACCGTGTCGTGGTACCGGTGCACGTTCTTGCAGATCTTCTCGGCGACCTCGGTCGGTCCGAAGACGGTGGCCCAGTAGAACGACGCCGAGCGGCCGCCGCGGCGCTTGCGGTCGTTGAAGAAGTCGCTGTGGTCGAGGCCGCCGTACACCATGTCGGGCTTGACGCCTTCGCACATCAGACCGACGAAGCCGCCGACGATCGCGGAGAAGTGCGAGTGCACGTACCACATCGCGCTGTCGGGGGAGAACCATCCGGGGTCGCCGGCCGGCCGGTCGAAGCGCACGCCGGGCAGCATGGCGGACTCGTACATCAGGTGGTCGAGCTTGTCCTGGACCCAGCCGTGCCGGCGGATCGGGTCGACGGGGCGCTGCGGGCGGGTCTGCGGGGGGCGGCGCCCATCGGCCGGCATCGCCTGGGGAGGTTCCTGGGTCACGTCCATCGTCTACATCCCAACTTGGTCATCTTGGTTGCCTTCGCAACTTTTCTAGCCTGAAAAGGCCGGCCTCCCATGGCAAGAGGCAGCCCGTAAGCGGATCACACGACGGTGACAGCCCGTTCCGGACAGGCGCGGGCACCGGCGAGGGCCGCGTCCTCCTTCCCTTCGGGCACCTCGATCTCGCCCGCGACCGCGTATCCGAGGTCGTCGAGCGCGAACACGTCCGGGGCCCGGTCGTTGCAGCGCGCGTGGCCGCAGCACTTGCCCTGGTCCACCACGAGTCTCATGAGTTCTCCAGTCGCGTTCAGCGCGCGGACGGTCCGCGCGTCCACGCCTGCAGGACGCCCAGCCGCTCCTCCAGCGCGGCCCTCGCCTCGGGCCGCGTCTCGGCGTCGAGCCGCGACCGGACGTCCTCGATCTCGGAAAGGACGCGCGCGGCCGCCTCCTCGCGGGTGAGGAGGTCGAGGTCGCTCCAGTCGGACCGCTCCGACTCCGGGCGCCCGCTCATGCGGGGAAGTCGTAGAGCCGGCGGGTGTTCAGTTCGACGATCTTGTGGACCTCCTCGTCGGGCACGCCGGCCAGCCGCTCGGCGGCGACGGCGCGGCTCTTGGGCCAGTAGGAGTCGGAGTGCGGGTAGTCGCACTCCCAGGTGATGTTGTCGACGCCGATCGCGTGCCGGGCCTCGATGCCGAAGGAGTCGTCGATGAAGCAGCCGTGGATGTGCCTGCGGAACAAGTCGGAGGGGCGCACGTCCTGGTTGACGTTCTGGTAGAAGCGGTGCCGCTCCCAGGTGGTGTCGATGCGCTCGAGCAGGTAGGGAACCCAGCCGATGCCGCCCTCGGACAGGCCGATCTTGAGTTTCGGGTGCCGGTGGAAGACCGGGGAGAACAGCAGGTCCGCGGTGGCGTACATCGAGTTGCAGCCGAACAGCGCGATCATCACCGCGAACGGGGCGTCGGGGGCTGTGACCGGCGCGTACCCCGAGGTGCCGAAGTGCATGCTCAACGGCATGCCGGTCTCCTCGGCCGCGGAGAACACCGGGTCCCAGTGCTCGGTGTGGAAGGAGGGCAGCCCCAGAGGGACGGGGTTCTCGGGGAACGCGATCGCCTTGGCCCCCTTGGCCGCGGTGCGGTGGATCTCCGCCACGCACAGTCCCACGTCCCACAGCGGGAGGATGACCAGGGGGATGAGCCGGTCCGGCGCGGCGGCGCACCACTCGTCGAGGATGTAGTCGTTCCACGCCCTGACGCACAGGCGGGCCAGCTCGCGGTCCTCTCCTTCGAGGAAGAGGGTGCCGGCGAAGCGGGGGAAGGACGGGAAGCACAGCGCGCCCCAGACGCCGTCGAGGTCCATGTCGGCCAGCCGGGCCTGGGGGTCGTAGCAGCCCGGGATCATCTCGTCGTAGCGGGTCGGCTCGAGGCCGAACTCCTCGGGCCGCTTGCCCGCCACGGCGTTGAGGCCGATGGTCGGGTAGATCCGGTCCTCGTACCTCCAGACCTCGGCGGGCGCCCGGCCGCCCGCCCGCTCCTGTTCGATGATGACCGGGCCGACGTCGCGGTACTTGGACGGCAGGCGGTCAGACCACACCCGCGGATGCTCGATGAGGTGGTCGTCGGTGGACAGCATCTTCATCCACGGCTGCAACGGCATTGTCGTTCTCCTCCGTCAGAAGGCCGGCTGCTGGGGGCGGTTCTTGACGTAGCTGCCGGCGTCGACCCGCATCTGCATGCCGGTCACGTACCGGGACTCGTCGGAGACCAGGAACAGCACCATGTCCGCGATGTCCTCGGGCTCGACGAACCCGACCGGCATCGCCTGCATCGCGGGGAACGCCACCAGCGCGTCCTCGCGGGTCGGCCGCTCCAGGTCCGGGCGGAACACCCGGTACATGACGTCGCTGTTGAGCATGTCGGTGTTGCAGTTGGAGGGGTGCACCGCGTTCACCCGGATCCGGCGCGGGGCCAGCACCACCGACAGGTCGTGGACGAACGAGGCGACGGCGCGCTTGGCCATGGCGTAGCCCATGCCCCCGAAGCCGTTGGCCGGGTTGTCGGTGCTTCCGGGCAGCAGCCCGGCGACGGATCCGGTCGCGACGATCGAGGCGCCGTCCGGCAGGTGGGGTATCGCGGCCTGGACGGCGTTCACCACGCCGTTGAAGTCGACGGACACGGCGTCCAGGAACGCCTGCGCCTCCTGGCTGCCCAGCGGGCAGATGCCGGCGTTCGCGACGACCGCGTCCAGCCGGCCGAGTTCGGCCACTCCCCGGGAGACGGCGTCCACGAGCGCCGCGGGCTCGCGCACGTCGGCCTGCGCCGCGAACATGCGGCGGCCCAGCTTCTCCACCTGGCGGACGGTCTCGTCCAGGTCCTCGCGCGTGGCGAGCGGGTAGTCGTTGGTGGCGATGTCCTCGCACAGGTCGACGCCGATGATGTCGGCGCCCTCCTGGGCGAGGCGCAGCGCGTGGGCTCTGCCCTGACCGCGCGCGACACCGGTGATGAACACTGTCTTGCCCTGGACCCGGCTCATTCCTCTTCCCTTCCTCCGGTCGAGCGGCGGGGGCGGTTCAGCCGCCCGCGACGCTCCAGCTGATGCTCTTGGTCTGCAGGTACTCGTCGAGCCCGTACTCGCCCCACTCGCGGCCGAGGCCGCTCTGCTTGTAGCCGCCGAAGGCGACGTGCGGGGTGACGCCGCCGCCACCGCCGTTGACCGTGACCAGGCCGGCCCTGATCCGCTTGGCGATCTCGTAGGCGCGGGCCGGGTCCGCCGACCACACCGAGCCGGCCAGCCCGTAGGGACTGTCGTTGGCGATGCGCACCGCGTCCTCGTCGTCGTCGAACGGGATGACGAGCCCGACGGGGCCGAAGAACTCGGTCCGCGCGATCGTCATGGCGTTGTCGACCCCGGTGAACAGCGTCGGCTCCACGAAGTAGCCCTTGTCCAGGCCCGAGGGGCGGCCGCCGCCGAAGGCGATCCGCGCGCCCTCCTCCATGCCGGTGCGGATCAGCTTCTCGACCTTGTCGCGCTGCGCCTCGCTGATCAGCGGGCCCATCACGGTGTCCGGCTCGGCCGGGTCGCCGACCTTGACGTACCGCAGCGCGGTGACGATCTTCTCTACGAGCTCGTCGTGCCGTGAGCGGTGCACCAGCGTCCGGGTGTACAGCGCGCATCCCTGCCCGGCCTGGACGACGATGCCGGCCATGATCTCCGGGAGCACCTTGTCGAGGTCGGCGTCCTCGCACACGATGCTGGCGGACTTGCCGCCCAGCTCCAGCACGGCCCTCTTCATCGTGGACGCGGCCTGCTCGTAGACCAGCCGGCCGACGGTGTCGGAGCCGGTGAAGCTGACGAGGTCCACCATCGGATTGGTGGTCAGCTCCCGGCCCGCCTCGACGTCGCCGGTGACGATGTTGAGCACGCCCGGCGGCAGCCCCGCCTCCTCCGCGATCTCCCCCAGGACCAGCACCTCGAGCGGGGTGGTCGGCGCGGGCTTCAGCACGGTCGTGCAGCCGGCGGCCAGCGCGGGCGCGAGCTTCATGACGCTGAGGAAGAACGGGAAGTTGTAGGCGGAGACGAGCGCGGCGACGCCGAACGGCTCACGCCGCAGCACTCCCTGGCCGATGCTCCCCGGGCCGACGGTCGGCGCCACCGGCTTCTCCCAGGCGAAGGAGGGCATGACGCGCTCGGCCATGTCCCGGAAGTGCCGGATCGGGATGCCCACCTGGATCGACTCGGCCAGCGGTCGGGTCGATCCGGCCTCGGCCATGTTCAGCTCGATGAGCTCGGAGGCCCGCCGCTCCATCACCGCGGCCATCGCGAGCATGGTCTCCGCGCGTTCCCGGACGGACATCCGCGGCCAGGGGCCCTCGTCGAACGCGCGCCGCGCGGCCTGGACCGCCCGCACCACGTCGTCGCGGGTCGCCTGAGGCACCCGGCCGACGACCTGTTCGGTCGCCGGGTTGACGATCTCGATCCGCTCGTCGCCGGAACCCTCGGTCCAGGCCCCGTCGATGTACAGCCGGTGGGTCGGTTCGGTGTTCATCACACGTCCCAGCGCAGCCGCAGCGCGTCGAGCCCCCACACACCGCCGCTGTGCTCCATCGGCGTCTCGACCAGGTCGTAGTCGGGGATGAGCCGGTGCCACTCGGCCAGCAGGACCGCCATCTCCTGGCGGGCCAGGTGGGAGCCCAGGCAGCGGTGCGGTCCGGCGCCGAAGGACAGGTGGCGGACGTCCTCGCGGTCCAGGTCGACGCGGCGGGCGTCGGGGAAGACCGACTCGTCGCGTCCGGCCGCCGACAGCGGGAAGGCGGCCATGTCCCCGGCCTTGACCGGGCAGCCGTGGAACTCCACGTCCCGGGTCGCCTTGCGGGCGGTCTGCGTGATCGGGTAGACGCGCAGCAGTTCCTCGACCGCGTTCGGGATCAGCTCCGGTGAGGCCGTGATGCGCTTGCGGTCCTCGGTGTGCGTGGCCAGGTGCAGGAAGGCGTAGGAGGTCTGGCCGGCGACGGTGTCGAGGCCCGCCATGAACAGCAGCAGCATGCAGTTCAGCAGGTCGGCGTCGGAGACCGGCTCGCCGTCGATCTCCCAGTTCAGGGCGTTGTTGACGATGTCGGACGCCTCCGGGTCCGGATCGGCCCTGCGCTCGGCGATCAGGCCGGCGAAGTAGCCCATCACGAGCTGCATGCCCTCCATGCGGACCTCGGCCTCGCCGCTGTGGAGGATCTTCTCCTCCCACTCCATGAACTCCGGGAACTTGTCGACCGGCATGCCCATGATCCGCAGGAAGATCGTGGCCGGGAACACCCGCGCGACGTCGCGCGCGAAGTCGCACTCGCCCTTCGGCCTGACGGCCTCGATGATCTCGGCGGCCAGCCGGCGCTGCTCGTCGAGCATCCCCTTGGTCCGCTTCGGGGTGAAGTAACCGCCGAGCAGCCGGCGCCAGCGGGTGTGCTCGGGCGGGTCGAGCATCACCGGGATCCACTTGTACGGCGGGTCGGGCTCGGTCGGCGTGACGACCTGACTCGACCACAGGTCGGGCTGCTGGAGCCCGTCCAGGATCACGTCGTGGTCGGTGAAGACCCAGTAGCCGGGGGTGTCCTCGGTCCACAGCGCGGGGCGCGCGCGGTCCTGGTATCCGTCCATCCGCTCGAACGACGTCAACGCCGGCACCGGCGGACCGAAGGTCCGGTAGTCCTCGATCGGGCACGCCGCGGGGGTGGGGTCTCCGGCCATATCGGCTCCTCAGAAGGCGCATGTGATCTGACGCACAGGAGCATAAGTCTCTTCTCCGGATTTGGGTAGCCTCAATTCGAGCCAGCCGTCATCTCGCACCACCCGCTCCCGCAGTGCCGCCCTCCGGCGAAGACTCCCCCTCCGCACACCAGATCCCCCTTCCTGTCCCGCAATAAAGGCGATCTACCTCAGCCGGCCAGGGATCGCCCGCCACCTTCCCGAAGATCCGGGCGGTTGCTATGCTCCGGCCGAAGAGGGAACAGAGTGCACACAATAGCGCTCCGTAGCAATCCCTTTACACCGAGGAGAGGGCGGTACGGATGCATCGACCCATGGACGGCGTACGGATTCTGGAAGTCGCCCAGTTCACCTTCGTGCCGTCCGCGGGCGCGGTACTGGCCGACTGGGGGGCCGACGTCATCAAGATCGAGCACGCCGAGCTCGGCGACGCCCAGCGCGGCCTGGTCCGGCTGCTCGGCCTGGACGTGCGCAGCAAGGGCACCTCGTTCTTCCCGATCATGGAGGGCCCCAACCGGGGCAAGCGCAGCGTCGGCCTCGCCCTGGAGAACCCGTCGGCGCGCAGGGTGCTGGAGGAGCTCGTCCGCAGCAGCGACGTGTTCCTGACGAACTTCCTCCCCCGCGCGCGGGCCAAGCTGCGCATCGAGCTCGAGGACATCCGGGCGATCAACCCCGACATCATCTACGTCCGCGGCAGCGGGTTCGGCGCCCGCGGCGAGGAGGCCGACAAGGGCGGCTACGACAGCACGGCGTTCTGGGCCCGCGGCGGCAGCGCCGCCGGGGTCACCCCGCCGGACTCCGGCACCATGGCGCGCCAGCCCGCCGGCGCCTACGGCGACTCGATCGGCGGCATGACGATCGCCGGCGGGATCGCCGCGGCGCTGTACTCGCGGCAGGCCACCGGACGGCCGTCGGTCGTCGACGTGTCGCTGATCGGCGTCGGCGCGTGGGCGACCCAGTTCTCGGTCAACCTCGCGCTGCTGGCCGGCGGCCCGCTGCCGCAGGTCGAGCAGCCCAGGCACGGGTCGGCGTCCAACCCGCTGATCGGCGCCTACCGCACCGCCGACGGGCGCTGGCTGGAGCTGGCGATGCTGCAGCCCGGCCGGTACTGGCCGGAGCTGTGCGCCGCCGCCGGCCGCGGGGACCTCGTCACCGACGAGCGCTTCGACGGCGTTGAGAAGATCATGGAGAACGCCGCCGAGGCGGCGGAGATCCTCGCCGGGATCATCGAGCGGCGCACCTACGCCGAGTGGCTCGAGGTGCTGGAGGGCGTGCGGGGCCAGTGGGCCGCGGTGCAGAACTCCTGGGAGGTCGGCCAGGACCCGGCGCTGCGCGCCAACGGGCTCATCGCCCCCGTCGTCGACGCCGACGGACGGCCGCGCGAGCTCGTCGCCAACCCCGTCCAGTTCGACGAGACCCCTCCCCCGCTGCGGCGCGCGCCCCAGTTCGCCGAGCACACCGACGAGGTGCTGCGCGAGCTGGGCTGGAGCGACGACGAACTGATCCAGCTCAAGATCGACGGCGCGATCACCTGATCCGGAGACCGGGCCGGACGGGGCGCCCCCGCATTAGACTCGACGCAGCATGTCGGAGGGCCGGGGGTGAGCCGCTTGGCGGTGGAGGCGGATTCCCGGCTCGCACGCGTCCGTGACGGCGGCGGCCCCGCCCCCGGCGGACGCGCCGCCGGGTCGGTGGGCAAGCTCGCCTCGCAGGTGGCCCGGCGGATCGAGGCCGAGGTGATCGGGCGGGGCTGGCCGGTCGGCGAGATCCTGGACTCCGAGCCCGTGCTCCGGGAGCGCTACGGGGTGAGCCAGACGGTGCTGCGCGAGGCGGCCCGGCTGCTGGAGCACCACCAGGTCGCCAGGATGCGCCGCGGCCGGGGCGGCGGGCTCGTCATCTGCGCCCCCGACGCCGGGCCGGCGGTCAGGGCCGTCGTCGTCTACATCGAGTACGTCGGCGCCACTCCGGGCGACGTGCTCCACGCCCGCCGCCTCATCGAGCCGCTCGTCGGCAGGCTGGCCACCGAGCGGATCGACGAGGGCGGCATCGCGAGGCTGCGCGCCACCCTCGCCGCGGAGCTCTCCTCCCGCAGGCACGGGGACTGGGCGGACGGCCTCTTCCACGCCGTGCTGAGCGAGATGACCGGGAATCCCGTGCTCCAACTCTTCATCGACGTGCTGGAGCAGCTGACCTACCGGCACGCGGGCGTGTTCGGGCACATCCCCAGGGACGAGCTGCTCCGCTTCACGGAGGTCTCCCACCACCGGCACGCCGAGATCATCGACGCCGCGGTCGCCGGCGACGCGCCGCGGGCCGAGGTCGGTCTCCTCGAGCACCTCGACGAGGTCGTCGCCTGGCTCGGCATCGGAACCGACCGGGAACGGCGCGGGCCGGTCGCGCCCGCCGCCGCTCCGGCGAACCTCGGCACGGGCACCACGCTCGCCGAGACGGTCGCGGCACGGATCTACCAGGACGTCGTCGACCGGGGCCTGCGGCCCGGCGCGGTCCTCGGTTCGGAGGCCGAGCTCATGGACCGCTACGAGACGAGCCGCGCCGTGCTGCGCGCGGCCGTCCGGCTGCTGGAGCACCACTCGGTGGCCGCCTCCCGGCGGGGGCCGGGGGGCGGCCTGGTCGTCACCCCCCAGGCGCCGCAGGCGGCCATCGACGCGAGCGCGCTGTACCTGGCGTTCCGCGGCGTCACCGCCGAGGACCTGGACCTCGTCCGCGAGGCGATCGAGGCCGGGACGGTCGCCCGCGTGGCGGCCCTGCGCGACGAGCCGGACGTCGCCCGCCGGCTCGCGGAGCTCGCGGACCGCCCGCCCCGGGAGCCGCGAGACGACGACCCCGCCGGCGACGGGGGATTCCACGCCGAGCTCGCCGGGCTGGCCGGCAATCCGGTGCTGAGCCTGTTCCTGCGGATCATCACCGACCTGTCCCGCCGGATCCGGGCCGCCCATGGCGGATCCGTCCCTCCCGGCGCCTGCCTCGACGGCTTCGACCGGGCGCACGGGGAGATCCTCGGCGCGATCCGCGACGGCGACGCGGGCCTGGCCCAGCACCGGATGCGGCGGCACCTGTCCTCCTGACCTCCGGTGTCCGGTCGGGCGGGAGAGCTCAACGACCCCTTTTGAGGCTACTTATTAGTGCCCCATGTGCCGCATTTCCCCTGCCATCTCTTGATCCCGCCAGATTGTGTGCACTATATTCGGCCTCGGTCACCGGCGACCTTCGGACGAAGGGCTCTCGACATGGACCGACCGACAGGCAGACCGCTACCTCAGCCGACCCTGGCCAGCGCCGAGTTCTGGGCGGGCGGCGGCGACGGCGAACTGCGCATCGCGCGCTGCGGGGACTGCTCGGCCTACACCCACCCGCCGCTCCCGCGCTGCCGGTCCTGCCGCAGTGCGAACATGGCGGCGACACCGGTCTCCGGCAGGGCGACGGTGGCCGGGTTCACCGTCAACGTCCAGCAGTGGCTGCCGGACCTCCCCCCGCCGTACGTCGTCGCGATCGTCGTGCTCGACGAGGACGACGGGGCGCGGCTGACCACGAACATCGTCAACTGCGACCCCGCCGACGTGCGCGTGGGCATGCGGGTGCGGGTGCTGTTCGAGAAGGCCGGAGAGGTCTACCTGCCGCTGTTCGAGCCGGACCCCGAGCAGGCGGGCGTCACCGGCCCCCTCCCGGAGCCCCGCGACCACGGGGCGGCGCTGCGGCCGATGGCCCGCCGGAGGAAGTTCGAGGACGAGGTCGCCCTGACCGGGGTCGGGCAGTCGGAGGTCGGCCGCCGCCTGATGGCCGACCCGCTGTCGCTCACCGCCGACGCCTGCCTGCGCGCCATCGACGACGCGGGCCTGACCGTCGACGAGATCGACGGCCTGGCCACCTACCCCGGCAACGCACCCGCGGGCATGTCGGAGGGCGGGGTCATGGCGCTGGCCGAGGCCCTGCAGCTCAAGCCCACCTGGGTCGCCGGGGGCGCGGACACCCCCGGCCAGATCGGGTCCATCATGTCGGCGATGCTGGCGGTCGCCTCCGGCCTGTGCCGCCACGTGCTGTGCTTCCGGACGGTGTGGGAGTCCTCGCACACCGCCCTGGTGCGCTCCGGCCGCTGGCACGTCGGCGACGAGCGGGCCACCGGGATGATGGAATGGCGCCTGCCCTTCGGCGCGATGTCGGCGGCCAACTGGATCGCCTGCCAGGCCTCCCACTACTTCCACCGGTACGGCGGCGACCGCGAGACGCTCGGCTGGATCGCGCTCACCGCCCGCGACAACGCCGCGCGCAACCCCGAAGCGATCTACCGGGACCCGCTGACCATGGACGACTACCTGGGGGCCCGCGTGGTCTCGACCCCCTTCGGCCTGTACGACTGCGACGTTCCCGTCGACGGCGCCGTCGCCGTCATCGTGTCGGCCGTCGAGACCGCCGCGGACCGGCCCAAACCCCCCGTCCTGGTCGAGGCCGTCGGCACCCAGATCACGGAACGGCTGTCATGGGACCAGGACACCCTCACCCACCTGCCGCAGTCCCTCGGCCCGTCGGCGCACCTGTGGAGCAGGACGTCGCTGCGCCCCGAGGACGTCGACGTGGCCGGACTCTACGACGGGTTCACCTTCAACGCCCTGTCGTGGCTGGAGGCCCTCGGCTTCTGCGAGTTCGGCGGCGCCCGGGACTTCATCGACGAAGGCCGGGGCATCGCCCTCGACGGCCGGCTGCCCCTCAACCCCCACGGCGGCCAGCTGTCGGCCGGGCGGCTGCACGGCTACGGATTCGTCCGGGAGGCCGTCCTGCAGCTGAGGGGCGAGGCCGAAGGACGGCAGGTCCACGACGCCCGGGTCGCCGTGGTCACCGCCGGCGGAGGCGTCCCCTCGGGCGCGATGCTGCTGCGCTCGGACCGCTGAGGAGCCCGCCCCACCACAGAAAGGCCGCCTGCCGTGCCCGACCGCTTCACACCGGAAGACGACGACCTGCACCCGCCCGCCGGCGACTTCTACCACACCGAGGCCTTCTGGTACTCGTTCTTCGTTCCCGAGCGCGCCCTCGGAGGATGGCTGTACGCGTCGGTCCGCGGCGCCCTGGGCGCCACGGCCGGCGGGATGTGGATCTGGGACGCCACCGCGACGGACCCCTGGGACCTGCCCTTCTTCGAGCAGTTCGGCCACCTCAAACCGCCGACCGTCCGGTCGCCCGGACGCATCGACTTCCCCACGGGCATGTCGGTGGTGACGCTCGAGCCGGGCATGTCGTACGACCTGGCTTACGAGGACCGCGACAGGGTCGGCGTACGGCTGCGCTTCGACGCGCTGGAGGAGCCGGTACCGCTGCTCAGCGGAGCGCCTCCGTACCCCAAGGCGTCCCACTACGACCAGACGGGCCGGGTGACCGGGCGGATCGTCCTCGACGGCGAGCGCATCGACGTCGACTGCCACGCCATGCGCGACCGCTCCTGGGGGACGCGGAACGAACGCGGCTACCGCCGGGTGGGCTACAGCTGGGCGGCCTCGCCCGAGTTCAGCCTGCTGGCCTACACCTTGCCGAAGGGCGAGGGGCCCGAGCACGTCCACGCGGGTTACGTCAGGCGCGACGGCCGGACGGCGCACATCGTGGAGGGCCGCCGGGAGGTCGAACGCGACCCCGTCAAGAACTGGATCACCGGGATCTCCCTCGAGGTCCGCGACGAGCTGGGGCGCGTCACCACGGCCCGGGCGGAGACCCTCAGCAGGATGTTCCTGCCGGGCGCCACCTCCCTGTGCCTCAACAGCTCGCTGCTCTGGACGGTCGAGGGGAACCCCGTCCACGGCGAGGACCAGGACGTCTGGCCGCTGAAGGAGTGGACCCGCCCGTGACGACGACACCCGAGGAGACGACCACCGGGCTCAGCGAGGCCCTGACCGACTGGATGGCGCGTTCCGTCGGAGGAAAGATCACCTCCGTCCGGCGGCAGCCCGGCGGCGGGAGACGCGAAGCCTGGTTCGTCGACGCCGAGACGGCCGGCGGGGAGAGGCTCGAACTGTTCCTGCGCTACGACCGCAGCGACCCGGACGAGACCGGCGACCCCTTCACCCTCCAGGACGAGGCGCGCTACTTCCTCGCGCTGCAGGACACTCCCGTCCCGGTGCCGCGCATCCAGGCCGTCCACCCCCGCGAACAGGCCATCCTGGCCGAGCGGGTGCCGGGGCAGGCCTGGTTCTCCCGGTTGCGGGACGAGGAGCAGCGGCTGGCCGTCGCCCGCGAGTTCATGGGCGTCCTCGCGGAGCTGCACAAGGTCGACCCCCGCAGAGTGGCTCTGCCCGGACTGTCGCCGAAGGCCGATCTGCGCGAGCTGGTGCACGCCGAGATCGACCGCTGGGAGGCGCTCTACCGGCGGTCCGGGGAACCCGCCGACCCGCTCATCGAGCTGGGGCTCGCCTGGGTGCGGCGGAACATCCCCGACGTGTCGGAACCCGCGGTGATCGTCCAGGGGGACACGGGGCCGGGCAACTTCCTCTACCTGGACGGCCGGGTCACCGCGGTGCTCGACTGGGAGCTGGCCCATCTGGGCGACGTGCACGACGACCTGGCGTGGCTCACGGTGCGCGCGGTCCAGGAGCCGTTCACACATCTCCCCGACCGACTGGCCGACTACGCGGCGGCGGCCGGGCGCACCCTGGACCTGGACCGGATCCGCTACTACCGCGTTCTCGCCGAGCTGCGCATCCTCATCCTCGGCCACAGGGGCCCGGGCGGGATCGACCCGCTCTCCGAGGTGGGCAACAACCTGATCTTCCGTGTGCTGCACCGCCGCCTCTTCGTGGAGGCGCTGGCCGACGTGACCGGGGCGGAGCTCGAACCGCCCGCGCCGCTGACGGCGGCCGACCTCGACGACGCGTGGCTGTACGACGCCGCCGTCGCCCAGCTCGGGCAGATCATCGTGCCGCGCAGCGAGGACCCCTTCGTCGTCCTGCGCGGCAAGGGGGTGGCCCGCATCGTGAAGTACCTGCGGGAGAGCGCTCGACTCGGGGACGCCAAACGCCGATGCGAACTGGACGACCTCGAAGGCTTGCTGGGCTGCCGCCCGGACACCGTCGCCGACGGATTCGCCCGCCTGGCGGACGGGCTGCGCGAAGGCGCGGTGACGCTCTCCGCGGCGCTGCCCGTCCTGTACCGCTGGGTGCTCCGGGAGACCCAGGTGTGCCGTCCCGCGATGGGCCGGCTCGCGGACCGGCATTTCGACCCCCTGTCCTGACGCGGGGACGACGTCCACGCGGTGCCGCGCCGCAGGCGGCCGCGCCCGGCCGCCTGCCAGCGGTTCGTCCCGAAGTGACCGCAGGACGGAACTAAACTGGGGGCCCTTGATCCCTGCGGAGGAGTTGTCCGTCCCATGGCGAGAGCCGACACGAACGCTCCCGCCACCGGTGAACGGGAGCCGGTGCGGGCGTGGGACGCCGGGCGGCCGGACGCCGCCGGCGCCCCGGCGGGCAAGCTGGCCGCCCAGGTCGCCCGGCGGATCGAGGACGACATCATCCGCCTCGGCTGGCCGGTCGGACGCAACCTGGGCTCGGAGGCCGAGCTGCGCGACCGCTACGGGGTGAGCCGGTCGGTGCTGCGCGAGGCCGCGCGCCTGGTGGAGCACCACCAGGTGGCGCGGATGCGCCGCGGGCCGGGCGGCGGCCTGCTGGTGACAGCCCCCGACGCCGCCCCCGCCAGCCACGCCATGGTGATCTACCTCGACTACGTCGGCACCGGCGTCGAGGACGTGATGTACGCCCGGCTGCTGCTGGAGCCGCCGGCCGCCGCGCTGGCGGCCGAGCGGCTGACCGAGGACGGCATCGCCCGGCTGCGGCGCGCCCTGCGCGAGGAGGAGGAGCGCAGCGGCGAGCCCGGGGTCTGGTCGCAGAACCCGCTGCACGTACTGCTCGCCGAACTGTCCGGAAACCCCGCTCTGCACCTCTTCGTCGACATGCTGGCCCGCCTGACCACCTGGTACGCGCACCACTCGCGCCACATGCCCAGGGCGAAGGCCGAGCAGGCCAAGGAGCTGTCCCGGCACGCCCACGTCCGGGTCGTCGACGCCGTCGTCGCCGGTGACGGAGGCCGGGCGCAGGCGTACCTGACCGACCATCTGAACGTCATCGCCGACTGGCTGCGCGAGTACCGGGCGCCGGAGGGCGTCCGGCCTCCGCAGGCGGACAGCCGGCTGGTCGGCGGGCCCGGCGCCAAGCTGGCCGAGATGACCGCCGCCCGCATCCACGACGAGATCGCCGCCGACGGCTGGCGGGACGGCCGGGTGCTGGGTTCGGAGGCCGACCTGCTGGCCCGGTACGGCATCAGCAGGTCGGTGCTGCGCGAGGCGGTCCGGCTGCTGGAGTACCACCAGGTCGCGCGGATGCGCCGGGGCCCGGGCGGCGGCCTGGTGGTCACCGTCCCCGAGCCGGACGCCAGCGTCGACACCATGGCGCTCTACCTGGACTACCAGGGCGTCACCGCCGAGGACCTGCGGCTGGTGCGCGACGCCGTCGAACTGGGCACGCTGCGCCGGGTGGCCGCCCGCCGCGACGAGCCCGAGGTCGGCACGCGACTGCACGCCGTACTGGAGCGGACGGCCGAGCCGGTCGCCCCCGGCCTGTCGGGCGCCGACCTGTTCCACACCGAACTGGCCGACCTGTCCGGCAACCCGGTCCTGTCGGTGTTCCTGCGGATCCTCACCGAACTGTGGGCCCGACACACCTCGGCCCAGGAGCAGCCACTCCCCGGCGCGGAGTCCGCCGCCGAGGTAGAACGCATCCACCACCGCATCCTGGAGGCCATCCTGGAGGGCGACGAGAGCGTCGCCCACCACCGCATGCGCCGCCACCTCGAAGCGCTCACGACCTGGTACCACTGACCCGGCCCTCTAGAGTCCGGGTCTCCCCCACTCCTCCTCAGGGGCGGCGACGTCGACGTACTTGGCCCGCATGCTCTTGGGACCGCCCCGCATCCCGCCGGTGACGCGGCGGAGGAGCGGCGAGCTCATCAGGCGCATCATGCTTTTGCGGATGATGAGCTCCCTGCGGTCGTGCGGAGTGAAGATGAGGCGCTCGCTCAGGGCGGCGGCCCGGTAGATGACGATGAAGGGCCGCATCCGCGTCACCGGGCAGGACGACGCGGCCCTGATGCCAGTGCGGCATCCTCACCTGCTGTACCGAGTCGAACAGGGGATCGGCCGCATCCTCGTAACGGGCAGTCCGGTGACGGAGCGGCCGATGACCAGGCGCTGGATCTCCGAGGCGCCCTCAAAGACGGTGAAGAGCTTCCCTCGCCTGTGGTCATCTTCCGATGCCTTTTCAGTCTTCACGGAACAACGACGGAACAGGACCACCTGCCTTGCCCTTGCCGCCCACGCCCATCTTCATACGGGCATGATGGCGGCCATGACGACAGATACACCCGGGCAAGCCATCGTCGAAGCAGCCTGGCGGGACGTCCGGAACGGCGGAGGGGTGCGCACCGAACTGATCGATGCCGCGTATGCCGAGCCTCGGCTTCGTGAGCTTTTCCCATGGACAGGCATGGGAGAACTCCACTTCAGCCGCTGTACCGGCAATCGCTGGACCTGGGATATCCCTTATATCGGACCTACGAGAGACGGCGGCTACTGCGTAGAGGGCCCCCTACGCACCGAGACGGTAGGATCAGCAGCAGACGCCGCCCAAGCCGTCGCCATGGTGGTCGAGCGACTCCCGGCAAACTGCGGCCCCGCCTTCATCGGCACCCCGGAAGAACTCGCCGCCCACGAGGCAAAGGGGTGAGCGACAGGCTCAGGGCCTGTCTCATAGCCGACAAGCCAGAGCTCGAACTTGTAGACGGTGCCCTGTCGGCTGAGCTGGGGCAAGGTCAACGATCAACCGGATGAGCTGCCGAGATGTCTCTCGACAGCTCTTGTCGTTTTGCGCCGTCTTCCATGGTCATGTGCCCTGGGTGCGCCCTTGAAGCGGAGACCTGTCAGGACAGCCGGGCTCTCGATCTGGGCTGGTTGTCGGCGGAATGCGGTATCCATGGCGGGTGAACGACGATCAGATCATCCGCAGGCTCAAAGACGCGGTCTCGTGGTGGGGTATAAGACGGGCGTCGGCGGAAGACGTCGCCGAGGTCGAGGCCGCAGTGGGGTATCCGATGCCTCCGTTGCTCAAGCGGATCTATCTCGAGGTCGCCGACGGCGGTGAAGGGGGCTGCCTGCTGGTCCTGTCCCTTACGGAGCCGGAATACTGCTGTGATGGCGATCAAGGCGAGCATGCCGAGCCTCTGCTCAGCGAGTGCCTGTCTTGGGTGGAAAGCTTCCCCCGTCATCGCTTGGACCGCTCACCCACCCTGGTGCCTTTGACCGGGGGATGTGACACATGGACCCTCATCGACTACAGCACCCCGCAGGGAAACATCTGGAGCTGGGAGTCCTCCCGGCTGTCGGACGAGGACCTCACTTTCGCCGAGTGGCTGGTCGCGAAGCTGGATGAGTGGGACGCCAGCGCCAAGAGGATGAGTGAGCCCGTCGACATGGCAGATCTCCCTTGGTAGCCCTCTCGGCAGGGAGAACGAGTCGGCTGGCCGTTCTCTGCTATTGGGCGATTGTGGGCCCTTTCGATGCGGGGGCGTGGCCGCTCCGGTGTGCTCGTCCGCGCGAACGGCGAGACGTTGCGGTGGAGGGATTCGCGCGGATGAGTGCTCCGGCCCGCGGGGGGTTGGGGGCCGCGAGGTCCCTGCTTCGAGCTCGACCAACCCTTGTTCCCCGGCGCTAGCCGTCAGTCCTGCTCCTGAGCCCTTCCCGTCTGCCGTCGTCCCACGCTCCGCGCAACCGGGCGGGCCCTGAGGGGTGGCGCCCCATTGGACGAACGACCTTCGCCCCTCAGGGCCTGTCTGGTAGTCCCCTGGGATGGGATGACGGCAGATGGGAAGGGCGAAGCCCCAGCCACCCGCCCCGTGACCTGCTGCACACCTTCGCTTCTCGCCCATCCCGGAGCCGGAGTTCCCCGCGGGCTCCTGGAGGTGGTGCCGGACAGGGTTTCCCTCCTTGGTGGGAGGGAGGATCGAAGGCACGAGGAGCCTTATCGTTCCGCGCCATCGGCGCGGGCCGCCACCCCCGACGGGTGGGCCCGAAGAGGCCAAGCCCGGCGGGGAGCGAGCGGCGGCAACCCCCTCCAGGGTTTGCACGGACCACGTAGCACTCGAACGATCGGCCTCGTCCCGCCCGAGCCCACCGGCCCCCGAGGAGAACCCCGCCGCCCGCGCCCTGCCCCTCCAGCTCTCAGCGGAGTTTCTTCTCCTGCACATCACGGCGGACCGTGGAGAGCGGGTGTCACCTCCGACGAAGGGGCCCGGCTCTCCACCCGCCGCGCGTCAGCGGGGCAGGCTTGATGACGTGAAGAAACTTGGAACAGCTCTCCTCGGCTAGGAGAAGAAGTAAGCCAAGACGAGGAAGATCGCGATGAAGAGCACAAGACGAACGGGATGGAAGGTGACCTTGACCTTGAACCGTTTGCCGCCGGTTTCGGTCTTCCATTCCTCGTAGTCGGTGATCAACTCGTGAACGAACTGGACGACTCCCAGGGAATTACCGTCCTTCGACAGGAAGTCACCGACGTCATCGGAGGATAGACGCCTCATGCTGTTCGATGAGCCGTCCTTGTCCTCGGAGGCGAACAAGCCTCCCTTGCCGTCGGCCCATAGGAAGGTCACCCGTGAGTCGGGGTATCCGCCATAGTGATCCGGGCCGATAGGCACCTCGACGTGCCCGATGGGCCAGCATCGAGCACCTACCCTTCCCTGCCCGGGCACCCCGGCCTCGCGGTAGCGGGCGATGGCCCATGCCGCCGCCTCTTGCAGATGGGGGTAGGTCTGCCTGCTGGCCGCCTGGCGCTGCTCCTCCGACATCCATGCCGCCTGGCGGAACGAGGCTTCTTGTGCCTTTCGCTCGGCCCGGGCCCGGGCAAGATCGCTGTCCCACTGCGACATATCGTCCATGATCCAAAGGATGACGGACTCGAAAGAAGAATGCCAGAAAGTCGGGAATTCTGAGGTACCAATCATCGTGGGCGGATCAGCTCGCACGATCGGGAGAGCTGGCAAGAGCCTGTCTTCGGACCTCGAAGCTGTTGGCCATAGCTTGCAGAGAGCAAGGCTGCTAGATCGGAAAGCAGCTGGAGGCAACATCCACCCGACTCCAGGCGGAACACTCGCCAAGAACCAGCTGTTCTGCTCCACAACCTGGAAATTTGAAGACAGCCCTAGAGCACCAGTCCCCTGAAGTAAGGCTCTGTCAGGCACCTTCTGCAGGTGGGATCGGCACCTTGTAGGCCAGGGTGTACCGGTCGGCGGCGACGATGATGTCTGCGGTCTCGACCGGTAGGTCGTCGGCGTAGTAGGTCCGCTCGATCGCCAGGACTGCGACGCCTGCGGGGACTCGGAGGTTCTCGGTCTCGTAGGGACGTGGGGCCCGGGCGGTGACTTCCTCGGTGACGTGGGTGATGTTGACGCCGATGGCGTCCATCCGGGGGATGACGCCTGTGACGGGTCCGGCCTCGGGCTGCTCGACGGGGGTGCCCTCGGTGATGGCCAGGGGCTCGTAGGACGTGGAGAGCATGACCGGGGTGTCGTCGGCGAAGAAGCGGTGGTTGGTCCGCATCACCGGGTCGCCCGCGGCGATGTTCAGGCGGGTGGCGATCGCCTTGGGGGCTGTCGTCGCCCTCGACTGGTACTCCCACTCCGGGGCCTGGCCCGCGGCCTTGGAGGCTCGGGCGAACGGGGAGCTGGTGGGACGGGAACCGTAGAAGTCTCCGACGATTCTTCGCTGCTGGGGCTTCAGGGCCCTGACGAAGGTGCCGGCGCCTTGGCGCTTGATGACCAGGCCTTCGGACGCCAGGACCTTGACCGCATCGCGGACGACGATCCGCGAGACACCGTAGTCGGCCTCGGAGGGCACTCGATCACCCTCCTGAAGCGAGCCGTCCAGGATCTGGCTTCTCAGGTCATCGGCGATCTGCAGGTACGCGGGTCGGCCTTGGAACTCGGGGATGGTCTCTCTTCATTTCCCGACTTCACATGCCCGGAGGAACAAAAGTGCCCCTGCCGTGGGGGGAGCGGCAGGGGCACGTTCTTGCTGGTCGGGGCTACCGGACGGGGAGGCCCGTGACGGAGCGGCCGATGACCAGGCGCTGGATCTCCGAGGTGCCCTCGAAGATGGTGAAGATCTTGCTGTCGCGGTGCATGCGCTCGACGGGGTACTCGCGGGTGTAGCCGTTGCCGCCGAGGATCTGGATGGCCTCCTCCGTCACGCGGACGGCGGTCTCGGAGGCGTGGAGCTTGGCCATGGAGCCCTCGGCGTTCTCGAAGGGCTTGCCCTGGCGGGCCATCCAGGAGGCGCGCCAGATGAGGAGGCGGCTGGCGTCGACGCGCATCTTCATGTCGGCGAGCTTGAAGGCGATGGCCTGGAAGTTGCCGATCTTCTGGCCGAACTGCTCGCGCTCGCGGGAGTACTCGAGGGCGTAGTCGTAGGCGGCGCGGGCGACGCCGAGGGCCATCGCGCCCACGGTCGGGCGGGTGGTCTCGAAGGTCTTCATCGCGGCCTGGCCGGCGGCGCGCTTGCCCTCGCGGACGCGGGCGATGCGGGCGTCGAAGCGCTCCTTGCCGCCGATGAGCAGGTTGCCGGGGATGCGCACGTTGTCGAGGATGACCTCGGCGGTGTGGCTGGCGCGGATGCCGTGCTTCTTGAACTTCTGGCCCTGGGAGAAGCCGGGGGTGTTCGGCGGGATGATGAACGACGCCTGGCCGCGCGAGCCGAGGTCGGGGTGGACCGAGGCGACGACGATGTGCACGTTGGCGATGCCGCCGTTGGTCACCCAGGTCTTGGTGCCGTTGAGGACCCACTCGTCCTTGGCCTCGTCGTAGACGGCGCGGCAGCGGATCGAGCCGACGTCGGAGCCCGCGCCGGGCTCGGAGGCGCAGAACGCGCCGAGCTTGACGTCGTCGGCGGTGCCGAACATCTGCGGCGCCCACTCGGCGATCTGCTCGGGGGTGCCGGTGGCGGCGAGGGACGCGGCGGCCAGGCCGGTGCCGGTGATGGCCAGCGCGATGCCGGCGTCACCCCAGTACAGCTCCTCGAAGGTGACCGGGATGCCGAGGCCGGTGTCCTCCAGCGACTGGGTCGCGAAGAAGTCCAGCGAGTACAGGCCGATCTTGGCGGCCTCCTGGATGATCGGCCAGGGCGTCTCCTCCCGCTCGTCCCACTCCTCGGCCGCAGGCCGGATCACGTCCCGGGCGAACTCGCGGCACCAGGCCTGGGCTTCCCGAAGATCCTCCGTGAGCTCCAGGGAGAAGCTCTTGGCTGCGTCGGACATGGTGTGTAGACCCCTTACCGAAATTCCATCAAACAATGTGTTACCCACGGTAGCAGCAGGGGGTTACCGAAGAGTAGCCCCCAAGTGGGTGATCCAGTCGCCGTGACGAGTATCACGGTTTGTCACCTGGAGCGGTCTACTGTTCCTACCCAAACACCCGCTTGGAAAGCACTCAATTACTTGAGTGGCGTTCTCCCCCCGACACGGGACGCGCCGGCCGGAGCCGCCCGGAAGCGGCCGCCGACCGGCGCGGAAAGAAGGCTCAGGGGCGGAGAGTCAGCGCGTACTCGGGGATCTCGACCATGGGGGGCCGCTCGCCGACGGCGGTCTCGCGGTCGAGGGGGAGGTATCCCGACGAACCCCGCTGGAACTGGGTGAGTTCGGGGGACGGTGAGGACAGGGGCATCATCAGCCCGTGCCGGTCCAAACGGGACCAGGCGGTCTGCATGATCTGGGATGCCATGGCGGCCAGCGCCTCGGTGGACTGGTGGGAGTGCTCCCGCACCCCCAGGTCCACCTGGGCCAGCCCGTCCAGGCCCGCCGCTTCCAGGGCGTCGAGGAGGAGGCCCAGCTCGACGCCGTAGCCGGTCATGAACGGGAGCCGCTCCAGGAGTGAGCGGCGCCCCGCGTACTCGCCGCCCAGCGGCTGCACCACTCCGGCGAGCAGCGGCCAGTGCATATTGAGCAGGGGGCGCGCCACCAGTTCGGTGACCCGGCCTCCCCCGGCGAAGGCGGCTTCCGCGCCGTTGTAGGGACGGTCATAGCAGGCTTTCACGTAGGACACGTCGGGGCAGGCCAGCAAGGGGCCCAGCAGCCCCGTCACGAAGGACGACGAGAAGTTCACCAGGTCGGCGTCCACGAACACCACGATGTCGCCGGACGTCACCGCCAGGGACTTCCACAGCGCCTCGCCCTTGCCCGACAGGCACGGCAGGCGCGGCAGGATCGCGTCCTGGGCGAACACCTTCGCCCCCGCCGCGGCGGCGACGGCGGCGGTGCCGTCCACCGACCGCGAGTCGATCACGACGATCTCGTCGACCAGGGGCACGCGTTCGACCAGTTCCCGCCGGATCGTCGAAACGATGCCCCCGACGGTGTCCTGCTCGTCCCGTGCGGGCAGCACGACGCTCACCCGGGTGGCGCCCTTCAATCCCAGCAGCAGCTCGGCCGGCCAGTCCGCGGCGGAGCTGGATCGGCGGCGGAGCCATTCCGCGGCTTCAGCGAGCACAGCACCCTCCTTTCCAGAAAGGAACATCGCGGACATCCCCGATCATTCACCTACCTATACGAAGGCGGGCATACCGACCCAGGAACTTAACCGGCCGTAACAGCGCGTTCACATGGACGTTCCGAGGAGACAACGCACCCTTAAGGGATGGATCGCACCAAAGAGCACACCCTAAGGAGAATTCAGAGAGATTTATCGTAATGAGACTCTCCATACCAGCGAAACGCAGTCAAAATGCCACGGACAGCGCCGTTTCTTGAGAGAATCCTCCTCCAAGGAAGTCTCACGCAAGGATCCCATCCATGACCCTCATCGTTCTGGCAGTCGTCGCGGTCCTGGTGGTAGGACTCACCTACTGGTACTTCTCCCGTCAGGCATAGGACTGACACCGGTCCGGCATCCGGTGACCGCCTCGGGAACGGAGGCGGTCACTGGGAACACCCTCCGGTTCAGTGCCGGAAGGACAGCGCGTACTCCCGGACGCCGATCATCGGCGGCCGCTCCCCCAGCGAGGTGTCCCGGCCCACCGGCACATGCCCGTTCTCCTCCCTGTGGAACTGCGTCAGTTCCGGAGAGGGCGACGACAGCGGCATCATCAGCCCCTGCCGGTCCAAACGGGACCAGGCGGTCTGCATGATCTGGGACGCCATGGCGGCCAGTGCCTCGGTGGACTGGTGGGAGTGCTCCCGCACCCCCAGGTCCACCTGGGCCAGCCCGTCCAGGCCCGCCAACTCCAAGGTGTCGACCAGCAGACCCAGCTCGACCCCGTACCCGGTGACGAAGGGGAGGCGCTCCAGGAGCGAGCGGCGCCCCGCGTACTCGCCGCCCAGCGGCTGCACCACTCCGGCGAGCAGCGGCCAGTGCATGTTGAGCAGGGGGCGCGCCACCAGTTCGGTGACCCGGCCTCCCCCGGCGGGCGGCGTCTCCTCCGTCCCGTGGTACGGCCGGTCGTAGCACCCCTTGACGTAGGCGACCTCGGGACAGGCCAGCAGAGGGCCGAGAAGCCCCGTCACGAAAGAGGACGAGAAGTTCACCAGGTCGGCGTCCACGAACACCACGATGTCGCCGGACGTCACCGCCAGGGACTTCCACAGCGCCTCGCCCTTGCCCGACAGGCACGGCAGGCGCGGCAGGATCGCGTCCTGGGCGAACACCTTCGCCCCGGCGGCGGCCGCGACCGCCGCCGTGTCGTCCACCGACCTGGAGTCGATCACGACGATCTCGTCGACCAGCGGGACCCCTTCGACCAGTTCCCGCCGGATCGCCGAGACGATCGTCCCGACTGTCCTCTCCTCGTTCCGCGCGGGCAGCACGACACTCACCCGTGTGGAGCCCTTCAGCTCCCGCAGGCTCCCGGCCGGCCAGTCCGCGGCGGTGCTGGACCGGCGGTCGAGCCAGTCCGCGACCTCAGCGAGCACGGCGCCTTCTTCCTCCCCTACAGCCACATTAGGCGCTACTCCACGCTGTGCTTGTCCAGGAAGGTATAAACGTCTGCTTCGTCCACGCCGGGGAAGGCGCCGGGCGGCAGCACCGACAACACGTGCGAGTGGGCCCGGGCCGACGGCCAGGACTGCCCCTCCCAGCGGGCGGCGAGATCGGCCGGGGGCAGCTGGCAGCACTCCCCGTCGGGGCAGGCGGACTTGACCCGGTTGGAGGTCTCCCTGCCGCGGAACCAGCGGGAGTCCTCGAACCGCACGCCCAGCGTGATCGCGAAGTCCCGCTCGTGGCTGGGGTCGATGTGCGACAGGCACCAGTACGTGCCCTTGGGGGTGTCGGTGTACTGGTAGAAGACCGAGAACCGGTCGTTGCTGTTGAACACCCGGCGCCCCGCCCACTGCCGGCACATCCGCTGGCCCTCGATCGCCCCGTCCTCGTCGGCGGGGAAGAGCAGCCCGTCGGTGGCGTAGGCCTTGTAGATCGTGCCGCTCTCGTCGTTCTTGGTGAAGTGGCAGCGCAGGTCGAGGTGCTCGGTCGCGATGTTGGTGAAGCGGTGCGCGGCCATCTCGTAGGAGACGGAGAAGACGTCCGCGAGGTCCTCCACCGACAGCTCCCGGTTGGCCTTGGCGTCGCGCAGGTAGGGCACGACCGCGGCCTCGGGGATCAGCGTGGCCGCCGCGAAGTAGTTGGCCTCCACCCGCTGGCGCAGGAAGTCGGCGAAGTCGCGGGGCACGGAGTGGCCCAGCGCGATGTGGCCGAGGGTCTGCAGCAGGATCGTGCGGGGCGTGTGCATGCCGAGCTGCTCGCGCTCCAGGTAGATCCGCCGGTTGCGCTGGTCGGTGATCGACCGGACGGAACGGGGCAGGTCCTGGACGTAGCGGAGGGTGTAGCCGAAGTGGCCCACCAGCGCCATGAGCATGCCCTGGGACAGCGCGCCGCCCTTGTAGCCCACGTTGTCGAGGGTCTTGCGGGCCACCTGCTCGATCTCGCCGAAGTAGTTGCCCCGGTCGTGCATCTTGCGCCGCAGCTCGGCGTTGGCGATGCGGGCCTCCTCCGGGGAGGCGGTGGGCTTGGTCCGGGAGCGCTTGAGCTCGTCGTACAACCCGAGCAGATGCTCGAGGACGTCGTTGGGCAGCCGCTTGGACGCCTTCAGGTAGGGCAGGCCGAGGCTTCCGTAGATCGGGTCGCGCTGGGCGTCCTCGAGGGCGATCTCCAGCTGGGCGCGCCGCGAAGGCGCCTCTTTCTGCAGAAGTTCTTCGACCGGCACCGCCAGGGCGTTCGCCAGGGACTGCAGCAGTGAAAGCTTCGGTTCGCGTTTGCCGTTCTCCAGCAAAGACAGCTGGGAGGGGGCCCGGCCGACACGTTCTCCCAGCTCAGAGAGGGTAAGACCACGTTGACGGCGGAGATGCCGCAGGCGCTGTCCAAAGACGGAAAGGTCTACACCACTCGACAAGTTCAGCGGTTCTTCGCTTCGCAAGGTCGTCACGGGTTGATAGTAGCGCAAAAACGGCAGAAGTTTCTGTTACTACCGGGTAGAACCTTGACGTCAAGACATGCAGACTCAGAGACAAGCACCCAGGGGACGACACAACGAGGGAGCAAGACAATGACTGACGGTCGCCTCAAGGGCGCAGCCGAAGCGCTGCAGAACCAGTGGAACACCGACCCGCGCTGGAAGGGCATCGAGCGGACCTACACGGCCGAGGATGTCGTCAAGCTGCGCGGCTCCGTCCAGGTGGAGCACACCCTGGCCCGGCTCGGCGCCGAGCGCCTGTGGAAGCTGGTCAACGAGGAGAACTACGTTCACGCCCTCGGCGCCCTGACCGGCAACCAGGCCGTCCAGCAGATCAAGGCCGGCCTCAAGGCCATCTACCTGTCCGGCTGGCAGGTCGCCGGTGACGCCAACCTGGCGGGCCAGACCTACCCGGACCAGTCGATCTACCCGGCCAACTCGGTCCCCGCCGTGGTCAAGCGCATCAACAACGCCCTGATCCGCGCCGACCAGATCACCTGGTCCGAAGGCCAGGAGGACGCTCCGCACTGGCTCGCGCCGATCGTCGCGGACGCCGAGGCCGGCTTCGGCGGCGTGCTCAACGCCTACGAGCTGATGAAGGGCATGATCGAGGCCGGCGCCGCGGGCGTGCACTGGGAGGACCAGCTGGCCTCCGAGAAGAAGTGCGGCCACCTGGGCGGCAAGGTCCTCATCCCGACCGGCCAGCACATCAAGACCCTGAACGCCGCCCGCCTCGCGGCCGACGTCTCCAACGTCCCGACCCTGGTGATCGCGCGGACCGACGCCGAGGCCGCGACCCTCATCACCACCGACGTGGACGAGCGCGACCGCCCGTTCATCACCGGCGAGCGCACCGCCGAGGGCTTCTACCGGGTCCGCAACGGCGTCGAGCCCTGCATCGCCCGCGCCCTGGCCTACGCGCCCTACTCCGACCTCATCTGGATGGAGACCGGCACCCCGGACCTGGAGCTGGCCCGCAAGTTCGCCGAGGCCGTCAAGGCCGAGTACCCGGACCAGATGCTGGCCTACAACTGCTCGCCTTCCTTCAACTGGAAGAAGCACCTGGACGACGCGACCATCGCCAAGTTCCAGCGCGAGCTCGGCCACATGGGCTTCAAGTTCCAGTTCATCACCCTGGCCGGCTTCCACGCGCTCAACTACTCCATGTTCGACCTGGCCCACGGCTACGCCCGCGAGGGCATGACCGCCTACGTCGACCTGCAGGAGCGCGAGTTCGCCAGCGAGGCCCGCGGCTACACCGCCACCAAGCACCAGCGCGAGGTCGGCACCGGCTACTTCGACGCCGTCTCCACCGCCATCAACCCGAACTCCTCGACCACCGCCTACAAGGGCTCCACCGAGGACGAGCAGTTCCACTAGGAACGTGCGCCTGACGGCGCGCTGACGTTCCACTGGAAACACCGATCCGCACGGCCACTCCCCCCTCGTTCCGTGCGGTTCCCCTGAGAAGACCCTTTCGGCCCCCGCGGCCGGAAGGGTCTTCGCCTTGTTCCCGGCCGACGGTGGCGGATCTCCGGGACGGGCGGTCCGGGGAGAGCCGCGACGGATTGAGCTCCCGGGCCAAGCGAACGGCGCGGACGTCCGCATCGCCATGGATATCCGTACCGGGAGTAGTTGTTAGCCCTCTCGACCACTGCGGCCGGGAGGGCCCCTCGCCTAAGCTGAGCGATCTTGCCGTCTTCCGGACGTGAGGTCCATGCTCTACGCGCTGGTCTGTTGGTTCTCGTTCCGCCGTCACTCCGCCTATCGGCTGGCCGCGCTCGGCGAAGCCGTCTCCAACACGATGTTCGGGTTCCTGCGGGCCTACATCCTCATCGCCCTGTGGCAGAGCAGGCCCGGCCTCGGCGACTACACCGTCCTGGACGCGATCACCTTCGCCTTCCTCACGCAGGCGCTCATCGGACCCGTGCAGATCTTCGGCGGGATGGACCTGACCGAACGGGTGCGCACCGGGGACGTCTCCATCGACCTGCACCGGCCCGCCGACCTCCAGCTGTGGTGGCTGGCCGACGACCTCGGCCGGGCGTCCTTCACCCTGCTGGCCCGCGGGTTCGTGCCGATGACCGCGGGCTGGCTGGTGTTCGGGATCCTGGTCCCCTCCCCCGCGCGCTGGGCCGCGTTCCTCCTGGCGCTCCTGCTGGCCGTGGTCGTCAGCTTCGCGCTGCGCTACCTGGTGGCGCTCGCGGTGTTCTGGATCCACGACTCGCGCGGCGTGGAGGCGGTGATGATGGTCTGCTCGCTGTTCTTCTCCGGCATGATCCTGCCGCTGGTGACCTTCCCCGGGCTGCTCGGCACGGTCGCGAACGCGCTGCCCTGGTCGGCGCTGGTGCAGGTTCCGGCGGACGTCTACCTGGGCAAGCGGCAGGGCTGGGAGCTGCTGGGCGCCTACGCCTTCCAGGCGACCTGGGCGCTGGCCCTGATCGCCGCCGGACGGCTGCTCACCCGCGCCGCCCACCGGAAGCTGGTGATCCAGGGTGGTTGAGACGGTCGGGACGTGGCTGCTGCTCGCCCGGACCTGGACGCGCGCCGCCCTCCAGTACCCGCTGGGGCTGGTGATGATGACGCTCGGCGCGGTGGTCAGCACCTCGCTGGACCTGATCGGGATCGTCATCATCTTCGTCCACATGCCGTTCCTCGGCGGGTTCGGCCCGGCCGAGGCGGGCTTCCTCTACGGCGCCTCCCAGCTCTCGTTCGCCGTCAGCGACGTGGCGATCGGCGCGGCCGACCGGCTGGGCCGCCACATCAAGGCCGGCACCCTGGACACGATGCTGATCCGGCCGGTGAGCCCGCTGCTGCAACTGGCGACCGAGGACTTCACCCCGCGCAAGGCCGGGCGCCTCGTCCCGGCCGGGGTGGTGCTGGTCTGGAGCATGTCCCGGCTCTCGCTGAGCCCCTCCGACGTGGCGCTGACCGCGCTGATGATCGTGAACGGGGCCGTGCTGTTCTCCGCCCTGTGGGTGCTGGCGGCCTCCGCCCAGTTCGTGCTGGTGCACGGGCACGAGGCGACCAAGGCCGTCACCTGGGGCGGGGTGTTCATGACGCAGTACCCGATGTCGCTGTACGGCAAGGACTTCGTCCGGGCGGTGACGTTCACGGTGCCGCTGGCCTTCGTGAACTGGCAGCCGTCCCTGTACATCCTGGGGCATCCCGATCCGCTGGGCCTGCCGGTCTTCGTCCGGTTCCTCGGCCCCGTGCTGACCGCGCTGCTCTGCCTCGTCGCCGCGCTGGCCTGGCGGACGGGGCTTCGCCACTACCGATCGACGGGAAGCTGACTCGCGATGATCCGACTGTCCGGGGTGACCAAGACCTTCCCCGTCCACCGCAAGTCCGGGCTGATCCGCCGGACGCGTTCGCTGGTCACGGCCGTGGACGGGATGACCTTCGAGGTGGAGCGGGGCGAGTTCGTCGGCTACCTGGGTCCGAACGGGGCCGGGAAGTCCACGACGATCAAGATGCTGACGGGCATCCTGACGGCCTCCGGCGGCGAGATCCGGGTGGCGGGGCTGGATCCGTCCCGCAGGCGCAAGGAGCTGGCCCGCCGGATCGGGGTGGTCTTCGGCCAGCGGACCACCCTGTGGTGGGATCTGCCGCTGGGCGACAGCTTCGCACTGATCCGGCACCTTTACAAAGTAGATCAGAAACGGTTCGCCGGTCGGCTGGACGAGCTGACCGAACTGCTGGAACTGGCGCCGTTCCTCCAGACCCCGGTCCGCCAGCTCAGCCTCGGCCAGCGGATGCGCGGCGACCTGACCGCGGCGCTGCTGCACTCCCCCGAACTGCTGGTGCTGGACGAGCCGACGATCGGCCTGGACGTGGTCAGCAAGGCGGCCGTCCGGGAGTTCCTGGCCCGGATCAACGCCGAGGAGGGCACCACGATCCTGCTCACCACCCACGACCTGGGCGACATCGAGCGGCTCTGCCGCCGGGTGATGGTGATCGACCACGGGCGGCTGACGTTCGACGGGGCGCTGGAGGAGTTGCGCGCCACCGCCTCGGCCGACCGGATCCTGATCGTCGACCTGGCCTCCCCCGGGCCGCTCGCGCCGCCGACGGGGACCCGGCTGATCCGGCGGGAGGGGCCGCGGGTCTGGCTGGCCGTCCCCGCGGACGTCAGCGCCGCCTCCGCGGTCGCCGAGGTGGCCGGCGCCCATGACGTACGGGACATCGCGCTACGCGAACCCGACATCGAGGACGTCGTCACCCGGCTCTACCAGGGGTCGCCCGTGCAGGCCTAGCGGCTCACCTGCGGGAGCGGGGTCGGTAGTCGTAGTGCTCCTCGACGACGTCCTGCGGGTGGGGCCAGCGGTAGGGCGCCCAGGTCGGGACGAGCAACACGAACCCGACGAGTCCCAGCACCCCGCTGGAGAGCAGGAGCTGCAGCGCGGTGTCCAGCTGTCCGGCGGGCGGGAACCGGTCGACCAGGTCGGCGGCCTTGACGGGGTCGGCGAGGTACCAGCCGCTCCAGCCCAGCAGGCCCAGTGCCGGGATCATCGAGACGAAAGGCGAGATCCACCGCGCCACCACCAGGATTCCCACGAGCAGGCCCACCGCCGCCATCGCGGCGTAGGCGCCGTAGAACTGGGTCCGGTCGGTGATCGTCAGATCCAGCGCGTTGACCGAGGCCCGGGAACTGGAGAAGCCCCAGCCCATGCCGTAGACGAGCGCCGGAGTGAGTATGAGGCCGAGCAGAAACCCGAAGGCGTGCCGCAAGGAGAATCACCGTCCCTGTCCGAGGTGCCGAAGATCGCGCGCACCGTCGCCACTTCCTAACAGGTCAGTCACTGTAAGGCTATGGATTCTCCGATATTTACGGCCATTCACCTACAAGCCGGACGTATCAGGCGTGGAGCTATGGGCGGTTCTCCTCCTCCTCTTCATCCTCGGCGACGTACTCCTCACCCGGCTTGTTGGCCATGATCACGGCCACGATGGGGATGATCACCGCCACCACGATCATGATGAACATCAACAGCGTGGAGAAGAGGCGGACCACTGCCACGGCGAGCACGAACACCACCACGCACACGGCCATCGCGATCAGATAGTGGGACTTCCATTTATCCATCTCCCCATACTACGCCTCGCACCCATTCCATTACTTTCCGTATAGAAATGCGTGAC
>NZ_BAAATZ010000034.1:77902-137166 GCF_039533685.1 Actinocorallia aurantiaca | reverse complement strand
GTTCAGGCCGGGCTCGGACGCCACCGGCACTTCCTGGGTGCAGTGGGCGCAGCGGCTCGCCTTGAGCGGGATCTGGCTCAGGCAGTGCGGGCAGTCCTTCTCCGTGGCGGCCTGGCCCCGGTCGAAGTAGGAGATGAGCCTCGACATCGGGGCGACCAGCACGAAGTAGACGACGAGGGACGAGATCAGGAACGTCAGGGTCACCGAGATGAAGTCCCCGTAGAGGAACGGGGTGTCGCCGATCGTGAACTTCAGGTGGCTCAGATTCGGGTTGCCTCCCACCAGGGCCAGCAACGGGTTGATGAACGAGTTCACGAACTGGGTCACCAGCGCGCTGAACTGCGCGCCGACCACCACGGCGACCGCCAACTGCACAAGGTTCCCCCTGAAGAGGAACTTCTTGAGCCCTTCCACGCCATCCTCCAGACACCGGACGAGGCCCCGTCTCCAGGGCCTCTACTCTGCGGCGCGGCCCGGCCGGGCGACGCCGTGCGATCCCGGTATCCTCCCAGGCCGGGAACGTCCGGAATGCCAGATCAGAGTAGGTTCTTTCGCCGGATGCTCCGGGCGTGCTCAGCCGTCGGCGCCGGCCCGATCGTGGTGGACGTCACGGGGCCGCCGGGGGGTGAGCAGGACCCACTCGGCCGGGCGGGGCCGCGGAGGCGGGGTGTCCGCGGGCACGGGCCGAGCCTCGTCCCGCCGCTCGGACTCGGTCATGACGGTCCCCCTTCCTGACGGTTCGCCATCGTCCCGGGTGACCCCGGGCGAAGAGGACGGTTCCCCCGTCCGGTGACACCTTGCCGGATCGACCGCCCCCGGAGCAAATACTTTCCGCCCAGCTCACCCCTGGTATGACACGCCGGTTACGTTGGTCACAGGACCGACGGAACGGAGCGCGCCGATGGCGGAACGGGCACGGAAGCCGGAGTTCGAGACCGGGGATTTCGTCAGGGACGTGTGCTGGCTCGGCGAGGACCACCCGGAGTTCAGGGACGACTACCCCCTCGCCTTCCCTCCCGATCCGCCGGAGGGCCCCGAGGTGTCCGGAACAGCCGCTTCCTCCGAATAGCCCGGCGGGACTTCCCATCGACCGGAGGACCGAGGAGACTAGAATCCTGTTCGGTAATCCGAGAGAAGGGCCCGCATGAGCGACCACGGTATGACGATCGGCGGCGAGAGCGTCGACGCCAAGGAGACGTTCGACGTCCTCAACCCCGCCACCGGCGAGGTCTACGCCCAGGTCCCGGACGCCTCCGTCGAGCAGCTCGACGCCGCGTTCGACGCCGCCCAGCAGGCCTACAAGACCTGGAGGCGCGACGAGGCCGCCCGCCGCCAGGCGCTGCACGCGGCCGGCGACCTGCTCATGGCCAAGGCCGGCGAGCTGGCTCCGATCCTCACCAGCGAGCAGGGCAAGCCGCTGCAGGAGGCCATGATCGAGATCGTGGGATCCGGCGTGTGGCTGAAGCACTTCGCCGACCTGCAGATGCCGCGCGAGGTGCTCCAGGACGACGACAACGCGTTCGTCGAGGTCGTGCGCAGGCCCATGGGCGTGGTCGCGGCCATCACCCCGTGGAACTTCCCGTGGCTCCTGGCCTGCTGGAAGATCGCCCCGGCGCTGCTGGCGGGCAACACGATGGTGCTCAAGCCCTCCCCCTACACCCCCGTCACCACGCTGGCGGCCGGACGGCTGCTGCAGGAGGTGCTGCCCGCGGGCGTGCTGAACGTGGTCAGCGGGCGCGACCCCCTCGGCGCGCACATGACCTCCCACCCCGTCCCCCGCAAGATCAGCTTCACGGGCAGCGTGGCCACCGGCAAGCGGGTCGCCGCCGCGGCCGCCGACGACCTCAAGCGCGTCACCCTGGAGCTGGGCGGCAACGACCCGGCGATCGTCCTGGACGACGCCGACATCGCCAAGGTCGCGCCGAAGCTGTACGGCTCGGCGTTCCAGAACAACGGCCAGATCTGCTCGGCCATCAAGCGCGTCTACGTGCCCGAGGCCCTGCACGACGACCTGGTCGACGCCATCGCCGACATCGCCCGCTCCGCCAAGGTCGGCAACGGTCTGGAGGAGGGCGTGCAGCTCGGCCCGCTGAACAACCGGCCGCAGCTGGAGCGGGTCTCGGAGCTGGTCTCCGACGCCGTCTCCCGGGGCGCGCGGGCGGTCACCGGCGGCAAGGCCGTCGACGGCCCGGGCTACTTCCACGAGCCGACCATCCTGGCCGGCGTCGAGGACGGCTTCCGCATCGTGGACGAGGAGCAGTTCGGCCCCGCCCTTCCGATCGTGAAGTACCGCTCGGTGGACGAGGCGATCGAGCGCGCCAACGGCACCCTCTTCGGCCTGGGCGGCTCGGTCTGGGGCGGCGACGCCGAGCGCGCCGCCGCGGTGGCCGACGAGCTGGACTGCGGCTCCGTCTGGGTCAACACCCACCTGGCGATCGGTCCGGGCCAGCCCTTCGGCGGCTTCAAGTGGAGCGGCGTGGGCACCGAGAACGGGCACTGGGGCGTCGAGGGGTTCACCGAGGTGCAGGTGCGACACCAGGCCAAGGGGTAAGTTCTGTCCCTATGTGGGACGTTATGTTGCAGGATGACAGTGGCAGCCGGGTGAAGATCGCCGGTCACCCGACGCGGATCTCCGCGCTCGCCCAGATGCTGACGCTCGAGAGTGCCGCCGCCCAGCAGCAGCACTACCTGGTCGAGGGGCCCGGCACACCGGAGCTCGCCACCAACCGCGACCTGTACCTGCACGTCCTGAGGACCGGCCGGGACGCCCGCGCGGCGTCCTGGTCGCTCTCGGCCTTCCTGCGCTCGCTGTGGAAGGTCAGTGCCGGGCTGCGCACGCGCGCCTCGCTCTCCCCCGACGAGGTCGGCGCGCTGTTCGCCGCCGCGGGCAGCACTCCCCCGCCGCCCTTCGACCCCGCCTGGAGCGGCAAGGACCTCAGCCTGACCGGCGACCCGGAAACCTACGCCGACTGGGAGCGGGTGCTGCTCTCCCAGATCGCCGACCTGGAGGACTTCGTCACCCACCCCTCCTCCCGGGACGCGAAGGGCGTGCAGGCGCCCCGCCCCGCGGGCACGGGGGCCCGCCCCACCCCCGCCCTCTGGCGCAACTTCGACCCCGCCGCCTACGCCGAGTGCGCGGTCGCCGGATCGTTCGGCGGCTGGCACCGCGACGACGGCGCCCGGGTGCCGCGGACCGGCGCGCCCGACCACTCACCGGTCCGTGAACTGCCCGATATCACCTGGCGTGAGCTGAGCCGACTGATAGTGTGCGGACAGATTTTCGAGTAATCCGGGACGAACAGACCGGCATCCCCTACCCTCGCGGGTGAACGAAAGGAGGCCGGTCCATGAGCAGTCCCTCGATCTACCCGATAGTGCCCTATCGGGATCTGCGCGGTGCCCTCACCTTCCTGTGCGACGCCTTCGGGTTCTCCTCCCACCTGATGGTCGAGGACTCCGCCGGGGTCATCCAGCACGCCGAGCTCGTCCTGGACGGCGGCGTCATCATGCCGACCGGCGACGACAACCCCTCCGCCATGTGGCTGTGCGTCCGGGTCGACGACCTCGACGCCCACTACGCCCGCGCGGTGGAGGCCGGCGCCTGCATCGTCGAGGAGCTGCACGACACCCCGTACGGCTCGCGCGACTACAGCGCCCTGGACCCGGCCGGCCACCGCTGGACGTTCACCACCTACAACCCCTACGCCCCGTCCTCCGGGGGCTAGCGGAGCCCTGCGCAGAAGGCGGCGACGGCCTCGAAGACCTTCATGTCGGCGTCCCACGCGGAGTCCGGGCGGGGCCAGTGCAGGGCGAGGTCGGTGATTCCGGCCTCGGCGTACCCGCCTTGCAGGTCCTCGAAGGCGGCCACCGAGGAGAGCCAGGGGTCCGGGGTGAAACCGGTGAGCAGGAGCCTGGGCACGGACGCCGGGTCGCGGCCCTCCGCGTGGCAGATCTCCTCGAACCGGGCGAGGCTCTCCTTCAGGCGAGGCAGAGCGGGTGCGTCAGAGCTCTGGGGGTTGGCGATCCAGCCCTGGCCGAGCCGGGCCGCCAGGCGCATGCCGCGGGGCCCCTCCCCCGCGATGAGGAACGGCGGACGGGGCCGCTGGACCAGGCCGGGGGACACCGTGACCCCGCGGGCCGACCAGTACTCGCCCTCCGCGGAGACGTCGGTGCCGGTGAGCAGGGCGTCGAGCTGGGTCACCCATTCGGTGAACCGGTCGGCGCGCCGCCGCGGCGTCCACTCCGCGCCGAGCACGTCGCCGTCCGAGCCGTGGGACGTGCCGCCCGCGCCGACGCCCAGGGTGATCCGGCCGCCGCTGATCCGGTCGAGGGTCTTCACCGCCTGCGCGGTGGGGACGGGGTGCCGGAAGTTCGGCGACGTGACCAGCGTGCCCAGCCGTATCGTGGACGTCAGGGCCGCCGCGGCGGCCAGGGAGGTGTACGCGTCGTCCCAGGGGGTGTGCCCCCGCCAGGCCAGATGGTCATAGAGCCAGCCGGTGTGGAAGCCCAGCTCCTCCGCCCGTTTCCACAGTTCCCCCATCTCCGGCCACGGGGAGGTCGGCCACATCACCACGCCCACGTTCATGGATCTCATCGTGCCAGGAAAGTCCGCAGAGCCCACCATTTATGCGCGGCCTCGGGCACCGGCAGCCGGTCCAGGCGTCCTCCGGTGAGCTGGTGGAAGCGGCGCAGCCGGTACTTCACCGTGTTGGGGTGGACGTGCAGGACGGCGGCCGCGGGCTCGATCCGGCCGGCGTGGTCGAGGAAGGCCAGAGCCGTCTCCGCCAGCGCCCGGTGGAAGGAGTCGGCCGGGTCCAGGCCCGCCAGCAGCTCCCCGGCCAGCAGGCCGCCCAGCTCCGGCTCGGCCGACAGCGCCGTCAGCAGGGCGAGCTCCGTCAGCGGGCGCAGACCCGGCTCCCCCGGCCGCAGGGCGCGCCCGCACAGCCGGTACATCGCCGGGATCCGCTCGGGCGGCACCAGCGGGGAGACCACCCCGCGCAGCTCCGGCAGCTCGGGCGGGACCGAGACCAGGGCCGTCAGCCGCCCGTCGACCAGGCCGACCAGGCCGGACGGCCCGCCCAGCGCGGGCTCGAGCCGCCGGGCCTCGGCCGGGTCGCTGACGTCGGTGACGACCACCCGCCGGGGCCGGTCGGACTCCAGCTCGCCGTGCAGCAGCCGGCGCAGCCGCTGGACCTGGATGTCGCGGGCGGTCCCGGCCAGTTCCAGCTCGGCGATCCGGTGGGCGTGCACCATCCTGTGCTCCAGCGCGGTGGCCACGACGTCGATCCGGGTGACGGCCTCCAGCAGCTCGTCCGCCGGGATCCCCAGCTCCCGGCCGCGGTCCACGACCGTCCGCACCAGAAGGGAGCGCCCGGCCTGGAAGCCGTCCAGCAGCGCCGCCACCGGAACGCCCTGCCGGGCCCTGGCCGCGCCCAGCTCCTCGGCCGCCCGCAGGTCCGTCAGCTCCTCGTCGCCCGTGGCCAGCGCGGTGAGCGCCGCCTCGACGATCGCCCGCACGTGCCGCCGCACCTCGTCCTCGGGGAGCGCGGCGACCAGCGGCGAGCGGGCGCGGGCGGCCCGGACCGCCGCCTCGACCACCGCCGGGTCGGGACCGCCCTCCCCCAGCAGCCCCACGAAACGCTCCACTCGAGCCCCCCTTGTCCACTGCCGACAACCGGCTCGGCCCGGCTTGGACGTCCGGGGCCTAGCCAAGCGTGCGGGCATAGGCTTCAGTAGCACCATAGTTTGACGCCCCAGGACAAAGGAGCCCAGGAGATGTCGCAGGAAGAGGAGTTCCTGAACAAGCTGGCGACGGATCTGATCTACCGGTTCCCGCCGAACTTCGACGACGTCGAGGGCGAGCGGCGGCACCGCAAGGAGCGGCTGGCCGTGGCCCTGCGGGTGTTCGGGAAGTTCGGGTTCGAGGAGGGCGTGGCCGGCCACATCACCGCCCGCGACCCCGAGCACACCGACCACTTCTGGGTGAACCCGTTCGGGATGTCCTTCAAGCACATCCGGGTCAGCGACCTCATCCTGGTCAACCACCAGGGCCAGGTCGTCCAGGGCCGCCACCCGGTCAACGAGGCGGCCTTCGCGATCCACTCCCAGCTGCACCAGGCCCGGCCCGACGTGGTGGCCGCCGCGCACAGCCACTCCACCTACGGGCGCGCCCTGTCGGCGCTGGGCCAGAAGCTCGCGCCCATCACCCAGGACGCCTGTGCCTTCTACGAGGACCACGGCCTGTTCGACGACTACACCGGGGTCGTCACCGACCTGGAGGAGGGCAAGCGCATCGCCGCCGCCCTCGGCGGTCAGAAGGCGGTCATCCTGCGCAACCACGGGCTGCTGACCGTCGGCGACAGCGTCGACGCCGCCGCCTGGTGGTTCGTCACCATGGAGCGCTCGTGCCAGGTCCAGCTCCTGGCCCAGGCCGCGGGCACCCCCGTGCCGATCGAGCACGAGAACGCCGTCCTCACCCGCGGCCAGCTCGGCAACGACCTGGTGGCGTGGGTGAACTACCAGCCCATCGCCGACCAGGTCATCCGGGAGCAGCCCGACCTGTTCGACTGACCCTCATGGGGAGTCCCGCCCGGGACTCCCCATGCCCTCACAGCGCCATGAGCTGGTCCCAGGTGGGGACGTACGGGGTGAACGACAGGAGCATCCCGCACTCGCGGAGCAGCGAGTCGGCCTTGCGGTGGTTGCAGCGGGTGCACGCCAGGACGGTGTTCTCCCAGCTCGACTCCCCGCCCCGGGAGACCGGGACGATGTGGTCGATGGAGTCACCCGGCCTGCCGCAGTAGCCGCACCGGCCGCGGTCCCGCTTGCGCACCCCGGCCTTGCTCCAGCCGGGTCGCCGCGAGTGCCGCCACCTCGTCGTCACGTACCGGACCAGCCGCAGGACCCTCGGCTCGGGGAACACCCCGAAGCTCCGGCCGTCCACGGCCTCCTCGATGACCGCGACGCCGCGCACCAGCATCCGGATCGCGTGCCTCAGAGTCACACGCTGTAAAGGCTCATACGAGGCGTTGAGCACCAAAACGCCCGCCATCGTGTACACCCCCTTCCTGTCGGGTTCCCCTTCGGGGAGGCCCTGAAGCAGAGTGCCGACCGGCCGGGGGTCAAGGCAACGGGTTTTTGCTCCTGGCGAGGGCCTCCAGGGGGTCGGCGAGCACGTCGGCGAAGGCGAGTTCCGCGGCGCCCATGAGGGTCGCCTCGTCCCCCAGCTCCGAGGTGCGCAGCCTGACCTGCTCCCTGGCCGCGCCCAGACCCGCCAGGGCGAGCCTGCTGCGGACCTGGGCGGCGGAGCCCAGGTAGATCTCCCGCAGCACCCCGCCGAAGACCACCATCGCGGGGTTGAAGATGTTCACCAGGTTGGCGACCCCGTAGCCGAGCCAGTCGCCGACCCGGTGCAGGGCGTCCCTGGCCGTCACGTCCCCGCGGTCCGCGGCGTCCACGACGGCGGCGACCGCCTCCCGGCCGGTCCGGCCGGTCCGGCCCGCCGCGGCCAGCAGCGCCAGCTCCCCGGCCTCGGCCTCCAGGCAGCCGTGGGAGCCGCAGCCGCAGGGCCGCCCGCCGGGGTTGACGACCATGTGGCCGACCTCGCCGCCGTAGCCGCCCACCCCGCCCAGCAGCCTGCCGCCGACGATGACGCCGCCGCCGATGCCGACGTCGCCGTGCAGGTAGATGAGGTCGTCCAGGCCCACGCCCGCACCGCGCGTGCGTTCGGCCAGCGCCCCGAGGTTGGCGTCGTTGCCGACCGAGACGCGCAGGCCGAGCCCCAGCCTCCGGCCCAGTTCCGCGCCGAAGGGCACGTCCGTCCAGCCGAGGTTGGGGCTGCGCCGCACGACGCCGTCCTCCTGGCGGACGATGCCGGAGAACGCCGCCCCGACCCCCACGCACACCGTGTCGGGCCGCGCCCTGCGCATGAGCTGGCGGGACAGGCCCACCAGCACCGAGACGACCTCCTCGGGGTGGAAGGGGTCGGGCTGCCGTGGAGCGTTCCTGCGGTCCAGGACCACCCCGCCGAGCCCGACCCTGGCGACGGTCAGCCGGTCGGCCCCGACGTCCAGTGCCAGGACGTGGACCCGGGCCGACTCGGGCCGCACCACCAGCGAGGGGCGGCCCGCCTTTCCGGTCGTACGGGGCAGCTCCTCGCTCACCAGCCCTGCGGAGGTCAGGTCGGAGGTCAGCGCCATGATGGTGCTGCGGTTCAGCCCCATCCGCTCGGCCAGCTCCGCGCGCGAGGCCGGGCCCGACAGGTGCACGTGGCGGAGCAGGGTGCCCAGATTGTGCCGGCGGATCTCCTCGGGCGAGGGCGCGGCTTTCACGGGTCGGGGGGTCCTTTCTATCTTCCCGGCAGCGCGCGTTTACGCGACAGGGCGTCGACACCCGCCGCCAGAAGCAGGACCAATCCTGTCACGATGAACTTGGTTCCCGCGCTGTAACCCATGAGCCCCATGCCGTTGTCGATCACCGCGATGACCATGCCTCCGAGCACCGCGTCGAGCATCCGCCCGCGCCCGCCGAACAGGCTGGTGCCGCCGATGACCGCCGCGCCGACCGCCTTGAGCAGCACGTCGCTGCCGCCGGTGTTGGGGTCGACGGAGTTGGCGCGGGAGGCGGCGATGAGACCGCCGATCGCGGCCATCGCCGAGCACAGCACGAACGCGGTGATGCGGATGCGGTCGACGTCGATGCCGGCCCGCCGGGCCGCCTCCTGGCTGCCGCCGACGGCGTAGACGTGCCGCCCGAAGGTGGTCCGCGTGAGCACGAACGTCCACAGCACCAGCAGCACCGCGATGAGCGGGACCACGATCGGCACGCCCTTGAGCGAGTGGAGCGCCGGGTTGTAGCTGCGCTCCATGCTGAGGACGAGCACCGCCGCGCCCAGCAGCAGCGCCAGTCCCGCGATCTTGAGCCCGACCACCGCCGGGCTCTCCACCGCCAGCCCCCGCGCCGCCCGGTTGCGGTACCGCAGCAGCAGCACGGCGGCGTAGCCCAGCACCGCGACGGCGCACAGCCCCCAGCCGAGGAGGATCGGGACGTTGTCGTTGGCGATCGCCAGCACCGTCTTGTCATGGATGGAGATGTTGGTCCCGTTGTCCATGATCTTCAGCGCCACGCCCTGCAGGGCCAGGAACGCCGCGAGCGTCACCACGAACGACGGGATGCCGATCCGCACCACGATCAGGCCCAGGGCCAGGCCGATGACCAGGCCGACGACCAGGGCGATCCCGACCGCCGCGTACCAGGGCCAGCCCTGCCGGGTGAGGGTGACCGCCAGCACCGCGGCGCAGACCCCGCTGGTGAAGCCCGCCGACAGGTCGATCTCCCCGAGCAGCAGCACGAACACCAGGCCCATCGCGATGACGATGCCCGCGCCGCCCTGGGTGAGGAGGTTGGCGAAGTTGCCCTGCGTCATGAAGCTCGGCTGCGCGACCCAGAAGAAGATGCACAGGACGACCAGCGCGGTGACGGCGGGCAGCGCTCCCATGTCCCCGCCCTTGACCTTGGTGAGGTAGCCGCCGGCCAGGGACGGAAGCGTGCCACCGGGGCCCGCGTCGGGCTTCTGCTTGTGGGCGGTGACGCTCATGTCCTGGCTCCGTTTCCGTTGCCGTTCGTGCCGGCGAGGCCCAGGTCCCCGCTGCGACCGGAGGTGATCAGTTCGACGACCTGCGCGTGCGTCACGTCGCAGGTCCGCACCTGGGCCGCCATCCGGCCCAGGTAGAGGGCGGCGATCCGGTCGGACACCGCGAAGACGTCGTTCATGTTGTGCGAGATGAGGACGACGGCCAGGCCCCTGTCGGCCAGGCGGCGGACCAGTTCCAGCACCTGCTGGGTCTGCGCCACGCCCAGGGCCGCGGTCGGCTCGTCCAGGATGACGACCTTGCTGTTCCACAGCACGGCCTTGGCGATCGCGACGGTCTGCCGCTGCCCGCCCGACAGGCTCGACACCTGCTGGCGGACGGACTTGACGGTCCGGACGGACAGCCCGGCCAGCGTCTTGGCGGCCAGTTCCTCCATCGTGTACTCGTCCAGGATGAGCCCGTTCCGCTTCTCCCGGCCGAGGAACATGTTCTGGACGATGTCCAGGTTGTCGCACAGGGCCAGGTCCTGGTAGACGATCTCGACGCCCAGCGCGGCGGCGTCCCGCGGGCTGTTCACCTGCACCGGCACGCCGTCGAAGAGGTACTCGCCGGCATCTATCGGGTGGATGCCGCCGACGCACTTCACCAGGGTGGACTTGCCCGCGCCGTTGTCCCCGACGAGGGCCGTCACCTCCCCGGAGTGGGCGGAGAAGGCGACGTCGTGCAGTACCTGCACGGGGCCGAAGCTCTTGTCGAGGCCACGCAGTTCGATCACGGGGGTGCGCGGATCCGGGGGCGCGGACGCGGTCATGGATCTCCTCAAGGGGACGGCCCCGGCCGCCGCGGGGGAGGCGGCCGGGGCGCTGGGGGGTGGTCCTACTGGATGCCCGCCTCGGCGCACTTCTCCGCGAAGTCGCCGGTGCACAGTTCTTCCTTGGTGACGTAGCCGTCGGTCACGACGTCCTTGACGTTCTCCTTGAAGATCGCCTGGGGCTCGAGCAGCACCGAGGGCACCTCGGTGCCGGTCTCGGGGTCCTTGACCGTGCCGTTGGTCTCGCCCTTCTCGCCCTTGGCCAGCGCGACCGCGAGGCCGGCGGCGGCGTCCGCCTCCTTCTTGATCGCCTTGTAGACGGTCATGCACTGGTCGCCCGCGAGGATGTTCTGCAGTCCCTGGACGGTGGCGTCCTGGCCGGTGACGGGGACCTGCCCGTTGAGCTTCTGCTTCTTCAGCACCGCGATGGCGGCGTTGCCCAGGCCGTCGTTGGCGGCGAGCACGCCCGCGATCTTCGGCTGGCCGGTGAGCATCTGCTCGAAGATCGTCCCGGCCTTGGTGTTGTCCCACTCGGGCACCGACTGGTCCGGGCCCTTCACGTACTCGCCCGAGTCGTACTTGGGCTGCAGCACGCCGTCGTAGCCGTTCTTGAACAGGGTGGCGTTGTTGTCGGTCGGCGAGCCGTTCAGCTCCGCGATGATCGGCTTCTGCGCGCCCTTGTCCGTCAGGCACTTGGCCAGGCCCTCGCCCTGGAGGGTGCCGACCTTGGTGTTGTCGAAGGAGACGTAGTACTCCGCGCCGCCGCCGAGGGTGAGCCGGTCGTAGTCGATGACGGCCACGCCCCGGGACTTGGCCTTGGCGATGACGGCCTTGCCGGTCCCGCTGTCGAGGTTCACGATGAGCAGGACGGTGGCCCCGTTCGTGATCATCTGGTCGGCGATGGTCTGGAAGGAGTTCTTGTCGCCCTGCGCGTTCTGGATGTCGGAGTCGACGCCCGCGGCGTCGAACGCCTCCTTGAGGTACTTGCGGTCGGCGTTCTCCCAGCGGGCGGAGGACTTGCTGTCGGGCAGGATCACCCCGATCCGGCCCGCCTTCTCGGGTGCGGCGGTCTCGGTCTCGTCGCCGCAGGCGGCGAGGGCGGGGACGAGGAGGGCGGTGCAGGTGGTCAGCGTGAGGAGGCCCTTGCGCATGCTGCGGGGGTCCTTTCAGGAGACTGCCGCCGGACGGGGATGGCGGCGGGGGTGGGGGGTGGGAGTGCTCCGGGGGGCTCACCTGCCGGTTCGCTCCCCGTCGAATGTTGTTTGCTGCAACTTATGTCAGGGTGACCTGAGACACAACACCCCGATCCCCCCATTTTGTTGTCTCAGATAACAATCGAACAACGCGCCGGGCGGACACGAAAAAGCCGCCGCCCCAAGGGGACGGCGGCCGGTGCGGCACGGGCTCAGTGACGGTCGGGCGGCGCGGCGGGACTGCGGTCCGCCAGCGAGGCCAGGGCCAGGCCGATCGCGGTGTCGAGCTGGGGGTCGCGGCCGTTGACCCAGTCCTCGGGGGTCATGACGACCTCGAGGTCCGGATCGACGCCGTGGTTCTCCAGACCCCAGCCGTAGGCGTCGAACCAGGTGGCGTACCTGGGCACCGTGATGGAGGTGCCGTCGGCCAGGCGGTGCCAGCCGTCGATGCCGATGACGCCGCCCCAGGTGCGGGTGCCGACGACCTTGCCCAGACCCATGATCTTGATCGCGGCGGAGATGATGTCGCCGTCCGAGCCGGCGCGCTCGTCCACCACCGCCACGATCGGGCCGCGCGGGGCGTTCTCCGGGTAGGAGGAGGGCAGGCCGCCGCGCGGCACGTCCCAGCCGATGATCTTGCGGGCGAGCTTCTCCAGCACCAGCTGGGAGGTGTGGCCGCCGCGGTTGCCGCGCAGGTCCAGGACCAGGCCCTCCAGCGCCATCTCCACCCGCAGGTCGCGGTGCAGCTGCGCCCAGCCGAACCCCACCATGTCGGGGATGTGCAGGTACCCCAGGCGGCCCTCTCCGGCCTCGCGGACGCGCCTGCGGCGCTCGGACACCCAGTCCTGGTAGCGCAGCCGCTCCTCGTCCAGCAGCGGCACCACCGCCACCCTGCGCGGCGGCCCGCCCTCGCGGGGGCCGACGGTCAGCTCGATCGGGGTGTCGGCCATGCCCGCCAGCAGCGGACCCGGCCCGGTCACCGGATCGACCGGCCGCCCGTCCACCTCCAGCAGGACGTCGCCCGGGCGCACCACGATGCCCGGCCCCGCCAGCGGGGCGCGGGCGCGCGGGTCGGAGGACTCGCCCGGCAGGATCCGCGTGATCCGCCAGACGTCGCCGTCCCGGCGCAGGTCCGCGCCGAGCATCCCCAGCCACTCGCCCTCCCGGTCGTAGCGGGCGCGGGAGACGTAGGCGTGGGAGGTGCCCAGCTCGCCGAGCACCTCCCACATGAGGTCGGCGAAGTCGTCGGGGGTGGCCACCCGGTCCAGGACGGGGCGGTAGCGCTCCAGCGCCGCGTCCCACCCGGCCTCCTCCAGGGCCCGCTCGCTCCAGAACTCGTGGCGCGTCGCACGGCCGGCCTCCGCGTAGGCCAGCCTCCAGCGGGCCACCGGGTCGATGCCGGTCCTGGCCCGGGAGAGGTCGACCTTGACGGCGTCGTCGTCGGAGCCCGAACCGCTGGAGGCCACCACCTGCAGCCTGCCCCGGTTGCGGATCACCAGCCGCTCCCCGTCACCGCTGACGTCGTAGCCGTCGAGCGGGTCGACGATCTCCTCGCACTTGCGGGTGCCGAGGTCGAAGCGCTCCAGGGACGGCCGCAGCGGGGCGGTGTCGGGCTGGGGCCCGCTCTCGCCCAGCGAGCCGGACAGCGGCAGCTTCATCCACACCACACCGCCCTTGACCGCGCTCATCGCGGCATAGCGGGAGGCCTCCACCGGGAAGGGCACGACCCGGACCGACAGGCCCTCCAGGTCGACCCTGGTGCGATCCTTCTTGCCGCCCTTCCCGCCCTTCCCGCCCTTCTCCTCCTTGCCGCCCTCGGCGTCCTTCTCGCCCTTCTCGCCCTCGGCGTCCTTCTCGTCCTCGGCGGCATCGTCCTCGCCGTTCGCGTCGTCGGAACCGACGGGACGGCCCTCGACGGACGGCGCGAACGGAGACGGCGTCGAGGCGGCCAGCGGCACCAGGTACGGGCGGCATCCGAACGGGAACGACAGGTCGAACACGTGCTGGTCGTAGACCGGATCGAAACCCCGCCACGACAGGAAGGCCAGGAACTTGCCGTCCAGCGTGAAACAGGGAGAGCTGTCCTCGAACCTGCCGTCGGTGACGTCCACGACGGTCCTGTCGGCCAGGCGGGCCAGCCGGATCCGGCGCAGCGGCGAGGCCTCCGGCGCCGACCAGGCGAGCCAGGCCGAGTCCGGCGAGAACGCCACGTCCTCGATCCGGCCCTTGTCCGTCGCCGCCAGCTCCTCCGTCTCCCCCGACTCCAGGTCCACCAGCAGCAGCCTGCCGTCCCTCGTGGTGACCGCGGCGGTCCCGCCGTCGGGGGCGGGCACCAGGTCGTCGACCCAGCCCAGCCGGCCCGCGGCCAGCCGCCGCGGGGACGTCCCCGGCTCCAGGCCCGCCGCGGGGGCCACCTCCAGGGCGTCGCCGGGAAGGTCCGTGCCCGCGTCCACGATCCAGGCGACGTTCCCGTCGCCCAGGACCCGGGGCAGCCGGGCCCGGGAGCGGGGATCGGTGGCCAGCGTGCGGGCGGGGCCGTCTCGGTGGGTCAGCCAGTGCACGGTCCCGGCGACCTCCACCACGCTGGCCCTGCCGGTGCGGTCGCAGGAGAAGCCGCCGAGCATGTCCTCGCCGGTCACCTGGAAGGGGCGGCGGGCCGTGCCCGAGCCGCCCAGCCGGACCTCCAGCGGCCTCGGCTCGTCCTCCAGGCCCTCCAGCAGCCAGATCCGCCCGGCCGAGCAGTAGACGACCCGGGAGCCGTCGGTGGCGGCGTGCCTCGCGTAGAACTCGGGCCTCCCGCCGTGGCGGCGCAGGCCGGAGCCGTCGAACTCGCAGGAGTACAGGGCGCCGACGCCCTCGTGGTCGGAGAGGAAGGCGACCCGGCCGTCCACGATCATGACGCTGTCCAGGTGGCCGCCCAGGTCGGCCAGGATCCGCGTGAAGTGGTCCTCCTCGATCGACAGCGCGCCGTCGGCCTCGGTCCGGTACTCGGCGGGCTCGATCGCCGCGCCCGTCCACAGCCTGCCCATGCCGCCGCCCCGGTACCGCTTCCAGCGGGCCGGCTCGCTCGCCCCGCCGGTCAGCAGCGCCGCCCGCTCCGAGCGGTGCGTCCCCGACAGCGCCAGATCCTCCACCGGCCCGTACGGCAGGCGCGCGGCGGTGCTGCCGTCGACCGGGACCGCGTAGGCCCAGGTGAAGTGGGAGAACGGCTGGGCGGTGGAGCTGGTGGCCAGCACCCGGCCGCCGGGCGTCCAGCCCCGCACCCGGGTGGAGGCGGCGCCCCAGTGGGTGAGGCGCTCGCTCGGACCCCCGTCCACCGGCGCCAGGTGGACCTCGGGATCACCGTCCCTCCAGCTGGTCCAGGCGACCTTGCTCCCGTCCGCGGACAGCCGTGGATGGCTCACCGGGGTGCGGTCGGCCGACAGGCGCCAGGCCCTCCCGCCGTCCAGCGGGGCCAGCCACACGTCGTCCTCGGCGGTGAAGGCCAGCAGGTCGCCCCTCAGATGGGGATAACGCAGATACTCACCCGAAGTCACCACTCCATCGTAGGGTTCCGCCGCCTCCCGCGTCGCGGCGATGATCCATCGGAGCGGATCGCGGTCAGGGAAGGTCGGAGGCCGTGGCCTGGTACTCCCGGTACTCGCGCAGGGGGCGGAAGCCCAGCGCCTCGTTGACCGCGAGCATGTGCTCGTTGTCGTCGGCGTTGTCGGTCTCGATCTCGGTGATCTCGGGGCGCTCCTCGGCCAGCCAGCGCAGCATGGCCGCCTTCACCCACAGGCCCAGCCTGCGGCCCCGGTGCTCGGGCACGACGGCGGTGTCGTACTGGAAGGCCCGCTCGGGAGCGTCCCCCGGCACGACGATCTCCGTGAAGCCGGCCAGCCGGGTGCCGTGCAGGGCGGCCACGGTGTAGAGCTCGTCGCCGCGCTTGGCCACCTGCTCGGCGGTCTCCCTGACCCGCTCGGGGGTCCACGCCGACTCGCCCTCGTCGTGGTCGGCCATCGCCCGCTTGGCCATGGCGAAGGCGGCGGCGAGCCGGTCGGGCACCACGCCCGTCCAGCGGATCAGCCGGTAGCCCGACGGGTCCAGCGCGGCGTAGCCCTCCGTCTCGACCCTGGCCCTCGCCTCGTCCGTGCGCAGTACCAGGCCCTGGGTGGTGAGCACGCAGCCGAAACCCCTGGACTCCAGGAACGGCACCGCGGGAGTGCCGGCGAGCGCCTGGGCGATCGCGGTGGCCCGCTGGTCGGCGCGCAGCGCCCCGGCGGCCGACCGCAGCAGCCGGGTGCCCACCCCTCGTCGGCGCAGGCCCGGATGCACGTGGATCTCGATCTCCCCGGCCCTGACGGCCGCGTCGCCGGGCAGGCGCAGGCTCGCCACCGCCCCGAACCCGTCCTCGTGCGGCACCGCCCACATCCGGCGGGGCACCCCTCCCAGCAGCCATCCGACGGTCTGCGACGGCTCGGGAGAGGGCTCTTCCGGATGATCGTGGGTGTGCACCGAGGACACCAGCGCGTGCCAGGCGTCCAGTTCCCCGTCCGCCGGATCGTTCACCTCGACGATGTCCATCTTCGGAGTTCTACCGGAAGCCGGGCGCGCTCGGGAGGCCAATCAGGATCTCGGTTGGGGAACCGGCGCTCTCAGGGGGCCGTCTCCGTCGCCGCCGGAGTCGAGGGAGAGGCCGCGGGAGGCGTCGTCGCGGGCGTTTCGGAGGCCTCCTCCGCCGGTCCGGTGTTCACCTCCCGGTCCAGGGCGCCGCCCTGGACCCACTGCTTCCACGGCATCTCGTAGTACGACCAGCCGTTGTTCCACTCGATCCGGCGCTTGGTCCCGGTGATGTCGACGACATCGCCGCGCTGGAAGTTGTTGTAGAACCACTGGGCGAACTCCGGCGGCGCGTTCACGCAGCCGTGGCTGAGGTTCTGGCGGCCCATCGCCCACACCCGCGAGGCCATGGAGTGCACGTACTCGCCGGAGTTGGAGATGCGGACGGCGAAGGGGATCTTCTCCTCGTAACCGCCGTTGGCCTTGTCCTTGGGATCCACGCCCATCCACTCCGACGTCATGGTCTCGACGCGGTGCCGGGACATGGTCAGGTGGGAGCCGCTCGTGGTCAGGAAGGTGTCGACGCCGTTCCTGACCGGGCCGTTGCCGCTGCCCGCGCTGATCGGGACGTGTTTGACCCTCTTGCCGTTGCGGACGACGGTGATGTACTTCTTCTTGGTGTCGACGGTGCTGATCTGCGAGTTGCCGATCTTGAACTGGTGGGTCCTGTCCGCCGCGCCGTAGACGCCCTTGGCGCCGCGCACTCCGGCGAGGTGCGCGGTCAGCTTGATCTTCTGGCGGGCGTCCCAGTACTTCTTGTTCTTGGTCCGGAAGATGACCTGGTTGTCGGCGGTCCAGTACCAGGCGCCGACCGCGGGCTTCTCCGAGCGCACCACCAGGGCCTGCTCGACCGCCTTCTTGTTCGAGATGTCCCGGTCGAAGGTGATCGTGATGGGCATGCCCACGCCGACGGTCTCCCCCGGCGCGGGGATGATGTCGGCGATCTTGAAGGTGTTCGCGGGCTTCAGCGTGGTGAAGCTGCTGGCGACGGTGGCGGTCTGGACGTTGTTGGCGGCGGTCGCCGACACCTGGTAGGTGGCGCCGGGCCTGAGCGCCCAAGTGGACGTCCACGAGGCGCCGTCGGCCGACAGCTCGCCCTCCACGTCCTTCTTGCCGACCTTCACGGTGACGTTCTGCAGCGTGCCGTCGGCGACGGTGATCTTGATCTTGCTGTCCGGCTTGACCTTGCCGGTGCCGTCCGCGGGGGTGATGGTCACCTGGGGGGCGGCCGGTTCGGCCTGTGCCCGCTCGGTGACCTTCGCGGAGTTCTCGGAGCAGGCCGTGAGGAGGAGGAGCGCCGCCGTACCGGCCAGCGCGAAGGGGGTGCGACGCATCATGTAGTGGGGCTCTCAGCGGGGGTCGTGGTGGTGGCGGTGTCGGGGGCTGCGGGGGCGTTCTCCTGGCCGGGAGCGGTGGAGACGGACTTGTCGAAGGCGCTGCCCGTCACCCAGTCCTTCCAGGGCTTCTGCCAGTAGCCGTAGCCGTTGTCGAATTCCAGTTCCCGGTCGGTGCCCGTCACGTCGACGATGTCGCCCCACTTGGACTGGTTGTAGTACCACTGGGCGAACGCCGGCGGAGCGTTCACGCAGCCGTGGCTCACGTTGGCGCGGCCCTGGGAGCCGACGGACCAGGGGGCCGAGTGCACGTACTCGCCGCTGTAGGAGATGCGGACCGCGTAGGGGACGATCTCCTTGTAGTAGCCGGGCTCGCCCTCCTTGATCCCCGGGGAGATCATGGTCTCGGGGTTCTTCTTCTCCATCGTGACGTGGATGCCGCTGGTCGTCGTGTACTTGCGCTCGGTCGCCTTGCCCGCGCTGATGCCGACGTCCTGCTTCTTCTTGCCGTCGATCTTGACGACCATCCGGTGCGTCCTGGTGTTGATCGTGCTGATGTTGGAGGAGCCGACCTTGAACTTGAGGTTGAAGTCCTTCATCCCGTAGACGCCCTTGGCCGCCTTGACACCGGTGAACCGGCCGCTGACCTTGATGTCCTGGTAGGCGTCCCAGTAGTCCTTGGTCCGGAAGATCACCTGCTCGTCGGTGTACCAGTACCAGGCGCCCTCGTTGGGCTTCTCCGACTCGACGGTCAGCGCGCTCTCGACGGCCTTCTTGTCCTTCACCGGCTGGGTGAAGTTCAGGACGATCGGCATGCCGACGCCGACGGTCTGGCCCGACCAGGGGATGTTGTACTCCAGGCCGAAGGTCGAGGAGGGCTTGAGGGTCTTGAAGCTGCTGGTGGTGGTGGCGGTCTGGCCCTCGTTCTGGGCGACCGCCTCGACTGTGTAGGCGGCGTCGGGCTGCAGGTTGCCCGCGGACTTCCAGACCTTCTTGTCCGAGGAGAGCGCGCCGGGCACTTCCTTGCCCTTGAGCTGCACCTTCACTCCGGTGAGCTCGCCGAGGGTCGCCTGCACCGTGACGCCCTGCTCGGGCTTGGCCTTGCCCGTCCCGTCGGCGGGAGTGATCGCGACGACCGGGGGCTGCGCCTTCTCCTCGCCCGGCCCCGTCCCGTTGCCGCCTCCTCCGCTGCACGCGGCGACCAGTGCCCCCACACTGACCAGTCCGATCAGCCGCAACCTCCGAAACCCCCGCAAGTCCTGCCGCACAGCAACAACCTCCGTTAACAGCCCCGTACAGGTCAGTAGCCCATTCCCGGCCAAACACCTGCTACGAGAGACATTAACGGCTAAGACGAGGGATGATGCCATATAGTTCGGAACCCGCAAGACTTCGATAAACAATCGTTGCCCCTCGTCACGAGGGTGTGGCGCGGAGGTCAGGCGGTCGCCACGGGCACCGCGATCTCGCTTCCGACCCGGTCCACGATGCGCCGGAAACCCAGCAGCGTCACCGCGCCGGCGGCCACCCAGGCGAGGCCCACGGCCGAGGTGCGCAGCCACAGGAACGTCTCCAGTGACTCGTGCCACAGCAGCCACAGGCTGAACACCGCGTTGGCGAAGAAGACCAGCGCCCACAGCAGCGAGACCCGCAGGAAGAACCGGCGCACCCGGTCGTGGGCGAGGAAGGCGTCGGGCAGGGGCACCAGGTCGGTCGCGACCTTCTGTGCCATCGGGCGGCCCAGGGGCACCGAGGCCAGGAACACCGTGCCGACCAGCAGGGTGCCGAGCGTGGGCTGGAGGAAGAACAGCTTGGGGTTCCCGGTGCCCAGGGCCAGCACCGCGCGGGCGCTCACTCCCAGGGCCGCCAGCATCAGCGTGCCGGGCACCGGGCCGCGCCGCACCAGCCGCAGGGCGATGCCGCCGAAGACCCACAGCACCGCGACGGCCACCGCGCCGCCCTGCCCGAGCAGCAGCAGCGCCAGGTAGAAGACGGCGACCGGGGCGATCACCCCTTCGACGAACCGGGGCAGGGCGTGCCGCAGCAGCACCCGGAACCGGGGAAGTTCGAAAGTGTGTCCGGTGACGTGCAGCTCCATCCAGGCGCCCCCGAGACCGCAAGAGAAGAAGGAGAAAGGCAGCCACTCACGTTACGTGAAGATCTGTTGTGGGTTGTGCCGATTCGCTGAGGCGAGCAGAACCCGGACTTACCAGAAGCGGAGGGCTCCGTCTCCGGACACCCTCCGCTTCCGTTCACCACTGGACTCGGGGACGGCGGTCCGGTGCAAGCGGAGCGCCGCCGCCCGGCATCGCGGTCAGTAGCCGCTGGTCCCCCCTCGGCCCTTGGGCCAGAGTGCCGCCACTGCGAACACGGCGACGGCCGCGATGACCACCTGGAAGAGGACCTCCCAGAAGTTGAAACCACCCGTGCTCAGCTTCAGCAGACGGGCCAGTGCGGTGCCCGCGAAGGCCGCGACGATGCCCACCAGCACCGTGAGCCAGATCGGCATGTTCTGCTTGCCGGGAACCAGGAGGCGTCCCACCGCCCCGATGATGGCGCCGAAGATCAGGGCGCTGATGATACCCGTGATGGTCATGTCCTGCGCCTCCCTTCCGTGGCGACGTCCATGGCTCGTCCGTACCCTCGGCGCCCCTGGGAACACGAGAAGCCCGAATTACTTAACAAATCCATACTTCGGGTGATGTCACCACCTCGTAAGCAGAACCTCGGAAGAAAGCCGCCCGCGCGGCGGTGGAATGAGGAGGACCGCGATCCAGAGTGAAGGGACCGATATGACGCGCAGGGGATGGGCGGCGGTCGTAGCCGCCGCGGGGGTGCTGGCGCTCGTGGCGGCCCTGGCCGCCTTCCAGCCTTGGAAGCTCTGGGTGGACCAGAGCGTTCAGGAGGCCGACCTCCCCGCCGCCTCCGGACCCGCCGCGCCGGACCGGCGGGAGGGCGGCCCCGAGAAGGTCTTCGAGGGTTCCGCCTGGCGCTCCTACTCCCACGGCGAGACCACCGGGAAGGTGAAGGTCTACCGGCGTCCGGACGGCTCCCACGCGGTGCGGCTGGAGGACCTGAGCACCTCCAACGGGCCGGACGTGAAGGTCGTCCTCTCCCCCAAGCCCTTCGACGGGGTCGGCGACCTGGGCGCGGACCACCTCTCCCTGGGCGCCCTCAAGGGCAACCGGGGCAGCTCCAACTACGAGATCCCGGCCGGGACGGACCTGTCGAGGTACCGGTCGGCGGTCATCTGGTGCGAACGCTTCGACGCGGTGTTCGCCGCGTCCGCGATCTCCTGACCTCCGCGGGAAGGGAAGCGGCCGGCCCCCCGCCCCCGAGGGCGGTGGACCGGCCGGATCCCGAGCCGGGGCGCGTCAGGCGTAGAGCCCGTCGATCACGTCCTGGTACTTGGTGTGGACGACCTTGCGCTTGAGCTTGAGGGTCGGGGTGAGCTCCTCGGTCTCGGCGGTCCACTCCGCGGGCAGCAGCGCGAACTTCTTCACCTGCTGGACCCGGGCGAGCCGCCCGTTGGCGTCGGCGACGGCCTTCTCGATCTCCTCGCGCACCAGGGGATTGGCGGCGAGCGAGGCGAGGTCGGTCTGCTCGATGCCGCGGGTGGCGGCCCACACCGGGGCGACCTCGCCGTCCAGGGTGATGAGGGCGGTGAGGTAGGGCCGCTTGTCGCCGTAGGTCAGGGCCTGGCCGACCAGCGGGTGCTCCTTGAGCAGGTTCTCGATCATCGACGGGGCGACGTTCTCGCCGCCCGCGGTGATGATGATCTCCTTCTTGCGGTCGACGACCTTGAGGAACCCGTCCTCGTCCACCTCGCCGATGTCGCCGGTGTGCACCCAGCCCTCGTCGTCCAGCAGTTCGGCCGTGGCCTCGGGCCGGTTGAGGTAGCCGGGGGTGCAGCTGGTGCCGCGGAAGAGGATCTCGCCGTCCTCGGCGAGGCGCATCTCGATGCCCGGGAAGGGACGGCCGACCGTGCCCAGCTTGAAGGAGCCGTTGACGTTGGCGGTGGCGGCGCCGGTGGTCTCGGTCATGCCGTAGACGTCCAGGATCGCGATGCCCAGGCCGGAGAAGAAGCGGGCGACCTCGATCGGCAGCGGGGCCGCGGCGCTCATCGCGTGCACCACGCGGTCCAGGCCGAGCAGGCCCCGGATCTTGGACAGGACGGCCTCGTCCATCGCGGCGTACCTGGCGGCCAGCTCCTCGGAGGTGGTGCCGCCGAACTCGCGGCTCGCCACGTACTCGCGGCCCACCGCCATGGCCGCCTCGATGCCGGCCTTCTTGGCCTGGTCGCTCTCCTGGGACAGGACGGCCTGGACGCCGGCCATGACCTTCTCCCAGATCCGCGGGACGCCGAAGAACGCGTTCGGGCGGACCTCGCGCAGCAGCGTGGTCAGCTGGGTCGGGTCCGGGCAGAAGTAGACGTGCGCGGCCCGCTCGATCGCCAGGTAGTAGGAGACGACGCGGTCGGCGATGTGCGCGAAGGGCAGGTAGGAGACGCCGATGTTGTGCTCGGGCAGGCCGGAGGTCGCCGAGGAGCACTGGCCCTCGTACAGCGCCATCTGGTGGGTGATGATGACGCCCTTGGGGTTGCCCGTGGTCCCCGAGGTGTAGAGGATCGTCAGCGCGTCGGTCGGCTTGATCGCCTGCGAGCGGCGCTCGACCTCGTCCTTCTGCTCGGCGAGGGTCTTGCGGCCCAGTTCGACGAAGTCCGCCCAGGACACGTAGAGGTCGCCCTCGGGCACGTCGTTGAGGACGATGACCTTGCGCAGGTTGGGCAGCCTGTCGATGACCGGCTGCCAGCGCCCGAGCTGGTCCTTGCCCTCCAGCACCGCGATGACCGCTTCGGAGTTCTCGGCGATGTAGTGCACCTGGTCCGGCGCGAGGGTGGCGTAGACGGTGCTGGGCACGCCGCCGGCGTGCATCGCGCCGAGGTCGGCCAGGACGTGCTCGGAGCGGTTGGAGATCATCAGGGAGACGACCTCGCCCGGCTGCAGCCCCAGTGCGACGAAGCCCGCCGCCAGTTCCAGCGCGCGCTCCCGGACCTCGCTCCAGGTGAGGGTGGGGCCGTTGAGGTCGGTGTAGGCGGGGAGTTCCCCGAAGGTCTCGGCCGTTTCGCGCAGGACGCCGCAGATGGTGCGGCCCTCGATCTTCGCGTCGAACCTGGCCCGTTCCTCCAGGATGGCCGTGGTGCTCATGGGTGCGCGCCTCCATGTAAACGTTCACTTATCCGGGGGGCCCATACGACCACGCCTCCCGCACCGGAGACAAGGTCCGGCGGCGGAAATCCGCCCATCGTAAGTAACTAGTTACTTTGTGACAGGGCCCACACCTTCGCACATTACCCACTACTGGCCAGTATGTGACTCTCTGTAGGATTTCTCCTGGGTACCGGCAGACTGTGAACTCGCCCGCCAGTGCCCCCGAGAAGACCTTCTTCGGACACCCGCGGGCTCTGGTCACACTCTTCATGACCGAGGTGTGGGAGCGGTTCAGCTTCTACGGCATGCGCGCGATCCTGGCGCTGTTCCTGTCCGCCGCGGTCCTCGACGGGGGCCTGGGGCTGAGCACCGGCACGGCCGCCGCGATCGTCGGCGTCTACAACGCCATGGTCTACCTGGCGGCGCTCCCCGGCGGCTGGCTCGCCGACCGGGTGCTGGGCCCGCGGCGCGCCGTCCTCGTCGGCGCGCTGGTCATCATGGCCGGGCACATCTCCATGGCGATCCCGAGCGGGGCCGGATTCGTCTACCTCGGCCTGGCGCTGATCGTCTGCGGCACCGGGCTGCTCAAGCCCAACATCTCCAGCATGGTCGGCCACCTGTACGAGCACAGCGAGGCCGCCCGCAGGGACGCGGGCTTCTCCCTCTTCTACATGGGCATCAACCTCGGCGCCCTCTCCCCCTTCATCGTGGGCGCCCTCGGCCAGAAGGTGAACTACCACCTGGGCTTCGCGATCGCCGCGGTCGGCATGTTCTTCGGCGTCGTCCAGTACGTGGCCGGCGGGAAGGGTCTGCGCGGCATCGGCGAGCGGCCCGCCCACCCGCTCACCACGGCGGAGCGGGCCGGGGCCGTCAAGGTCACGGTGCTCGCCCTCGCGGCGCTGGCGGTGCTCGCCCTCGCGGCCCTCGCCCTCGGAGTCCTCACCCTGGACGCGGTGACGGTGTTCCTCACGGTGCTGGCTATAGCGGTGCCCGCCGGGTACTTCGCCTACATCTTCCTGGGGGACCACGGGCTGACCGACCTCGAGAGGTCCCGGATGCGGGCCTACCTCTGGCTCTTCCTGTCCGCGGCGGTCTTCTGGATGATCTTCGATCAGGCGGCGACGACCCTGACCATCTTCGCCGCGACCTCCACCGACCTGAACGTCCTCGGCTGGTCGATGCCCTCGAGCTGGACCCAGAACATCAATCCGATCTTCATCATCCTGCTCGCCCCGCTCGTCGCCGCGCTGTGGGTGCGGCTGGGCGACCGGGTGGGCACCCCGCTGAAGTTCGCCCTCGCGCTGGTCCTGGCGGGCCTCAGCTTCGTGGCCATGGCCCTGGCCGCCACCGCGGCCGCGGGTGGGGTGAAGGTGTCGATCCTGTGGCTCGTCCTGGTGTACCTGATCCAGACGGTCGGCGAGCTGTGCCTCAGCCCGGTCGGCCTGTCGGTGACGACCCGGCTGGCCCCCGCGGCCCTCGGCTCGCAGATGCTGGGCGTGTGGTTCCTGGCCGTCTCCGTGGGCGACTCCGTCGGGGGGCAGGTGGCCCGGCTCTCCGACGGCGGATCCAGCCCCGCCTACTACCTGTGGTCGGGGGTGTTCGCCGTGCTCGTCGGGCTGGTCCTGCTCCTCTTCGCGCCGCGGCTCCGGCGGCTCATGCGCGAAGGGGCACTTGACAATAAGCGAAATTTGTCAAGCTGAGACAGTGCGCTCCCCGGGTGTTTGTCATCAACCGCAGTGGCACGGGGGTGTTTTCTCCGGCATAGTGCGGAACCTGTCGTGACAGATGATGCACCTGATGACGCGCCGTAGGAGGATCCATGGGGCTGCCCTCATTCGAGGTCGACGAGCGGCATCCGCCGATCAAGCCCAGGCGCGTGAGCTTCGACTGGGAGAACACCCCGCTGCACTGGATTCCCGGCAATCCGGTCGCGACCCACATGATCAACTCGTTCCACCTGGTGCTGCCCGAGGGCGAGCGCTGGTTCATCCAGTGCGTCCAGGACGCCAAGCCGCAGATCACCGACGAGCGGCTGCTGGAGGAGGTCCGGGGCTTCATCGGCCAGGAGATGGTGCACGCCAGGGCGCACAACTCCTTCCTGGCCGACCTGCTGGAGCGGCACGGCGTCGACCACACGCCCATCACCGAGATGGGCCGCCAGGGCAACGAGAACCGGCCGGCGGACCGGGCGAAGCTCAAGCCGAGGGCGCGCCGCCGCATGCTCAGGTTCGAACTGGCCGCCGTCTCGGCGATCGAGCACTACACCGCGGTCCTCGGCCAGTGGATCCTGGACAACGACAGGCTGGACGCCGCCGGGGTCGACCCGACGATGCTGGACCTGCTGCGCTGGCACGGCGCCGAGGAGGTCGAGCACCGCTCGGTGGTCTTCGACGTCTACCAGAAGGTCGGCGGCGGCTACCTCACCCGGGTCGTCGGCTGGCTGGTCTCGCTGTCCTTCCTCTACTGGGCGCTCATCGGCGGCGCCCGGTTCCTGCTGAAGCAGGACCCGACGCTCGACCGCAAGCCGACGATGCGCTGGATGTACCGCGAGTACCGCCGGGCCGCCAAGGCCGGGCTGGTCCCCGGGCTCTTCCGGCTGCTCATCGTCGAGGGCGCGTCCTACCTCAAGCCGGGCCACCACCCGTCGCAGATCGGCAGCACCCCGCAGGCCCTGGCGTACCTGCTGAAGTCGCCCGCCGCCCAGGCCGCCGGCTACGACCCGTACTGACGCCGCTCCAGCCCGGCGCCCTTCCCTCCGCGGGGACGGGCGCCGGGGATCGGTCAGCCGTGGATGTATCCCACGAGCTGCTCGCGTTCGGTCTCGAGCTGGTCGATGGCGCTCTTGACGACGTCGCCGATGCTGACGATCCCGGCCAGCCCTCCGTCGGAGAGCACCGGAAGGTGCCGGATGCGGTGCTCGGTCATGATCTTGCGCAGGCTCTCCGACGAGTCACCCGGCGCGCAGGTCCGGACGGGGCTGGTCATGATCTCCGACACCGGGGAGTCCAGCAGTCCGGCGCCGCACTCGTGCAGGCGGCGCACCACGTCGCGTTCGGAGGCGATGCCGGCGATCGCGGACCCGTCGGGCGAGACCACGACGGCGCCGATGTTGCGGTCGGCCAGGACCGCGAGCAGTTCCCTGACGGTGGTCTCCGGCGGCACCGTCTCCACCCGGTCACCCTTGACGCGAAGAATGTCGGCTATACGCATTTATCACCCTTACCAAATCGTGGACGGGGGTTCTTTGCGGACACGGTCGCACGCCGAAGGACTCTCCGGGAAGGGCCCCTGGCAGGGGTTTTGCCTAATCCCGGACAGTCCGTTCCCCCGCGGCGGCGGGAAGGAGGCCCTCCGGCAGCACCGGTCCGAGGCCGTCCGGGCCCGGCTCCAGCGGGGTGAGCACGCCGTGCCGCCACCAGTACAGCCCCTCGCTCAGCGAGCCGGGCCCCTCCCGGTACCCCCGGTCCGCCTGCTCCTTCAGGGCGGCGGCGGCCCGGGTCAGCGTCTCCTCGTCCTGCCCCGGGCGCAGCGGGAAGGCCAGGAGCCGGCTGCGGCTGGGCAGCGCGACCAGCGCGCCGAGCGGGTCGAGCGGCAGGTACTCCCCCAGCCAGACCAGGTGGGTGGCCGCGTAGAAGGTCCAGCCGTGCAGCACCGTGACGACGGGCTCCTCCGGCCCGGACGCCTCCGGGTGCGACTCCTCCCGCTGAAGCGGCCCGTCGGCGTGCACGTTGGCCCGGCCCAGCGCGAACAGCTCCTCCTCGGAGACCCCCCAGAGGGCCACCTCGGCCCGGGTGAGGGCGCGCACCGTGGTCGGGGTGTCGAGCACGATCACCTCGGCGAGGCCCGGCGCGAACGGGCGGGCGGCCAGCACGCCCTGGTCGGCCTCCGCGGGGTGCATCCGGGCGCGCAACAGATGACGGATCAGCCCGAAATCGCCCAGGTCCAGAGGTTCTTCGACCGCGGTGACGATCGTGGTGACATGGTCGGAGACCACGGCGGGCCAGTCGTCACGCGGCATCAGCCGGGCCAGCTGCCTCAGGTCGCGCAGCCCGACGTGCAGCCGGCCCCGGCCCTCCAGCTCCATCACGTCCCCCGGCAGACGGGTGCAGGAGTATCCGAGGCTCTCGGCCACCAGGACGACCAGCGAGTCCAGCGCCGCCTCGCCGTCGTCGTCCTCCCGGTCCCCGCTCATGGGCCCTCCTCCCACTGACGGCTTCGCAGGCAGCTTGACAGCAAAGGAGCGTGATGGGGAAGACCCGGTCCGGCGGATCTGTTCGGCCTCGTGGCCAGATAGCTGGATCTTCGGCCTTTCAGTGGGACACTGGGGGGAATCATGAGGCAGACGCCGCACATTCTCGTGGTCAACGGGATCAAGGTCCACCGTCCGGTGTTCCTGCTGGGTGCCCCGCACTCCGGCACGGACCTGGTCGCACGGGCGCTCAGGCATTCCGCGGGCGTCCACGTGACCCGGGGGCGGCCGGCCGTGACCAAGCTGGTCTACGCCTTCGCCCGCCGGCCGTCCATCGCGACCGAACGCGGCAGGGGCGCGGCGCGCGTGCTGCGCGACGCCTACGCCGAGTCCTGGCAGCTGTCCGCGCACGGCTGCCGGGACTGCCCCGCCGAGTGCTGGGAGCTGTCCGGGTACACCCCGGGCGACCTGCGCCCCGACGGGCCGTGCACGAATCCCTCCGGGCTTCGGCGCTTCGCCGACGCCGCCCCCGATCTGATCTACAGCACCGACGTGCTGCTCGACGCCTTCCCCGACGCCCAGCTCGTCCAGGTGATCAGGGACGGCCGGGAGGTGGCGGCCGACATGCTCGCCGACGAGCGGTCGATGACCTGGTTCAAACCGGGGATCCTCGACCTCGACGAGGTCTTCCCCCACCCGTTCCTGGGCGTGGACGAGCCGTCCTGGCGGGCCCGCTGGCCCGAGGCCGCCCCCGTGGTCAAGTGCGCGCTGCGCTGGCGCGGCGCGGTGCGGATCAGCGCGAGACTGCGCGCCCAGGTCCCGGAGGAGCAGCTGCTGACCCTGCGCTACGAGGACCTGATCGCCGACCCGCTGGCCGGAGCCGACAGGCTCTCGGACCACCTGGGCGAACGGGTCTCCCGGGACGCGCTGGCCTTCGCGGCCGAGGCGCACCGGGACGGCCCTTGGCGGCCGCTACCCGCCCGGCGGGGCGCCGCGGAGCCCTCCGAAGGCCGGAGGAAGCCGCTCACCGCCAGGCAGGCCGCCCAGGTGGAGAAGGCCGCCGGACGGGAGTTGCGGGCGCTCGGCTACCTGCCGAGCTCCGAGGAGGACTGAACGGCGGGGCGCAGGTCGTCGGCTATCCAGCCGATGGCGACGCCCGCGGCGCCCAGCCCTACCAGGATCGTGGTGTAGCGGAAGAGGAACTGACGCATCGCGCCTCACTCGGGACGAAGGACGAAGGATGATGGAGTCGGTCCGGGCCGATGGTCGCGGGCCGCGGTGACCGAAGGGTTGACGTGGCCGCACCGTCCAGCAAAACCCCGCCCAAGGCGCGGGGCGACGGTCACTGCGTGATCGTCATCGTCACGGGACCCGGCCGTGACCGAATGCGGCGGGAACCCGGCGGCTCACTGCGCCCTCCAGACGGCGCTGCCGCCCTCCTGCTCGGGAAGGCACCGGTAGGAGCGGTAGCCGTCGGTGCCGAGCGCCCCCGGCGCGGGACAGGCCCTGCCGGGCTTGACCGTGCCGTCCGGCTGGGATCCGACGTCCAGGACCCAGCGCGCGGCGGTGTCGCCGGAACGCTTGACGCACCGGGCCATCCGCCCGGCCATCGTCCGGCCGAGCTCTCCCTCGACCGAGCACTCGGCGTCCACCCGCACGTCCTGGCGCACCGGAGGGTTCACGGTCACCGTCTTGGCCGCCACGGTGACCGTCTGCGTGGGATTCGCCGGTTTCACGGAGCCCGTGAAGTTGGGACGCGGCGTCTGCGCGTTGGGGATCGTGGTCCCCTCACCGCAGCCCGCCAGCACGACGAGCAGGCACAACCCCGCCCCCGTCGACTTGATCATCGCTCCCCCGAACGATCGCCGTAAGTGATCAACTTACAGCACTATGTCACTTCGCGGCCAAGGGGTCCAGCGTCTCCTGACGGGCGAACTGGGTGCGGTAGAGCTCGGTGTACAGGCCGCCGCGGGCGAGCAGTTCGCCGTGTCGGCCCCGGTCGGCTATCCGGCCGTCCTCGATCACCAGGATCTGGTCGGCCTCCCGGATCGTGGAGAGCCGGTGGGCGATCACCAGCGAGGTGCGCCCGGCCAGCGCGGTGCTCAGCGCCCGCTGCACCGCGGCCTCGGACTCGGAGTCCAGGTGCGCGGTGGCCTCGTCCAGCACCACCACGGCCGGGGCCTTGAGCAGCAGCCTGGCCAGCGCCATGCGCTGCTTCTCCCCGCCGGACAACCGGTAGCCGCGGTCGCCGACCACGGTGTCCAGGCCGTCGGGCATCGCCTCGACCAGGCCGCGGACCTGGGCGCCCGCCAGCGCCTCCCAGAGCTCCTCCTCGGTGGCTCCGGGCCGGGCGTAGAGGAGGTTCTTGCGGATGCTGTCGTGGAACAGGTGGGCGTCCTGGGTGACGACGCCGACCGTCTCGTTCAGCGAGGCCAGCGTCAGGTCCCGGACGTCCTGGCCGCCGATCCGCACCGCGCCCTCGTTCACGTCGTACAGGCGCGAGACCAGGTGGGTCATCGTGCTCTTGCCCGCTCCCGAGGGACCCACCAGCGCCACCAGCTGCCCCGGCTCCACGGTGAAGCTGACGTCGTGCAGCACCTCCTTGGCGGGGGCCGAATCGGCGCGGGCGATGGACTCCAGCGAGGCCAGCGAGACGTCCTCGGCCGCCGGGTAGCTGAAGACCACGTGGTCGAAGGCCACGCCGGGGGCGCCCTCGGTCTTCAGCGGGCGGGCGCCGGGCCGGTCGGCGACCATGGGCTTGAGATCGAGCACCTCGAAGACCCGGTCGAAGCTCACCAGCGCGGTCATCACGTCCACCTGGACGTTGGACAGCGCGGTGAGCGGCCCGTACATGCGGCTCAGCAGCGCCGTCAGCGCCACCAGGGTGCCGATCTGCAGGGAGCCGCCGACCGTCATGACCCCGCCGATCCCGTAGACCATCGCGGTGGCCAGCGAGGCCACCAGGGTCAGCGCGGTGAAGAAGACCCGCCCGTACATGGCCGCGATGATGCCGATGTCGCGGACCCGGCCGGCCCGCCGGGAGAAGCGCTCGGACTCCTCGTCGGGACGGCCGTAGAGCTTGGCCAGCATCGCGCCCGAGACGTTGAAGCGCTCGGTCATCAGCGAGCCCATCTCGGCGTCCAGCACCATCTGCTCGCGGCTGATCTTCTGCAGCCTGCGGCCCACCAGCTTGGCCGGGATGATGAACACCGGCAGCAGCAGCAGCGCGACGACGGTGACCAGCCACGACAGGTAGAGCATCGCGACCAGCACCAGCACCAGGCTGATCACGTTGGAGACGACCGAGGACAGCGTGGTGGTCAGCGCCCGCTGCGCCCCGATCACGTCGCTGTTGAGGCGGGAGACCAGGGACCCGGTCTGGGCGCGCATGAAGAACGCCACCGGCATACGTTGCACGTGGTCGAAGACCTGGCTGCGCAGGTCGTAGATCAGGCCCTCGCCGATCTTCGCCGAGTACCAGCGCTGGAACAGCGAGAGGACCGCGTCCACCACGGCCAGCCCGGCCAGCCCGAGCGCCAGCCCGATCACCAGGGACCGGTTCCCCGGGACCACCCCCTGGTCGATGATCGCCCGGATCAGCAGGGGGCCCGCCACCACGCTCACCGCCGCCAGGGAGTTGAGCAGCAGGAAGAGCACGAGGTCGCGCTTGTAGGGGCGGGCGTACCCCATGATCCGCCGTACAGTGCCGGGTTTCAGCTTCTCGTGCTTCACCGACGGGTCCCTGCGGAAGGACGCCATCACCGAGAAACCGTTACCACCGGGCATGCTCATACGGCTCGACTCCTTTGTCGCTCGGGACCACCCCGCTGAGGGAAAGCGGATGGCCCAGCCGAATATTCCTTACTCTCAGCCGTTCCGCAGCAGGCGTCCCACCTGGGCCCGGCGCTCGGCCAGGCACTGCTCTCCGAGAGTGTGGCCCGGAGCCTTCTGCAGCAGCTCCTTGGTAGCGCGGGCGGCGCCCACCTCGACCCGGAGCAGCGCGTTGACCAGCTCCTCGACGGCGCCGTCCAGTTCGTCGGCCTTGACGACCCGCTCCACCAGGCGCAGCTCGCGCGCCTCGTCGGCGTCGATCACCCGGGCGGTCAGGCACAGCTCCAGCGCCCGGGGGAGCCCGACGATGTCCACGAGCGGCTTGGTGCCGGTCAGGTCGGGCACCAGCCCGAGGGCCGGCTCCTTCATGCAGAACTGCACGTCGTCGGCGGCGATGCGGATGTCGCAGGACAGCGCCAGCTGGAAGGCCGCGCCGATGGCGTGGCCGTGCACCGCCGCGATGGTGGTGAATCGGGGGTCGCGCAGCCAGAGGAAGCCCTCCTGGTACACGCCGATCTGGTCGACGAGCTCCTCGGGACCGATGCCGTCGGCCAGGACGGACGGTTCTCCCGGCATGCCCTCCGGCGTGAAGAGCCGCAGGTCGATCCCGGCGGAGAAGGACGGTCCCGAACCCTTGAGCACCACGATGCGGACGGTCTCGGGCAGTTCGTCGCCCAGGTCGGCCAGGCCCTTCCACATCGTCGGCGACTGCGCGTTGCGCCGCTCGGGACGGTTCAGGGTGATGGTCGCCACCGTCTCCTCGTGATCGAGTTCGAGCAACAGGCCGGCCTTCGCCAGATCCGCCATATCGTGCCTCCTCCGGGCCGCCGGCCCCCCTCCGGGGCCGGTCGCGCGGACACGGGACGGACCTTCGGCCCGCCGCCGCGACCGCACCGAATATTACTCGGTAGTAGCCGGGGCGACGGGCCCGGACGTCGTGCCCGCCGTGCTCGTCTCTCACCGAGGGGACCGGGACCCCCCTCGGTCACTCGGTCACGGCGCCTTCTTGCCTCGGGTGGCCCCACCGCGTCCGCGCAGGTTCACGCCCGACTCGGTGAGGATGCGGTGGATGAAGCCGTAGGAGCGGCCGGTGGCGGCAGCCAGGGCGCGGATGCTCTCGCCGGAGTCGTACCTCTTCTTGAGATCCGCCGCCAGCTTGTCGCGCTCGGCACCGGTCACGCGGGTGCCCTTCTTCAGGGTCTCTGCCACGAGTACCTCCCGTAGTGATGTGGTGACCGCTGCGTTATCTCCTGCCATGATCAGACATCTTCGCCGTCTCGGCTACCCACTACGCCAGAAAAGATCTGCTTCCTTGCTCAGAAGGTCAAGCCAGAGCCACCAGATCAGCAAATTCGTCGCTCCAGATGTCTTCCACACCATCAGGGAGCAAAATCACGCGTTCCGGTTGGAGTGCCTGCACCGCGCCTTCGTCGTGGGTGACCAGGACTATGGCACCGGAGAAGGTGTTGATGGCCCCCAGGATCTCCTCGCGGCTGGCCGGATCCAGGTTGTTGGTGGGCTCGTCGAGCAGCAGCACGTTGGCCCGCGAGACCACCAGGGTGGCCAGCGCCAGGCGGGTCTTCTCACCGCCGGAGAGCACGCCCGCGGGCTTGTCCACGTCGTCGCCGACGAACAGGAAGGAGCCCAGGACCTTGCGGGCCTCGACCTCCGGCAGGTCCGGCGCGGCGGACTTCATGTTCTCCAGCACGGTGCGGTCGTGGTCGAGCGTCTCGTGCTCCTGCGCGTAATAACCCAGACGAAGGCCGTGACCGGCGATAACCCCACCCGTGTCGGGCTTTTCGACGCCTCCCAGCAGCCGGAGCAGGGTCGTCTTCCCCGCTCCGTTCAGTCCAAGCACGACGACCCGGCTGCCCCGGTCGATCGCAAGGTCGACATCTGTGAAGATCTCCAAGGATCCGTACGATTTCGACAAACCCTCCGCGAGTAGGGGGGTTTTGCCACAAGGCGCCGGTTCCGGGAAGCGTAGTTTGGCCACCCGGTCGGCCCGGCGCTCCCCCTCGACGCCCGACATCAGCCGGTCGGCCCGCTTGAGCATCTGCTGGGCGGCCTTGGCCTTGGTGGCCTTGGCCCGCATCTTGTCGGCCTGCGCCGTCAGCTGGCCCGCCTGCCGCTGGGCGTTGGCGAACTCCCGCTTGCGGCGCTTCTCGTCGGCCTCGCGCGTGTCCAGGTACTTCTTCCAGCCGACGTTGTACATGTCGATGACGCTGCGGTTGGCGTCCAGGTGGAAGACCCGGTTGACCACGGCCTCCAGCAGGCCCACGTCGTGGCTGATGATGACCAGGCCGCCCTGGTGGTTCCTCAGGAAGTCCCGCAGCCAGACGATCGAGTCGGCGTCCAGGTGGTTGGTCGGCTCGTCCAGCAGCAGCGTGTCGGCGTTGGAGAACAGGATCCGGGCCAGCTCCACGCGGCGGCGCTGGCCGCCGGACAGGGTGTGCAGCGGCTGGCCCAGTACCCGGTCGGGCAGGCCCAGGCTGGAGGAGATCGCGGCGGCCTCGGACTCGACCGCGTAGCCGCCCAGGATGTGCAGCCGGTCCTCGGCCCTGCCGTAGCGCCGCACCGCCTTGTCGCGGGCCGCGCCCGTCTGGGTGGACATGGCGACCTCGGCCGCGCGCAGCTGGGCGAAGACCTCGTCCAGGCCGCGGGCCGCCAGGATCCGGTCGCGGGCCAGCACCTCCAGGTCGCCGCTGCGCGGGTCCTGGGGCAGGTAGCCCAGGGTGCCCGAGCGGGTCACCGACCCGGACGCCGGCAGGGTCTCGCCCGCCAGCACCCTGGTGAGGGTGGTCTTGCCCGCGCCGTTGCGGCCGACCAGGCCCACCCGGTCGCCCGGGTTGACGCGGAATGTTGCCTTCTCGATGAGGAGCCGGGAGCCGGCGCGCAGTTCGATGTCGTTGGCGATGATCACTTTGGTGGGTTCTCCCCCGGGGAAACGGAAGCGCTCCGCTCGACGCCCTTGGCGGAGGCACGGGAGCACCGGCCAGTGTACGGGGCCCCGCTTCCCACTCGCGAACACGTTTTCGGGGCCGGCTCAGCGGGACATGCCGCGGATCAGGTCGGCGACCCGCACGATGCCCAGGCAGCGCCCGATCTCGTCCGTCACCACGAGGTCGTCGTAGACGCGCTCCTCCTCCTTCCCCGCGGCGCGCAGGGCGGCGATCGCCGGGACGCTCCTGGGCACCAGCCGGGGCTCGTCGGCGAGCCTGGACGCGGGTTTGCGGGCGTGCAGGGCGTGCCCGTACGCGCCGGAGAAGGCCAGCAGGAACCGCGCCCGGTCCACGGTGTAGCGAGGGCGCTGCCGGGCGTCGACCAGCACGATGCTCGACGGGCTCCGCTCTGTGGACAGGACCTCCAGCACCTGGGAGGCGGTGGCGTCGTCCCGCATGGTCACGGCCGGCAGGAGGTACTCCGACACCCGCGGGCCGAGGTCGGCGGCCGGATCGTGCCGCGGCCGCTCCCCCACGGGGACGAGTGCCTTGACGGGCTGTCCGGGCCGCCAGTCCGGCGGGGTCAGCAGCGGCCCCTGGGCCAGCCGCACCCCCAGGGAGTGCAGCCGCGCGAGCTGCTCCTCGCTCTCCACGCCGGGGGCCAGCACATGGGTGCCGAGCCGGTGGGCGAAGGTGACGAGCGCCTCGACCAGAGCGGTCCGGCGGCTGCCGGAGGCCGCGTGGCGGGCCAGATCGGGATCCAGCCGCACCAGGTAGGGGCTGCCCTCCACCAGGACGTCCAGCGGCGCGTGGGTGGTGCCCAGCCCGCCGAAGCCCACCAGGTAGCCCGCGTGGCGCAGGTCGGCGACCCCCGAGCCCACCGCCCCCCGCAGGGCCGGGGCGAACCCGCCGGTGACGCAGACGATCACCTCCTGCGGCCGGCGGCCCGTCTCCTGCAGCCCCTGGTGGAGCCGGGTCAGCACACCCCTGCCGAGGGCGACCGTCTCGGCGCGCACGGCGATCTGGAGGGGCAGCCGGGTGGAGTGGCCGGACAGCGCCCTGGCCCCCTCCAGCGCCCTGCGGACGTCCTCGGAGGCGGGATCGACGGGTCCGGGGGCGCCGGGTGAGGGACCCACCCGGGTCTCGACGGCGACGACGTCGCCCGAGCCGAGGTCGACCACGGGCTGGAAGAGCGCGTTCTCGGCGACTCCTACCGGAGGCCGGGTGTCAAGAACTGCCACGGGAGCCATGATGCCGTCCGGAAACGGCTAAACCCGGACCGTAAAAGGACGTTCACGAAGAATTCGTTGAGCTTCACGCGCTACATGTCGCTGGTGAGGAAGATCGACACGAGGTAGGTGACGGCCGCCAGGCCGGCCAGCCAGGGCAGCGGGCCCAGCGGCTGCTCGCGCAGCGCCTGGACGACGATGGCCGCCACCAGGCCGGCCATCAGCACGTCGCCGGTCATCGCGGCGGAGCGCAGGTGGCTGCGCCCGTTGCGGCCCCGCCCGAACGCCTCGCTGATCACCAGCGCCGACTCGTCCCTGCGGTAGGCCAGCTGCAGCCCGTAGGCCACCAGCACCAGGCCGGCGACCACGCCGACGGCCACCGCCTCCCGCGTGTACAGCAGCGCCGCCACCCCGACGCCCGTGAGCATCGCGAATCCCGGCACCAGCCACCCTTGACGTCCACGTCGTTCCGGAGCAAGCCACATGCCACCCATCCTCCCGCAGATCGGAGCCCGATGCGGATCTTTCCAGCGCGCCGAAAATCGTGGCGCGGGCGCGACCGAAGGATTCACCGGTGTTTTCGGACGATTCATGCGCTCCCGCCGGCCGGGCCGCCGGGCCCTCCCCTCATCCTCGAGAGTGAGGGGATGTCGGTCCGCAGACCGGTGCGACCACCGCGATCCAGTGGCTAGGGTGCTGCACGTGGCGCAGTTTCGAATGAACGGCTCTCGCATGCTGGCCGTCGACCTCATGGGCGAGACGATCCGCGCCCTCAACGGGTCGATGGTCGCCTACGAGGGCCAGATGCAGTTCAAACGCCAGGGCATGACCGGCGGCGAGGGGCTCATGGGCGCGGTGCGCCGGCGGGTCGCCGGCGAGTCGGTCACCCTGATGGAGATCAGCGGCCAGGGCACCGTCTACCTGGCCCACGAGGCGACCGAGGTCAACCTGGTGCCGCTGCAGGGCGACACCCTGCTGGTGGAGTCCGAGAGCCTGCTGGCCCTCGACGGCCAGCTGCGCACCGGCGTGCAGTTCACCGGGCTGCGCGGCATGAGCACCGGGCAGGGCCTGGCCACCACCAAGGTCGAGGGGCACGGCACGGTCGCGATCCTCTCGGACGGCCCGGCGATCGCCCTGGAGGTGGTGCAGGGGCAGCCGCTGAGCGTCGACCCGCAGGCCTACGTGGCCCACCGCGGGCAGCTCCAGCAGGACTTCGTCACCGACGTCAACTGGCGGACGGTGCTGGGGCAGGGCTCGGGCGAGAGCTTCCAGCTCAGGTTCACCGGCCACGGCCTGGTCTACATCCAGCCGGCCGAACGAGGAGAAGGACTGGGGGCGGAGGTCTGATGCCCGGGTACAGCCCCATCAACACCAAGATGCTCCAGGTCCCCATCGGGCCCGGCCAGGAGGTCTACAGCAAGCGCGGCGCGATGCTCGCCTACGCCGGGGGCGTGCGGTTCGCCCCGACGGCCACCGCGGGCTCCGGGATCGCCGGAACGCTCGGGCGGGCCATGGCCGGCGAGAGCTCGCCCCTGATGCACGTCACCGGGCAGGGCAGCGTCATGCTCGGCCATCACGGGCTGCACGTCGAGGTCGTCGACCTCCAGGGCGACACCCTGTACGTCGAGGCCGACCGGCTGCTGGTCTACGACGCCTCGCTGCAGAGCGGCACCATGTTCCTCGGCGAGCAGGGCGGGCTGTCCGGCGTGATCCGCGGCCAGATGACCGGCCAGGGCCTGTTCACCACCACGCTCACCGGGCACGGCTCGTGCGCGCTGCTCTCGCACGGCGGGGTCGTCCAGCTGCCCGTCCAGCCGAACCGGCCGGTCTACGTCGACCCGCAGGCCTACGTCGCCCACCGCGGGCAGATCCAGAACAAGCTGCACACCGCGCTGGGGCTGCGCGACCTCCTCGGACGCGGCTCGGGCGAGGGGTTCCAGCTCGAGCTGACCGGCCAGGGAGTCGTGTACGTCCAGGCCAGCGAGAGGAAGTTCTGAGATGGGTTACCCGCCGCAGCCTCCGTACGGCCAGCCCGAATACCCCCAGCAGGGCGGCTACCCGCCCCAGCAGGGCGCCTATCCCCAGCCCGGCTACCCGCAGCCCGGCTACCCGCCCCAGCAGGGGTATCCGCAGCAGCCCGGCTACCCGCCCCAGCAGGGCGGCTACCCTCCGCCTCCGGCGCCCCCGGGCTACGGAGCCCCTTCCGCGCCGCCGCCGATCGCCACGTTCAACGCCTCGACGCTGCCCGACGACGACAACGTCAACCCCTATGCCTTCTCGGTGAACCTCAACGGGCAGTGGTTCATCCAGAAGGGCAAGATGATCGCCTACTACGGGCAGATCAAATTCGAGGCGCTGTCCGCCGGGCCGCTGGACGCGCTGGTGTCCGGGCACTTCCACTCCCCGCTGTACGCCCACGACTGGGTGGTGGCGCAGGGGCAGGGCAAGCTGCTGCTGGGCGACCGGGGCTTCGACCTGAACTCCTTCGACCTGGAGGACGGCAACCTCACCATCCGGGCGGGCAACCTCCTGGCGTTCGAGCCCCGCCTGACGCTCAAGCAGTCGATCATCCCGGGGTTCCTCACCCTGCTGGGCACCGGCAAGTTCATCGCCTCCTCCAACGGGCCGGTGCACTTCGTGGAGCCGCCGATCCGGGTCGACCCGCAGTCGCTGCTCGGCTGGGCCGACCTGCCCTCCCCCTGCCACCACTACGACCACTCCTACATGCGGGGGGTGCTGGGCATGGCCCGCGGCCTGTTCGGCGTCGGCGGCACCTCGGGCGAGGAGCACCAGTTCGAGTTCACCGGCCAGGGGACCGTGCTGATGCAGTCCTCCGAGCAGGTCAGGGAGTCGTCCGCCACGCTCAGGGAGCTGGAGGGCCAGGTGGGCATGCTCGGCACGAGCGGCCTGCAGCGGCTGAACCAGGTGATCAGCCAGCGGCTCGCCTCCGAGCAGCAGCAGGGCCGGTCCTCCGGTGGATCGGGCTTCATGGGCGGTTTGCTTGATTAGTCCAACTTCACGATGAAATCGGCGTAAGAGGGGTACCTTCCCGAGCATCGGCCCGCGTGTCGGTGACGACACACCTCCGTGACTCGGGAAGGACACCCCCCGCCATGCGCACCCGCCCGGCCTACGACGTCATAGCCCTGTTCGCCCGGTGCGCGGTGGGGATCGTCTTCCTCGTGCACGGCTGGCAGAAGGTGGAGGCCGGCATCAACTCCACCGCCGCGGCGTTCGACCTGACGGGAGTGCCCCTGGCCAAGGCGGCGGCCGTCTACTCCACCTTCGCCGAACTGCTGGGCGGCGTCGCGCTCATCGCCGGCCTCGGCCTCCCCGTCACCGGCGTCCTGCTCTTCCTCGACATGGCCGGCGCCTTCGTCTTCGTCCACCTCGACCGGGGGCTGACCGGCCCCGAGGGCTCCGAACTGGTGCTCGTCCTGGCCGCCGCCTCCCTGCTCTTCGCCGCGGGCGCGGGCGGACGCCTCACCGTCGACAACGCGCTCTCCGTCCAGCGCCACCGCACCGCCGAACTGGCCGAGGACTTCCCCCTCGCGCCCGAGACCGACGACGTCCCCGGCATCGCGCACCGCCCGTCCCCCGACACGGAACCGGCCGGCGAGCCCCTCCCCGAGCCGTCTCCGACCGTCCCCGACGGCGTCGTCGCGGAACCCGTCCCCGTCCCCGTCCCCGGCGACGTCCCGGTCGCCCGAGCCCGCGGGAAGAGGACGAAGTAGAAGGCGCCCCCCGGCCGCAGGTCAGGAGAAGGATGCGAAATAGGACGCGGCCATGTCCTCCTGGCCGTGGCCCTCGGCCGTGGCGCGGCGGAAGCGTTCGGCGCCGGCGGCGGTGACGTCCAGGCGGACTCCCGCCTCTTCGGCCGCGGCGAGGATCAGTTCGGCGTCCTTCTCCGCGGTGACGACGGAGAAGGACGGGGTGAAGTCGCGGGAGCGGATCGTCTTGGTCTTCATCCTCAGATAGCCGCTGTCCAGACTGCCGCCCTCGACGATGTCGAGGAGGTTCTGCGGGTCGACGTCCAGAGCCTCGGCCAGGGACAGGGTCTCGGCGATGCCGTGGTTGAGGGCCAGGACCCAGTTGTTGACGACCAGCTTCAGCCGGGTCGCCCGGCCCGGTTCGGTGCCGACCCACAGCGTCTTGACGCCGACCGCGTCGAAGACCGGCGCCAGGCGGCCGCGGACCTCCTCGGGGCCGGAGGCCAGGACGACCAGTTCCCCCTGCTCGGCGGGCTGGCGGGTACCCAGCACGGGGGCGTCCACGTAGACGATGTCGTTCTCGGCGGCGAACCCCGCCAGGACGGGGGCGTCGCCCAGCGCAGCGGTGGACGACTGCATCCACAATGCTTCCGGCCGCAGACTCGACGCCGCCTCCCTCATCGTGTCCAGGGCCACATGCCCGTCGAACAGGGAGGTCAGCACGACCTCCGCGCCGGCCACCGCCTCCGCCGGGGTGTCGGCTACCACCGCCCCGTCCCCGGCGAGCGGCTCGGCCTTGCTCCGGGTCCGGTTCCAGACCCGGACCCCGTGCCCCGCCCGCAACAGGTTGCGCGCCATGGCGGCGCCCATGATCCCGGTTCCCAGCACGGCCACGTCCACGGTCGGCTCCCTCCCGTCTCGCTTCTCCGATCTCATGCGGCCTTCCCCGGCGGGTGTCGGGCAACCTGGAGCCCGGCCATCGCAGGTGAAAGAATTACCGATTAAGGTGGGAGTAAGCGTGATCTCCACGCGGGTGTGCCGGGAAGTCTGGTCGGCGATGTCTTCAGCATCGAATCGACCAGGAGCGACGCAGTGCGACTTCCCTTCTCCAAGGCCGCCCGCCCGGACCGCGACGTCAACGACAGCCGCGTGGAGACCCTGAGGGAGTTCCTCCGGGAGGAGACCACCGGAGGCAAGCTACTCCTCGGGGCGACCCTGGTGGCCCTGCTGTGGGCCAATCTGGCGCCCGGAGCCTACGAGCGGATCTGGGGCCTGGAGTTCGGCCCGGATTGGGCCCATCTGCACCTGTCGCTCTCGCACTGGGTCTCCGACGGGCTGCTGGCGATCTTCTTCTTCATCGCCGGCATGGAGGTCAAGCGCGAACTCACCGTCGGCGAGCTGGCCGGATGGCGGGCCGCCGCGCTGCCGCTGCTGGCCGCGGCGGGCGGAATGATGGTGCCCGCGCTGGTGGCGCTGGCGGTCTCCCGGGGCCAGGCCGCCGAGGGCGGGGCCTGGGCCATCCCGGTCGCCACCGACATCGCCTTCGCCCTCGGGGTGCTGGCCCTGGTCGGCTCCGCGCTGCCGAGCGGGGTGCGCGTCCTGCTGCTGTCCATGGCCGTGATCGACGACCTGGGCGCGATCGCGCTCATCGCCCTCCTGTTCACCAAGGGTTTCAGCCTGCTGTGGCTCCTCGCCGGGTTCGCGCTGTGCGGCCTCTACTGGCTGGCCCAGCGCCGGCGGTGGACGCCCCTCGCACTGATGGTCCCGCTGGTGGTCGCCGCCTGGATCTGCGTCCACGCCAGCGGCGTGCACGCCACCGTCACCGGCATCATCCTGGGCCTGCTGACCCCGGTCGTCGCGCGGGAGGGCGAGGAGGAGTCCCCCGCCGCCAGGCTGGAGCACCGGCTGCACCCCGTGTCGGCCGGGTTCATCGTGCCGCTGTTCGCCCTGGCCGCCGCCGGGATCGGCCTGGGCTCCCTCGGCGACACCCTGCGCGACCCGATCGCCCAGGGCGTCTTCTTCGGCCTCCTGGTCGGCAAGGTGGTCGGCGTGTTCGGCGGCGCCTGGCTGGCCGTGCGGCTGCGCCTGGGCGAGCTGCCGGGCGGCATCGGCTGGGCCGATGTCTTCCCCGTGGCCGTCCTGGCCGGCATCGGGTACACCGTCTCGCTGCTGGTCGCCCAGCTGACGACCGACGATCCGGACGCGGTCGTCCGCGCCTCCACCGCGGTGCTGGCCGCCTCGCTGCTGGCCTCTCTGCTGGCGATGGTCCTGTTGAGAGCACGGGCCAAGGCCCATAGCTGAGATCGGGTACGTCCGATCCGGAGGGCGGCTCCCCGGCGCGGAACGTCGGTCTTTGTTGATACCTTCTTCGCCGGTAGTCCAGAGGGGGACCGGTGATGATCGAGACTGACGGGACCGGTTGACGATGCCGGTGCTCAAACACCCCGCGCAGGTGATCGTCGGCGGCTTCGGGATCGCGATCCTCATCGGGACGCTCCTGCTCCTGCTGCCCGCGTCCACGAGCTCCCCGGGCTCGGCCACCCCGCTGAACGCGCTGTTCACCGCCACCTCGGCGATCTGCGTGACCGGCCTGCTCCTGGTGGACACCGAGACCCACTGGTCCACCTTCGGCGAAGTCGTGATCATGCTGCTGATGCAGGCGGGCGGGCTCGGCATCATGACGCTGGCCACCCTGTTCGCGCTGCTGGTCTCCGGCCGGGTGGGGCTGCGCGCCCGGCTGCTCGCCCAGACCGAGACCAAGACCCTCTCGGCCTCGGACGTCCGGCGCGTGGTGCGCAATGTCGTGATCTTCAGCCTGGTGTCCGAGCTGCTGATCGCCGTGATCCTCACCCTGCGCTTCATGCTGGGCTACGGCGAGGGCCTCGGCCGCGCCGCCTACCTGGGTCTGTTCCACGCGATCTCGGCGTTCAACAACGCCGGGTTCGCCCTGTGGCCCGACAGCGTGGTGCGGTTCGCCACTGACGCCTGGATCTGCCTGCCGATCGCGCTCGCCGTGGTGGTGGGCGGGCTGGGCTTCCCCGTGGTGTTCGAGCTGGCCCGCTCCTGGCGGCGGCCGAGCCGCTGGTCGGTGCTGACCCGGATCACCCTGGCGGTGACGGTCCCCTTGCTGGTGCTGGGCACCGCCGCGTTCACCATCTTCGAGTGGAGCAATCCCGGCACGTTCGGCGCCCTTCCCCAGTCCCGGCGGGTGATGGCCGGCTTCTTCACCGCCGTCATGCCGCGCTCCGGCGGGTTCAACCTCATCGACATCTCCCAGATGCGCTCGGAGAGCTGGCTGGTCACCGACATCCTCATGTTCATCGGCGGCGGCAGCGCCGGCACCGCGGGCGGGATCAAGGTCACCACCTTCGGGCTGCTGGCCTTCGTCATCTGGGCCGAGCTGCGCGGTGAGGACCAGGTGAACGTCGGGCACCGCAAACTGCCCAGCGCGGTGCAGCGCCAGGCCCTGACGATCGCGCTGCTGGGCGTGGGGCTGGTGGCCGCCGGCACCTTCGTGCTGCTGTCCCTTTCCCGGCAGACCCTGGACGAGGTGGCCTTCGAGGTGATCTCGGCGTTCGGCACCGTCGGCCTGTCCCTCGGGGCCACCACCTCGATGCCCACCTCCGGGCAGATCCTGCTCGTCGTGCTGATGTTCATCGGCCGGATCGGTCCCGTCACGCTCTTTTCCGCGCTCGCCATGCGGGAACGTACCCGTCATTACGAACTACCCGAGGAGCGACCGATCGTTGGCTGACAGAGACAACCTCCCCGTCGTGGTCATCGGCCTCGGCCGGTTCGGCAGCTCCATGGCACTGGAGCTGACCCGGCTGGGCACCGAGGTCCTCGCCATCGACCACCGGCCCAAGGTCGTGCAGTCGCTGGCGGGCGAGATCACCCAGATCGTCGCCGCCGACGCCACCGACCTGCAGGCGCTGCACCAGCTGGGAGTCCCCGACTTCCAGCGGGCCGTGGTGGCCATCGGCAGCGACATCGAGGCCAGCATCCTCACCACCTCCCTGCTGGTGGAGGTGGGCATCGAGGACATCTGGGCCAAGGCCATCAGCCGCCAGCACGGCCGGATCCTGGAGCGCATCGGCGCCACCCACGTGGTGCTGCCCGAGCACGACATGGGCGAGCGGGTGGCCCACCTGGTCAGCGGCCGGATGCTGGACTACGTCCAGATCGACCCTGACTTCGTCCTGATCAAGACCCACCCGCCCCGCGAACTGGTGGGCGTTCCCCTGGGCGAGGCCAAGCTGCGCCGCAAGTACGGCGTCACCATCGTCTGCGTCAAGAGCAAGGACGAGGACTACACCTACGCCACCCCCGACACCGTCCTCCAGTACGGCGACATCATCCTGGTCGTCGGCCCCACCGCCAAGGTGGAGCGCTTCACCACCCTCTGAGCACGAGCGCGCGGCCCGTCCCGGGGCCGGGCGGCCGCTCCCGGGACCGGCCGCGTCCACGGCCGGTGCGGCCCCTGAGCACACGCGAAAAGGCCCCGGTCCCTCCAGGGAGGAACCGGGGCCCGAAGACGGGAGATCCGTCAGACGTTGAAGCCGAGGGCGCGGAGCTGCTCGCGGCCGTCTTCGGTGATCTTGTCGGGGCCCCACGGCGGGAGCCACACCCAGTTGATCTTCAGTTCGTCGACGAGGTCGGCGGTGGCGCCCTGGGCCTGGTCCTCGATGACGTCGGTCAGGGGGCAGGCGGCGCTGGTGAGGGTCATGTCGACCGTCAGCAGCCGGTGGCCGTCGGTCTCGGTGACGTTGACGCCGTAGATCAGGCCGAGGTCGACGACGTTGATGCCCAGTTCGGGGTCGACGACGTCGCGCAGGGCCTCGAGGATCTGCTCTTCCTCGTCGGAGGGGCCGGTCAGGGCGTCGAGGACTTCCTCTTCCGCCGCATTGGTCTCGCTCATGATGACTTCTCCAGGGTCTGGGCGGTGGCGTCCTTCCAGGCCATCCAGCCGAGAAGGGCGCACTTGACGCGGGCGGGGTACTTCGAGACTCCGGCGAAGGCGACCGCGTCCTCCAGGACGTCCTCGTCGGGTTCGAGCGCGCCCCGGGACTGCATCAGCGCGAGGAACTCCTCGCTCAGTCGCATCGCGTCCTTGACGCTGCGGCCGATGATCAGCTCGCTCATGACCGAGACGCTGGCCTGGCTGATCGAGCAGCCCTGCCCCTCGTAGGACACGTCCGCGATCATCGACTGATCACCGTCGGCGCCGGCGTTCTCGAGGTGCACCCGCAGGGTGACCTCGTCGCCGCAGGTCGGGTTCACATGGTGGACCTCGGCCTCGTACGGTTCCCGCAGCCCGCGGTGCTGCGGGTTGCGGTAGTGGTCCAGGATGATCTCCTGGTACATCGATTCCAGCTGCACTGTCTCAGACCGTCCCGAAGAACTTCTGCGCCTTGCGGATGCCCTCGGCCAGGGCGTCCACCTCACTCAGGGTGTTGTACACGTAGAACGACGCCCGGGTGGTCGCGGGTATTCCGTACCGGCGGCACAGCGGCCAGGCGCAGTGGTGGCCGACCCGCACCGCGAGGCCCTGGTCGTCGAGGACCTGGCCCACGTCGTGCGGGTGGATGTCCTCCACGACGAAGGAGACCGTGGCGCCGCGGGCGGCGGTGTCGGCCGGGCCGATGATCCGCAGCCCGGGCAGCGAGCCGATCTGCTCCAGGGCGTAGGCGGCGAGCGTGTGCTCGTGCTCCACGACCTTGTCCATGCCCAGGGCGTCCAGGTAGTCGCAGGCGGCGGCCAGGCCGACGGCCTGGGCCGTCACCGGCACGCCCGCCTCGAACCGCTGCGGCGGGGCCGTGTAGGTCGAGTGGTCCAGCTGGACGATCTCGATCATCGAGCCGCCGGTGATGAACGGCGGCATCGACTCCAGCAGCTCGCGGCGGCCCCACAGCACGCCGATGCCCAGCGGGCCCAGCATCTTGTGGCCGGAGAAGACCAGGAAGTCGGCGTCCAGGTCGGCCACGTCCACCGGCAGGTGCGGCACCGACTGCGCGCCGTCGACCAGCACCAGCGCGCCCACCCGGTGGGCCCGCTCGGCGATGGCCTTGACCGGGTTGACCGTGCCCAGCACGTTCGACTGCTGGGTGAGCGCGACCAGCTTCGTGCGCTCGCCCACCAGCTCGTCGATGTTCGACAGGTCGAGCCTGCCGTCCTCGGTCAGCCCGAACCAGCGCAGGGTCGCGCCCGTCCGGCGGCACAGCTCCTGCCACGGGACGAGGTTGGCGTGGTGCTCCATCTCGGTGACCACGATCTCGTCGCCGGGGCCCACCACGAACCGCTCCGCCGACGGCCCGAAGGTCGCGGCGTTGCTCAGCGAGTAGGCGACCAGGTTGATCGCCTCGGTCGCGTTCTTGGTGAACACGATCTCGCCCGCCGGGGCGCCGATGAACCGGCCGATGGTGGCGCGGGCCGCCTCGAAGGCGTCCGTGGCCTCCTCGGCGAGCAGGTGCGCGCCCCGGTGGACGGCGGCGTTGTGCCGCTCGTAGAACTCACGCTCGGCGTCCAGGACCTGGCGCGGCTTCTGCGAGGTCGCGCCGGAGTCCAGGTACACGAGCGGGTGCCCGTTCCTGACCGTCCGGTCCAGGATCGGAAAATCCTTCCGGATCTCCTCCGACAGCAGAGCCATGGCTTTTACACGCCCGCCTTCGTGTACTTCTCGTAACCCTCGGACTCCAGTTCGTCGGCCAGCTCCGGACCGCCCTGCGCGACGATGTGGCCGTCGGCGAAGACGTGCACGAAGTCCGGCTTCACGTACCGCAGGATGCGGGTGTAGTGGGTGATCAGCAGGACGCCGGTCTCGCCGGCGGCGCTGAAGCGGTTGACGCCCTCGGAGACGACCTTGAGCGCGTCGACGTCGAGGCCGGAGTCGGTCTCGTCCAGCACCGCGACCTTCGGCTTGAGCATCTCCAGCTGGAGGATCTCGTGGCGCTTCTTCTCACCGCCGGAGAAGCCCTCGTTGACGCTGCGCTGGGCGAACGCCGGGTCCATCTGCAGCTCGGCCATGCGCTCCTTGAGCTCCTTGGAGAACAGCCGGAGCTTGGGCGCCTCGCCCCGCACCGCGGTGACGGCGGTGCGCATGAAGTTGGACACCGACACCCCGGGGACCTCCACGGGGTACTGCATGGCCAGGAACAGGCCGGCGCGGGCCCGCTCGTCGACCTCCATCGCCAGGACGTCCTCGCCGTCCAGGGTGACGGAACCGGACGTCACGGTGTACTTGGGGTGGCCCGCGATGGCGTAGGCCAGCGTGGACTTCCCGGATCCGTTCGGGCCCATGATGGCGTGGATCTCCCCCGCCTTCACCGTCAGGTTGACGCCCTTGAGGATCTCCTTGTCGGCGACCGTCACATGCAGGTCGCGGATCTCCAGCGTGGCCATGTCAGGACTCCCCATACTCGGACGACTCGTCGAGGTCCACCTGGACCTCGTCGCCCTCGATCTTCACTCGGTAGGTGGGCACCGCCTGCGTCGCGGGCGGGCCGGTGGGCTTGCCGGTGCGCAGGTCGAAGCAGGACCCGTGCAGCCAGCACTCCAGTGTTCCGTTGTGGACCTCGCCCTCGGAGAGGGCGACCTCGGCGTGCGAGCACACGTCCTTCATCGCGTACACCTCGCCGCCGGTGCGCACCAGCACGACGGGGGTGTCGTCGACCTCGACGGCCAGCGGCGCGTCCTCGGCCAGCTCGGCCAGGGGGCAGATCTTCACGAAGCTCATCGGGCGAGCTCCACGTCGATCGCCGCCTCGACCCGCTCGCGCACCTCTTCGACCTCGATCTTCTGCACCAGCTGGTACAGGAAGCCGCGCACGACCATGCGCTTGGCCTCCGCCGCCGGGATGCCCCGGGCCTGCAGGTAGAACAGCTGCTGGTCGTCGAGCCGGCCGGACGCCGAGGCGTGGCCCGCGCCGGCGACCTCGCCGGTGAGGATCTCCAGGTTCGGCACGGAGTCGACCCGGGTGCCGTCGGTCAGCACCAGGTTGCGGTTGAGCTCGTAGGTGTCGGTGCCCTCGGCCTCGGCGCGGATGACGACGTCGCCGATCCAGACGGCGTGCGCGTCCTGGCCCTGCAGCGCGCCCCGGTAGTCGACCCGGGAGCGGCAGTTCGGCACGGAGTGGTCGGCCAGCAGCCGGTGCTCCAGGTGCTGGCCGCCGTCCACGAAGTACAGGCCGTACAGCTCGGCGTCGCCGCCCTGCCCGTGGTAGGAGACCGACGGGCGGATGCGCACCAGGTCGCCGCCCAGGGTGACGTTGAACCCGGCGAACTTCGCGTCCTTGGCCAGGTGGGCGTGCTGGTGGGAGACGTGCACCGAGTCGTCGTGCCACTCCTGCAGCGAGAGGACCTTCAGCGAGGCCTGCTCGCCGACGATGAACTCGACGTTGTCGGCGTAGGTGGCCGAGCCGCCGTGGTCCAGGACCAGGGTGGCCGAGCCGAACGCCTCGACGATCACGGTGAGGTGGCCGTAGGCGGCGTGCGCGGAGCCCTCTCCGCGCAGCCGGACCGTGATCGGCCGCTCCACGGAGGTCTCGCGCGGCACCGTGATCACGGTGGCGGTGGTGAAGGAGCTGTAGGCCTGGGCGGAGACCCGGTCGGTCGGGGTGTAGCCCGAGCCGACCCGCGGGTCGCCCCGGCCCACTGACTCGACCCGCACTCCGGGGTCGGCCGTGACGTCGACGAGCACCTTGCCGTCGGGGGCCGCGGTGCCGTCGTGCAGGCCGCGCAGGCGGCGCAGCGGGGTGAACCGCCACTCCTCCTCGCGACCGTTGGGCACCGCGAAGTCGGCGACGTCGTAGGATGCCTTCTCCGCGATCGTGGAGACAGGCTTAACTTCCAGGCCCATCAGCCGACGGCCCCTTCCATCTGCAGTTCGATGAGCCGGTTGAGCTCGAGTGCGTACTCCATGGGCAGCTCGCGCGCGATCGGCTCCACGAACCCGCGGACGATCATCGCCATGGCCTCGTCCTCGGTCATGCCGCGGCTCATGAGGTAGAAGAGCTGGTTCTCCGAGACCTTGGAGACGGTGGCCTCGTGGCCCATCTCCACGTCGTCCTCGCGGACGTCGACGTAGGGGTAGGTGTCGGAGCGGGAGATCTGGTCGACCAGCAGCGCGTCGCACTTGACCGTGGACTTGCTGTGCTCGGCGCCCTCCTGCACCTGGACCAGGCCGCGGTAGGAGGTGCGGCCTCCGCCGCGCGCCACCGACTTGGAGATGATCGAGGAGGAGGTGTGCGGGGCGCAGTGCACCATCTTGGCGCCCGCGTCCTGGTGCTGGCCCTCGCCGGCGAAGGCGATGGACAGGGTCTCGCCCTTGGCGTACGGCCCCATCAGGTAGATCGCCGGGTACTTCATGGTGACCTTGGAGCCGATGTTGCCGTCGACCCACTCCATGGTCGCGCCCTCGTAGGCCACGGCCCGCTTGGTGACCAGGTTGTAGACGTTGTTCGACCAGTTCTGGATCGTCGTGTAGCGGCAGCGGCCGCCCTTCTTCACGATGATCTCGACGACGGCCGAGTGCAGCGAGTCGGACTTGTAGATCGGCGCGGTACAGCCCTCGACGTAGTGGACGTAGGCGTCCTCGTCCACGATGATCAGGGTCCGCTCGAACTGGCCCATGTTCTCGGTGTTGATCCGGAAGTACGCCTGCAGCGGGATCTCCACGTGCACGCCCTTCGGCACGTAGATGAAGGACCCGCCGGACCACACGGCCGTGTTCAGCGCGGCGAACTTGTTGTCGCCCACGGGGATCACGGAGCCGAAGTGCTCCTCGAAGAGCTCGGGGTGCTCCCGGAGACCGGTGTCGGTGTCCAGGAAGATGACGCCCTTCTCCTCGAGGTCCTCACGGATCTTGTGGTAGACGACCTCGGACTCGTACTGGGCCGCGACGCCCGCGATCAGCCGCTGCTTCTCCGCCTCGGGGATGCCCAGCCGGTCGTAGGTGTTCTTGATGTCCTCGGGAAGGTCCTCCCAGGACTCCGCCTGCTTCTCCGTGGAGCGCACGAAGTACTTGATGTTGTCGAAGTCGATCCCCGACAGGTCCGACCCCCAGTTGGGCATGGGCTTCTTCTCGAAGAGCCGCAGTCCCTTCAGCCGAAGGTCGAGCATCCACTCCGGCTCGCTCTTCTTGGCCGAGATGTCGCGGACGACCTCGTCGGAAACGCCGCGCTTGGCCGAGGCGCCTGCGGCGTCCGAGTCGGCCCAGCCGTACTTGTAATTGCCCAGACCCTCAAGTTCGGGATTGGCTGCCGTAGTCATAGGGAGATCCCTCCGGACTCCTCGTTAGCTGCTTTTACCGGTGAAACGTGGGTGGTGCAGACGCCGTCGCCGTGGGCGATGGTCGCCAACCGCTGCACCGGAGTGTCGAGCATCCGCGCGAACGCCTCTGTCTCGGCCTCGCACAGCTGCGGGAACCGCTCGGCCACGTGCGCGACCGGGCAGTGGTGCTGACACAGCTGAGTCCCTCCCAGAACGTGGGGGGCCTTGCTGGCGGAGGCCGCGTACCCGTCCGCCGACAACGCCTCGGCGAGCGCGTAGACCCGCTCCTGCGGCGGGAGGTCCCGCAGCCGGGGGGCGTAGCGCTCTTCGAGGTCGGCCAGCTGGCGCCGGGCGAACTCCGACACCGCGTGCTCTCCGGCCGTCTCGGCCAGGAAGCGCAGGGCGCTGGCGGCCAGGTCGTCGTAGGCGTGGACGAACGCGTTGCGGCCCTTGTCGGTGATCGCGAAGAGCTTGGCCGGACGGCCCCGCCCCCGTGAGGCGGACGGCCGCGCCCGGCGGATCTCTATCATTCCGTCGGCGAGCAGCGCGTCGAGGTGCCTGCGGACCGCGGCGGGGGTGAGCCCGAGCCGCTCGCCCAGGGCGGACGCCGTCACCGGACCGTTCTCGAGAATGAGCCGCGCCACGCGGGCGCGGGTGTCACGCTCGGCCCGAGGCACGCCGGAGCCCGCCACGGCGTCGACCGCGGCGCTCCTGACGTGGGGCGTGAACTCGGGCATGTATTTCACAACATCAGTGTGCCGTAATTACTTCCTCCAGCACAAACGAATGAGGGTAATCCGTCTCACGCAGGCAAGCCTTACCTAATCTCCGGCCTCCTGCCCCGGGCCGCGGACCTGGGAACGACCATGACGGGGCAGGGCGCGGCACGGATGATCTTCAACGACATGTCGCCCATGAAGACCCGGCGGAGCGGGCCCGCCTCGCTGGAGGAGCAGACCAGGAGTTCCCCGTCGGTCCAGCGGGCGCCGCGCACCGCGTGGGCGGCGTCCCAGCCGGCGGCCACCTCGGTGAGGATGTCCTCCTGGCGGAGCGGGCCGGCCAGGGCCGTCTCCCGGACGGCGTCCGCCAGGTCGCCCCGCAGCGCCTCCACGAGCCTGCGCAGCTGCTCCTCGGCCAGGACGGCGGCCTTCCCCCCGGCCGAGGAGCCCACCGCGAAGGTCAGCAGCCGCAGCGGCACGCCGAACCGGGACGCGAGCGTCGCGGCCAGGCCCACCGCGTCGATCGCCCCCGGACGGCGCACGTACGCGACCGTGACCCGGTCGAAGCCCCGCCGCCCCAGGTCCGCGTGGTTCTTCGGGGCTATCGCGATCGGAACGGGCGAGCCGTGCAGCAGCTGGTCGGCGGTGCCGCCCAGCGAGATGCCGGCGCGGGGGCCTCCGGACGCCGAGCCGATGACGATCGTGTCGGCGCCCGCCTCGGACGCCAGCCGGGCCAGGCCCTTCCCGCTGCCCCTGTCCGTGCCCACCAGCAGCCGGTCCGGCTCCACCCCGCGCTCCGCGGCCAGCCCGGCGCCGCGCGCCAGGACCGTGCGGGCCCGGTCCTCCAGATACCGCTCCCACTCGGCGTCCACCGCCCCCGGCCCCAGCCCCGCGGGCCAGGCCGGCATCCGCACGTGCCCGAGCAGGAGCGCGCCGCCCCCTCCCGCCGCGCTCGTCATGTCCGTCCCCAGCGCGACGGCGTCCGCGCCGCGCCGGTCGTCCGTGCACCCCACCAGGACTCTGTCACCGGGCATCGGAGAGCTCCCTCCCCCGCCGCAGCCGGGAGTGCCTGCGGCTGTAGGCGAGGTAGACCGCCAGGCCGCCCAGGATCCACAGCCCGAACACCAGCCAGGTGACCGGCCTCAGCCCCCGCATCACGTAGAGGCAGAAGAAGACGCCCAGGACGGGGGTGACCGGGTAGAGCGGGGCGCGGAAGGAGCGCGGCAGGTCGGGCCTGGTCCGGCGGAGGATGATCACGCTCGCGTTGACCAGGGCGAAGGCGAAGAGCGTGCCGATGCTGGTGGCGTCGGTCAGGTGGTTCAGCGGCACCAGGGCGGCCAGCACCGAGACGAAGACCCCGACGATGATCGTGTTGGCGGCGGGCACCGAGTACTTCGGCGCGACCCGCTGGAAGATCGACGGGATCAGCCCGTCCCTCGACATGGCGAACAGGATGCGGGTCTGCCCGTACAGGACGGTCAGCACCACGCTGGTGATCGCCACGACCGCGCCCGCCGACAGCAGCAGGGACGGCCAGGCCTCTCCCGTGACGTCCGACAGGATCGCCGAGAGCGAGGCCTCGGTGTCGTCGTCGAGGTCCTGCCAGGGCATCGCGCCGACGGAGGCCAGCGCCACCAGGACGTAGAGCGCGGTGACGACGGCCAGGGAGAGGACGATCGCCAGGGGCAGGTCCCTCCGGGGGTTCTTCGCCTCCTCCCCCGCGGTCGAGGCGGCGTCGAACCCGATGTAGGAGAAGAAGACCTGCGCGCCGGCCGCGCTCACCCCCGCCACCCCCAGCGGCAGGAACGGCTCGAGGTTTCCCGACTGGAACCCGGTGAAGGCGACGGCGCAGAAGAACAGCAGCAGGACGATCTTGAAGAACACCATGAAGGTGTTGACCCTGGCGCTCTCGGTGGCGCCGCGCAGCAGCACCAGCGTCATCGCCGCCACCACGAGCACCGCCGTCAGGTTGAGCACCCCGCCCTTGTCGGGGGCCTGCGACCAGGCCTCGGGGATGGTGAAGCCGAACGCCTTGTCCAGGAAGTCGTTGAGGTACTGGCCCCAGCCGACGGCCACGGCCGAGACCGACACCCCGTACTCCAGCAGCAGGCACCAGCCGCACACCCAGGCGACGAGCTCGCCCATCGTGGCGTAGGTGTAGGAGTAGCTCGACCCGGAGACGGGGATCGTCCCGGCCAGTTCGGCGTACGACAGCGCCGAGAACAGCGCGGTCACCGCCGAGAGCAGGAAGGCCAGCACCACCGCCGGGCCCGCCAGCGGGGTGGCCTCCCCCATGACCACGAAGATCCCGGTGCCCAGTGTGGCGCCGACGCTGAAGAACGTGAGCTGGATCAGGCCCATCGAGCGCCGGAGCCCGCCGCCCTCCCCGTGGCCGCTCTCCCGGACGATCGCGTCGACCGGTTTGGTGCGCCAGAGGCCGTGCCAGAAACCCGAAGCCATGCGGTTCCCCCCGAAACCACCGGCGAGGCGCGGCTAGGTCGCCTCACGTTCCATGGGACAGGACATGCAGCGCGGCCCTCCCCTCCCGCGGCCCAGTTCGCTGCCTCGGATGGTGAGCACCTCGACGCCCTTCCTGCGCAGGAAGTTGTTGGTGGTCGTGTTGCGCTCGTAGGCCACGACCACCCCCGGTTCGAGGGTGAGGACGTTGCAGCCGTCGTCCCACTGCTCGCGTTCGGCGGACATGACGTCCTGGGTGGCGGTGTGGACCTCGATCTCGTCGATGCCGATCGCCCTCCCGATGGCCTTGTGCATGTCCTCGGGAGGGTGGTCGGTGACCTTCAGCTCCTTCTCGTTGTCGCCGGGCTCGATCGTGTACGAGGCGAGCATCCCCATGCCCGCGTACTTGGTGAAGACCCCGGGCGCCACGTTGGTCATGACGGTGTCCAGGTGCATGAACACCCGGGCCTTCGGCATGTCCAGCGCGACGATCTTCCGGGCGGCGCCGGCGTGGAACAGCCGCTGCGCCAGCATCTCCACCGCCTGCGGCTGGGTGCGCTCGCTCATGCCGACGAGCACCGCCCCCTCCCCGAGGACCAGGACGTCGCCGCCCTCGATGGTCGCGGGGGCCATGGGCGCGCCGTGGTTCCAGACGTGGAAGCCGCCTTCGTCCGGCCGGTCGTAGCCCGCGGCGAACAGCGGGTGGTACCGGTAGATCGCCTCCATGTTCGCCGTCTCGCGGATGCGGGCCTTCTTGCGCATCACGTTGATGGACAGGCCGTCGTAGATCCAGCAGGAGGTGTCGCGGGTGAACAGGAGATTGGGCAGCGGGGGGAGGAGGAAGCCGTCGGGGTTCAGCGAGTGGAAGGCGATCGACTTCGGCTCCGCGATGCGCATCAGCAGCTCGCGTTTGGTGATGCCGCCGGTCAGGGTGAGCGCCAGCTCGGGATCGGGCATGGAGTCGAGTCCGTCGAGGATCGCGTCGGCGGCCAGGGGGCCGAACCTGCGCTCGTCCACGACCCTGCCCAGGATGTGCTTGCGCGCCTCGGGGATGGCGATGGTCTCCTGGAGCAGGTCCATCAGCAGGTGGACCCTGATCCCCCGCCCCTCCATCAGCCGCCGGAACTCGTCGTGCTCCTCGCCCGCGCGCTCGACCCACAGCACGTCGTCGAAGAGCAGTTCGTCCTTGTTGGACGGGGTCAGCCGCTTGAGCGCGAGGTCGGGCCGGTGCACCAGCACCTGCCGGAGCCTCCCGACCTCCGAGTCGACATGGAACGTCATGAGTCCGTCATCACCTTGATGTCCCTCTTCTCCAGAACCGGTATGACCTGCCTCCCCGATGATCGACGGGCGGAAACCCCCCGCTCAGTCGCCCTCCCCGCCGCCCTCGGCCAGCGCGTTGGCGCCGCCCACGATGTCGCTCAGCTCGTTGGTGATCTCGGCCTGGCGGGCCTCGTTGGCCCGGCGGCTCAGCTTGAAGATCAGATCCTGGGCGTTCTCGGTGGCCGCCATCATCGCCTGGCGGCGCGCGGCGTGCTCGGAGGCCGCGGACTCCAGCAGCATGTTCCAGATCCTGCCGTGCACGTACTGGTGGATCAGGGCGTCCAGCACGTCGCCCACCGTGGGCTCGAACTCGTGGGAGGCCAGGGGTCCGCCCTCGGGCAGCGCCTCGACCTCCTCGACCTCCAGCGGGAGGATCCGGCGCACGGTCGTCTGCTGCGTGATCATCGACACGAACCGCGTGTAGACGACGTGGACCTCGCCGACCCCGCCCTCGGCGGTGGGCGTCTCGAAGGACTCGACGAGCAGCCGCCCGATCTCGGCGGCCAGCGCGTAGGAGGGCTGCCCGGACTGGCCCGTCCACTGTCCGGCCATGGGCCTCCTGTTGAACAGGAAGTTGTCGACGCCCCGGCGGCCGGTGACGTAGTACACCGGCTGCTTGCCCTCGCCGTCCAGCATCTCGGCCAACTGCCGCCCCGCCCGCAGCACGTTGCTGTTGTAGCCGCCGCAGAAGCCCCGGTCGCTGGTCACCAGCAGGACCGCCACCCGCGAGGTGTCGGTCTTGCGGTCGAGCAGCGGGTGGTCCTCGTGGGCGTTGTGCGTCAGCAGGGCGCTGACCGCCCGGGTGATCTGGCGCGCGTAGGGGATCGAGGCCGCCTGGCGGGCCTGGGCCTTGGTGATCTTGGAGGTGGCGATCAACTCCTGTGCTCTGGTGATCTTCGCGGTCGATCTGATGGACCGGATCCGGCTCCGCAACTGCCTGAGTTCTGCCCCCATGAACTGGACAGTGCCAGACAATCGCCGCCATAGCTCGCCGCACAGCGGAGAATTGAACGCCCGCTTACCGGCCGTCCGGTTTCTTTACCGGGAAGGGCTGGTCCGCCGCGGCCCCCGTCGGGGCGCCGACCTCGGCAGCCTTAGACTCGTGACCATGGCAGCGCCCCCCGCACTCGAGATCACCGGACTGGTCAAACGGTACGGTCCGGCCACCGCGGTGGACGGCCTGTCGTTCACCGCCGCCCAGGGCGCGGTCACCGCGCTGCTCGGCCCCAACGGGGCGGGCAAGACCAGCACGATCGAGATCTGCGAGGGCTTCCGCGCCTTCGACGCGGGCACCGTCCGGGTCCTCGGCCTCGACCCGCGCGACCGGGCGCTCAAACCGCGCATCGGGGTGATGCCGCAGACCGGCGGGGTGCCCGGCACCGCCAGGGCCGGAGAGTTCCTGCGGCTCATGGCCGCCTTCCACCGCGACCCGCTGGACCCCGCCGCGCTGATGGACCGGCTCGGCCTCACCCCGCACGCCCGCACCCCCTACCGGCGCCTGTCGGGAGGCCAGCAGCAGCGGCTCTCCCTGGCCGCCGCGCTGGTCGGCAGGCCCGAACTCGTCTTCCTCGACGAGCCGACCGCCGGCCTCGACCCCCAGGCCCGGCACGCCACCTGGGAGCTGGTGGGCGACCTGCGCGCGGCGGGCGTCTCGGTGCTGCTGACCACCCATTTCATGGACGAGGCCGAGCAGCTCGCCGACCACGTCGTGATCGTCGACCACGGCCGGGTGGTCGCCGACGGCAGCCCCGCGGACCTGACCGGCGCCGAACGCCAGCTGAGGTTTCGCGCGCGAACCTCCCTGAACCTGGACGAACTGCTCAGCGCGCTGCCCGACGGCAGCGCCGCCAAGGAGTCCCCGGCCGGCCATTACCTCATCGAGGGCGACGTGCGGCCCGAGCTGCTGGCCACCGTCACCGCCTGGTGCGCCGCGCACGGCGTCATGGCCGAGGACCTCCGCATCGAACGGCGCACCCTGGAAGACGTCTTCCTCGAACTGACCGGCAGGGAGCTGCGCGCATGACCGCCCACCGTCCGGACGTCCTGGACCTCGCCCCGCGGCCCGCCGCCGCGCCGCTGCCCCGGATGGTCGCCGCGCAGACCGCCTACGAGGTCAGGGGGGTGCTGCGCAACGGCGAGCAGCTGCTGCTGACAATGATCATCCCGGTGTTCCTGCTGGTGCTGTTCAGCGTCACCACGCTGCTGGACACCGGCTCCGGCTCCCGGGTGGACTTCCTCACACCCGGGATCATCGCGCTGGCCGTCATGTCGACCGCGTTCACCAGCCAGGCCATCGGCACCGGGTTCGAGCGCCGCTACGGGGTGCTGAAGCGGCTCGGCTCCACCCCCCTGCCCCGGTCCGGGCTGATCCTGGCCAAGACCCTCACCGTGGTGCTGATCGAACTCCTCCAGGTCGTCGTCATCGGGGCCGTCGCCCTCGCCCTGGGCTGGTCCCCCCAGGGCAACCCCGCCACGGCCCTCCTGGCCGTCCTGCTGGGCACCGCCGCCTTCAGCGGCTTCGGCCTCCTCATGGCCGGCACCCTGCGCGCCGAGGCCACCCTCGCCGCCGCCAACCTGGTCTACGTCCTGCTGCTCCTCCTGGGCGGGGTGATCTTCCCGCTGAGCAAGTTCCCCGAGGGCCTCCGCCCGGTCCTGGAGTACCTCCCGATCTCCGCCCTGACCGAGGCGCTGCGCGCCGTCCTCGCCGACGGCGCCGCCCTGCCCGGCCGTGAGCTGCTCATCCTCGCCGTCTGGGCCGCGGCGGGCCTCGCCCTCGCCGCCCGGTTCTTCCGTTGGGAGTGATCTCGCCGCAGGCGGGACGGTTCGGGCTGGGCAGCGCCCCGCCCTCCGTCCTGGTGCTGGGAGGCATCATCTCGGTCCAGGCCGGGGCCGGGCTGGCCAAGGGGATGTTCGACCGGGTGCCGCCGACGGTCGTGGTGGTGCTGCGGCTGCTGGTCGCCGCGGTCGTCGTGGGGTTCCTGGCCCGTCGGGCCCTGCGGCGGGTGTGGCGCGACCACGGCGCCGGGGACCTGGCGGTGGCGGCGGGCCTGGGCCTGTCGCTGGCGCTGATGAACTTCTCGATCTACCAGTCGATCCAGCAGATCCCGCTGGGCGTCGCGGTGACCATCGAGTTCCTGGGGCCGCTGCTGGTCTCGGTGGCGGCCTCGCGCAGGCCGCTGGACCTCCTCTGGGCCCTCCTGGCCTTCGGCGGGGTGCTGCTGCTGTCCAGGGACGACGGCGCGGTCAACCTCTCCGGAGTTCTGTGGGCACTGCTGGCGGGAGCGGGATGGGCCGCCTACATCCTCTTCGCCGCCTCCACGGGACGGCGGTTCCCCGGCAGCACGGGGCTGGCCCTGGCCAGTGCCGTCGCCACCGTCGCGGTCCTGCCCATGGGGCTCCACTCCCTCGCGGAGGCGGGCGGCCCCGGGGTGCTCACGCCCTCGGTGCTGGCATTGGCCCTCGGGGTGGGGCTGCTGTCCTCGGTGGTCCCCTACACCCTGGAGATGGAGGCGCTGCGGCGGATCCCGCAGCGGGTCTTCGGGATCCTCATGAGCGTCGAGCCCGCGGTGGCCGCGCTGATCGGCGTCGTCCTGCTCGGCGAGTTCCTCGGCGCGGCCCAGTGGGCGGCCATGGGCGCGGTCATCGTCGCCTGCGCGGGGGCCACCCTCACCGCGCGGGACGGCGCCGCGGCCTGACCCGGATCAGACCACCGCGAGGGCGGTCCTACGATGATGCCGTGGCTGTGACGACCTCTGAGAACAAGACCTCCCCGCTGCTCAAGGCCCGGGACGCCGTCTGGAATCCCACCCCAGGTTCGCTGCGGTTCCTGGCCCTGCTGGGAGTGATCACCAACGCCGGGATCGTGGTCACCGGCGGGGCCGTCCGGCTCACCAAGTCCGGCCTGGGCTGCCCGACCTGGCCCAAGTGCACCGGCGACAGCCTGCTGCCGCACTCCTCGCCCGAGCACTCGCCGGTCAACATGGCCATCGAGTTCGGCAACCGCACCCTGACCTTCCTGGTGCTGGCCGTGGGGATCGCCGTCTACGTGGCGGCCCGCAGGCTCTCGCCGAACCGCCCGGAGCTGACCAGGCTCGCGGTGTGGCAGCCGGTCGGCGTCATCCTCCAGGCCGGGGTGGGCGGGCTCACCGTCCTCACCAAACTGCATCCGACCATGGTCTCCCCGCACTACCTGCTCTCCATCGCGCTGATCTTCGTGGCGTTCCTGCTGTACGTGCGGGCGGGCGAGGGCGACGGGCCGGTCGAGCGACTGGTCGAGCCGCTGGTGCACCGGCTGACCCTGGCGCTGGTCTGGGTGGTCGTCGCCGTCCTCGCCGCCGGCACCCTCGTCACCGGCTCCGGGCCGCACGCGGGCGACGCCGAGTCCACCCGCCTGCCCTTCCCGATCGTGGAGATCACCCGGATCCACTCGCTCCTGGCCTGGGCCACCGTCGCCCTGAGCGTCGCGCTCCTGGTCCTCCACCGCAGGACGGGCGCCCCCGCGAAGGTCCGCAGGGCCGGGCTCATCCTGCTGGGCGCGATCCTCCTGCAGGGCGTCATCGGCTACGTCCAGTACTTCCTGGGCGTGCCCGAGGTCCTGGTGGGCCTCCACGTGCTCGGCTCGACCCTGCTGTGGATCGCCGTCCTGAACGTCCTGTACGCCGGCCGCGTCCGGCCCGTCGCCGGCGCCCCCGCCGCGGTCCCGGCCCCCGCCGTCCAGAAGCTCTAGCCCGGCGGCGGGGCGAAGCCCGAGGGGCCCCAGGGGGGCGGGGCGACGGGGCCCGCGTGGATGCGGCTGAGGGCCAGCGCCTGGCGGGCGATGCCCATCAGGCGCAGGAGCTCGCCGCGGCGGCGGGCGAAGAACGGGACGTCGATCACCCCGTTGTCCATGCGCTTGTGCAGCAGGACCAGTTCGGTGGCCGCCAGCTGGTAGTCGCTCATGGCACGGGCGGCGCCCTTGCCGCCGATGGAGCGCGCCCAGCGGCGGGCCTCGCGGCGCAGCGGCATCTGGCCCAGCATGGCGATGTCCTGCGGGGAGACCAGGCCCGTCCGCAGGTAGGCGGGCAGGTAGTGGCCGATCTGGCGGACCAGCGCCCGGCGCTCCAGGAAGATCAGGGTGAGCAGGACCACCAGGATGCAGAAGTCCAGCAGGTAGACCACCGCGAGCCCGCCGACGCCCATCAGGGTGCCGCCGTTCCACAGGCCGTGCAGCAGCATCGCGGCCAGCAGGCCCGCCACCAGGGCGGTGACCCTGCCGGTGCGCCGGTTGGCCGCGTACGCCACGCCCAGGCCGGTCATCGCGGTGAACAGCGGATGGCAGAAGGGCGCGACCAGGCCGCGCAGGAGGAAGACGGCCTCCAGGCGCTGGGCGCCTCCGTCGTCCAGGGCCTCCAGGTAGTAGGAGATGTTCTCCATCATCGCGAAGCCCAGGGAGACCATGGTGGCGTAGACGATGCCGTCGGTGACGCCGTCGATCTCGTTGCGGCGGAACCACAGCAGGACGAACAGCACCGCGCCCTTGAGGGCCTCCTCCACCACGGGGGCGCCCACCACGGTGGTCCAGAACCTGCCCTGCTCCCCGAAGACCGGCTCGGTGACGTACTTCAGCCCCACCGTGTTGAGGATCAGGGCGCCCAGCACCGCCACGCCCGCCCCCCACAGGAAGGCGAAGAGCAGGTCCCGGGCGGGTTCGGGTTCCAGCCGGTCCAGCAGCAGGACCGTCGCGACCATGATGGGCACCGGCAGGACCGCCAGGCCCACGCAGACGAAGAAGTTCGCCCCGCCTCCCAGCAGGGCGAACAGGGCCAGGGCCGCCAACGCGCACAGCGAGGTGACGACCATGCCGACCATCAGCTTGATCGAAGG
>NZ_BAAATZ010000034.1:54263-77840 GCF_039533685.1 Actinocorallia aurantiaca | reverse complement strand
CGAGCCGGACCGGACGCGTTAAGTCCGGACACAGCGGTCACTGGAAGAGGAAGTCGATCGCCACGGCGGTGAACAGCAGCGCCAGGTAGGAGTTCGACAGGTGGAAGAAGCGCATCGGCCGCAGCGGCGCGCCGGTCAGGCCGCGGTTGACCCGGGCCAGCAGGCGGTGCCCCTCGAGCAGGAACACCGCGCCGAGGATGAGCGCGACCGCGCCGTAGACGGGGGTGAGCCCGGCCACGGGCCACAGCGCCAGCGAGCACAGGACGGTGGCCCAGGTGTAGACCAGGCTCTCCACCACGACCCGCTTCTCGCTCGCCACCACCGGCAGCATGGGGATGCCGGCGAGCGCGTAGTCCTCGCGGTAGCGCATGGCCAGCGTCCAGGTGTGCGGCGGCGTCCACAGGAAGACCACGCCGAACAGCACGAACGGGGTCCAGGCCAGGGAGCCGGTGACGGCGGCCCAGCCGATGAGGACGGGCATGCAGCCGGCGATCCCGCCCCACACCACGTTCTGCTTGGTGCGCCGCTTGAGCAGCAGCGAGTACACGAAGACGTAGAAGAGGATGGCGCCGACCGACAGGGCGGCGGCCAAGGCGTTGACGGTGAGCAGGAAGCCTGCGGTGGAGACGACGCCGAGGGCGGCGCCGAACACCAGGGCGGAGCCGGGGCTCACCTGGTGGCGGGCCAGCGGGCGGCGGCGGGTGCGGCGCATCTTGGCGTCGATGTCGCGGTCGATGAAGCAGTTGACGGCGTTGGCGCTGCCCGCCGACATCGTGCCCCACAGCAGGGTGAACAGCACCAGACCCAGGTCCGGAACACCCTTGGCGGCCAGGAACATCACCGGTAGCGTGGTGATCAGCAGGAGTTCGATGACCCGCGGCTTGGTCAGGGCCACATAGGCCTTGATCTTGGCACCGAGCGTACGAGCCTGACCGTCGTCCTCCAGCAGGGCCGCAGGCGGATCCGCTTCGAGCTCGACACCGGTCGTGCCGCCGAGCCGGTTACTGAGCACCGTCACAACAGTGAAGCCTTCTGTTCAAGGAAGTCTGGATTTACGCCCGCTCCACGCGACCGCGCCATCACTGTAGCCCCGACCTGGGACCTGCCCGCCACCGGGTGCGAGGTTTCACCTGCCTTCTCCCTCCGTGCGGGGAACCGGCGCAGGGTTAGCCGGGGAATCATCGGGCATGTGCCCAGTGTTCCGGGTAAAGGACCCAATGGTTTAGACCAATCCTTCCGACCGTCATAATGAGTAGGCTCGGAGAGATCAGCGCCCCGGGGCACGGGTGCGGTCGACCTGACATCCCATAACTTGGAAGGACCTGAGCGTTCCGGTGACTACCGACAACAACCACCTTGACTGGTCCGAGCTGGACAACCGGGCCGTGGACACCGTCCGCGCCCTCGCGATGGACGCCGTCGAGAAAGTGGGCTCCGGGCACCCGGGCACCGCCATGAGCCTCGCCCCGGCCGCGTACCTGCTCTTCAACAAGGTGATGAGGCACGACCCCTCGGACCCGGCCTGGCCCGGCCGCGACCGCTTCGTCCTGTCGTGCGGGCACTCCAGCCTGACCCTCTACATCCAGCTGTACCTCTCGGGCTACGGCCTCTCGCTGGACGACCTCAAGGCCCTGCGCACCTGGGGCAGCGCCACGCCCGCCCACCCCGAGCACGGCTTCACCCCCGGCGTGGAGACCACCACGGGCCCGCTGGGCCAGGGCGTCGCCAACGCCGTCGGCATGGCCATGGCGGCCCGCCGCGAGCGCGGCCTGTTCGACCCCGAGGCCCCCGTGGGCGCCTCGCCGTTCGACCACACCATCTGGGCGTTCTGCTCCGACGGCGACATCCAGGAGGGCATCAGCCACGAGGCCTCCGCGCTCGCCGGCCACCAGCGGCTGGGCAACCTGGTCCTGGTCTGGGACGACAACCGCATCTCCATCGAGGACGACACCCAGATCGCGATGTCCGAGGACGTCGTGGCCCGCTACGAGGCCTACGGCTGGGACGTGCACCGCGTCGACTGGCTGAAGACCGGCGAGTACGTCGAGGACGTCGAGCGGCTGCACGCCGTCCTGGCGGCCGCCAAGGCCGAGACGAGCCGCCCCACCTTCATCGCGCTGCGCACCGTCATCGGCTGGCCCGCGCCGAACAAGAAGAACACCGGCAAGATCCACGGCTCGGCGCTGGGCGCCGACGAGGTCGCCGCCACCAAGAAGGTCCTGGGCATGGACCCCGAGGCGTCCTTCGTGGTCGACGCGCAGGTGCTCGAGCACGCCCGCAAGGTCGCCGACCGGGGCCGCGCGCTGCGCGCCGAGTGGGACGAGGCCTTCGCCGCCTGGAAGGCCGCCAACCCCGAGCGCGCCGCCGAGTACGACCGCATCGCCAAGCGCGAGCTGCCCGAGGGCTGGGCCGCCAAGCTGCCCCAGTTCCCCGCGGGCAAGGACGTCGCCACCCGCTCCGCCTCCGGCGAGGTGCTGAACGCCATCGGCCCGATCCTGCCGGAGCTGTGGGGCGGCTCGGCCGACCTGGCCGAGTCCAACAACACCACGATCAAGGGCGAGCAGTCCTTCGTCCCGTCGGAGTTCCAGACCGCCGCGTGGAAGGGCGGCCCGTACGGCCGCACCCTGCACTTCGGCATCCGCGAGCACGCCATGGGCGCGATCCTCAACGGCATCGCCCTGCACGGCGGCACCCGCCCCTACGGCGCCACCTTCCTGGTGTTCTCCGACTACATGCGCCCGGCCGTCCGGCTGGCCGCGCTGATGGAGCTGCCGGTCACCTTCGTGTGGACGCACGACTCCATCGGCCTGGGCGAGGACGGCCCGACCCACCAGCCGGTCGAGCACCTGTGGTCGCTGCGGGCCATCCCCGGCCTGGACGTGGTCCGCCCCGCCGACGCCAACGAGACCGCCGTGGCCTGGCGCACGATCCTGGAGCACAACGACCGCCCGGCCGGCCTGGCGCTGACCCGGCAGAAGCTGCCGGTCTTCGACCGCGCCGAGCTCGCCTCCGCCGAGGGCGTCGCCAAGGGCGGTTACGTGCTGGCCGAGGCCGCGGGCGGCTCCCCCGAAGTGATCCTCATCGCGACGGGGTCCGAGGTCGAGATCGCCCTCGCCGCGCGTGAGGCCCTCGAGGCGGAGGGCACGCCGACCCGGGTGGTCTCCATGCCGTGCGTCGAGTGGTTCGCCGAGCAGGAGCAGTCCTACCAGCAGGAGGTCCTGCCGCCCTCCGTGCGCGCCAGGGTCTCGGTCGAGGCGGGCATCGCACTCGGCTGGCACCGGTTCGTCGGCGATCTGGGCGAGTCGGTCAGCCTCGAGCACTTCGGCGCCTCCGCCGACTACAAGACCCTCTACAAGGAGTTCGGCCTCACCCCCGAGCACGTGACGGCCGCCGCACGATCCAGCCTCTCCAAGGCCAAGGGATGATCCATGACTGAAAATCTCAACAGGCTCTCGAACGCGGGCGTCTCCATCTGGCTCGACGACGTCAGCCGGGAGCGCCTGCGTTCGGGAAACCTCGAACAGCTCGTCAAGGAGAAGAACGTCGTCGGGGTCACCTCCAACCCGACCATCTTCGCCAACGCTCTCAGCAAGGGCGACGCCTACGACGGCCAGCTGCGCGACCTGGTGGTCCGCGGCGTGGGCGTCGACGAGGCGTCCCGCGCCATCACCACCTACGACATCCGCTGGGCCTGCGACGTCCTGCGCCCGGTCTACGACCGCACGGACGGCCTGGACGGCCGCGTCTCCCTCGAGGTGGACCCGCGGCTGGCCAGGAACACCGAGGCCACGATCGCCGAGGCCAAGGCCCTGTGGTGGCAGGTCGACCGGCCCAACCTGATGATCAAGATCCCGGCCACCCGGGAGGGCCTGCCCGCGATCACCGCGGCGCTGGCCGAGGGCATCAGCGTCAACGTGACGCTGATCTTCTCCCTGGAGCGGTACGGGGAGGTCGTCGACGCCTACTTCGCCGGGCTGGAGCAGGCCAGGGACAAGGGCCTCGACCTGCACGGCATCTCCTCGGTCGCCTCGTTCTTCGTCTCCCGCGTGGACACCGAGATCGACAAGCGGCTGGAGAAGCTCGGCAGGGGCGAGCTCAAGAGCAAGGCGGGCGTGGCCAACGCCCGGCTCGCCTACGAGCTGTACGAGCAGAAGTTCTCCTCCCCCCGCTGGCAGGCCCTGGCCGAGGCCGGAGCGCTCCCGCAGCGCCCGCTGTGGGCCTCCACCGGCGTGAAGGACCCGGCGCTGCCCGACACCCTCTACGTGACCGAGCTGGTCGCCGCCGGCACCGTCAACACGCTGCCCGAGGCCACCCTCGACGCCGCCGCCGACCACGCGGAGATCACCGGCGACACCGTCACGGGCGCCTACCCCGACGCCCACGCCGTCTTCGCCGCGCTGAAGGACGCGGGCGTCGACTACGACGACGTCGTGCGGGTCCTCGAGGACGAGGGCGTGGAGAAGTTCGCGACCTCCTGGAACCAGCTCCTCGACACGCTGAAGGGCGAACTGGAGGACAAGGCGTGACATCAGTGGTCACCTCCGGGGGCGTCTCGGTCACCCTGCGCGGCGAAGCCGTCGAGGAGACCGAGACGGTCCTGCAGAGACTGGTCTCCGACGGCGTCCCGGGCGCGCTCGCCGCCAGGAACGCCAGTCTCTGGGGGCCGGACGCGATGGACGAGGCGAGCCGCCGGCTGGGCTGGCTGGACCTCGCCGAGACCTCGCGTCCGCTGGTGGGGCCGCTGAACGAGCTGGCCGCCGAGTACCGGGCCGAGGGCCTGGACCACTTCGTGCTGGCCGGCATGGGCGGCTCCTCACTGGCCCCCGAGGTGATCACCCGCACCGCCGGGGCGGAACTGACCGTCCTGGACACCACCGACCCGCACCAGGTGGAACGGGTCATCGCCGACCGGCTGGAGCGCACGGTCGTGGTGGTGGCGTCCAAGAGCGGCGGCACCGTCGAGACCGACAGCCACCGGAGGATCTTCGAGCAGGCCTTCAGGGAAGCCGGGATCACCGGCGACGCCCTCAAGCGCCGGTTCGTGGTGATCACCGATCCGGGCTCCCCGCTGGAGAACTCCGCCCGCCAGGCGGGCTACCACGTGGTCCTGGCCGACCCCGACGTGGGCGGGCGCTACAGCGCGCTGAGCGCCTTCGGCCTGGTGCCCTCGGCCCTGGCCGGGGTCGACGTGGGGCTGCTGCTGGACGAGGCCGCCGAGTTCTCCTCCGCGCTGCGCCAGACGTACGACAACCCGGGGCTGACGCTGGGCGCGGCGCTCGGCGCGGCCTCCGCCGGAGGGCACGACAAGCTGCTCCTGGCCGACGCCGGCTCGGGCATCGTCGGATTCGGAGACTGGGCCGAGCAGCTCATCGCCGAGTCCACCGGCAAGGAGGGCAAGGGCGTGCTCCCCGTCGTGCTGGAGGGCGTCGAGGCTCCCGGCTTCGCTCCCGCGCCGGACGCGCGGGGCGCGGTGCTGGGCGAGTTCGACGCCTCCGCGATCACGGTCAGGGGCCCGCTGGGCGCCCAGTTCCTGCTCTGGGAGTACGCCACCGCCGTCGCCGGGCGGGTGCTGGGCGTCAACCCGTTCGACCAGCCCGACGTCCAGGAGGCCAAGGACAACACGGGCGCCCTGCTCAAGGCGGCCGAGGAGGGGGGCGCGGCGGCGCTGACCGCCGGGGAGCCCGATCTGGTCTCCGGTTCCGTGGAGATCCACGCGGGCGGCGCGCTCAAGGCCGACACCCTGCCCGAGGCGCTCGACGAGCTGATCGCGCTGGTGCCCGACCACGGCTACCTCGCCGTCATGGCCTACCTGGACCGCACCGGGGACGACGCCGGGGCCGCCGCGCTGCGGGGGCTGCTGGCGGCGCGTTCGGAGCGGGCGCGCGGCGGACCCGCCCACGTCACCTTCGGGTGGGGTCCGCGGTTCCTGCACTCCACCGGCCAGTACCACAAGGGAGGCCCGCAGAACGGGGTGTTCCTGCAGCTCACCGGCGTGGTGGAGCGGGACGTCCCGGTGCCCGGACGCCCCTACGGCTTCGGGACCCTGCAGCTGGCCCAGGCCGTCGGCGACCTGCGGGCCCTGCGCTCGCGCGGGCGCCCGGCGGTGCGGCTGCACCTGCGGGACCGGTCCGAAGGACTGGCGCAGCTCCTCGACGCGCTGGAAAACTGAACGTCGACACACTGAGGAACACCACACATGGCCGGGCGGTCCCCCATCCCAGTACCGGGGCGGGGGGCGGTCCGGCCGCCGACGGCAGACCGGTCGATCCCCTCCTCCAGACCGTGCTCCACCAGTCGAAACAACGACTCGTAGGAAAGGGACCGGGCATGCCATCGCCCGCTGAACTGATCGGGATCGACGGGAACCCCTTGCGGGACCCCCGTGACAAAAGACTGCCCCGCGTCGCAGGACCCAGCGTGCTGGTCCTCTTCGGGGTCACCGGCGACCTCTCGCGTAAGAAGCTCCTTCCCGCCATCTACGACCTCGCAAACCGGGGACTGCTGCCGCCCGGCTTCTCCCTGGTGGGCTTCGCCCGCCGGGACTGGGAGAACCAGGACTTCCGGCAGCTGGCCTACGAGGCGGTCAAGCAGAACGCCCGCACCCCCTTCCGGGAGGAGGTCTGGAACCACCTGTCGGAGGGCATGCACTTCGTGCCCGGCGAGTTCAGCGACCCCGGCGCGTTCGACGCGCTGGCCATGGCCGTCAAGGAACTCGACGAGACCCGCGGCACGGGCGGCAACTACGCCTTCTACCTGTCCATCCCGCCGAAGTTCTTCGATGTGGTCGTGGAGCAGCTGCAGCGCAGCGGGCTGGCGGAACGTTCCGAATCCTCCTGGCGCCGGGTGGTGATCGAGAAGCCCTTCGGCCACGACCTCACCAGCGCCCGGGAGCTCAACAACATCGTGCACCGGGTCTTCCCCGAGGAGTCGATCTTCCGGATCGACCACTACCTCGGCAAGGAGACGGTGCAGAACATCCTGGCGCTGCGCTTCGCCAACACGATGTTCGAGCCGGTCTGGAACCGCTCCTACATCGACCACGTGCAGATCACGATGGCCGAGGACATCGGCATCGGCGGGCGCGCCGGCTACTACGACGGCATCGGCGCGGCCCGCGACGTCATCCAGAACCACCTGCTGCAGCTGCTGGCGCTCGCCGCCATGGAGGAGCCGACGTCCTTCAGCGCCGAGGCGGTGCGCGCGGAGAAGGCCAAGGTGCTCTCCTCGGTGCGCCTGCCCGAGGACCTGTCCCTGGCCACGGCCCGCGGCCAGTACGCGGCGGGCTGGCAGGGCGGGGTCAAGGTCCACGGCTACCTGGAGGAGGACGGCATCCCGGAGTCCTCCACGACCGAGACGTACGCCGCGGTCAAGCTGGAGATCGACTCCCGGCGCTGGGCCGGGGTGCCGTGGTACCTCAGGACGGGCAAGCGCCTGTCCCGCCGGACCACCGAGGTCGCCATGATCTTCCAGCAGGCGCCGCACCTGCCGTTCTCCCAGACCGAGACCGAGGAACTGGGGCAGAACGCCCTGGTCTTCCGGGTGCAGCCGGACGAGGGCATCACGGTGCGGTTCGGCTCCAAGGTGCCGGGCACCTCGATGGAGGTGCGGGACGTCAACATGGACTTCGCCTACGGCGAGTCGTTCACCGAGTCCTCTCCCGAGGCCTACGAGCGGCTGATCCTGGACGTCCTCATCGGCGACCCGCCGCTCTTCCCCCGGCAGGAGGAGGTCGAGCTGTCCTGGAAAATCCTCGACCCCGTCGAGGAGTTCTGGGCGGCCCACGGCAGGCCCGACCAGTACAAGTCCGGCGGATACGGCCCCAAGTCCGCCGACCGGATGATGAAGCGTGACGGCCGCGCCTGGCGGAGGATCTGACGTGAACATCGACCTCACCTCGACCACCACCCGACGCATCCAGGACGCGCTGACCCAGGCCCGGCACCAGATGGGCGGCCCGACGATCGGGATGGTGCTGACCCTGGTCATCGTCACCGACGAGTCGGCGCAGTACGACTCGCTGCGCGCCGCCAACGACGCGGCCCGCGAGCACCCGTGCCGGATCCTGACCGTCATCTCCCGCGACCCGCGGGGCAGCTCCTCCCGGCTCGACGCGGAGATCCGCATCGGCGAGACGGGGCCGGGCGAGACGGTGCTGCTGCGCATGTACGGGCCGCTGGCCCAGCACGCCGACTCGGTGGTGGTGCCGCTGCTGGTGCCGGACGCGCCGGTCGTCGTCTGGTGGCCGGGCCAGCCGCCGGAGGACCCGGCGGAGGACCCGCTGGGCGCGCTCGGGCAGCGCCGGGTCACCGACTGCTACGCCGCGATGGACCGGCTGGAGGCGCTCGCCCGGCTCAGCCGCTCCTACGCGCCCGGCGACACCGACTTCGCCTGGACCAGGCTGACGCCGTGGCGCACCCTGCTGGCCGCCTCGCTGGACCAGCCGACGCCGTCGCTGCGCTCGGCCGAGGTGCTGGGCGAGGCCGACAGCCCGAGCACGGAGCTGCTCGCCGCCTGGCTGGAGGTCCGGCTGGGCATCCCGGCCCACCGGAGGGTCTCCGAGGGCCCCGGCATCACCGCGGTGGTCCTGCACAGCGACGAGGGCGAACTGGCCATCACCCGGCCGGACGGGCGGGTGGCGACGATGTCGCGGCCCGGCCAGCCCGACCGGTACGTGTCGCTGATGCGCCGCCCGATCGCCGAGCTGCTCGCCGAGGAGCTGCGGCGGCTGGACCCCGACGAGGTCTACCACGAGGCGGTGAGGCGCTTCGAGAAGGAGCAGAGCCGCCGGGAGGTGCTGCAGGGCGCTTCCGAGAGCGCTGAGAGCGTTCAGAGCACCGAAGGCGCCGCGGGCGGCGAGAGCACGCCGGGCGCCGAGGGGGCCGGCGGTTCTGAGCACCCCGGCGCCTCGGAAAGCACGGACGTCACCGCTCCCCCGCCCGGCACGGGTTCCCCCGCGCCCGGCAGGACGCGGCCGAGCAGGAAGAAGGCCGGCTCTTGAGCGCACCCGAGATCCTGGTCCATCCGAACTCCGGGCTGCTGGCCGCCGGGGTGGCGGCGCGGCTGATCACCCGGCTCGTCGACGCGCAGGCCCGGCGCGGAACCGCCTCGGTCGTGCTCACCGGCGGCGGGGCGGGGCTGGCCGCGCTGGCCGCCGTCGCGGACAGTCCCGCCAGGGACGCCGTCGACTGGGGGCGGCTCGACGTCTGGTGGGGGGACGAGCGCTTCCTGCCGTCGGGGCATCCCGAACGCAACGAGACGGGGGCGCGCGAGGCGCTGCTGGACAGGGTGCCGGTCGATCCGGCCCGGGTCCATGTGATGCGCGGGCCCGACGGTCCGGACGGCGACGACGCCGACGCGGCCGCCGCGAGGTACGCCGCGGAGCTCGCCGCCGCGGCACAGGGCGCGCCGTCGGCGGTCCCCGCGTTCGACGTGCTCATGCTGGGGGTGGGCCCCGACGCCCACATCGCCTCGCTCTTCCCGGGGCAGCCGACGCTGCGCGAGGAGAAGCTGACGGCGGTGGGAGTGCACGGTTCGCCGAAGCCGCCGCCGACCCGGATCTCGCTCACCGTCCCGGCGATCCGGGCTGCCGAGGAGGTCTGGGTCATCGCGTCGGGTTCGTCCAAGGCCGAGGCCGTCCGGCTGGGCCTGGCGGACGCGGACGTGATGGAGGCGCCGGTGGCGGCGGCCCGCGGCCTCCGCTCGACCCTCTACCTGTTGGACCGGGACGCGGCCTCCGCGCTCCCGCCGGGGTCGTCGCCGGTCTCCAGCGGCTGAGCGTCGGGGAACCTGATCCAGAACTCCCGGCCGTTGGTGTAGCCCATCAGCGGCCGGCCCAGCGCCTCCGAGGCCCGGCTGGTGACCTCCCGGAACATCCGCTGGAGCTCCTCGGTGTCGGCGGTGATCCGGAAGGTCGCCCCCCTGCCCGTCTTGGCGATGACGAGGGGCACCATCTCCCGGACGAAGCGCTCTTCCTCTTGGGGGGTCAAGGGCTGTGTCATGCCGGGGACGATACCGGTTTCCTCCGGAATACGGTGATGAAACGCCAGGCCACCGGATCCGTGGGCGGGACGTCGGCGAAGTCGCCGTACCGAGCCGCGACCTCCAGGGCCGCCGCGGGATGGCCGCCGGCGGCGACCCTGACGGCGGCCTCCAGCTCGGTGGCGGTCCAGAACCGGTAGGGCACGACGCCCTCGACGACCCGGACCCGCGCCGGGCCGCCGGGCCGCGCCGGCGGCTCGGTGACCTTGATCAGGACGTGGTCGTCCACGATCTGGGTGAGCGGGTCCAGGGCGTCGTCCAGGGAGCCCCAGCGCACCTCGGCGGTGACGCCGTCCCGTTCGGCGGTCCACTCGGTGGAGGTGGAGGGCTCGGTGCCGAACCTGTCGCCGGGGTGGCTCATCTCCAGGATGTAGACGGCGCCTTCCGCCAGGTGGGCGGCGGCGCGGACGAGGTGCGCGGCCATGGCGTCGAGGGTGTGCAGGTGGGCGGTGCTGTCCAGCATCGTGACGATGAGGTCGAAGCGTTCGGGAAGCTCGAAGTCCGTCATGTCCGCTTGAACGACGGTCAGTTCGGGAGCCCTGGCGGCGGCGTGGGCGCACATCGCGGGGCTCAGGTCCAGCGCGGTGGCCCTCAGGCCCCGGCGGGCGAACTCCCTGGCGTGCTCGGCGGGGCCGGCGGCCAGTTCCAGGACGGTCTCCGGCGTCCGTCCGTGCCGGGCCGACCAGCGCAGGAGCGCGTCCACTTCGGCGGGGACGTCGCGGAAGGCGCAGGAGAGTTCGTAGGCGGCGGGATCGTCGTAGATGGACACCCCGACATCGTCCCAGCCCTGGAGCGTTCCAGTTACGCGGCGGCGGCCTCCTCCAGCACGATGACGATCTCCAGCACGGCCGGGTCCTCGGTCCGGGCGGTCCGGCCGCCCAGGGAGGTCAGCAGCCTGCGCATCCGGGCATTCTCGCTGAGGACGCTGGCGCCGAGCTCCCGCAGCCCCTCGGCGCGCCCGAGGTCCAGCATCCGCTCGGTGAGGGCGCGGCCCAGGCCCCTGCCCTGCCAGGCGTCCTCGACGAGGAAGGCCAGCTCGGCCGCGCCGGGCCGGGAGACGTACATCATGTGGCCGAGGGCGACGATGTCCCCCTCGGCGTTCTCGACCACCAGGGTCAGCCCGCGGGAGCGTTCCAGGAACAGGTCGAAGAGCCGCTGCGGCAGGCCGGGCTTGGCGCTGAAGTAGCGCATCCGGCGGCTGCTCGTCGAGCAGCGCGCGTGCATCGCGTCGACCGCCTGCTTGTCGGACGCCCGGAGCGGCCGCATGGACGGCTGCGGTGCCCGTACCGCCGGCGGTGAGATCGCCGACTCGATGAGGACTGTCATGGAATTCCCCCTTGGTGTGTGATGGGTCCAGATTTCCGGGCCCGTGTTACAGCACCGTGTGGCGAGGGTTTCCGGCGGTCGAAGTGGTACGTGACGTCTATCTCGTGATGCTCATCTCGTTGGGATATGCAGGGATGATGGGCACCATGTCCCTGGTGAACAGGCCTTACGTGAACGGGGCGGTGTCCCACTGGTTCGGGGAGATCGGGCTCCCCCTGCCGTCGACGCCCCTGCCCGGCTCCCGCGACGCCGACGTGTGCGTCATCGGAGCGGGCTACACCGGGCTGTGGACCGCGTACTACCTGAAGAAGGCGCGGCCCGGCCTGCGGGTCGTCGTGCTGGAGAAAGAGTTCGCCGGGTTCGGGGCGTCCGGCCGCAACGGCGGCTGGGTCGTCGGCGAACTGGCCGGGTCGGCCCCGCGTTACGCGCGCACGCACGGCAAGGACGCCGTCCTGCGGTTGCAGCGGGCCATGTTCGGCTCCGTCTCGGAGATCGTGCGGGTCGCCGCCGAGGAGGGCGTCGAAGCCGATCTGGAGCACGACGGCGTGGTGACCGTCGCGCGCAACAGGGCGCAGCTGAGACGGCTCACCGAACTGGTCGCCCACGAGCGCGCGTGGGGCTGGGGAGAGGACGACCTGCGGCTGATCGAACCGGGCGAGCGCGTCCGTGTGGCCGGGGCGGTCGGGGCCTCCTGGAGCCCGCACTGCGCCCGCGTCCAGCCCGCGAAGCTCGTCCGCGGCCTGGCACGGGTCGTCCGGGAGCTCGGCGTCGAGCTCTACGAGGGCACCGAGGTCACCGGCCTGCGTCCGCGCGGCGGCGGCCTGCCCGCGGCTGCCGTGACGCCCTACGGGACGGTCAGCGCCGAGTACGTCGTCCGCGCCACCGAGGGGTTCACCGCCGCCTTCCCCGGAGCGCACCGCGACTGGCTCCCCATGAACAGCTCCATGATCGTCACAGAGCCGCTGCCCGAGGACGTCCTGGACGGGAGCTGGCGGGGCGCGGAGCTGCTGGGCGACATGGCGCACTACTACATGTACGCCCAGCGCACCGCGGACGGCCGCATCGCCTTCGGCGGACGGGGCAAGCCCTACCGGTACGGGTCGAGGATCGACGACGCGGGCCGCACCCCCGAGGCGACCGTCACGGCCCTGCGCACCTTGCTGGCCGACATGTTCCCGGCGGCGGCGTCCGTCCCCGTCGCGCACGCCTGGTCGGGGGTCCTCGGAGTGCCCCGCGACTGGTGCTCGACCGCCACCGTCGACCACCGGACCGGCCTCGGACACGCGGGCGGCTACACCGGCCACGGGGTGGCCACCTCCAACCTGGCCGGACGGACCCTGCGCGACCTGCTGCTGGGTGAGGAGACCGACCTGACCACCCTGCCGTGGGTGAACAGGCCGGCCCGGCGCTGGGAGCCCGAACCGCTGCGCTGGCTCGGCGTCCAGCTCATGTACTCCCTCTACCGCGGCGCCGACGCCCGGGAGCGGGGCGTGCACCGCACCTCGAAGCTGGCCCGGCTCGCCGACCTGCTGTCAGGCCGGTGAGCCGGGTGCCGCGCGCGGATTCAGGGGGCCGGAGCCCAGCCGGGCATCGGACGGGCGCCCATGAACTCGCGGATCTCGGCGGCGATCCGGCTGAGGAGCCCTGTGTCCTCGTGCGCCCTGACCACCTCGTCGATCCAGGCCGCGACGCGCGGCATGTCCGCCTCGGTGAGGCCTCGCGTGGTGATGGCGGCGGTGCCCAGCCGCAGGCCCGACGGGTCGAACGGCTTGCGCGGGTCGAAGGGCACGGTGTTGTGGTTCAGCTCGATGCCGGCCTCGTCCAGCGCCCGGGCGGCGGGCTTGCCCGCCACGCCCTTGTTCGTCAGGTCGATGAGGACGAGATGGTTGTCGGTGCCGCCGGAGACCAGGTCGAACCCGCGCTCCAGCAGGGCCTGGGCGAGCGCCTTCGCGTTGGCGACGATCTGGTGGGCGTAGGCGGAGAAGGCCGGGGCGGCGGCCTCCTTCAGGGCCACCGCGATGGCCGCGGTGGTGTGGTTGTGCGGGCCGCCCTGCAGGCCGGGGAAGACCGCCTTGTCCAGCGCGGCGGCGTGCTCCGCCGTAGACATGATCATCGCACCGCGCGGGCCGCGCAGGGTCTTGTGGGTCGTGGTGGTGATCACGTCGGCGTGGCCGGCCGGGGAGGGGTGGGCGCCGCCCGCGATCAGGCCGGCCAGGTGCGCGATGTCGGCCGCCAGCACCGCGCCGGCCTCGCGGGCGATCTCGGCGAAGGCCGGGTAGTCGATCGTGCGGGGTATCGCGGTGCCGCCGCAGAAGATGAGCTTCGGGCGCTCCTTCAACGCCAGGTCGCGGACCTCGTCGAGGTCCACGCGGCCGGTGTCGGCGCGCACCCCGTAGCGCACCGGCGTGAACCACCTGCCGGTCGCGCTGACGGACCAGCCGTGGGTGAGGTGGCCGCCCATCGGCAGCGCCATGCCCATGACGGTGTCGCCGGGCTCCAGGAACGCCAGGTAGGCGGCGAGGTTGGCGGGCGAGCCGGAATAGGGCTGGACGTTGGCGTGCTCGACGCCGAACAGCGCCTTGGCCCGCTCGACGGCCAGCTCCTCGACGGGGTCGACGAACTGCTGGCCCTCGTAGTACCGGCGGCCGACGTAGCCTTCGGAGTACTTGTTGGTCAGGACCGAGCCGGTGGCCTCCAGGACCGCAGGGGAGACGTAGTTCTCGGAGGCGATCAGCCGGATCTTGTCGTGCTGGCGGGTCGCCTCGCCCTCGATCAGGGCGGCCAGGGCCGGGTCGGCGGCGTGCAGGTGCGGCAGGGCGGGCTGGTGCAAGGCGTTCCTCCACGAGTTCGCGCGGAGACACCCAGGCGCGCGGTGCCCGCTCGATCTCGCTCCCCGGTGGTGATCCACCTTGACTGCGCCAGTCGCTTCTGTCTTCGGAGAGCCTACAAGAGGGGATGACACGGGCACCATGGAGTTGATACTGATCCGGCACGCCGAGAGCACCGGGAACGCGGCGCGCAGGGCGGCGTTGCGGTCAGGGGCCGAGGTCATCGACGTTCCCGAGCGGGACCCCGACGTCCCGCTGTCCGCTTACGGCCGAGAGCAGGCCCTGCGCCTCGGCCGGTTCCTGGCCGAGCGGGAGCCGCCGGACCTGATCATCTCTTCCCCCTACCTGCGGTCGCTGGAGACCGTCCGCCTGGCCACCGGGCGCGAGGACATACGGCTGGACGAGCGACTGCGCGACCGGGACATGGGGGCGTTCTACCGGCTGACGCCCCGGGGCATCCGGCAGCGCTTCCCCGAGGAGTGGCGGCGCAAGCAGGAGCTGGGGAAGTTCTACTTCCGGCCGCCCGGCGGCGAGTCGTGGTCCGACATCGCGCTGCGGCTCCGCTCCTTCCTGCGGGACCTGCCCGCCGAGGGCAGGGTGCTGGTCTCCGCCCACGACGCGGTGATCTTCGTCTTCGCCTACCTGCTGGACGGGCTGACAGAGGCCGAGCTCATGGAACTGGAGCGCACCTCGGTGGCCAACTGCTCGGTCTCGCACTGGCGGGACGGGGAGAGGCTCGTCTTCAACGAGATCTCCCACCTGGAGCGGTGAGCGGCGCCCTCAGACTCCGAAGACGCGGGCGCACAGGTCGGTGCAGCGTTCGGCGAGCTCCTCGGGGGCCTCGGGGCGCCGCCCCGCGAGCCAGGCGGAGATGAGGCCTCCGACGCCGCCCACGCAGAACAGGGCCGTGCCGTGGAGGTCGCGCGGATTCTCCTCCGGGGCCGCGGAGCGGACTCCCTCGGCGACGGATTCGGCGACGGCCAGGAGCGCGTCGTGGCGGCGGATCTCCAGGGCCGGGCAGCCCGCGGGCTCGGTGAAGGCGATCCTGGCGTAGCGGGGGTCGTCGGCCAGCGCGGTGACGAGGACGGTGAACATCGTCCTCATGACGGCGCGCGGCTCCCCGGTGAACGGGACGGCCAGCAGCCTGCCGGTCAGCTCGTCCCTGACCTGGTCGAAGACCGCCAGGAGCAGGGCGTCGCGGTCGTCGAAGGACTCGTAGAAGTAGCGGTCCGTCAGGCCCGAGCGGGCGCAGACGCCGCGTACGGAGACCCCCGACCAGCCCAGCTCGCTCCACAGGTCCAGGCCTGCGGCCAGCAGCCGTCCGCGGCGTTCGGCGACGCGCTGTTCCGGGCTGCGCCCCCGGTAGGCCCGCGTACTCATCGGGGATCATCTTGCCCCAAGTTATTGACGACAAGCGTCCTCAGATTAAAGGCTGGGCGCATGACCTACGGCGTGTTCGACCCCCTCCTCGAGGAACACTCCTACGACGTCACCGAGATCGACGGGACGGTGCCCCGCGAGCTCCACGGGACGCTCTACCGCAACGGGCCCGGCAAATGGCAGGTCGGGACCACCCTCCTGGACTGCATCTTCGACGGCGACGGCATGGTGTCGCGGTTCACCTTCGACCAGGGGCGGGTCGGCTTCCGCAACCGCTACCTGCGCACCCCCCAGTACCGCTCCAAGCGGCGCTGGCGGGCCGGAGTCGGCACCTCCACCGGAGTGCCGATGCCGCCGACCAACACCGCCAACACCAACCTGTCGTTCCACGCGGGGGACCTGCTGGCCCTGTGGGAGGGCGGCAAGCCCACCAGGGTGGACCCCGACACCCTGGAGACCTACGGGCTGCACGACTTCGGCGGACGGCTCAAGGGGCTGGGCATGTGGTCGGCGCACCCCCGGTTCGACCCCGCCACCGGCGAGATGTTCAACTTCGGGCTGCGGTTCCTGCCGACTCCGGGGATCAACTGCTACCGCGTCGACCCGGCCGGAAGGATGACCCTCATCGCCTCCGTCCGCGTCCGGGGGCTCTCCTGGAACCACGACTTCGGGCTCACCGAACGGCACCTCGTGTTCGTCCTCAGCCCCACCCTCCCCGACGTCGGGGGGATCCTGCGCGGCCGTTCCGCGGTGTCCTCGCTGAACTACTTCCCCGACCTGCCGACCCGGTTCCTGCTCGTCCCCCGCGACGGAGGGCCTCCCCGGATCGTCGAGCATGAGGCGATGGTCGGCACCCACATCACCAACGCCTACGAGGACGGCCCGGACACCGTGGTGGAACTCGTCCGGTACCCGGACTGGGAGCCGCTGAAGGCCGACCTGCTGAACTTCCGGGACCGCTTCCACCTGACCCGCCCGAGCTCGCTGGTCCGCTACCGCGTCGCCGCCGGCAAGGTGACCGAGGAGGAACTCGCCGACCACCCGTGCGAGCTGCCGCAGTTCGACTGGCGCCGCTCCTCCACCCGGCACCGCTTCAGCTACCTCAGCGGCCACCACGGAACCGAGGGGTTCTTCGACGCCGTCCTGAAGGTCGACCACGACACCGGCGCGGTCACCTCCCACGTCCTCGGCGACTGCGTGGGCGAACCCGTCTTCGTCCCGCGCTCCGAGGACTCCGCCGAGGACGACGGCTGGCTGCTCTCCGTCGTCTACCAGGCGGCCCGGCACCGCTCGGGGCTGGCGGTCCTCGACGCCCGGAGCCTGGACCTCGTGGCGACCGCCTGGCTTCCCCACCACATCCCCTACGGCTTCCACGGGGGTTTCACCACCCGCCTTCCGGCGGCCTGAGCGCGGCACGTTCACGCAGGTCCGCGGCACCCGCCACAATGGTCGTGAACCGACGACGAGGAGTTGCAGATGCGCACGTTCACCGACCTGGACGAGTTCGCCGCCGCCGTGGGCGAGGAGCTCGGCCACAGCGAGTGGCAGGAGATCACCCAGGAGCAGGTGAACAGGTTCGCGGACGCCACCGGCGACCACCAGTGGATCCACGTCGACCCCGAGCGCGCCGCCTCCGAGAGCCCCTTCGGCGGCACCATCGCCCACGGCTACCTGACCCTCAGCCTCGTGACGGCCCACGTCGTCCAGATCTTCACCATCGAGAAGCTCACCATGGTGGTGAACTTCGGCCTCAACAAGGTCCGCTTCCACACCCCCGTCGCCGTGGGGGCCAAGGTCCGCGCCAAGGCCGTGCTCATGGACCTCAAGAACTCCCCCGCCGGCAAGCTCGGCACCATGAAGGTCACCATCGAGATCGACGGCCAGCGCCGCCCCGCCTGCGTCGCCGAGGTCCTCGCCCTCTACCGCAACGACTGACCTGAGCCGTCACGCGTCGCGGCCGGGCGGCACCGCGTCGCGCCCGCCGATGCGGCCGCGACGTCCGGCCGCGTCGATCCGCGGCTACGAGGCGGGGCTCGTGCGGTCGGCGGAGGCGCGCCGGCGGAGCCTGCGGAGCATGCGGGCGTCCTCGAAGCCCACGGCGCGGGCTGCGGCCTCCATGGTGGAGCCCTCGGACAGGAGCTGCTCGGCGCGCTCCAGCCGCAGCAACTGCTGGTAGCGCAGCGGGGTGAGGCCGATGGCCGCCGTGAACCGGCGGGTCAGGGTGCGGACGCCGACTCCGGCCGACGCCGCCAGGGCGTCCAGCGGGAGGGGTTCGGTGAACCGGTCGTCGATGAGGTCCTGGACGCGGTGGACGGAGTCGGCCAGGTGGCCCCGGTGGCGGAGCATGACGCCGGCCTGGGGCTGATCGCCGTTGCGGCGGGCGTAGACGACCATCGAGCGGGCGACCCTGGCGGCCGCGCCGGGGCCGTGGCGCAGGGCGATCAGGTGCAGGGCCAGGTCGATGCCGCTGGCGATGCCCGCCGAGGTGACGACCCCGCCGTCGGTCACGTAGAGGACGTCGCGCACGAGGACCGCCTTCGGGTAGCGGCGCGCCATCGCGTCCTGCAGGTCGTGGTGGGTGGTGAAGCGGCGGCCGTCCAGCAGGCCCGCGCGTCCGAGGGCGTCGGCTCCGGCGCAGACGCTGGCGACGGTCCCGCCGGACGCGTGGTGCGCGGCCAGGCGGCGGGCCGTCTCCTCGCCGATGGGGCTGTGGCCGTGCCACCCGGGGACGACGACCAGGTCGTCCTTCTCCAGCCGGGGCCAGGTGAGCCCGGCGGTCAGGGGCACCCCCTGGAAGGAGGGCACGGCCAGCCGTTCGGCCACGTAGTGCAACTCGTACTCGTAGCCGAGGGCCGCGGCGTCGGAGAACGCCTGGGCCGGGCCCGCGAGGTCGAGCAGGTGCAGGCCCGGGACCAGAACGAAGACGACCTTGGGCATGATCCGGTCAGGCTACCGCCTCCTTGACGGTGACGAGCCGGGCGAACCGTCCGGACAGGGCGTACTCCGTCCGCCGGATCACTTCTCCGGCGGGGAGCGTCCGGGGGTCGGCCAGCAGTTCCGCCACGCTCCGCCCGGCCGGGGCCTCGGGGTGGGCCAGCGGATGCGTGGCGGTCGCCTCCGTCACGAACAGCACCTCGAAGCCGAGGTCGGACGCCACCCTCGCGGTGGTCTCGCAGCACTGCTCCGTCCTGATCCCCGAGACCGTCACCTCGCCGATCCCCCACGAGGTCAGCAACTGCTGCAGCCGGGTGGTCGTGAACGCGTTGTGGGCCGACTTGACCAGCACAGGCTCCTCCTCGGCGGGCTCCAGGCCGTCCATCAGCCGCACGAACCCCAGGGCGGGGTCGAACAACGTGCCAGAACCCTCCTCGGAGTGCAGCACCCAGACCACCGGCTCGCCCTTGGCCCGAGCGCCCTCGACCAGTTCGGCGACCTTCTGGACGATCCGCGGATCGGACACCGCCTCCCACAGGGGCGAGCGGCGGAACGACTCCTGGACGTCGATGACGAGGTGGGCTCTCTTCTTCATGCCCTCGATCCTCCCGCCGCGCCCTCCGTCGCGACAGGCACGTTCCCGCCCCGCACCGGACCGATCCGGTCACCGGCTCAGCCGATGTCGCGCAGCGCGTCCTCGATCGCGCGGTGGAAGGTGGGGTAGGCGTAGATCATGTGGGTCAGCGAGGAGACGGGCACCCTGCCGTGGATCGCGACGGCCAGCGCGGACATCATTTCGCCCCCGGAGGGGCCCGCGGTGGTGGCGCCCACCAGTTCGTCGCCCGAGACCACCAGCTTGACGAACCCCTCGCCCTTGTGGATCCACCCGCGGGTCGAGGACGACAGGGGCGTGTACCCCGTGCGCACGTCCATGCCCTTCTCGACGGCCTGCGCCTCGGTGAGGCCCACCGCCCCGATCTCCGGGTCGGTGAACGACACCCTGGGCAGCGCCCGGTAGTCGGCGGGCGGACCGTCCTGGCCCAGGATGTCGCGGACGGCGATCGCCGCCTGGTACATCGAGATGTGGGTGAAGGCCCCGTGCCCGGTGACGTCCCCGATCGCCCACACCCCGTCGGCCGCGCGCATCCGCTCGTCCACGGGGATCGTCCTGGCCGACTCGTCCAGCCCTATCCGTCCCACTCCCAGCTTCGCCAGATCCGTCCGGCGCCCGGTGGCCACCAGGAGCCGCTCCGCCTCGACGGACCGGTCGCCGAACTCGACGGTGAACCGCCCGTCGTAGCCGACCCGGGTGATCTTCACCCCGGTGCGGACGTCGATGCCCTCCTCCTCGAAGACCTTGCCGACCAGCTCCCCGGCCTCCGGCTCCTCCACCCCGAGCAGCCGGCTACGCCCCTCCAGCACCGTGACTCGGGTCCCGAACCGCGAGAACGCCTGCGCCAGTTCCACCCCGATGGCCCCGCCGCCGATGAGCACCAGGGACTCCGGCGCCTCGGACGCCTTGACGGCCTGGCGGTTGGTCCAGAAAGGAGTGCCCTCCAGCCCGTCGATCGGCGGGATGGCGGGCTCGGTCCCCGGGTTGAGCACGACTCCCCGCCGCGCCCGCAGCACCCGCTCCCCCACGGTCACCTCGCGGGGTCCCGTGATCTTTCCGAACCCCCGCACGAGCGTGCCGCCCTTGTCGGTGAACCGCTCCGCCGCCACCCGGTCGTCCCAGTCGTCGGTGGCCTCCTTCAGCCTCGCGGCCACCGGCCCCCAGTCGGGCCGCACCTCGGTCTCCCCCGCCAGCCCCGGCACCCTGCGCGCCTCGGCCAGCACGTCCGCAGCCCTGATCATCATCTTGCTGGGAATGCACCCGTAGTACGGGCACTCCCCTCCGACGAGCCCCGCCTCGACCGCGGCCACCTCGAGCCCGGCCTCGGCCAGTTTCCCCGCGACGTCCTCCCCACCGGGCCCCATTCCGACAACGACGACATCTACTTCCGTGACTTCAGCCATGCCGGATCCCTACCCCGTTACGGGTGGCCCGGAGCCCGGAACCACCCGGAGGCAGCAGGGATCACACCGGCTCGGGGATGGTGCGCGCATGAGAAGACCCGGCCTCCCCTAAGAGGAGCCGGGTCTTCTCCGCGGTCGTGCGCGCTCGCTAGTTGCGGGCGGCCGCGGCCATGGCGGCCTGGACGAGGCGGCGCTGCTCGCGCAGCTTGCCGAGGGCCTCCTCGAGGATGGCCTGGCCGTCGGCGTCGGAGCGGCGCTCCTTCACGTAGGCGAGGTGGGTCTTGTACGGCTCGTTCTTGGGGGCAGCCGGGGGGTTGGCGGCGTCGGTGCCGGCCGGAAGACCGCAGCGGGGGCAGTCCCAGGTCTCGGGGACCTGGCAGTCACTGGCGAAGCTGGGGCGGGTTTCGTGCTGGTTGGCACAGTGGAAGCTGATGATGACTCGGGGTGCGGCCTCGCCGCGCTCCGCCTCGCCCATCGGGCCGGCACCGACCCTGCTTCCGCGAATGGCACTGCCACTAGCCACGGACAACTCCTTGAAAATCACCGCGCCGGGAGCTCTCGCTCCCGGTGCGCACTGTCGTACGTCTCCGGCGGGGACGCCGAGGGGTCAGGCGCCCTGCGCCTTGAACAGGAAGCCGAGCACCACGATCGAGGCGAACCAGATGACTCCGGTGGCGACCGTGAGGCGGTCCAGGTTGCGCTCGACCACCGACGACCCACCGAGCGAGGAGGAGATGCCGCCGCCGAACATGTCGGAAAGGCCCCCGCCCTTACCCTTGTGCATCAGCACGAGCAGGACCATCAGCAGGCTCGTGATGATCAGCACGATGGAGCTTGCAAGAATCACAGCAGTTAGCGCCTTCTGGCCACCCCCGCGGGACGCGGGGCTCGAATAGTAGGACGACGGACAGGCGAATCGGTTTACCTGTCTTTATGAAGGGTACGACGAGCCGACCGGTGGTTCAGCAGAACCCGCCTGTCACACGAGCAAGTTTGGCTCAACCCGCCACCGAGAGGTCCCGGTATCGGCAGATCTTGACGAATTCCTCGGCGTCGAGCGCGGCTCCGCCGATGAGACCGCCGTCCACATCGGGCTGCGCCATCAGACCCGCCACATTCGAGGACTTCATCGAGCCACCGTAGAGGATCCGCACGCTCTGCGCGACATCGGTGTCGTAAAGCTTCTCCAGCCGGCCGCGGATCGCCCCGCAGACCTCCTGCGCGTCGTCGGGGGTGGCGACCTCGCCGGTCCCGATCGCCCAGACGGGCTCGTAGGCGATGACGACGGTCCGGGCCTGCTCGGCGGTCAGCCCCTCCAGCGCCCCGTCGATCTGGCCGAGGGTGTGGGCGACCTGCTCGCCGGCCTTGCGGACGTCCAGGCCCTCGCCGACGCAGATGATCGGGGTGAGCTCGTTGGCCAGCGCGGCCTTGGCCTTGGCGTTGACCAGGGCGTCGGTCTCGCCGTGGTACTGGCGGCGCTCGGAGTGCCCGACCGTCGCGTAGGAGCAGCGGAGCTTGGCCAGCATCGCGCCGGACACCTCGCCGGTGTAGGCGCCGGAGGCGTGGGCGGAGATGTCCTGCGAACCGTACTTGATCTTCAGCCGGTCGGCGTCGACCAGGGTCTGCACCGAGCGGAGGTCGGTGAACGGCGGCAGGACCGCGATGTCCACCGCCTCGTAGTCCTTGTCCTTGAGCGCGAACGCGAGCTTCTGCACCAGCGCGATCGCCTCGAGGTGGTTGTTGTTCATCTTCCAGTTGCCGGCCATCAGGGGCTTACGGGCCATGGGTCAGTCCTCCAGAGCTTCCAGGCCGGGCAGGGTCTTGCCTTCGAGGTACTCCAGGCTGGCGCCGCCGCCGGTGGAGATGTGGGAGAAGGCGTTCTCGTCGAAGCCGAGGGTGCGGACGGCCGCCGCGGAGTCGCCGCCGCCGACCACGGTGAAGGCGGCGGAGTCGAGCAGGCCCTGGGCCACCGCCCGGGTGCCGTGCGAGTAGGGCTCCATCTCGAACACGCCCATCGGGCCGTTCCAGAAGATCGTCTTGGCGTCCGCGAGGCGGGAGGCGAAGAGCTTGCCCGATTCGGGGCCGATGTCCAGGCCGAGCCGGTCGGCGGGGATGGCGTCCGCGGGGACCACGTCGTGCTCGGCGTCCGCGCTGAACGCGGTCGCGGCGACGACGTCCACGGGCAGGACGAACTCCACGCCCTTGGCCTTCGCCCGCTCCAGGTACTCCAGGACGACGGGGATCTGGTCCTCTTCGAGCAGGGACTGGCCGACCTCGTGGCCCTGGGCCTTGAGGAAGGTGAAGAGCATGCCGCCGCCGATGAGGATGCGGTCGGCGGTCTCCAGGAGGTTGTCGATGACCCCGAGCTTGTCGGAGACCTTGGAGCCGCCGAGCACCACCGCGTAGGGGCGCGCCACGTCCTCGGTCAGCCTCTTGAGCACGTCGACCTCGGTGGCGATGAGCCCGCCGGCCGCGTGCGGCAGCCGCTTGGGCACGTCGTAGACCGAGGCGTGCTTGCGGTGCACCGCACCGAACCCGTCGCCGACGTACACGTCGGCGAGCGCCGCGAGCCGGTCTGCGAACGCGCCCCGCTCGGCGTCGTCCTTGCTGGTCTCGGCCGCGGCGAACCGCAGGTTCTCCAGCAGCGCCACCTCGCCGTCGCCCAGGCCCGCGACGGCGGCCTCGGCCGAGGCGCCCACGGTGTCGGCGGCGAAGGCGACGTCCTTGCCCAGCAGTTCGCCGAGCCGCACGGCGACCGGCGCGAGGGAGAACTCCGGCTTGGCCTCGCCCTTGGGCCGGCCCAGGTGCGCCACGACGACGACCCTGGCGCCCTTGTCGATCAGCTTCCGGATCGTCGGGAGGCTCGCCCGGATGCGTCCGTCATCGGTGATGACCCCGTCCTTGAGCGGCACATTCAGGTCGGCCCGGACCAGGACCTTCTTGCCCTGGACCTCGAGATCGTCAACAGTCTTCATTCCACCCCACCCATGAGAGTTCACCTGACCACGGCACTGCAGGGCCACCACCGGCCTGGGCCTTCCGCGGCGCTCCGCGG
>NZ_BAAATZ010000034.1:0-54236 GCF_039533685.1 Actinocorallia aurantiaca | reverse complement strand
GGCCGGGGACCGGCCGCCATCACGATGAGATCGCCCTACAGGCTCGAGCCGACGAGCTTGACGAGGTCGACGAGGCGGTTGGAGTAGCCCCACTCGTTGTCGTACCAGCCGACGACCTTGACCTGGTTGCCGATGACCTTGGTGAGGCCGGAGTCGAAGATGCAGGACGCCGGGTCGGTCACGATGTCGGAGGAGACGATCGGGTCCTCGGTGTAGTGCAGGTAGCCCTTGAGCGGGCCCTCGGCGGCGGCCTTGAACGCGGCGTTGACCTCTTCGACGGTGGTCTCGCGGGCGAGGGTGACGGTGAGGTCGGTGGCCGAGCCGGTGGGGATCGGCACGCGCAGCGCGTAGCCGTCGAGCTTGCCCTGCAGCTCGGGCAGGACCAGGCCGATGGCCTTGGCGGCGCCGGTGGAGGTCGGGACGATGTTCAGCGCGGCGGCGCGGGCGCGGCGCAGGTCGCTGTGCGGGGCGTCCTGGAGGTTCTGGTCCTGGGTGTAGGCGTGGATGGTGGTCATCAGGCCCTTCTCGACACCGAAGGTGTCGTTGAGGACCTTGGCCAGCGGCGCCAGGCAGTTGGTGGTGCAGGACGCGTTGGAGATGACGGTGTGGGCCGCCGGGTCGTACAGGTCGTCGTTGGCGCCCAGGACGATGGTGATGTCCTCGTTCTTCGCCGGGGCGGAGATGATGACCTTCTTGGCGCCGTTCTCGGCGTGCACCTTGGCCTTGTTGGCGTCGGTGAAGAAGCCGGTGGACTCCACGACGATGTCGACGCCGACCTCGTTCCAGGGGAGGTTGGCGGGGTCGCGGTCCGCGAAGACCTTGATGCTCCTGCCGCCCACGACGATCTCGCCCGAGCCCGCCTTGACCTCCTCGGGGAAGCGGCCCAGGATGCTGTCGTACTTGAGCAGGTGGGCGAGGGTCGCGGTGTCGGTCAGGTCGTTGACCGCCACGATCTCGATGTCGGCGCCGCTGGCCTTAACGGCGCGGTAGAAGTTGCGGCCGATCCGGCCAAAGCCGTTGATTCCTACTCGGATGGTCACGACTCTCCTCAAGCGTTACGTCTACTAGCCAGGACCCGGACGCGCCCTGTTCCAGCCCGACCCTACCGAACGGGCGACGTGAACTCCGCCACTGGCAGGGGGTGAAGGGACGGGTGAGCGCACTACCCCGGACCAGGGGAGATGCCGTCCCCGAAGGAGTGATCGAAAAGGTCTAGACCGTATTGGTATAGAGGATTGGTCCAGACCAAGCGCGTGAGCAGGAGGGCTCTTCCCGTCAGCCCCGCGGCCTCGGAGGAGTGACGCGGGGCTGACGGGAAGTCCGTCACTGTACGAGCATGTCCGGGGTGAGATTCGCCTCTGTCCCGGGAAGTCCGAGATCGGACGCGCGCTTGTCGGCCATCGCGAGCAGCCTCCGGATCCGCCCGGCGATCGCGTCCTTGGTCAGCGGCGGGACCGCCAGCTGTCCCAGTTCCTCCAGCGACGCCTGCTTGTGCTCCAGCCGCAGCCTCCCGGCGGCGATCAGGTGCTCGGGCGCGTCGTCGCCGAGGATCTCCATCGCCCGCGCCACCCGGGCGCCCGCCGCGACCGCGGCGCGGGCCGAACGGCGCAGGTTGGCGTCGTCGAAGTTGGCCAGCCGGTTGGCCGTCGCCCGGACCTCGCGGCGCATCCGCCGCTCCTCCCAGGCGAGCACGCTGTCATGGGCGCCCAGCCGCGTCAGCATCGCGGAGATCGCATCGCCGTCCCTGACCACCACCCGGTCCACCCCGCGCACCTCGCGCGCCTTGGCGTGGATCTTGAGCCGCCGGGCGGCGCCCACCAGCGCCAGCGCGGCCTCGGGCCCCGGGCAGGTGACCTCCAGCGACATGGAGCGCCCCGGCTCGGTCAGCGAGCCGTGCGCCAGGAACGCGCCCCGCCACGCCGACTCGGCGTCGCAGGCCGCGCCCGCCACCACGTGCCGGGGCAGGCCGCGCACCGGCCGCCCGTGGTTGTCGATCAGCCCGGTCTGACGGGCCAGGGACTCTCCCTCCCTGATCACCCGCACCACGTACCGGTTGCCCTTGCGCAGCCCGCTGGGCGCCAGCACGATGACGTCCGAGGTGTGGCCGAAGACCTCCGCGACGTCCTTGCGCAGCCGCCGGGCGGCCGAGCCGGTGTCGAGCTCCGCCTCGATCACGATCCTCCCGCTGACCAGGTGCAGACCCCCCGCGAAACGCAGGATCGTGGACACCTCGGCCTTGCGGCAGCAGGGTTTGAGGATGGGCAGCCGGCTCAGCTCGTCCTTCACCACGCCGGTCATCGCCATGGGCATTCCCTTCTTCCCCCGCCGGCACGGCTTTGACCGTGCCCGTCAGACAGCTTCACCAGTGTCCCGGATTCCGCGGCCCACCGGCGCCGGTGGAGAAGATCTGTACGAAAGCTTGGGCGAGCAGCGCCGGATCATGGCGGGGAGAGCCGTCCTGCATGGCGACCTCGGCCAGCAGCAGGGAGCCGCCCAGCTCCTGCACCGCCTTGTCGAGCACCTCGGGCTCCTCCACCACGCCGGAGTCGGCCAGCACCACGTCGATCCTCAGATCGGGCGCGTGCCGGGCCAGCACCTCCAGGTGGGCCTGCTGGGAGAAGTCGTCGGTCTCGCCGGGCTGCGGCGCCAGGTTCAGCGCGACCGCCCGCCGGGCCTTCGTCTCCACCAGGGCCCGCTGCAGCTCGGGCACCTTCAGGTGCGGCAGCACGCTGGTGAACCAGGACCCGGGCCCGAAGACGACCCAGTCGGCCTCCTCGATGGCCTGCAGCGCCTGCGGGCTGGCCGGCGGGTCGGGCGGGACGAGCGAGACGCCCAGCACCTTGCCCGCGGTGCCGGCGCAGGCGACCTGGCCGCGCACCTGGGTGATCACGTCGGGCAGCTCGGGGTCGGCGCCCAGCACGTCGGCGACGATGTCCAGCGGGACCGTCGCCATGGGCAGCACCCGGCCCTGCGCGCCCAGCAGCCTGCCGACCCAGCCGAGACCCTCGACGGTGTCGCCCAGCAGCTCCCACAGCGCGACGATCAGGAGGTTGCCGACGGCGTGCTCGTGCAGGCCGCCCTCGCTGCGGAAGCGGTGCTGGATGACCTCACTCCACGTGCGGCCCCACTCATCGTCGCCGCACAGCGCGGCCAGGGCCATGCGCAGGTCACCGGGCGGGATGACGCCCAGCTCCCGGCGCAGCCGCCCGCTGGAGCCTCCGTCGTCGGCGACGGTGACCACCGCCGTGAGCCGGTCGGTGACCGTGCGCAGCGCGGAGAGGGAGGCGTAGAGGCCGTGGCCTCCCCCCAGCGCGACCACCTTGGGGTTCTTCAACTCATTCCCTGCCGAGGTCTCGGTGGCCGACCTGGACGTCGATCCCCTCGTCGCGCAGCCGCTGGCCCAGCTGCTCGGCCATCGCCACGCTCCGGTGCTTGCCGCCGGTGCAGCCCACCGCCAGCGTCACGTAGTGCTTGCCCTCGCGCTCGTACCCGGCGGTCAGCAGGCGCAGGACCTCGGTGTAGGAGTCCAGGAACTCCTTGGCGCCGCGCTGGCCCAGCACGTAGTCGCGGACCCCGGCGTCCCTGCCGTTCTGCGGGCGCAGCTCGGGGATCCAGTGCGGGTTGGGCAGGAACCGGCAGTCGACGACGAGGTCGGCGTCGACGGGCAGGCCGTACTTGTAGCCGAAGGAGACGACGGTCGCGCGCAGGCTGGACTCGTCGCCCGGCTCGCCGAAGTAGCCGACGACCTTGGCCCGCAGCTGGTGCACGTTCAGGTTGGAGGTGTCGACCACCAGGTCGGCCTCGGCCCGGATCTCCAGCAGCAGGGCCCGCTCCTGGGCGATGCCCTCGACGATCCGCCCGTCGCCCTGCAGCGGGTGCGGCCGGCGCACGCTCTCGAAGCGGCGCACCAGCACCTCGTCGGCGGCCTCGAGGAAGAGCACCCGGGGCCGGACCCCGCGCTGCTCCAGGTCCTTGATCGCCGACTCCAGGTCGGAGGTGAAGGCCCGGCTGCGCACGTCGACGACGACCGCGATGCGCGGCACCGCGTTCTGCACCCGGCCGCCCAGGTCGGCCATGGTGGCCAGCAGCCCGGGGGGCAGGTTGTCGACCACGAACCAGTCCAGGTCCTCCAGCGCCTTGGCCGCGGTGCTGCGCCCGGCACCGGACATCCCGGTGACGATCACTATGTCCGGAAGATGTGCTCCGGTGGTCATCCCACTCCCCCTTGGAGGGCCTTCACGATGGTCTCCGCTGTCTTGAGCCCGATTCCGGGCACCTCCGCGATCTGCTCGGCCGAGGCCTCCTTCAGCCTGCTGACCGAGCCGAAGTGCTTCAGCAGCGCGGTGCGGCGGGCCGGCCCCAGCCCGGGCACGGTGTCGAGCTCGCTGGTGGTCATGCGCTTGGAGCGCTTCGCCCGGTGGAAGGAGATCGCGAAGCGGTGCGCCTCGTCCCGGGCGCGCTGCATCAGGTAGAGGCCCTCGCTGGCGCGCGGCAGGATCACCGGGTCCTCCTCGCCGGGCAGCCAGACCTCCTCCAGCCGCTTGGCCAGGCCGCAGACGGCGACGTCGTCGATCCCCAGCTCGTCCAGGGCCCGCTGGGCGGCCGCGACCTGCGGCGGACCGCCGTCGACCACCACCAGGTTCGGCGGGTAGGCGAACTTGCGGGGCCTCCCGGTCTCGGGGTCCAGCGGGCCGTTCCGCTCGTCGCCCTCGTCGCCGAAGCCGTAGGAGGCCAGCAGGCCCTCGCTGCTCTCCCCGGTGATGCCCTCCGGGGAGAGGTCGCCCGCCTTCTGCGACTCGGCCAGGTAGCGCTTGAACCGGCGGGTGAGGACCTCGTGGATGGAGCGCACGTCGTCCTGGCCCTCGAACGTCTTGATCGTGAACCGGCGGTACTCGGACTTGCGGGCCAGCCCGTCCTCGAAGACGACCATCGAGGCGACCACGTCGGTGCCCTGCAGGTTCGACACGTCGAAGCACTCGATGCGCAGCGGCGCCTGGTCCAGGCCCAGCGCCTCCTGGATCTCCTGGAGCGCGCGGCTGCGGGCGGTGAGGTCGGAGGCGCGGCGCAGCCGGTGCTGGCGCAGCGACTCCCGCGCGTTGTGCTCGACCGTCCCCAGCAGGTCCTTCTTGTCGCCGCGCCGGGGCACCCTGATGCGCACCTGGCCGCCGCGCGCGTCCGACAGCAGCCTGTTCATGGCCTCGACGTCCGGCGGCTCCTCGGGCACCAGGACCTCGCGCGGCACCGCGTCGTTCTCGCCGTAGCACTGCAGCAGGAAGTCCTCGACGAGCTCGCCGGTGGTGCGCTCCTCGACCAGGTCGACCACCCAGCCGCGCTGGCCCCGGATGCGCCCGCCCCGCACGTAGAACACCTGGACGGCGGCCTCGAGCTGGTCGCGGGCGAAGGCGACCACGTCGCAGTCGGTGCTGTCGCCCAGCACGACCGACTGCTTCTCCAGCGCCCGCTCCAGGGCCTTGAGGTCGTCGCGGCGGCGGGCGGCCGTCTCGAACCGCTCCTCCTCGGCGGCGGCGTACATCTCCTGCTCCAGCCGCTTGAGGAAGCGGCCGGTGTTGCCGGCCATGAAGTCGCAGAAGTCCTCGGCCAGTGCCCGGTGCTCGGCCTGGCTCACCCGCCCGACGCAGGGCGCCGAGCACTTGCCGATGTAGCCGAGCAGGCAGGGGCGGCCGATCTGCCCGTGCCGCTTGAAGACCCCGGCGCTGCAGGTGCGCACGGGGAAGACCCTCAGCAGGAGGTCGACCGTCTCGCGGATGGCCCAGGCGTGGGAGTAGGGGCCGAAGTAGCGCACGCCCCGCCGCCTGGCGCCCCGCATGACCGTCACCTTGGGGAAGTCCTCGTTCAGGGTGACGGCCAGGTAGGGGTAGGACTTGTCGTCCCGGTAGCGGACGTTGAAGTGGGGGTCGTACTCCTTGATCCAGGAGTACTCCAGCTGGAGCGCCTCGACCTCGGTGCCCACCACCGTCCACTCCACGGACGCCGCGGTGGTCACCATGTTCTGGGTCCGGACGTGGAGGCCCGCGTGGTCGGCGAAGTAGGAGTTCAGCCGGGCCCGCAGGTTCTTGGCCTTGCCCACGTAGATGACCCGGCCGTGCTCGTCACGGAACCGGTAGACCCCCGGGGTCTCTGGGATCGTCCCGGGGGCCGGTCTGTAGGACGCGGGATCTGCCACCCCGTCAGACTAAGGGTTCAGATGACCGCAGCGCAGCGAGGACCATCCGAACCTCAGAGGACGACCACGGCTCCGTTCTTGACCTCCGCCGGGTACTCCCTCAGCCCGGTCTTGGCCGGGCCCTTCTTCACCGAGCCGTCGGTGATGTCGAACTCGCTGCCGTGGCAGGGGCAGTCGGCGAGGCCGTCCTTGGGGGTGCTCACCCCGCAGCCCTGGTGGGGGCACCTGGAGGTGAAGACCTTGAAGACGCCCTCGGTCGGCTGGGTGACCAGCAGTTTCAGCTCCCCGTTCAGCCTTCCGCCGCCGACGGGGACGTCGGCGACCTTGGCGGCCTCCTTGCCGGAGAGGTTGACGGGGGTCTCCGGCCCGCTGCCGCCCGCGCAGCCGGTGATCCCCGCCAGCCCGGTCAGACCGGCCACCCCCAGCGCCGCACGTCGTGTGAGTTGTTCAGACATGCGACCATCTTGGCCGACGGTTTCCGATGCCCCGCACCGGGTCGTCCCGCGACCGGAGGCTCAGTACCTGGCGGTCTTGCTCACGGCCTTCTTCGTGCCGGTGAACACCGCGCGGTAGGTGCCCTTCTTGTTCGCCTTGGCCTTGGCGGTGCCGTTGGCCGAGGTCAGCGCGGACGCCACGCGCACCCACTTGCCCTTCTTCTTCAGCTCGAAGTAGACGCGCTGGCCGCCCCAGGTGGCCTTCTTCCCGTTCAGGGTGTGGGTGAGGACGACGTTCAGCCTGCCCTTCTTGGCGCCGAGCCGGCCGAACTTCGAGGCGCCCAGCCTGCCCACCCGGGCGGGGATCAGGACGTCCTGGCCGCGGTCTTCGGTGGCGAAGTGGTCGTTGCGGCTGGCCAGGACGCACTTGACCTTGGTGCAGTCCAGCCCCTCGCCCTTGGCCGCCACGGTCAGCTTCACGCTGAAGGTCCCCTTGGCGCTCAGCTTGGAGGCCCCCATGGACTGGGACAGCGCCGAGCCGCTCACCCAGGCCTGCGAGGTGCCTTCCCGGCCGCCGTAGCAGGGACCGGGCTTCTGGCCGGCGCCGTTGTCCTGGCACAGGGCGACGTAGACGCCCTTCTTCGGGTCGTATCCGGAGCCCTTCACCGTGACCGCGGTCCGGCCTGTGGGGGCGACGACGTCGGTCGAGACCGTCAGCTTGGGCTTCTTGCCCTTCTCGGTCTGCGCCAAGGCGGTTCCGGGCATCATCGTCGCCATCATCGCCGCCACACCGGCCACTACCAGCACACGCTTCATTCCGAGCTCTCCTCTAACTTAGGTTCGCCTAACTTAATTTAGGTAAGGCTTACCTTTCAAGACAGGGAGCGCTTTTCCCTAGAAGCATCACTCTTGGTGGCATAACGGACACTCGACTCGCCCTTCCCGGCCGTCCGCGCGGATCCCCCGCCGCGGGACCAGAGGTTCTGGAGGACGTCGTAGCCCGTGACGGCCCCGTCGACGATGAGGACCACCGTCCACAGCCCGGCCAGGCTGAGGAACGGCTGGGTCCGCTCGGCGTCGCCGACGTACCAGACGCCCAGCATGAGCAGGGCCGAGCCGACCGCCCAGGCGACCGCGTGCCGCCCGAACTGCACGGCCTCGTACCGGGCGCGCGCGGCGCTCCCCTTCTCCGGCTTGACGGGCCGGGGGGCGCCGTCGAAGCGGTACGCGGCCCAGGCGTCCATGCGCCCGATGATGTGGTGCCCGAAACCGACCGAGACACCCAGATAGACGGCCGCCAGGCCGTGAACGCCCCCCACGTCCCCGCCCCCGCGCAGATCGAGGAAGGTGACCGCCAGCAGGACCAGGTCGACCAGCGGGACGGCCAGCAGCAGCGCGCCGCCCAGGCGGGGCATTCGCAGCGCGTACCGGACCAGCAGGCCCAGGGCGAGGATCACCCAGAAGGCGACCTCGGCTCCGATGATCATCGCGACCAGCATGGGACCCCCAGTTTTCGCACAGCTGTGTTTTTTAGATTAAAACACAGCTGTGCTATAAAAGGCCATGCCCAGGATCGTCGATCACGAGGCCCGGCGCAGAGAGCTCACCGAAGCCCTGTGGCGGGTCATCTATCGCGACGGCATCGAGACGGTGTCCGTGCGGTCCGTCGCGGCCGAGGCCGGCTGCTCCCCCGGCGCGCTGCGCCACTACTTCCCCGAGCAGAAGGACCTCATCGTCTCGGCGATGGACCAGATGAGCGGGCGGGCGGGCGAGAGAATCACCACCCTGGACCCGGCGGGGACACCGGTGGACCGGCTCCTGGCCTACTGCGAGCAGCTCATCCCGATGGACGCCGAGCGCCGCTTCGAGGCGGAGGCCTGGCTCGGCTTCATCACCCGAGCCCGGCGCGACGCCGACCTGAAGGAGCTGTCCACCCGCGTCCAGCACACCCTGCGGGGCTTCCTGTCCCACCTCCTGGACGAACTGGGCTTCGATGTCGGCGAGGCCGTACGACTGCACGCCCTCGTCGACGGGCTCACCCTGCACCTGCTGCTCTATCCCGAGCAGCTCACTCCGGAGAGGGCACGAGAGCAGCTGCGCGCCCACCTCGTCCGGCTGCCCCGGAAGGACGCCGGGGCGGCCGCGCCCCTCTAGCCCCCGGGGACACCCCGGCTTCCGCGTTTCTGTGGCGGACGGGATTCGAACACGTGTACGGTGACGACGGGCGCACCCGGGTTCGGGACGAAAATGTCAGCCCCTCTGGTTAGCCTGTTGGCATCCCCCTTCTTTGTTCAGGGGGTACCTCTATGAGCTGGGGAAACACACCGTGCATGATCGTCTTGTCGTTCGCGGCGCGCGCGAGCACAATCTGAAGGACGTCTCGCTGGACCTGCCTCGGGACTCCCTGATCGTGTTCACCGGGTTGTCGGGCTCGGGGAAGTCCAGCCTCGCGTTCGACACGATCTTCGCCGAGGGCCAGCGCCGGTACGTCGAGTCCCTGTCGGCCTACGCCCGGCAGTTCCTCGGCCAGATGGACAAGCCCGACGTCGACTTCATCGAGGGCCTCTCCCCCGCGGTCTCCATCGACCAGAAGTCCACCTCCAAGAACCCGCGCTCCACCGTCGGCACGATCACCGAGGTGTACGACTACCTGCGGCTGCTGTACGCCAGGATCGGCAAGCCGCACTGCCCCGAGTGCGGCAGGGCGATCTCCCGGCAGTCCCCCCAGCAGATCGTCGACCGGGTGATGGAGCTGCACGAGGGCACCCGGTTCCAGGTGCTGGCCCCGGTGATCCGCGGCCGCAAGGGCGAGTACCAGGAGCTCTTCCGCGAGCTGCAGGGCAAGGGGTTCTCCCGGGCGCTGGTCGACGGGACCGCGGTCCGGCTGGACGACCCGCCCAAGCTCAAGAAGCAGGAGAAGCACGACATCTCGGTGATCGTCGACCGGCTGGCGGTCAAGGACTCCGCCCGGCGGCGCCTCGCCGACTCGATCGAGACCGCCCTGTCCCTGGGCGGCGGCACCCTCATCCTGGACTTCGTCGACCTCCCCGAGGGCGACCCGGGCCGCGAGCGGATGTACTCCGAGCACCTCTACTGCCCGTACGACGACCTGTCCTTCGAGGAGCTCGAGCCCCGCTCGTTCTCCTTCAACTCCCCCTACGGCGCCTGCGCCGAGTGCGGCGGCCTGGGCACCCGCATGGAGGTCGACCCCGAGCTGGTCGTCCCCGACGAGGAGCGCCCGCTGTCCGACGGCGCGGTCGGCCCCTGGTCGGGCGGGCACTTCAGCGACTACTTCCAGCGGCTGCTGCAGGGCCTCGGCGCGGAGATGGGCTTCTCGCTGGACGAGCCCTGGAAGCAGATTCCCGCCAAGGCCCGCAAGGCGATCCTGCACGGCAGCAGCACCCAGGTCCACGTCTCCTACACCAACCGCTACGGGCGCAAGCGCTCCTACTACACCGACTACGAGGGCGTCATCCCGTGGATCCAGCGGAGGCACGCCGAGGCCGAGAGCGACGCCTCCCGCGAGCGCTTCGAGGGCTACATGCGGGAGATCCCGTGCGCGGCCTGCTCCGGCGCGCGGCTCAAGCCGCTGATCCTGGCGGTCACGGTGTCGGACAGGTCCATCGCGCAGGTGTCGGCCATGCCGATCGGCGAGTGCGCCGAGTTCCTGCGCTCCCTGGAGCTCGATGACCGCGACAGGCAGATCTCCGAGCAGGTGCTCAAGGAGGTCAACGCGCGGCTGGGCTTCCTGCTGGACGTCGGCCTGGACTACCTCACCCTGGACCGCGCCTCGGCCACCCTGGCCGGCGGCGAGGCCCAGCGCATCCGGCTGGCCACCCAGATCGGCTCCGGCCTGGTGGGGGTGCTGTACGTGCTGGACGAGCCGTCGATCGGGCTGCACCAGCGCGACAACACCCGCCTGCTGGACACGCTCCTGCGGCTGCGCGACATCGGCAACACCCTGATCGTCGTCGAGCACGACGAGGACACCATCCGGGCCGCCGACTGGGTCGTCGACATCGGCCCGGGCGCGGGCGAGCACGGCGGCCAGGTCGTCGTCTCCGGGACCGTCGAGGACCTGCTGACCTCGGAGCGGTCGCTGACCGGCCAGTACGTGTCGGGACGCCGCTCGATCGAGGTCCCCGCGCTGCGCCGACCGCGCGACAAGGGCCGGGAGATCACGGTCAAGGGCGCGAGTGCCAACAACCTGCAGAGCGTGGACGTGACGTTCCCGCTCGGGGTGTTCACCGCGGTCACCGGGGTGTCCGGCTCGGGCAAGTCCACCCTGGTCAACGACATCCTCTACAACGCGCTGGCCAAGCAGCTGCACGGGGCCAAGACGGTGCCGGGCAGGCACAAGCGCATCCTCGGCCTGGAGCAGCTCGACAAGGTCGTGCACGTCGACCAGTCGCCGATCGGGCGCACCCCGCGCTCCAACCCCGCCACCTACACCGGGGTGTTCGACCACATCCGCAAGCTGTTCGCCTCCACCACCGAGGCCAAGGTCCGCGGCTACCAGCCGGGCCGGTTCTCCTTCAACATCAAGGGCGGCCGCTGCGAGAACTGCTCCGGCGACGGCACGATCAAGATCGAGATGAACTTCCTGCCGGACGTCTACGTGCCGTGCGAGGTGTGCCACGGGGCCCGCTACAACCGCGAGACCCTCGAGGTGCACTACAAGGGCAAGACGATCTCCGACGTGCTGGACATGCCGATCGAGGAGGCCGTCTCGTTCTTCGAGCCGATCACCGCGATCCACCGGCACCTGAAGACGCTCAACGAGGTGGGGCTCGGCTACGTCCGGCTCGGGCAGCCCGCGCCGACGCTCTCGGGAGGCGAGGCCCAGCGGGTGAAGCTCGCCTCGGAGCTGCAGCGCCGCTCCACCGGGCGCACCATCTACGTGCTGGACGAGCCGACGACGGGCCTGCACTTCGAGGACATCCGCAAGCTGCTGGGCGTGCTGAACGGGCTGGTCGACAAGGGCAACACGGTGCTGGTGATCGAGCACAACCTCGACGTCATCAAGACCGCCGACTGGGTCGTCGACATGGGCCCCGAGGGCGGTTCCCGCGGCGGCACCGTGGTGGCGACCGGCACGCCCGAGGAGATCGCGGCGGCGTCCGAGAGCCATACCGGGCAATATTTGGCGAAGATCATGGGTTGATACCACCCGGGTCTCGGAACGGCCACAACTGGCCCAACTACCCTAAGAGATCTTCTCATCACCATTCCTCGCGTTTACGGTCCCTTTACGCCAGTCACTCAGGGATCAACTCGCGAGGAGCCTCACCGTGCGCCACCCCCAGCGCAGGGGTCTGTTTGCCGCCTCTGCCACAGCTCTGATCATGGTCGCCGCCGCGACGTCACCCGTCGCGGCGGCACCCGACCCACAGGCGCAGGCCGCCGCCGTCAAGCCGGACGCGGTCAAGCGCCACCTCCAGGCGCTGCAGGAGATCGCCGAAGCCAACGGCGGCACCCGCGCCTCGGGCACGCCCGGGTACGCCGCCTCCCGCGACTACGTCATCGGCCAGCTGAAGAAGGCCGGATACGAGCCGACGGTGCAGGAGTTCCAGTTCCCGTTCTTCTCGGAGAACTCGACGGCGGTCTTCGAGCAGCTCGCCCCGGACGCGGTCACCTACGCCCCCACCCCGCCGGACGGGAGTTCGGTGGGGGACTTCGTCACGATGGAGTACTCGGGCGCCGGTGACGCGACGGGAGTCGTCCAGCCGGTGGACGTCGTGATCCCGCCGGGCGCCGAGCCCAACTCCAGCACCTCCGGCTGCGAGGCGTCGGACTTCGCCGGCTTCACCGCCGGAGCCGTCGCCCTCATCCAGCGCGGCACCTGCCCCTTCTACGACAAGGCGGTCAACGCGCAGGCCGCGGGCGCGTCCGCCGTGATCATCTTCAACGAGGGCCAGGAGGGCAGGACCGACGTGTTCGGCGGCACCCTCGGCGCCCCCGACGTGTCGATCCCGGTCATCAGCACCAGCCACGCCATCGGCGCGGACCTCGCCTCCCCGGCCGGCACCACGGTCCGGATCAAGACCGACACCACCAGCGAGACCAAGACGACCTGGAACGTGATCGCCGAGACGAAGAAGGGCAGCGCCGCCAACGTCGTCATGTCGGGCTCGCACCTCGACAGCGTCCCGGCCGGGCCCGGTATCAACGACAACGGCTCGGGCAGCGCCGCCCTGCTCGAACTGGCGCTCAAGTCGAACAAGCTCCCGCTGAAGAACAAGCTGCGGTTCGCCTGGTGGGGCGCCGAGGAGAGCGGGCTGCTGGGCGCCGAGCACTACGTCGGGGCGCTGAGCGCCGATGACGCCGCCCGGATCAAGCTGTACCTGAACTACGACATGATCGGCTCGCCGAACCACGTCTACTTCATCTACGACGGCGACGACTCCGACGCGACCGGCGCCCCCGCGGGTCCGGAGGGCTCCGCCCAGATCGAGAAGGTCTTCGAGAAGTACTTCGACCTGCTCCGCCTGCCGCACAAGGGCACCGACTTCGACGGCCGGTCCGACTACGGCCCGTTCATCGCGGCCGGCATCCCCTCCGGCGGCCTGTTCACCGGCGCCGAGGGCATCAAGACCGCGGAGGAGGCCGCCCTGTTCGGCGGCACTGCCGGTCAGGCGTACGACCCCTGCTACCACGCCGCCTGCGACACCGTCGACAACATCAACTACACCGCGCTGAAGGTCAACCTCGGCGCGATGGCCTTCACCGCCTACACCTTCGCCGCCCTCGGCAAGCTCCCCGGCTCCGGCGCCCGTAAGAGCGCCAGGTCCTTCGCCGCTCCCGAAGACCACCACCGTCCCGCCCGCTGACCCTGGATCCGACCCGGCCGGGCCTCCTTCCGGAGGCCCGGCCTTCCGTCTTCCCCGCCCGGCGCGTCAGAAAAGAGGGGCCGGGAGCACGCCTTCCAGGGCCAGGAGGGCGCGTTTGGCGTCGAGGCCGCCGCCGAAGCCGCCGATGTCGCCCGTGGCGGTGACGACGCGGTGGCAGGGGACGACGACGGGGAGCGGGTTGGAGCCCATCGCGGTGCCGACGGCGCGGGAGGCTCCCGGATCGCCCGTCCAGCGGGCCAGTTCGCCGTAGCCGGCGGTCTGGCCGTAGCCGACCCGGGCGTAAAGGAGGCGCAGGACGCGTTCGTTGAAGCCCGAGGTCAGGCGCCAGTCCAGCGGAAGGGTGAACTCGGTCAGGTCGGCGGCGAAGTAGGCCGAGATCTGGGCGGTCGCCTCGCACAGGCCGCCGCGCATGGGCCGCAGGCCGAGCCGGGAGCCGGCCCGATGGGCGTGGTACTCGGCGTCGTGGGCGTGAAAACGCACGTTGACCAGGCCCTGCTCGGTCTCCGCCAGCATCAGCGGACCTATGGGGCTCTGGAGGATGGTCCAGCCGAAACTCTCCACGGTCCCAGCCTAGGAGAAGCCACCGACATTCCCTGCCGGAACGCCGGCGACCGGCGGCTCAGCCGAGCCAGCGTTCCAGCGCGGTGATGCGGCGGCGGGTCTCCTGCGCGGCGTCCGTCCGGCCCAGCCGGGTCTGGCAGCCCTCCAGCGCGGTGAGCGCCTCGCGGCGGCCGCCCTGGTCGCCCATCTCGGCGCGCAGGGCGGCCTCCCGCTCGAAGTGCTCGCAGGCGTCCGCCAGCCTCTCCTCCCGGACCAGGATCAGGCCGAGGACGTGGTGGGCGGCGGCCTCGTTGCGGCGGTCGCCGAGCCCGACGGACAGGGCGCGCGCCTGTTCGGCGCGGGCCAGGGCGTCCGCGAGATCGCCCAGGTGCAGCCTGGTCTCGGCGAGGTTGACCAGGGCGGTGCCGACGCCGTGGTGGTCGTCGGCCTCGGTGAGCGCGGCCAGCGCCTCCTCGGAGGTGGCCGCGGCCTCGTGCGGGCGGCCCACGCGACGCAGGATCAGCGCGTACGTGTCCAGCGCTGGACCCATCCCGTACCGGTCGTCGATCTCGCGGCGGATCTTCAGTCCCAGTTCCGCGGCGTCCAGCGCCTCCTCGTTCAGGTCCAGCCTCAGGTAGGTGCGTGCGAGGCTGCCCAGTGCGCCCGCCTCCCGTTCGCGGGCGCCCAGCTCCTGGCAGAGGGAGAGCGATTCCAGGCCGAGCAGGACGGCCTCGTCGGTGCGGCCGAGCCGGCGGGCGACGCGGCCCAGGTAGTCCAGGTCGTGCGCCTCCCCGTGCAGGTCGCCGATCTGTCGCCGGATCTCCAGGGCGCGCTGGAGGTTCTCGCGGGCCTCGGGGTAGCGGCCCAGCCAGTAGTAGGCGATGCCGAACAGGGCGGTGGCGTCGGCCTCGCCCGTGCGGTGGCCGACCGCCCGCAGGACGGGCAGCGCGTCGGAGCAGTGGGTGATGGCCTCCATGTGGCGGGCCTCGCCGATCGCGACGCGCGCGAGGATCACGAGCGTCTCGCCCTCGCCGGGCCTGGCGCCGACCGAGCGGTAGATCTCCAGGGCGCGGCCGGCGTCCCTGCGGGCCAGTTCCCAGTTGCCGAGCTGCTGGTGGACGCGGGCGAGCTCGGTGCGCGCCTCGGCCTCGCCGTGCCGGTGCTGCAGTTCCTGGTTGACCTCCAGCGCCTCCAGGGCGACCACGGCGGCCTGCTGGAAGTTGCCGCGGTGGCGGTGGACGCGGGCGAGGTTGAGCAGGGTCTCGGCCTCGCCGCGCCGGTCCTCCAGCAGCCGTCGCAGGTCGAGCGCCCGGTGGGCCTGCTCGTAGGCCTCGTCGTAGCGGCCGAGGCGTTGCAGGTTGCGGGCCAGGGTGTCCAGGGCCCGGGACTCGCCGTCCGGTTCGTCCAGTTCCCGGTGCAGGGCCAGGGCCTGCTCGGCCTGTTCCAGCGCCTGGGGGTGGCGGCCCAGGTCGGTGTAGACGGCGGCGAGTGTGTCGAGGACGGAGGCCTCTCCGGACCGGTCGCCCAGCGCCCGGAAGCCGCGCCGGGCGTCCTCGCCGTAGCCGATCGCCCGGACGCAGCGGCCCAGCTCGCGGTGCGCGGCCGCCAGGTGGTGCAGCATCACCGCGGCGGCCGCCCAGTCGCCGTTGCCCTGGGCGGAGGCCAGGCCGATGCGGTGGACGGTGATGTTGTCCTCGCTGTAGCGCCGGAACTCCAGGAAGTCGTACAGGGCGGCGGCCAGTCCGTGCGCGGTCGGGTGCAGACCGAGCCGGGCGGCGTGGCGGGCGGCCGAGACCAGGTTGCGGCGCTCGGCCTCGAACCAGGCGATCGCCTCGGCCCTGCCGGGGCCCGCCAGTTCCCCTTCCACCGTCCTGGCCGCACGCAGGTAGTACGACAGCAGCCGGTGGCGCGCTGCTCTCCGGTCGGTTTCGGAGTCCTCCTGCGCTCCCAGTTCCCGGGCGAAGTCCCGCAGCAGGTCGTGCATCCGGTACCTGCCGTGGTCGGCCGGGACGACGAGGAAGACCCGCTCCAGCCTCCGCAGGTGCGCGGCCGCGGTCTCCTCGCCGGTGCCGAGCAGCGCGGCGGCCGACGGGATCGAGAAGTCCGGCCCGACGTGCAGTCCGAGCCGGCGGAACGTCGTCCGCAACGCCGGGTCCAGCGCGTCGTAGGACACCTCGAAGGCGGCCCGCAACGCTCCGTGGGAGTCCTCGGGGAGCGCGAAAGCCGACAGGCGGTCCCTTCCGGACAGCTCCCGGACGGTGTCCGCGATGCTCTCCTGCGGGCTGGCGGCCAGCCGGGCGGCGGCGATCCGCAGGGCCAGCGGCAGGTAGGCGCATTCCCGCGCCAGTTCCTGGACGGCCTGCCGCTCCGGCTCCACCCTGTCCCTTCCGACGACCTCGGCGACGAGTTCGACGGCCTCCTGCGGCGCCATCTCCGGCAGCTCCAGCGTCGGCAGCCCGGTGCCCGACAGGCGCTGGCGGGCCGTCACCAGCACGAACCCGCCGGATCCCGACGGGATCAGCGGCCGGATCTGCTCGTCCTGTCCCGAGGCGTTGTCCAGCACGATCAGCACCCTCCGGTCGGCCAGCATCGACCGGTACAGCGCGACCAGCTCCCCCTCCCCGGCGGGCAGCTGGTCGCCGGGCACCCCGAGCCGGCGCAGGATCTGCCCGAGCGCCTCCACCGGCGTCGCCGGCTTGCCGGGCCCCCGCAGGTCGACGAAGATCCGCCCGTCGGGAAAGCGCCCGGACTCCAGATGCGCCCAGCGCAGGGCCAGCGCGGTCTTGCCGACCCCGGCCATGCCCTGGATCACCACCCCTGAAGGCCGGTCGGCCAGCAGGAAGCTGAGCCGCGACAGCTCGGCCCGCCGCCCGGTGAAGTGCTCGGACCCGGAGGGCAGCCAGGTGTGGTCGGTGGTGACCGGCGGCCGGACCGCCAGGCTCACCCTGGGCGCGGGCGGGATCCGCTCGGGGGCGTCCCATTCCTCCTCCGTCCAGGGACCCGCCTCCCTGTGCAGCCCCACCGGGTCGAGCAGCAGCAGGGAGCGCTGCACGGAGGTGTCGATGAGCCTGCCGCGCCAGCGGGCGAAGCAGCGCACCAGCGACTCGCGGGAGATCCCCACCCAGTTGGCCAGCTCGCCCTGGCTGAGCGGCATCGGGACGGTGATGCCGCGCGGGCCGACCCGTCCGGTGCGCATCGCCAGCTCCAGCAGGTGGAACGCGACGCGGGCGGGCGGTCCCGCGCCGCGCAGGGCCAGTCTGCGCCCCTCCCTCGTCCGGCGGTGGGCCAGCGACTCCATCAGCGCGTCGGTGACCCGGGGGCTGCCCGTGACGAACCCGGCGAACTTCCGGCTGTCGACGCGCAGCACCGACAGGTCGGTGAGGGCCACGACCGACGCGCGCTGCGGATGCCCCCACACCGCCAGGTCGCCCTCCAGGTCGCCCGGGCCCAGCAGCTCCAGGATCGCCTCGGTGCCGTCCTGGGCGTCGAGCTGCTCCTTGGCGTGGCCCTCGACCACCAGCAGCACGTCGCGGGACGGCATCCCCTGATGGCACAGCGTGCCGCGGGCCGGTACCCGGCTCAGATGCCCGATCGCCAGCAGCGCCTTGCGCTCGGAGTCGCCGAGCGCCCTCCAGAACGTCCCCTCACCGGGATTCCTGATCATTTCGGTGTCCCGTCGTCACGTCGACTCTCCAGAAAACCCGACGAACGGCGTCGAAACCGTAGCGTGTGCCGCATTTCTCCGAAGTCTTCCGACTCACCGGATGACACGGCGACAGCGGCGGTGCGGAAGGATGAGGGGCATGCTGGACGGAAACCGGATCCTGGCGGAGGTCGTCGCCTCCCAGAGGCGGCTGGAACAGACGGCGGACGCCCTCGACGAGCTCGCCGCACGCGGCCCGTCCCTGCTGGAGGGCTGGACGCGCGGCCACGTCCTCCAGCACATCGCGCGCAACGCCGACTCCTACCGGCGCCTGCTGGAATGGGCGCGGACGGGCGTGGAGAACCCGCAGTACCCGAGCGCCGAGTTCCGCGACGCCGAGATCGAGGCGGGCGCGGGACGGCCGGTCGCCGAGCTCGCCGCCGACATCCGCGAGTCGAACGCCCGGTTCGCCGAGCTGGCGGAGAGCCTCCCCGAAGAAGCGTGGGACGCGCCGGTCCGCGCGCTCGCGGGCTGGTCCCATCCGGCCTGGTACACCCTGTACCGGCGCTGGCGCGAGGTGGAGGTCCACCACGTCGACCTGGACGCCGGCCGCACCCCCGCCGACTGGCCCCTCCCCTACGTCCGGTGGGAGCTGGCCGACTCGCTGCCTCCGCTGCGCGGTAGGCTCCCGATCTCCCGGGTCACCGCCACCGACCTGGACCTGACCTTCGAACTCGACGGCGACGGCCCCGCCCTGGAGGACGAAGGACACCGCCTGCTGGCCTGGCTGACCGGCCGGGCCGCCACCTCCCGGATCGCGGTCCCCTCTCCCGAGTGGCCCTCCGCGCCGGCCGTCGATTGGAGCCAGGTCTGATGAGCTACACCGGCGACGTCACCGTCGGAGGCCCCGCCGACACCCGGGAGCCGCTGCCCGGGCTGGTCCTGCGCAAGCTCGCGGTCGGCCCCTACGACAACAACGCCTACCTGCTGCACGACCGGGCCTCGGGGGACCGCATCCTCATCGACGCCGCGGCCGAGCCCTCCCGCCTGCTGGAGCTGGTCGGCGACGGCCCCCTGTCCCGGGTCGTCACCACCCACCGCCACCAGGACCACTGGCAGGGCCTGGCGGACGTGGTCCGCGCGACCGGCGCCGCGACCATCGCCCACCCCCACGACGCCGAGCCGCTGCCCGTCCCCGTCACCACCCCGGTCGAGCACGGCGACGTCATCCCCCTGGGCTCCCACTCCCTCGAGGTCATCCACCTGCGCGGCCACACGCCCGGCAGCATCGCGCTCCTGCTCCAGGCCCCCGACCGCGCCCACCTGTTCACCGGCGACAGCCTCTTCCCCGGCGGCGTCGGCAACACCTGGGGCGACACCGCCCTCTTCGAGCAGCTCCTGGCCGACCTCACCGAGCGCGTCTTCGACCGCCTCCCCGACAACACCTGGTTCTACCCGGGCCACGGCAAGGACTCCACCCTCGGCAAGGAGCGCCCGAGCATCCCCGACTGGCGCGAACGCGGCTGGTGACCGCGGAGGCGAGCATGCCGGAGGAGTCCGTCAGCCGCCGTGTGGAGGGGCCGACGCCCAACGGGGGCGCCTACTCGGTCGGGTACTTCTTCCGCGGCGGGCTGGCCGTGCCGCAGCGTTACGCCGACCGGATGCTCATCGTCGAATACGACGAGGACGACCGGCCGTTCCACCGGACGTGGGGGCACACCACCCCGAGGGAGCCGCTTCCGGAGGACTGGGACGGGCGGGGGACGCCCGGCTGACCGGACGTCCCCTTCACACGGGCTTGATCAGCAGTACCCGAGCATGGTGGTGAGGGCGCTCTTCTCGGAGCTCTGCAGCTTCAGGCCCCAGTAGTGCTTGGTGGCGATCCAGGACTTGGCGTAGGTGCACCAGAAGCCGGTCAGCGAGGGCTTCCAGGCGGCGGGGTCCTTGTCGCCCTTGGCCTGGTTGACGTTGTCGGTGACGGCCCACAGCTGGGGGCGGCTGAGGTCGTTGGCGAAGGACTGGCGCTTGCTGGTGGTCCAGGCCGAGGCGCCGGACCTCCAGGCCTCGGCGAGCGGGACGAGGTGGTCGATGTCGACGTCGCTGGCGGCGGTCCATGTGGCGCCGTCGAAGGGGCTGTACCAGCTGCCCGAGGTGGCGGCGCAGGAGGAGTTGGTGACGACGTTGGAGCCGTCCCGCTTCAGCACGGTCTCGCGGGTGTTGCAGGCTCCGGAGATCGTGATCCAGTGCGGGAACAGGTCGCGGTCGTAGGTCGAGGCGTTGGCCTCGGCGGCGACGGTCAGCGCGGCGAGCTGGCTCTGCGCGGTGGACAGGGAGGGGATGCCGGGCGGGGTGGCCGCGGCGGGCGAGGGGGCGAGGACCGCGGCCAGGAGGAGGAAGGGTGCGGCCAGTGCGACAAGGACCCGCTTCACGAGTCTCTCCTTCTGCGCCGGAGATCTCGGCCGGGTCAAGGGGGGTCCCGGTCGTGACGAGTTCCGGCGCAGGGCGAGTATTACAAAAGCCGCTAACCGTATTAAAGCGCCCAGTCAGAAGTTCAGATCATCATCAAAGAAAAGCCATGAATGAGACATCTCTGATTGGAGAAGTTCACCAGGAATGAGATTCCCCGTACCACTCAGACGGCCGTGGAGCGCGCCGGGAAGACCGGCCGGACGCCCGTCAGCGCCTCGGACTTCAGCCACAGGTTGCGGGCGCGATCCCGGTCGCGGACGGGCCCGGGCAGCGGGATCAGCCGGGGCGCCCTCCCCCGGCCGCCGGACGCCGTGTAGAAGCCGCCGGGCACCACGTCCGGGGCGGTGGCCACGTAGAGGATGGCCGACGCGGCCTGCTCGACCGACTGCCTCAGCAGCCGGTCCACGCCGTTCCGCACGCGCCAGATCGGGCCGGAGGTGTGCCGGTACAGCTCGGTACCGGCCCTGCCCGGTTTGACCGCCACGCTGGTCAGCGCTCCGCCCGCCCGGCGCTGGAGCTCCAGGGCGAACAGCAGCGCCGCCACCTTGGACCTGGCGTAGGCCGCCATCGGGTGGTAGTTCCGCTCGCTCATCAGGTCGGGCAGGTCCAGGACGGGCAACCGGGAGGTGACCGAGCCCACCGTGACCACCCGGGGGTCGGGCGCCCGCAGCAGCAGGGGCAGCAGCCGCCCGGTCAGGGCGAAGTGCCCGAGGTGGTTGGTGGCCATGGTCAGCTCGAACTCGTCGTCGGTGTGGGTGAGCCGCGGAATGCCCAGGACCGCCGCGTTGTTGACCAGCAGGTCCAGGGGGCGGCCCCGCTCCGCGAGGCGTCCGGCGAGCTCCCGGACCGAGGCCAGCGAGGCCAGGTCCAGCCGTTCGCCGCGGATCCGCGCCTCGGGGAGCCCGGCCCGGACTCGGTCGGCGGCGTGCCGCAGGCGGTCGGGGTCGCGGCCTGCGATGATGACCTCGGCGCCCGCACGGGCCAGCTCGGTGGAGGCGGCCAGGCCCAGACCGCCGGCGCCCCCCGTCACTAGGGCAAATTTGTCCGACATATCTGGAATGTCATTTACGGTCCAGTCGCGAGCCACGGGTCCCCCGATCCCAGGTCGTCACCATGATAATTGCCGGTTATGTCCGTTTCTACTCGGGGAACGACGGACGTCCCCTCGGCGTTGCATCGAAGGAACGTGATGAGGATCATCACGGAAGAAGAGGAGCCATGCCCGAGCAACAGGACCTGATCTTCCCCACGGGCTCACTGGTCCTGGTGGCCGGCCTTCCCGGCGCAGGAAAGAGCACCCTGCTGCGTCGCCTCTACGGGCTGACCGACTCCGAGACCGAACCCGTCACGGTCGGCGGCGCCCTGGTGATCGACTCCACCCAGGCCCGCAACTGGTGGTCGGCCTACCTGCGCCCGCTGCCCCAGCGCGGCCGCATCCCCTTCGTCTACGCCACCCACGTGTGGCGGATCGGCAGGGCCCTGACGGACGGCCGGTCGGTGGTCGCCCACACCCGCGGCACCTGGCCCCACCTGCTGTACGGATTCGGCTGGCTGGCCCGCAGAGGCGGGGCCGGGCTGCACCTGGTGCTGCTGGACGTCCCCCCGGACCTCGCCAGGGAGGGCCAGTACGAGCGCGGCAGGGTGCTGACCAGCCCGGTGTTCGCGCGGCACGTCCGGCGCTGGCACAAACTCGTCGACCGGGCCCACGACGGCTCCCTTCCGCCGGCCGCCTCCGTCACCGTCCTGCGCCGCGAGGACGCCGACCAGGTGCGGGACATCCGGTTCGACTGAGCGGGACCGCTTCCCCCTCTTCCCCTCCCCTCGTGTTTGACTGAGTCAATGAACGATGAGATCGAGGTGGTCAGGACCTTCAACCGCGAGTACACCCGGCTGCTGGGGGTCCTCGACGAGGGGCTGCTGGACAGCCCCTACTCGCTGACCGAGGCCAGGCTGCTGTTCGAGCTGGCCGGAGGCGGGGAGATGGCGACGCTCGGGCTGCGCGAGTCCCTGGGCCTGGACCCGGGATACCTGAGCCGGCTGCTGGCCCGGCTGGAGGGCGACGGGCTGGTCGCCCGCTCCCGGTCCGACGCGGACCTGCGCCGCCAGCTCGTCCGGCTGACCGAGCGCGGCCGGGAGGTCTTCACCGACCTGGACCGCCGGTCGGCCGCCCAGGTGGCGGGACTGCTCGAGGAACTGCCCCGCGACCGGCGCCACCGGCTGGCGGCGGCGATGACCGCCGTCCGGGAGATCCTCGCGGGCGCCTCCCCCGAGCCTTACGTCCTGCGCCCCCTGCGGCCGGGTGATCTGGGCTGGGTCGTCTGGCGGCACGGCGTCTTCTACGCCGAGGAGCGCGGCTGGGACTCCACCTACGAGGCCCTGGTCGCCCGGATCACCGCGGGCTACGGCGACCACCACGACCCGGCCCTGGAGAACGCCTGGATCGCCGAGATCGACGGGGAGCCGGTGGGGAGCGTCTTCTGCGTGCGCGCCGACCGGCCCGGATCCGTCGCCCAGCTGCGGCTCCTGCTGGTCGAGCCGCAGGCGCGCGGGCTCGGCCTCGGGCGGCGGCTGGTGGACGAGTGCCTGGCCTTCGCCCGGGCCGCCGGATACGAGGAGATGGTGTTGTGGACGGTCGCCGGGCTGCCGGCCTCCCGCCACCTGTACGTGAAGGCGGGTTTCGAGCTGGAGTCCGAGAAGGCCGAGGAGCGGTTCGGCGACACGATCACCGGCCAGTGGTGGCGGCTCCGCCTCTGATCGCCGATATCAATCTCTCCGGGGCCGCGTCCAGCGAAGTAAGACCTCTCTTCCCTTTGAGCCAGGTACTTGTCACTGAGCGGACTGATTGACCGTCCGGTCAATCAGGAGGACTTTCGAGGCAGGACGAAGAAGTCCAATCCCGGAGGTGGCGGATGTCCCTGAAGTACTCCTACGAAGCCGCGGTGGCCTTCCTGGCCGGACTGGCGGCCCTGCTCGCGCCGGACCTGTGGGCCGACGGCGCGGGCCGCGTCCCCCTGATGGTGCTCGGCGTCCTGCTGGCGCTGGCCGGCCTGTACGGGCTGCTCGGCGCGCCCGGACCCGGCGCCTGGACCGCGACGGCGTTCGCCGCCCTCCTGTTCGTCTCCCCCTGGGCGTGGCAGTTCACGGGTGACGACGGTGCAGCCTGGACGGCATGGATCGCTGGCGGCGCGGCGGTTATCGTCGCCCTGTACACCGCCCTGCGGCCGGTGCCGACCGAGGCCTGACGAACCAGACGGGCCCGACGGACCGGCGACCCGTCCGCACAGGGCCGAAATGGTCCCCGGCACCCCCGGTGCCCGGGGACCTCTACCGTTCGCGGGGGAGCGGCCATGAGCGACTCACGGACCCGGATTCTCGACGCCGCCGAGACCCTGTTCGCCGAGACCGGCTACGAGGCGACGTCGCCCGCCCGCATCGCGCGGGCCGCCGACGTCCCCAAGGGCCTGGTGTTCCACTACTTCCCGCAGAAGATGGACGTCCTGCTCACCCTGATCGACGAGCGCACCGAGATCGAGGAGTCCCCCGAGGAGCCCCCGCCCGCCGACCCCGCGGGCGCGCTGCGCCGCCTCGCCGACCGCCTCCCGCTGCGCGCCTCCCCCAGCATGCGCCGCATCCTCTTCCGCGAGGCCGACACCCACCGCACCGCCCGCGACCGCCTGACCGCCCTCAACCACGAACTCGTCCACCGCGCCCGCCGCGCCCTGGAACTCGCCCTCCCCGGCTCCCGGGGAGACGCCGCCCGCCTGGAAGTGGCCGCCGCCACCTTCGCCACCGTCCTCCTCTACCAGGAGAACCTCTTCCACCTCACCGGCGCCCACATCGACCCCGGCGCCCTCGCCGACCTCATCACCCGGGCCCTCTCCTTATCCATATGTGTCACATCGACATGGAGGCCGTCGTAACAGTCGTGCCGTTCACCGCGTCATGGGCCGGCCGGCCCATTTCTCAGCCCGCCCGCCGGAGTCCTCGGAGGAGCAGTGCGATCAGTCGGCGGGGGTCGTAGCGCGGATCGCTGTCGCGTCCGATGCAGAGGTTGCCGATGCCGCGCATCAGCTCGTAGGGGTGTGTTCCGGGTCGGATGTCGCCCGCGTCGACCGCGGCGTCGATCAGCCGGGTGGCGACGGGCGACAGGCGGTCGAGGAAGTGGGCGTGCAGTGCGGCGAAGCGGTCGCTGTCGGATTGCAGGGCGTCGGCGAGTCCGTGCTTGGTGACGAGGAAGTCGACGAAGAGGTCGATCCACTGGCTCAGTGCGGCGAACGGGGTCTCGGCGCCGGCCAGCAGGGCGGGACCGGCCTCGGCGAGCTCCTCGATCTGATGGTTGTAGACGGCGGCGATGAGGTCGGCCCGGGTGGGGAAGTGGCGGTACATGGTGGCGAGCCCGACGCCCGCCCGGGCGGAGATCTGCCGGATCGGCGCGTCGACGCCGGAGGTGAGGAACACCTCGGCGGCGGCGGCGAGCACCGCCTGCCGGTTGCGCAGCGCGTCGGACCGCCTGCTCTTGGGCGGCGGCGTCCCGGCAGGGCTTTCGGGGGGCATCACGCGTTCCTTCCGGCATCGTTTGACAAAACGGATCGATGTTCCACATACTAAATGGATCCTCGTTCCGCTTTAGTCTAACCCAGGCGGAACGCCCCTGACCTCCTGGTCCATCCCTGGACCGCAGGGTTGAGAAAGGAACCACGCATCATGAGCGGACCCACCACCGTCATCCCGCCCGCACCGGTCCTGTCCTTCAGCCCGGTGGTGCTGTCCGTGCCGGGACGCCCCGCAGCCCTCCAGGTGCGCGTCTCGGCGCCCGCCACCGGGACGGGCCTGCCCGTGATCCTGCTGTCCCATGGGCACGGCAACTCGAACAACCTCTCCTCGCTGAACGGCTACGCGCCGATCGCCGACCTCTGGGCGCAGGCCGGATTCGTCGTCATCCAGCCCACCCACCTCTCCTCCAGGTCGCTGGCCGAGCAACTCGCCGACGCCCCCGGAGCGCCCTTCTTCTGGCGTTCCCGCGCCGAGGACATGACCTTCATCCTCGACCGGCTCGACGTGATCGAGCACACCGTGCCGCAGCTCGCCGGGCGCATCGACCACGACAGGGTCGCCGTGGCCGGACACTCGCTCGGCGGCTTCACCGCCAACCTCCTGCTGGGCGCGCAGGTCACCGAGAACGGGGAGCCGGTGAACCTCCTGGAGCCCCGGATCAAGGCGGGCGTGGTGCTCGCCGCCCCCGGCAGGGGCGACGTCATCCACGCGTCCATGGGCGAGCGGCTGCCGTTCTTCCAGACCATCGACTTCTCCACGATGGTCACCCCCGCGCTGATCGTCACCGGTGACAGGGACGACTCCCGGCACTTCACGGACATGGGCCCGGACTGGCACGCCGACCCCTACACCCTCGCCCCGGGCCCCAAGACCCTGCTCACCCTGGTCGACGCCGAGCACGGACTGGGCGGGATCGCCGGATACGACGCCGACGAGACCACCGACGAGAACCCCGGACGAGTCGCCGCCGTCGGCCACCTCACCTCGGCCTACCTCGCCACCGCGCTCCACCTCGACGACCACGCCTGGCAGACGGCGTGCGACGCGCTGACGAGCGGCCTCCACCCGGTCGGACACGTCGTGTCCAAGTAGAACCGGCACAGACGCACCCCACGGCAGCCCGTGCCGTGACCGCCGTCCGTGCCCGAGTTCGACACCTCACCACCCCCTGCCGCATGCCAGGGACCATCTGTAGCTCCACGTGATGTGGACTCGGACAATCAGGAGACCGTCATGAACATCGCCATCATCGGCAAGGGAAAAGTGGGCTCCGCCCTAGGGGCAAGGCTCGCGTCCGCAGGCCACAAGGTGGTCTACGGCTCGCGTGCTCCCGAGGACCACGCCGGGACCGTCAGCCAGGCGGAGTCCGTCCAGGGCGCCGAAGTGGTCGTCACCGCCGTCCCCGGCACTGCTGTCGTTCCCACGCTGGAGGCGATCGGGGAGGACGTCCTCGCCGATCGGATCGTGCTGGACGTGTCGGCCGCCTTCACACCGGACATGGCGCTGGCCTACCCCAACGACAGCGTCGCCCGGCGGGTGCAGGCGCGCTTCCCCCGGGCCCGGGTCGTCAAGTCTCTGAACACCATGAACTACACGATCATGGTGGACCCGCTGGCCTCGCTCTCGCAGGCAACGGTGTTCGTCAGCGGTGACAGCCAGGACGCCAAGGCGACCGTCAAGGAGTTGCTGGCCGACCTGGGGTGGACCACGAAGAGCATCCTCGACCTGGGGGGCGTGGAGAGTGCGACAGCCACCGAGCACCTCGCGCCTTTGTTCTTCTCGACCTACGCGGCCTTGCAGACGATGCGGTTCAACATCACCATCTCGCGCTGAAGATCCCGGTCGCGGAGCCGGTGAGCGAGGAGGACGGGGTGTCTGTAAGACAGGTGTCACCAGGTACGCGCAATCGAGTTCGCCCAGATCACACGGGTGGTGAAGACCGAGCGGAACCCCGGGTTCGGTCCGGTCGACGCAGTCCATCCGACCAGCGCGAACGCGAACGCCTGTCCTTGGTCGCATGAGCCTTGCCGACGTCCCGGACTCCCGCGAAGGCAACAGCCGATCCCCGCTTCGCCGCGGTAGGGTGAGCCGCCTCCGGGCTCGGCGTCTCTTGAACCCCCGCCCCCGCACCGCCTCCGCGGGGCGGGTCAGGCGAGGAGTTCGACGAAGTCGGCGAGCTGGGTGAGGTTGCGGCATTCGTGCATGTCGATGACCTCGCCGTAGGCGGAGGCGGCGGAGTCGCCGGTGTCCCAGTCGCGGACGGGCTCGGGGTTGAGCCAGTAGGCGTGGCGGGCGGTGGCGGCCATGTTCCGGACCAGCGGGAGGGACAGCGGCCCGTAGTTGGAGCGGGCGTCGCCGAGGATGAGGAGGGCCGTCTTGGAGGTGACGGCGTCGGCGTACTTGTCGTCGAAGGTCTTGAAGGCGTGGCCGTAGTTGCTGCGGCCGGTCAGCCAGACGAGGTCGGCCTCGCGGGCCATGCGGGTCATGGCGTCCGCGACGTCCGTGCCGGGCTGGAAGAACCTGGTGATCTCGTCGGTGGCGTCGATGAACGCGAAGGCCCGGACCTTGGTGAACTGCTCGCGCAGCGCGAAGGTGAGCAGCAGGGTGAAGTGCGCGAACGCCTGGCAGGAGTCGCTGGCGTCGCAGAGGATCACCAGCTCCGGCTTGTGCGGGCGCCTGGGCTTGAAGTAGGTGTTCAGCGGGACGCCGCCGGTCGACAGGGAGGCGCGGACGGTGCGCCGGAAGTCCAGCCGCCCCCGGTCCCCGCGCCGGTTGCGCTGCACGAGGCGGGCGGCGAGCCTGCGGGCCAGCGGGTGGACCTCCCGGCGCAGCGCGGCCAGGTCCGCGCGGTTCGCCCGGTTGAAGTCGAGCTGCTCCAGCGGCGGGCGGGCGGTGGTCCGGGAGGTGCGCTCCACCCCGGTGTCCTCGGCGATCCGGCGGCGCACCTCGGTCGCGACCGCCTGCTCGAACCCGGTGATCCGGGTGCGGAACATCTGGCGGGCCGCCCTCTCCTCCAGGCCGCCCCGCTCGCTGAGGACGGCCTGGAGCAGCCCCGCCATCAGCGTGTCCGCGGACATCGCCCTGACCACGGGCGACGACAGCCACGACTGGCCTCCCCGGGTGCGTCCGAGCCGCCCGACGGCCGTCCGGGCGAACCGCCGGATCCCGCCCTCGTCGCCGTTGAGCAGCAGGTCGAACAGCTCCTGGCGCATCCGCTGGACGTCCGGGTCCAGCGCGGGGGGCGTCGTGGAGCGCACCTCGTCGGGATCCCTGTCGGTGTTGCCCTCTCCCGCGCCCAGCGCGGCCGGGAACCACAGGTCGAAGAGCACGTCGAACTGGGGCCGGTGCGTCGGGCGCTTCACCAGCGTCGCCGCGTAGGCGGCGCGCAGCGACTCCCTGTCCAGCAGGTCGACGTGCCTCAGCGCCCGCGCCGCGTCCAGCCCCTCGGCCGGCGACACCGGCAGCCCCGCCTCGCGCAGCGCCTGCACGAAGCCGGTCTGCCGGTCGACCAGTCCCATCAGCGGCCGTCCATCAGAGGTTGAGCTCCTTGACGGCCCGCCGCTGGTCGGAGACGTGCTTGAGCACGACCCCGAGGGTGGCGCGGACGGTGTCCTCCTCGAGGGTGTCCAGGCCCAGCGCCAGGAGGGTGCGCGCCCAGTCGATCGTCTCGGCGATGGACGGCGGCTTCTTGACCTCCAGGGCGCGCAGCGTGCCGATGACCTTGACGAGCTGCTCGGCGAGGTCGGCCTCCAGGCCGGGGACACGCGACAGGACGATGTCACGTTCCCGCTCCAGCGACGGGTACTCCAGGTGCAGGTAGAGGCAACGGCGCTTGAGCGCCTCCGACAGCTCCCGCGCCGCGTTGGACGTCAGGACGACGAACGGGCGGTGCACGGCGGTGATCGTGCCCAGTTCCGGGATGGTCACCTGGAAGTCCGACAGGACCTCCAGCAGCAGCCCCTCCACCTCGACGTCGGCCTTGTCGGTCTCGTCGATGAGCAGGACCGTCGGCCCGTCCCGGCGGATGGCCGCCAGCAGCGGCCTCTCCAGCAGGAACTCGTCGGTGAAGATGTCGTCGTGGGTGGCGTCCCACGACTCCTCTCCCGCCGCCTGGATGCGCAGCAGCTGCTTCTTGTAGTTCCACTCGTACAGCGCGCGGGCCTCGTCCAGGCCCTCGTAGCACTGCAGGCGGATGAGCTCGGCCCCCGTCGCGGCGGCGACCGCCTTGGCCAGTTCGGTCTTGCCGACGCCGGCGGGCCCCTCCAGCAGCAGGGGCTTGCCGAGGGCGTCGGCGAGGAAGACCGTGGTGGCGATGGCCGGGTCGGCGAGGTAGCCGGTCGTGGCCAGCGCCTCGGCGGCCTGGTCCGGGGAAGTGAAGAGCGTCATGTGGTGGGTTTCTTGGTGGTGTCCGCCGCGGCGGGCTTCTTGACCTTCTTGTACACCTGGCCGTTGGCGGCGAAGGTGAGCTCCTTGCCCTCGGCGTTCAGCTGGACCTGCCAGTAGGCCGCTCCCGGGTCGGTGCCCTGCCAGGAGAGCCGGAAGACGTTCTTTCCGGCGGGGATGACGGTGCCGGTCCACAGCTCCTGGCCGGAGGCGATCAGCTTGCCCGAACCGTCCGCGGCGAAGACGAAGTACTCCTTCACCGGGGTGGAGCTCTGCCAGGTGCCGACCAGGGACTTGACCTGGGTGGGCTTGGGCGTCGGCGCGGGCTTGCCGCTCTCGGTCGGTTCGGCCAGCGGGGTGCCGCTCTTGGGAGACAGCCCCGGCGCGCCGGAGTCCTGCGCCGCCGGCGAGGAGGCCTCGGCCGACGAGGACGTCTCGGGCGAGGCGTTCTCGCCCTCCCCGCCGCCGCAGGCGGAGAGTGCCAGCATGCCGGCCAGAACGAGAGCGAGGGGTTTCACGGTGCCTCCGGGTGGGCTGGGGGGAGTCGTCGGGTCCGGGCGTGAAGTGTACCCAGCGGTAGGGGCGGCGTCATGATCCATTGCCCCTACCGCCGGATTTCCCTTTACCACCCATGCCCGTCCTGCACCCGGGACGGGCGTTCGCTGCTACTTGCCCGGTTCGGGGTCTCGGGGAAGGCCGAGGAGGCGCTCGCCGATGATGTTGAGCTGGACCTCGGTGGTGCCGCCGTAGATGGTCATGGCGCGGCTGAACAGCATGGCGCGCGCGACGATGCCGGTGGCGGCCATCGGCTCCTCGAGCGCGGCCAGGGCGCCCTGGGACGCCCAGCAGTAGTCGGCGACGTTCTGGTTGAACTGCACGCCCAGCAGCTTGCGGACCGAGGCCTCGGCGCCGGGGTTGACGCCCGACAGCTGCTTGAGGGTGGTGCGCAGGCCCAGCAGGTCGATCGACTGGCCCTCGGCGATCAGCCTGCCGGCCTCGGCCTTGGCGTCCGCCGACAGCTCCTTGCCCCGGAACCAGGCGAGCAGCTCCGGCACGCCCATGCCCAGGCCGCCGCCGGTCGACAGGGAGACCCGCTCGTTGGAGAGGGTGTTGCGGGTGACCTGCCAGCCCTTGTCGACCTCGCCGACCACGCAGTCGTCCGGCACGAAGACGTCGTCGAGGAAGACCTCGTTGAACAGCGCGTCGCCGGTGAGCTCGCGCAGCGGGCGCACGTCGACGCCGGGGGCCTTCATGTCCACCAGGAAGTAGGTGATGCCCTCGTGCTTGGGCGCGTCGGGGTTGGTGCGGGCGATGCAGAAGCCCCACTCGGCCCGGTGCGCGACCGACGTCCAGATCTTCTGGCCGGTCAGCCTGAAGCCGCCCTCGACCCGCTCGGCCTTCATCGACAGGGCCGCCAGGTCGGAGCCGGCGCCCGGCTCGGAGAACAGCTGGCACCAGATGATCTCGCCGCGCAGGGTGGGGCGCAGGAAGCGCTCCTTCTGCTCCTCGGTGCCGTAGGCGACCAGGGACGGCACCAGCCACGCGCCGATGACCAGGTTGGGGGCCTTGACCTTGGCGGCCTTCAGCTCCTGCTGGATGAGGACCTGCTCGACCGGGTTCGCGCCCCTGCCCCACGGCTCGGGGAAGTGCGGGACCGTCCAGCCCTCGTCGCCCATCTTGGCGTTCAGCGCCTCGCGGTCCTCGACGGCCTTGAGCTCGGCCACCTCGGCGCGGATGCGCTCGCGGACGGGCTCGGTGTCCTCGTCCAGCTCCAGCTCGACCTCGCGGCGGCCGCCGGCCAGGGCCAGCTCGGCCACCTCGGCGGCGGCGTCGCGCACCGGCGCCGAGAAGGACTTGTTGGTCAGGACGCGGCGCAGGTAGATGTGCGCGTCGTGCTCCCAGGTGAAGCCGATGCCGCCGAGGATCTGGATGGCGTCACGGGCGATCTGCGCGCAGGTGTCCGGGGTGATCACGGCGGCCACCGCGGCGGCGAAGCGGGCGTCCTCGGCGTCGTCGCCCACGGCGCGGGCGGCGTCCCAGACGGCGGCGCGGGCCTGCTCCAGGCCGATGAGCATGCGGGCGGCCTTGTGCTTGACGCCCTGGAACTGGCCGATGGGGCGGCCGAACTGCTCGCGGACCTTGGCGTACTCGGCGGCGGTCGTCACGCACCAGGAGGCCGCGCCGACGCTCTCGGCGCCCAGCAGCACGGAGGCCAGGTCGCCCACCCGCTCGTCGGTGACCCCGTCGAGGACCCGCTCGGCGGGGACGGCGAGGCCCTCGGTCTCGATCCGGCCGGATCGGCGCACCGGGTCGAGGCTGGGACGGGCGGTGACGGTCAGCGCGGAGGCGTCGACGGCCACCCAGTCCTGGCCGGCCTTCAGCACGATCACGTCGGCGAGGACGGCGCCCAGCACCGGCTCGGCGGAGCCGCTGACGACCAGCGAGTCGCCCTCGCGGGTGGCGGTGAAGCCCTCGGCCAGGCAGAGCGCGCCGGTGCGGGAGCCGTCGGCGAGCCCGGACAGCAGCCCGTGCGCCTTGGCGTTGGTGGAGGAGGCGATCACCGCGCTCGCCAGCACGGTGGGCAGGAACGGTCCCGGCGCGGCGGCCCGGCCCAGTTCCTCGACGACCACGGCCAGCTCCAGCAGCCCGGCGCCCTGGCCGCCCTGCTCCTCGGACAGGTGCAGGCCCAGCAGACCCTGCTCGGCCAGCCGGGGCCAGAACGCGGGGCTGGTCTCCTCTTCGGCGTCGAGCGCGGCGCGCAGCACCGTCTGGGTCACATAACGCTCGGCGAAGCCCCGCACCGACGCGGCCAGGTCCTCGTGCTCCTCGGTCAGTCCGATGGCCATGTGCACACCTCTCCAGTAGTCCGGACACGGCCCCGCCCAGGGGTGCGGTCCCGTTATCGAGGATTATTCTAGAACGGGATTCAAGCACACCGGAGAGTCGTGATTCCACTCACTCCCTCCTTCCGCGGAGAAACCCCTTGTAGTACCCCAGAAGCTGACTGACCGCCTCGTCCTCGCCGGGCAGCGCCTCCGCCCGCCGCGCCGCGGCCCCGGCCAGCCTGCGGGCCAGCTCCGGATCCTCCAACACCGCCGTCACCGCCTTGGCCAGCGCCCCCGCGTCCTCCGGCGGCACCAGCAGCGCGGCCTCCCCCACCATGCCGGGGATGCCGCCGACCTCCGTGGCCACCAGCGGGCGGCCCGCCCGCAGCGTCTCCTGGACGAACAGCGGCTGCCCCTCCCACAGGCTGGGCACCACCACGAGGTCGGCGGCGGCCAGCAGCGCCGGGACGTCCTCGCGCCGCCCCAGCAGCCGGACCGGCAGGTCGTCCGCGGCGATCCGCTCCCGCAGCCGGGCGTCCAGCGGCCCGTCGCCCACCAGGAGGAAGAGCGTCTCCTTCTCCCGCAGCCAGCCGGCCACCTCCAGCAGGTCGAACAGCCCCTTCTGGTCGGCCAGGCGGGCCACCGTCAGCACCGCCTTCTGGCCGCCCAGGCCGAGCTCCTCGCGCAGCCGCTCCCTCGTCTCCCCGGTGACCTTCTCCTCCCCGGCAGGAGGGGCGGGCACCAGCGCGTGGCCGACCCGGCGCGCGCCCAGCGACCGCATGCGCTCCTCGAGGTCGGGCGACACCCCCAGCACCCCGGAGGCTCCCCGCGCCACGACGCGCTCCAGCGCCGCGTAGGCGGCCCCGATCGAACCGCCGGCCAGCACCGCGTTGTGCAGGGTGACCACCACCGGCGGGCCCGTCTCGATCCGGAGTCCGGCGAGCCGGCCCCGGGCCAGCACCGCCAGCCCCCCGGCCCGCAACCCGTGCGCGTGCACCACGTCGGCCCCCCGGACCAGCGACCGCAGCCGGCCGACCGCCCGCAGGTCCGAACCCGGCCGGGGCCGGTCGGCGATCTCCACCGGGGCGAACCGCACCCCCGGCCCGGTGAAACCGAAGGTCTTCTCGGTGTCCGCGGGCCCGCACACCAGCACCCGGGCGCCCCGGGCCGCCAGCCCGGCCGCCACGGACCTCACGTGCCGTCCGACCCCGCCCGCACTGGTGCCCAGCACCAGCGCCACCCTCATGCCCTGACCTTCGTCCATGTCCTCACCTCGCCGTAGTCGAAATTCCCCGAGGGACCGCTCCGCCGGCCCAGCGAACGGCCCGTCCCCCGACCGTAGCCCGGCGGCCCGCCCCGCGGATCAACCCTGTGGAGAACTCGCCGATCAAGGCCGTCCCGGGACCCCTACCCCCGCCCGACCTGCCCTAGCGCCGCCGCGCCAGGATCTCCCGGAGATCGTCCCGGGACATGAAGGCCGCGACCGCGCTGAAGACGAGAGCGGCGGCCAGCGCGGCGGCGGCGGCGCTCAGCAGGTTGTGCAGCTGCCCGTCCACCCCGAACGCCGCGGCGGTCGAGTATCCGGCCGCCGCGCCCACGGCGCCGCCCAGCAGGCCGCCCAGCGCCGCGCGGGGCAGTCCCTCGACCGCGGCCAGACCCCGGGCGCGGACCAGCGCCACCAGAAGAAGGACCCCCGCCACGCTCATTCCCAGGGTGTTGCCGAGGCCGAAGGCGGCGACCACCCAGTCCTTGGGCGCCAGCTGGACGAGCACGACGTTCGCGACGAGCACCGTCACCCAGCCGATGACGACGGCCTTCGCCGACTCCCTGCCCCGCCCGCAGGCGTACAGGGCCCGTCCCAGATGGGCGACCAGCCCGTAGCCGAGCAGTCCCGGCGCGAACGCCAGCAGCGCCCGGGACAGCACCTCGGGCTCGGCCTCCTGGTCGAAGAAGGCGGCGACCGGGACCGCGACCGAGGCGACCATGGCCGCGCCCAGGCAGGAGACCAGCACCACCGCCCGGGTGGTGGACGCGGCGATTCGGTCGAACCCGGCCGGGTCGGCCTCCTCGGAGCGGGCCGACAGCGACTGGAAGGCGCTGGTGGCGATCGGCACGGCCAGGATCGCCCACGGCAGAAGGTAGACCGACCAGGCGTAGCTGTAGTCGGTCAGCGCGCCCCGCGTCCCTTCGCTCTTCAGCACCAGGACCGACAGCATCGCCACCTGCTGCGCCACCACGGTCGCCAGCCCCGCGAACGCCAGCGTGCGCACCTGCCGCCCCACCCCATCAGGGAAGCGCAGCGTGGGCCGCAGCCTCATCCGCAGCGGCCACCCGGCCACCAGCGCCACGACGACCATCGCCGACACCCCCACCGTCGTGCCGACCGAGAGCATGAGCTCGGCGTCGCGCGGCACCTCGGACAACCGGTTGGGGCTGTGGCCGTCCATCACCGGCACGTAGGCCAGGTACGCGCCGATCACCACCAGGCTGGAGAGCAGGGGGGCGAGGGCGGGCCCGGTGAACCTGCGGTGGGACTGCAGCACCCCGTACAGCACGACCGCCAGCCCGTACATCACGATCTGCGGCGCGAACACCACCAGCATCCGCGCCCCGATCGCCCGGTACGCCGTGACGTCGCACCCTCCCAGGGCGCCCTGGCTCAGCGCCGTCATGATCGGCCCCGCCAGCAGCGCCACCAGCAGCGCCAGCGGCACCAGCAGCATCAGCACCCAGGTGAGCATCGCCGAGGCCGTGCGCCGGACGGTCTCGGCGTCGCCGCGTTCGGCGGGTCCCGCCAGCACCGGCACGACCATGCTCGCCAGCGCTCCCCCGGCGACGATCTCGAACACGATGTTCGGCACCTGGTTGGCGGCCAGGTAAACGTCACTCAGGCACGATTTGCCGACCGTCTGGGAGAAGACCGCGGTGCGGCCGAAGCCGGCGATACGCGACAGGACGGTGAGGACGGCGATGAGGACGGCGGCACCGGCGATGCCGCTCGCGAGGCGTTTCACCGGACCTGGACGGGCTCCGGCTTGGTCTCGACGGGGCGCCTGCCCAGCATGTCCACCCAGTTCAGCGGCGGGCTCTCCCGGATGACCTTGGTGAAGCTGACGTACTCGCTCGCCGCGTTGAGCGCGACCAGCCCTCCCAGCACCCCCAGCCGGGCCGGCAGCGGCAGCCGGGTCGCCGACAGGCCGAGCAGCGCGCCCAGCGCGTTGGCCCCGGCGTCGCCGAGCATCGCCCGCTCGCCCAGGTCCTCGGGCAGCAGCGCCACGGCCGCGCCCAGCGGCGCGGCCACCACGGCGGCGCCCGCCCCGGCGGCCAGCGGCAGCCCGGTGAGCAGCCCGACCTTGATCGCCCGGCCGGGCCGCAGGTCGAAGAGGTTCATCAGGTTGGCGGAGGCGGCGATGATCGCCCCGTTGAGCAGGGTGTCCAGCGCCCTTCCCGGCGCGGTGCGGGCCGGAGACCCGGCGAGCGCGGCGGCGGCCAGGCCGGTCGTGCCGATGCCCAGCACCTTGACGGCCCCGGTCGTCACCTCGCCGCGGGTCAGCGCCGTCAGGTGGCCCTTGAACCCGCGCGAGGACCCGTTGCCGGCCAGGTCGTCGTAGGCGCCCAGCAGACCGGAGGCGGTGCCCGCGACCAGCGCGGCGGCCCGCAGCCGGGCGGGCAGGCCGGGGGCGGCCAGGGTCGCGGCGGCGGCCCCGGCGACGAACGCCGGGCCCTCCAGCAGGGTGACCGGTTCGGACCGGTGGTTGACGCGTCCCCACACCTCCTGCCCGGTGAGCCCGTTGAGGCCGGGCGGGCGGCGGGTGAGGGCGGTGTAGGCGGCGCGGGCGGCGGCTGCGCCCAGCACTCCGCCGATCAGAAGGCGCTTCACGGCTTGGCTCCAGTGGTCGGGACTGCGGGCAGGGGATCGGGCAGGTAGCCGCTGACGTCCGATCCGGTGCCGTAGTGGCCGGACTTCCCGCCCAGCTCGCCGTTGAGCGCCAGGACGGTGACGACCTGCCCGGAGGAGGTGTCCGCGGCGTCCACCGAGGAGACCGACGAGGACGCCTCCGACGAGCGGAGGGCGGCCAGCAGGCCGCCCGTGCCCGCCGAGGAGACGTCGCCGGCCGCCACGGTGCCACGGGTTCCCCGGTCGAACGCCGCCGTCAGCGCGACCAGCGCCTGGTTGTCGTCCTCGGCGCCGGCGCCCTCGTACGGCTTCGCCGGGGCCACCACTACCGCGAGTGTGGCACGGGCGCCCGGCTTTCCGCCGGTGGTCAGCAGACCCTGGTCCCGGAAGGCCTGCAGGACAGAGCCGGAGCCGACCTCCTCGTGTCCCGCCTTCTCCGCGTCCCTGGTCACCAGCATGGACGCCAGCAGCGCCCCCGCCTTCTCGTACGTCCCCGCGCCCTCGGGATAGGTGAGCCCGGCGGGCTTGTGGATCTCGGCGAGCTGGTCGACGGCCGGGACCTGGTCGTCCGCGAGGAACTTCTCCTCGAGGTTCACCCAGCCGGTGACGGTGCCGCCCGCGGCCTTGACCGCCGCGTCCAGGCCGGTGCGGGTCTTGTCCTCCGCGCCGGGCGCCAGGACGAAGACGACCGACTCGTTCTTCAGCCGGTCGGCCAGCACCTGCGGGCCCGTGATCCGGGCGAACTGGTCGTCGCCGGAGATCTGCTCGCCCTGCTGGGTCACCTGCGCCCGCAACTCGTCGTTGTTGCGCTGGATGACCTGGACGTTCTGGTCGACGATCTTCTTGGACGCCTCCTGGGCCGCGGTGGTGGAGCCCAGCAGCAGGCCCGTCGCCAGGGCCAGGAAGACGGCGACGATGGAGACGAGGTGGTAGCGGAAATCGATCACGTGAAGAATCCGGTCAGCCAGAAGAGGAAGGAGTGCCAGTACTCGATCAGGGCCGACATGATCTTCGGCCCGGACGGTGAGATGGCCAGTGCGGCGACCATGGCGACCAGCGCGGCGGCCACCAGGACCAGCAGTGCCGAGGAGGAGATCCGGCTGCGGTACAGCAGGCTCACGCCCTTGGCGTCGACCAGCTTGCTGCCCACCCGCAACCGGGTGAGGAACGTGCTGGACATGCCGGCGCGGCCCTTGTCGAAGAACTCGACCATGTTCATGTGGGTGCCGACCGCGACGATGAGCTCGGCGCCCTTGTCGTCGGCCAGCAGCATCGCGCAGTCCTCGCTGGTGGCCGCGGCGGGGAAGACCACCGCGTCCTGGCCGAGGGCCTCGACCCGCTGGAGGCCGGGCGCCCGCCCGTCGCGGTAGGCGTGCACGACGATCTCGGCCCCGCAGGTGAGCGCCTCGTCGGACACCGAGTCCATGTCCCCGACGATCATGTCGGGTTTGTAACCGGCCTTCAGCAGCGCGTCCGCGCCGCCGTCCACGCCGATGAGCACCGGCTTGTACTCGCGGATGTAGGGGCGCAGCGTGGCGATGTCCTCGCGGTAGTGGTAGCCGCGCACGACGATCAGCGCGTGCCTGCCCTCGAACGAGGTGCGCACGTCGGGAACGCCGACGCCGTCGATGAGGAGCTCCTGCTCCTTCTTGACGTACTCCATCGTGTTGGCGACGAACGACTCCAGCTGCTCCGACAGTCCGGCCTTGGCCTGCTCGATGGCCCGCTCGACCGTCTCGGGGGTGTGCCGGATGCCCTTGGCGATCAGCTCCTCGCCCCGGTAGACGGCGGCGCCGTCCAGCCGCAGCACGTCCCCCTCCGAGACCTTGTCGAAGATCTCGGAGTCGACGTCGTCGAGCAGCGCGATGCCCGCCTCGATCAGGATCTCCGGGCCGAGGGTGGGGTAGCGCCCCGAGATGCTGGGCGCGACGTTGACCACGGCGGCGATCCCGGCCGACACCAGCGAGTCGGCGGCGACCCGGTCGAGATCGACGTGGTCGATCACCGCGATCTCGCCCGGTTGCAGGCGCTTGGCCAGGTTCTTGGTGCGCTTGTCGATCCTGGCGGTGCCGCTCACCTCGGAGCGGCCGTCCTCCCCGCCGGAACGGCGCAGGCCGAGGAGACGCACACCACGCAGGAAACGCGTGCGCGTGTCGGATTCGGCCCCCGGTTCGCTCATGACCTCTACATCCTGCCAGAGCCGTACAACCCGCCGGTCTGGCGACGGGATCAGGCGTGTCCGTTCTTGTCCCGGGCGGCGATGGCCAGCAGCTCCTCCGCGTGCGCGCGGCCCAGCTCGCTGTCCTCCAGCCCGGCCAGCATCCGGGACAGCTCCCGGATCCTGGCGTCGATGTCCAAGGTTTGCACACCGCTGCGGATGATGGTGCCATCATCGGACTTTTCGACCAGCAGGTGCTGGTCGGCGAACGCCGCGACCTGGGGCAGGTGCGTGACCACTATCACCTGCGCGGTCCGGGCCAGCTTGGCGAGCCTGCGGCCGATCTCGACCGCGGCCTTGCCGCCGACCCCCGCGTCGACCTCGTCGAACACGAACGTCGGCACCGGGTCCGCGCCGGCGAAGACCACCTCGATGGCGAGCATCACCCGGGAGAGCTCGCCTCCGGAGGCGCCGCGGTTGAGCGGCAGCGCGGGCGCGCCCGGATGGGCGGCCAGCCGCAGCTCCACCTCGTCGACCCCGTGCGGGGTGAACCCGGAGCTGCGGGTGAGCGCGACCACCACGCACGAGTGCGGCATGGCCAGCGCCGTCAGCTCGGCGGTGACGGCCTCGGAGAACCTCTCGGCGGCGGCCTCGCGCACCTCGGTGACCCGGGCGGCCAGCTCGTGCAGCCGGGACGCCAGTTCGGCCTCCTCGGCCTCCAGCTCGGCGATCCGCTCGTCGTCGCCCTCCAGCTCCTGCAACCGGGCCACGGCGTCCCGAGCCCAGGCCAGCGCCTCGTCCACGGAGCCGCCGTACTTGCGGGCGAGCATCGACAGGTCGGCCCGGCGCCCCTGAACGGCTGCCAGGCGCTGCGGATCCGCCTCGACGGAATCGGCGTAGGCGGCCAGTTCCCCGCCGATGTCGGAGATCAGGTAGCCGGCCTCGGTCAGCCGGTCGGCGAGAGCGCCCAGCTGCGGGTCGTAGTCGCGGACGGCGTCCAGCGCGCCGCGCGCGGTGCCCAGCAGGCCGGTGACGTCGGCGAAGGCCTCCACCTGGGACGGGTCCCCCAGCAGCGCCGCGTGCGCGGTGTCGGACGCGGTGCGCAGCGCGTCGGCGTTCGCCAGCCGCTCGTCCTCGGCGGCCAGTTCGGCGTCCTCGCCCTGCTTGGGGTCGATCTTCTCGATCTCCCCCAGCCCGAACCTCAGCCGCTCCGCCTCGTCAGCGCGGGCGCGCGCCTGAGTGGTGAGCTCCTCCAGCAGCTTGCTGACCTCGCGGTGCCGCCGGTAGGCCTGGACGTACTCGTGCAGCGGCTTGACCAGCCCGTCGCCCGCGTAGCGGTCCAGCGCCTCGCGCTGGCGGCCGGGCTGCAGCAGCCGCTGCTGGTCGGATTGGCCGTGTACGGCCACCAGGTCGTCCGCGAGTGTCAGCAGGGTGCTCACCGGGACCGAACGTCCGCCCAGGTGGGCGCGGGAGCGGCCCTCGGCCGACACCGTACGGGTGATGATCAGCGCGCCCTCGTCCAGCTCGCCGCCGGTCTCCTCGACCCGGGCCGCTGCCCGGCCCGCCGGGTCGAGCGTCAGCCGCCCCTCGACGACCGCCTTGTTCGCGCCGGGACGCACCCGCTGCGGGTCCCCCCTGCCGCCGAACAGCAGCCCGAGGCTGGTCACGACCATGGTCTTGCCCGCCCCGGTCTCGCCCGTCACCACGTTGAAGCCCGGCGACAACTCCAGCACGGCCTCGTCGATGACACCCAGGCCCTTGATCCGGACCTCTTCGACCATCGGTCTCAAGGCAACCTCATCCGCTCGCGCAGTAGCAGTATCCGTTTTCCCGCCGGACCCGGACGGGCGGCCCGGCTCCGGGAAAGATTATCGCTCTTGTGTGCGAACGCGACCCCTCCAGCCCGCCACGGGGAGCCCGAACTTGGTGACGAGGCGGTCGGTGAACGGGGTGAGGTGCAGCCTCGCCAGCCGTACCGGGACCTCGCTGCGCCGCACCTCGACCCGGGCCCCGGGAGGAAGATCGAGGGTTCTGCGCCCGTCACACCACAGTACGGCCCCCTCGTTCTCCTGGGTCACCTCGACGGCGACCGTGGAGGCCGGGGAGACCACCAGCGGCCGGGCGAACAGGGCGTGCGCGCTGATCGGCACCACCAGCATCGCCTCGACCTCCGGCCACACCACCGGCCCGCCCGCCGAGAAGGCGTAGGCGGTGGAGCCGGTCGGGGTGGCGACCACCACCCCGTCGCAACCCCAGTGCGACAGCGGCCGCCCGTCGATGCCGACGACGAGCTGGAGCAGCCGCTCCCGCGCCACCTTCTCCACCGAGGCCTCGTTGAGCGCCCAGGTGCGGTGGTCGGTGCCGTTGTGCCGGACCAGGACGTCGATCACCATGCGCTCCTCGACGTCGTACTCGCCGGTGACGACACGGGCGGCGACCGCCGCCAGGTCGGCCCGCTCGGCCTCGGCGAGGAACCCGACGTGGCCCAGGTTGACGCCCAGCACCGGGGTGCCGGTCTCGCGGGTCAGCTCGGCGGCGCGCAGCAGGGTGCCGTCACCGCCCAGGACGATCATCAGTTCGGCGCCCTCGCTGGCCTCCGGGACCGCCGGGTAGACCTCGGCTCCGACGCAGCCGATGTCCTCGGCCTCGTCCTCCAGGACCCGGACGCCGATCCCGGCCTCCTCCAGCTGCCGGATCACCAGCCGGGCGCTGGTGACCGCGCCGGGCCGACCGGTGTGCGCCATGATCAACACGGTGCGGCTCATCTCGGTCCCTCCGCCACCGCGCGCTCCAGGTCCTCCTCGGCCAGCGGCGGGGCCCCCGCGCGCAGCCACAGGAAGTACTCGACGTTGCCCGACGGGCCGGGCAGCGGACTGGCCGCCACCCCCAGCACGCCGAGCCCGAGCGTCGCCGCGTACCCCGCGACGCCGCGCACCGCCTCCTTGCGCAGCTCCGGGTCGCGGACGACCCCGCCCGCGCCGACCCGCTCCTTACCCACCTCGAACTGGGGTTTGACCATCATCGCGTAGTCGGCGTCCGGCGCGACGCACGCCCGGATCGGCGCGAGGACCTTGGTGAGGGAGATGAACGACAGGTCGCCGACGACGAGGTCGGGCGGCTCCCCCACGTGCTCGGGCGTCATCTCCCTGATGTTGAGCCGCTCCACCACGGTGACCCGCTCGTCGGTGCGCAGCGACCAGGCGATCTGCCCGTAGCCGACGTCGACCGCCACCACGTGGGCGGCGCCCGCGCGCAGCAGCACGTCGGTGAACCCGCCGGTGGAGGCGCCCGCGTCCAGGCAGCGCCGGCCCTCCGGCTTCAGGCCGGGGAACGCCTTCAGCGCCCCGGCGAGCTTGTGGCCGCCCCGCGAGACGTACTCGGGGCCCTCTTCCCTCTCCTCGACCAGCAGCGCCGCGGACGTCTCGACCTGGGTCGCGGCCTTGGCGGCGACCTGGCCGCCGACCTTCACCCGCCCCTCGGCGATCAGCTGCCCGGCGTGCTCGCGGGAGCGGGCGAGCTTGCGGCGCACCAGCTCCGCGTCGAGCCTGCGTCGGCTCATCCGGCGTCCCGTCCCGTCCCGTCGGTGTCGGCGAGGACCTCCTGCAGGCCCAGATGCACCCGCTCGAAGGCCGCCACATGCCCGGCGACCGGCGTCCCCTGCAGCGCGCCGAGCGCCGCCAGCACCGCGTCGACCCGCTCGTCCCCGGTGGACCCTGGCTCCATCTCCCCGCCCATTCCGCTCGACGATCACTCTGCCCGCGACGAAACCGGGCGTTTTCGGAGGATCCGGTGTCCCGGCGTGCCGCGGTTCGCGTGCGGCACACCAAGAACGCTACCGTCCTGTGACGACCATGATGTCGACGGAACGGGGAATAGGCCTGTCATGGCGACGGTGAAGGAGTGCGAGGAGGCCCTGGCCGGACTCGTGTCCCGTCTCGACGAGGTCGACCCGGACAAGTGGGCCCAGCACGCGGTCGACCGCACGATCAGCTGCCACATCAGCGATCTGGGCATTTCCTACGCCAGCCGGCTCGGCAAGAAGGGCGTGGCCCCCTTCACCCCCACCGGCGACCCGAAGACGGCCCAGGTCCGCCTGACGATCTCCGCCTCCGACCTCGTCGACCTCGCCGCCGAACGCCTCAGCCCCACCAAGGCCTGGGTCTCCGGCAAGCTCAAGATCGAGGCCAGCGTCCTGGACCTCCTCCGCCTCCGCAAGGTCCTGTGATCTTCCCGTTGACAACTCCGGGGAGAACTGTTCTCATCTTCTCCGTGTTCGCGTGACACCGGCCGAAGAGCAGTGGGCAGGCCGGTGACCGGGCGGCACCCGACACCAAGGAGCCGAGCCATGGGCATCTCCCCCTCGCGCATCTGACGCCCGCCGTCCCGCACGGCCTTTCTCCGCACGCGGTCCTCCGCTTCGCCGTGCGTTCGCGCCTTTCTCCTCTTCCACCGGCTTGCGCCGGCCTTTCACTTTCCGTATTCCTCGCGTTCCCCGCGACCTTTCCCCTGGAGTTCCGAACACCCATGCCCCTGTCCTTCAACGACGCGATCATCAAGGAGTTCCGTGCCAACGGCGGCCGGGTCGGCGGCCCCTTCGAGGGCGGCGACCTGCTGCTGCTGACCACCACCGGCGCCCGGTCGGGCGAGGAGCACACCGTGCCCCTCGGCTACGTGCGCGACGGCGCGGACCTGCTCATCGTGGGATCCGCCGGCGGCGCCGACCGCCACCCCGCCTGGTACCACAACCTGCTCGCCCACCCCGTGGTCCGCATCGAGGTGGGCGACGAGACGTACGACGCCATCGCCGCCCCCGCCGAAGGCGAACGGCGGGAGGCCCTGTTCTCCCAGGTGGTCGCCACGGCCCCCGGTTACGCCGACTACCAGAAGCAGACGTCCCGCACCATCCCGGTCGTCGTGCTGCGAAGCCCGGAGCCCGAGACGGCCGCTCCCCCGGCCGCCGACCCGGCCGACGAGCAGTAGCCCGCCCGCCCCTTTCTCCATGGATCCGCGCCGCGGGACCGAACGGTTTTCCACAGGCTGGGGACTCTCCGAAATCGAACTGACACTCGGTGTTATGTTCGGGGTGAGGCCGAAGCGGCCTCCGGGGAGGCGTGATGGGCCGGTGGAAACCCCTGGTCGTACTGGGGGCCGCGCAGTTCCTCATGGTGCTGGACACCTCGGTGATGAACGTGTCGATCAGCCGGCTGGTCGAGGACTTCGACACCGAGGTCACCGCGATCCAGGGGGTCATCACCCTGTACTCGCTGGTGATGGCGGCGTTCATGATCACTGGGGGCAGGCTCGGGGACATGTTCGGGCGCCGGCGCGTGTTCGGCGTCGGGCTCGTCGTCTACGGGACGGGATCCGCGGTGACCGCGGTGGCGCCGACGCTGGGGGTGCTGGCGCTCGGCTGGTCGATCGTCGAGGGGCTGGGCGCCGCCCTGGTCCTCCCGGCGCTGGCCGCCCTGGTGGGCGGCGCCTACCGGGGCCGGGACCGCGCCGTCGCCTACGGCGTCATCGGCGGGCTGGCCGGAGCCGGAATCGCGGTGGGGCCGCTGCTGGGCGGCTGGGTGACCACCTACCTGACCTGGCGGCTCGTCTTCGCCGGCGAGGTCGTCGTCGTGGCGGCCATGCTCGCGGTCCTGCGCTGGATCCCGCACGACCCCCCGGCCGGCCGCCGGATCCGCCTCGACACCGTCGGGGCCGTGCTGTCGGCCGGAGGGCTGGCCCTGATCGTCCTGGGAGTCCTGCAGAGCAGTTCCTGGGGCCTCCTGCAACCGCGCAACCCGCCGGTCACCGTCTTCGGGTTCTCCCCCACCGTGTTCGTCATCGCGGCGGGCGCCGTCCTCCTGTTCCTCTTCCGCTCCTGGGAGCGCCGCAGGGAGGAGCAGCGGAAGGACCCTCTCGTGAGGTTCGCCCTCTTCGAAATCCCCGCACTGCGCTCGGGGCTGTCGGTGCTCATGGCCCAGAACACCATCCTGCTGGGCCTGTTCTTCGCCATCCCGCTGTACCTCCAGGTCGTGCAGGGGCTCGACGCCTTCCAGACCGGGCTGCGGCTCCTCCCGGTCTCGATCACGATGCTCCTGGCCTCGATGAGCGGCCCGTTCCTGGCCAGGGTCGCCGCGCCCCGGACGGTGGTCCGCTGCGGCCTGCTGGTACTGCTCGCGGCGATCCTGTGGCTGCTCACCACCATCCGGCCCCGGGTCGACGACCTGTCGTTCGCCCTGGCGATGGCGGTGCTGGGCCTGGGCATGGGCCTGCTCGCCTCCCAGCTGGGCAACATCGTGCAGTCCAGCGTCGGAGAGCGGGACCGCAGCGAGGTCGGCGGTTTCCAGTACACCGCCCAGAACCTGGGTTCCGCGCTGGGCACCGCCCTCATGGGAGCCATCGTGATCAGCGCCCTGGCCGCGGCGCTCTCCTACCGCGTCACCGACGACCCGCGCCTGTCCGACGCCGTCGAGCGGCAGGCGGGCATAGCCCTCCAGGCGGGCGTCGGCTTCGTGCCCACCTCGGATCTGCGCGCCGCGCTCGCCACCACCGCGGTCCCGCCCGCCGAAGCCGACGTCCTGGCCGAGGAGTACGCGGCGGCTCAGCTCACCGGGCTCAAGGTCGCCATCCTCACCGCCGGTGCCATCACCCTCCTCGGCTTCGCCTTCACCCGTACGCTGCCCTCCGAACGTGCCGCGAAGGCCCCCGTCCCCGCCGGGACGGACTGATGGGCCGCCTAGGCGAGGCCCAGGGCGTCCAGGGCGGGTTCGACGGCCTCGCGGGGCGCGGGGGTCTCGGCGCGCCAAGCGGCGGCGGCCAGGGCGTACAGGCCGTGCCAGGGGTTTCCGTCGCCGGAGAGCCCGATCGCGGGGCCGTCCCAGGAGGCCGTCCAGCCTCCGCAGGTGTGAGCGCCGTCCCGCTCCTCCACCGGCGGGTGGTCGAGGAGCAGGCCTGTCAGGTCGGGCGCCAGGTAGGTGGGGCGGTGGTGCGGCGGGGCGGTCAGGGCCATCAGGGGGTCGGTCACGCCGGTGAAGACCAGGAGGCTGTCGGCGCCGCCGTTGTGGGCGCCCTCGATGTCGGTGTCGAGGCGGTCCCCGACGATCAGGGGGCGTTCGGCGCCCGTCCGCAGGATGCTCTCGCGGTGCAGGGGCGTCTCGGGCTTCCCGGTGACGATCGGGTCGACGCCGGTGGCGTACCTGATCACCTGGGCGAGGGAGCCGTTTCCGGGCTTGGGCGGCCCCGAGTGGGCGGGGACGGTGAAGTCGCCGTTCGAGGCCACGAACAGCGCGCCGTCGCGGACGGCCTGGGCGCCCTGGGCGATCAGGCTGTACTCCAGATTCGGCGAGAAGCCCTGCACGACGGCCCGCGGGCGCTCGGCGGCCGTCGAGACCGGCTTCAGCCCCTGCGCGTACAGCGCGTGGCGCAGGGACGTGCCGCCCACGACGAGGACCTTCGACCCGGAGGGAAGCCGTTCGGCGAGCAGCCTGGCGGCGGCCTGCGCGGAGGTCACCACGTCCTCGGCGACGGCGGGGATCCCCAGGCTCGTCAGCAGCTCGGCGACGGCGCCGGGCGTCCGGGCCGCGTTGTTCGTCACATAGGCCAGCCGCATGCCCTGGGCCCTGGCCTTGGCGAGGGACTCGGCGGCGTTCTCGATGGGGTGGCGGCCTCGGTAGACCACACCGTCGAGGTCCAGCAGCGCCACGTCGTAGGCGTCGATCAGCATTCGGTCATCTCCGGGAGTCGAGGGTGGCTCGGGCGTGCTTCAGTGCGGAGGCGTAGTCCCGGTTGTCCGGCCGCATCGCCACGGCCAGGGCCAGGTGCTCCACCGCGGCCTCGAACTCGCCCATCCGGCTCAGCGCCAGGCCCAGCCCGAACCGGGCGTAGTCCTCCGCCGGATTCTCTTCGATGATCGATCGGAAGCTCTCGGCGGCCTCCGCGTAGTGCCGCGCGCCGAACAGGGCGCGCGCCAGCGCCTCCCGGATGCTGGGCGACTGGGGCTCGACCTCGACCGCCCTGGTCAGCAGTTGCACGGCCGCCGCCGGACTCCCCGAGCCCAGCAGCTTCATCCCGCGCGAGTAGAGATCGTAGACGTCCACCGGGGTTTCCTGCGGCTCACCTGAACCTTGGACCAAGGTGCGCACCTCCCATACACCTCAATCCCTAACATGCCCCAACATCGGTTGCACGGACCATCTCCCCTACGGGAATCCTCCGGTCCGTCCCCGCCTTGGAAGGAACGTGAGCACTTCCTCTGACGCACCGTCCGCACGCCGCCTCGGCGCCTCTCCCGCCGGACCGGGAAGGGGGCTGGAACTCGCGCCCTTCGCCGGAGTCCGGTTCTCCCCCTCCGTGGTGGGGAGCCTGGAGGCGGTCACCTGCCCGCCCTACGACCTCATCGACGAGGAGGACCTGGGGCGGCTGAGGGCGGGGGCCGACCACAACATCGTGCAGATCACCCTGCCCCGCGACGGACACGAGGCGGCCGGAAGGAAGCTGCGGGAGTGGCTCGCGAACGGGACTCTGGTCGTGGACGGCGCCCCCGCCCTGTACGTCTACGAGATGGGCGGGCCGCGGTTCCTGCAGCGCGGCCTCATCGGCTGCGTGGGGCTGCGGGACGAGTCCGAACGGGTGATCCTGCCGCACGAGAACGTCTATCCGGGTCCGGTCCGCGACCGGTCCGGGCTGATGGAGGCCACCCGGGCCAACCTGGAGCCGATCTTCCTGACGTACGAGGGGGGCGGCCCGGCCAGCGACCTCGTGGACAGGGTCGCCGACGGCTCCGCACCCGTCCTGGAGATCGTCTCCGGGGACGGGACACGGCACCGCCTGTGGCGGCTGGAGGACGACGGGACCGTCGCGGACGACCTCCGCGGCCGCCAGGCGCTGATCGCGGACGGCCACCACCGCTACGCCGCGTACCGGGCTTTCCAGGCGCGCCAGGACGGGCCGGGGCCGTGGGACTACGGGCTGGCGCTCCTCGTCGACTCCCTGCGCTATCCCCCTCACCTGGGGGCCATCCACCGCGTCCTGCCCGCCCTCGACCCGCAGGAGGCGGTGACGCGGGCCGCCGAGGCGTTCAAGGTCACCCCGCTGGAGGGCGGCCTGGCCCGGGCGCTGGCGGAGCTGGAGGCCGCCCCGGACGGCCTGCTGATCGCCGGTTCCGGATGCCGTCTATGGCTGCTCAGCGATCCCGACCCGGTCCGGCTCGCCGCCGCCCTTCCTCCCGAACGGTCCGAGCGTTGGCGTTCCCTCAGCACCGCCGTCCTCGACGGGCTGCTGATCTCCGACCTGTGGAAGATCACTCCGGACGAGCACAGCGTCCAGGTCGTGCACGACGACCCGGCGCACGCGGTGGCGCGCGCGAGCCGAACGGAGGGGACCGCGGTGATCCTCAACCCTCTGACGGTCCCCGAGGTGATGGCGCTGGCCGCCGGCGGGGAGCGGGTGCCCAGGAAGTCGACGTCGTTCGGGCCGAAGCCGCGCACCGGCCTGGTGATGCGGCTGATCTGAGACCCGGCGCCTTTACGTTGTAGATCAACATCGGGGGATTATGGTGAGGGCATGGCGAACCTGATCACGCCGCTCGGCGACGACGTCTACGAGATCGACACCCAGATGGCCGGATACCAGGGCATCACCGCCGGCTATCTGATCCTCGGCGACCGGCCCTGCCTCATCGAGCCGGGCACCTCCGGTTCCGCGCCCGTCGTCCGGGAGGCGCTGTCCTCCCTGGGCGTGTCGGCGGACGACCTGGCCTCCGTGGTCGTCACCCACATCCACCTCGACCACGCGGGCGGCGTCGGCGACATCGCCTCGCTCTACCCGTCCGCCGAGGTCGTCGTCCACGAGAAGGGCGCCCGCCACCTCGCCTCGCCCGAACGGCTCATGCGCAGCGCGCGCATGGTCTTCGGCGACGCGCTGGACACCCTCTTCGGCGAGCTGAAGCCGACGGACGCCGCCCGCATCACGTCCGTGGAGGACACCGGAGTCGTCGACCTGGGCGGCGGACGGCGGCTGGAGACCTACTACTCCCCCGGCCACGCCCGCCACCACGTCGGGCTCCTCGACTCCCTCACCGGCGACCTGTACGTCGGGGACGCCGCCGGGATCTACATCCCCGAGACGGCCGAGGTCCGCCCCGCCACTCCCCCGCCGGACTTCGACCTGGAGACGGCGCTGGCGTCCCTGGACCGCTTCCGCGAACTTCAGCCGACCCGGCTGCTGTTCGCCCACTACGGGCCCGTGACCGACGTCCCCCTCACCCTCGACCGCTCCGAGGAGGAGCTGCGGCTGTGGGTCGAGACCGTTCAGCGGGCCCACGACGCCGGGATGGACGCCGACCACGCCGTCTCCATGGTGCTGGAGCGCACCGCCGGGCGGTACCGCGCCTACGAGGACCCCGAACTGCGCGAGAAGTACGAGGTCCTCAACAGCACCCCGAGCAACGTGGCCGGGATCATGCACTCGCTCAGGACCTGAACGGGCCGCTCCGCTCCGCGCCCCGCCAAGCGCCCGCTCTCAGAGAACCGGGTCACGCGTCACCGCGCTCTCCGGGAAGAATCTCAAATGGCAAAATTACGCGTTGCCGCGTTCTCCGGGAAAGAACAGGTGGCAGGAACCAGGGGTAACGCACCCGAACAGCGGCGGAGCAACGATGAACCTGGGAATCAGCGTCCTCTTCAGGGCCATCCCGTTGGTCATGGGCGCCGTCTGCCTCGCGTTCGGCCTCTACCTGCTCCGCGTCGACGACGCCGTCCATTTCGTCGCCGGTCACGTCAACATCGCGCTGGCCGGCATCTGCTACGCGCTGTTCACCACCGCCGCGACGATCATCCGGCAGCTGATCGAGCGCTACCGCACCCTCTGGCGCATTCTGCTCCCGGCCTCCGGCTACCTGGTGGCCCTGATCACCGTCATCTGGGGCATCGTCCTCATGCGCCGGGGCCCCGCGCCGGAGAACGACCTCGCCGGCCATGTGGTGCTCGGCATCGGACTCATCTCCGCCTGCGTCAGTACCGTGGCCACCTCCTCCACCTACTTCACCTTCATCTCGCGCAACGCCGCGAAGGGCCCCGAGGCGGGAGCGCCCGACGAGGTGTACTCGGCGGCGACCGGACGGGTCCTCATCACCATCCCCTTCGTCTGCGGCCTCATCGAAATCATCCTGGCGATCGTGTTGTGGACCGGGAGCACCACCGCCTCCTGGGTCGCCGGCCACGTGGTGTTCGGCCTGGGCACCGTCTGCCTGAGCCTGGTCTCCCTGGTCGCCAGCATCGTCCGCCAGGTCCGCAACGGCTTCGGGGATCCCGAACGCTACCGATGGAGCCTGATGGTCATCGCGCTGGGGACGATCAACATCCTCCTCGGCCTGGGGGTGCTGCTCTTCGCGGACTCCTCCGCCCGCATAGCCCCCGGCTGCATCCTCATCGGACTCGGCCTGATCTGCTACAGCATTCTGTCCAAGGCGCTGCTGCTGGCCCTGGTCTGGCGGCGCCAGGCGCCCCTGGCCAACCGAATCCCCATCCTGCCGATCATCACCGCTCTCACCTGCCTGTTCTTCTCCTCCTTCCTCGCCGAGGCCGCCGACACGGACTCCGCCTTCTTCGTCGCCGCCCGTGTCCTGGTCGGCCTCGGCGCCGTCTGCTTCACCCTCTTCTCGATCGTCTCCATCCTCGAGGCCGGGACCTCGACCTGAGGGCTCAGGAGCGGAACGGGCCCCTGACCTCGTAGGTCACCCCGCCGGTGCCGAGGATGACGCCGTCGGACCCCCGCTGGGAGGAGAAGTACAGCCGCGTCCCGTCCGGGGAGAAGGCCGGACCGGTGATCTCCGAGTCGGGGTGCCCCTCGAGCCGCAGGAACGGCGTGACGACCCCCTCAGGGGTGATCAGATTGATCTCCATGTCGGCTCCGTCCTCGGCGACGTAGAGGTCTCCGCCCGGAGTGCCCGTGATGTTGTCGACTCCCGTCAGCGGAGCGCCCCCGCCCTCCACCAGGTCGTCGTCATAGGCGATGCCCAGCACGCCGTTCACCGCGTCGTACGCCCACACCCGGTTGTCGCCCTTGGTGGTGAAGTAGCAGACGCCGTCGCTGTAGTAGCAGCCCTCGCCGCCCTTGAACCGCAGCGCTCCGGCCACCTGGTCGCGCGGCGCGGTGAGCCACAGCTGCGGCTGCGGGACCTGCTTCCAGCCGACCTCGCCGGGCCCCGAGCCCACCAGCACTTCCAGCGTCCCCGCCGACAGATCGCCCCAGACCTTCGGAACGAACCGGTAGAAGCACCCGTCGGACTGGTCCTCGGTCAGGTAGACGACCTTCCGCACCGGGTCGCAGGCCGCCGCCTCGTGCTTGAACCGGCCCATCGCGGAACGCTTCTTCGCGGCGTTCCTCCCGTACGGGTCGGTCTCGTAGACGCAGCCGTAGTCGTACTCCTCGCACGACAGCCACGTCCCCCACGGCGTCGCCCCGCCCGCGCAGTTGATCTGCGTCATGGAGAGCGTCCGGTAGGCGTCGACGATCGTCCCGTCCGCCGCGAACCGCACCGCCGAGACTCCGCCGACGAGCGGCACCTCGGAGTTGCTCACATAGATCCAGCCGTCGCCGTCGGGGAAGCAGGCGCCTCCGTCAGGCGCCGCATGCCACACGTAACCGGTTCCGGCGACCTCCTTCATCGACCGGGCGATCACCCGGCTGGTGAACCCTTGCGGCAGCCGCAACCCGTTGGCGTCCACCGCTCCCAGCGGACCGTAGGGCCCCGCCCCCGGCTGCGCCGGTCCCGCAAAGGCGCTCTGCCACAGCCCTCCGGTGAAAGCCGTGGCGCCCGCGCCCACCACCGTCAACCGCAGGAAATTCCGCCGGTCCACACCGCGCATAGCGTCCACTCCTCCTCGAGTACCACCGAACGCCGTGTAGTCGATCACCCGATTCCACACCGGACCACAACAGCCCCGTGAATATGACGCGAACACCACCTTCCGTCAAGGCCCGATTTCCCCCATTTTCCTAACTTCCCTTCCATCGGCGACGAAAGCCTCGGTGAAGCACAGCTCATCGCCCTCCCCCACTGCCGGAACTCCGCGATCCCGCGACCGAAATCCCTCGTTCCCTTCGCGACCGCGATCGCTCTGGCGGGCCCCCACCGCCTTCTTCACGCCTCCGCCTCCCACCGGGTCGAACCGGCCGAAGGCTCCTCGAAACCGCTCCTCCGATGACGGCCGTGGCTTCGAAGCGGAAGCCGGAAACAGAGAAGGCCCACTGCGTGGGCAGCGGGCCTCCGTCCGGCCTCTCCGAACCGGAGAGGCCCCGCTCGATGGTCTCCTCGGGCGGCGGACTCCGAAGCGGGACGAGGACGGAGAAGGCCGGCCACGGAAACAGGCCTCCGCCCGTCCGGGCTCTCCGGGCCGGAGAGGCACCGGCTCGGTGGTCTCCTCGGGCGGGGCTTGAGAGCGGGCGGGAACGGAGAAGGCCCACCGCTTGGAGCGGTGGGCCTTCTCCGTCAGTCCCGCGTCAGTCGGATTCCCCTTCGGGTTCGGGGTCCTCCGGGTCGGGGGCGGGGGTGGTGTCCGGCGGGGGCTGGAAGGAGAGGGTCAGGGGGGACTCCGGTTCGGAGCTCTCCTCCGGGGTCTCCTCGTCGACGGTGTCGATGATCTCCAGGCCGTCGAGTTCGGCGTAGCGCTCGGCGGCGTCGGTCTCCTCCTCGCGGTCGGCGGCGGCCGAACGCAGGAACCAGTCCTTGGCCTCCTCCTCCCGGCCCGCGGCGACGAGGGCGTCGGCGTAGGCGTAGAAGAGGCGGGCGGACCAGGGGCGCAGCCGGCGGTCCTTCAGCTCGGGGATCTGCAGGGCCACGACCGCGGCGGCGAACTGGCCGAGGTCACGGCGGGCTCCGGACTCCACGATGTGGAGCTCGATCCGCTCCTCCTTGGGGAGCGCACCGGACTCCTTCGACCGCGTGATGTCCAGGGCCCGTTCGGGACGGCCCAGGCCGCGCTCGCAGTCGGCCAGGATGGGGAGGTAGAGCTCCTCACGGCCGGGCAGGCGGCGCGCGGCGCGCAGTTCCGACAGCGCTTCCGACCAGGCTCCGGCGTGGTAGGCGGCCAGACCGCAGGCCTCGCGGACCACCCCGACCCGGCTGGCGAGCCGACGTGCCGTCTTGGCGTGCCGGTAGGCGAGGTCCGGGTCGTCCTCGATCAGCTGCCCGGCCGCGACCAGGTGGCGTGCCACCAGCGCGGCCAGGTCCTTCGGCAGCGTCCGCAGTTCCTCGCGCGCCTCGGCGTCCAGCTCCTCGCCGGTGATCTCCTCGGGGATCACCGGGTCGTCGTAGGACGTCCGCTGCGGGTCCCGGTCCTCCCTGGCCCCGTACCCGCCGCGCTGGAGCCGCTCCTCGCGCCGCTCGCCGAACCTCTCCTCGGCCGACCGCTCCTCACGCCCGAACCCGCGACGCTCACCGCTCTGCGGACGGTCATCACGCCGCCCAGGTCCACGGTTGTCATCACGACGGAACTCACGGCGCTCGCCCGACTGCGGGCGGTCATCACGGCGGAACTCACGGCGCTCGCCCGACTGCGGGCGGTCATCACGACGGAACTCACGACGCTCACCCGACTGGGGACGGTCATCACGACGGAAGCCCCGGTTGTCGTCACGGCGGAACTCGCGACGCTCACCGGTCTGCGGACGGTCGTCACGCCCGGGTCCACGACGCTCACCCGACTGCGGGCGGTCATCACGGCGGAACTCACGGCGCTCACCCGACTGGGAGCGCTCATCACGACGCCCGGCTCCACGGTTGTCGTCACGGCGGAACTCACGGCGCTCACCGGTCTGCGGACGGTCATCACGACGCCCGGCTCCGCGGCTGTCATCGCGACGGAAGTCGCGACGCTCACCGGACTGCGGGCGGTCATCACGACGGAAGTCGCGGCGCTCACCCGACTGGGGACGCTCGTCACGACGCCCGGCTCCACGGTTGTCGTCACGGCGGAACTCACGGCGCTCACCCGACTGGGGACGCTCGTCACGACGCCCGGCCCCGCGGCTGTCGTCACGACGGAACTCGCGACGCTCACCCGACTGCGGGCGGTCATCACGACGCCCGGCTCCACGGTTGTCGTCACGACGGAACTCGCGACGCTCACCCGACTGGGGACGCTCGTCACGACGCCCGGCTCCGCGGCTGTCGTCACGGCGGAACTCGCGACGCTCACCGGACTGGGGACGGTCGTCACGCCCGGGTCCACGACGCTCACCCGACTGCGGGCGGTCATCACGGCGGAACTCACGACGCTCACCGCCTTGCGGACGGTCATCACGACGGAAGCCCCGGTTGTCGTCACGACGGAAGTCGCGACGCTCACCCGACTGAGGACGGTCATCACGACGCCCCGTCCCACGGTTGTCGTCACGGCGAAACTCACGGCGCTCACCCGACTGCAGGCGCTCGTCACGACGCCCGGCCCCGCGGCTGTCGTCACGACGGAACTCGCGACGCTCACCGGTCTGCGGACGGTCGTCACGCCCGGGTCCACGGCGCTCACCCGACTGGGGACGCTCGTCACGACGGAATTCCCGGCGTTCGCCGGAACGGTTGTCTTCCCTCTTCACGAAGGGGCGCTGGGAACGCCCCTCACCCGATCGCCCCTCGTCACGGCGATCAGAAGGACGCCCCCGCTCCTCACGAGACTGGGGCTTCCCAAAACGATCTTTCGGGCGTTCACCCGACTGGCCCTGCCAACCACCGGTGCGTTGTCCCGAACCCGCCGACTGAGGCCGACCCTTCTTGACGGCACCCGGCTTGAACGGCTTACGAGCACCAGGCTTGTGCGCCGGCCGACCGTTCCCACGGCCCCCGTTCGTCCCCTGCTGCCCCTGACGTCCCTCGCGGTTGTCGCCGCGGCCTTCCTCTTCCTTCACCTCTACATGGTAGACGGAACACAGCGAGCCTCAGACGTCGAACGCTTCGGGCCCCCGAAAACCAAACCCGCAGAAATAAAAAAATCCTAAAAAATCCTCCCGCCACTCTCGAATCATCCGCCAGGCACCCCACCTGGAAAAACAGCTTCCGCGACACTCGCGACACACGAGCCCCAGAAGCCCCTCCTCGCACATCGCCTTTCCGCCCCCTCCGGTGCGGAAATACAAAGGCCCAGAAGCGTTCTCCAGGCCTTTCCGGAAACCACTACGCGCTCCGTGCAGAACCTGCAGAGATCTTCTTCCAGACGCGCGGGCTCCGAAGAAAACCCCGGGAAATACGGAAAGGCCCCCGACGGATGTCGGGGGCCTTTCTCGATGTTGATTGCGGCGGTGACCTACTCTCCCA
>NZ_BAAATZ010000033.1:114842-138096 GCF_039533685.1 Actinocorallia aurantiaca | reverse complement strand
GCCCTGACCTGCTACAAGAAACTCGCCAAAATCACCACGTAGGACACTGTCTAAGGCGAAAACTATGGGTGCAGCCAGGGCACATGGTCCATCGCGGCGAAAAGACAGGCGGAGGCCGGGGCCTGTCGGCATTCGCCCGGGCGGAAGAGCGCGCCTTTGCCGTGCGGCGGCTTCAACTGGCGGGGGCGGGCGCCTCTTGGTCGGGAGGGTCTGCTGGGCGGGGTGTCGGTGAGGCCGAGGTTGAGGTGTTTGACGTGGTGCAGGGCTTGGTCGGGGAGGGCGGCGACGTGGTCGTCGTGCAGGGCGTAGACGATGTGGCGGCCGTGGCGGGTGCCGGTGACCGGGCCGAGGATCAGCGGTCGCGAGGGTGTGGCGAGGGCCTGCAGGGCGGTGGCGACTTTCTGCTTCCGCCGCTCAACTCGTGCAGGACCTCTTCATCTCAGGGGATCCGTCGACGTGCTGAACACCCGGATCGCCGCACTCGACATCCTCGGTTGAAAACCATTAGAGGTCGGCTGGTCCGCATGCACGCGATCATGCCTGTTAACCTCGAATCATGACTGTCGGTAGTCGGCGTGCCACCCAAAGAGTTGATCTCTTTGGGCGGCTCGGTCTGGCTCTGCTGGCGGCGTTCGTCATCGTGCACATGGTGTCCTGCCTGCCGGGACTGCACGAGTCCACCGTGGGCGAGGGCGGCGGTCATGACGTGTCCGTGCCCGCCCACCTCGAGAACAGCGGTGCGGCCTCGAACTGTGAGTTCGACCTGGCGGAATCCCGTGGCGTCCCGGTGATGTACGAGGAGGAGCACCACCACGAGGAGCACCATCACGCCTCATGCGTGGACGTCGGGGCGCTGGGGTGGTTGGAGGGCGGCACCGCTTCGATACTCGACATGATGATCGCGATGGCGGCCGCCACGGTCTTGTTCCTGTGGTCGTGGGCAGGCCACAAGACGGCTGGTGGCGGGCGTGGGTCTCCACCGGCGGATGACCTGCCCGTGGGCTACTGGATCCGTCATCATCTGCGGGGAGCCATGCTGCCCGCCTGTCTGTGCGTCTCCCGGACGTAAATCGGCCTCTTGGCGCATGCGCCGCGTCGGCGGTCTTCCCGCCGGGCGTCCGCGCGTGCCCGTAAGCCGACTTTTCGTTCCGCTGAATTCAACGTGCTGCCTTGCGGCGCGTGTTCAGCCATGCCTCGGGGGAGCCCGTGATGGAGACGACGAAGAACGCAGTGAGCCCGCTGACCGCACCGCTCGGCGAGGATGAGAACGGCCCGAGACTGTCGGGCCTGGTAGGCCGCACCCCGGTGTTGCGGATCCCGGACCTGCTCACCGGGGAGCAGGGGTTCTGGGCCAAGCTGGAGGGATGCAACCCGGGCGGGATCAAGGACCGTCCCGCCCTTCACATGGTCACCCGCGCCCGGGAGAGAGGGGAGCTGGCGGACGGCGCGCCGATCGTCGAGTCGACCAGCGGCACCTTGGGCCTGGGGCTGGCGCTGGCGGGCCGTGTGTTCGCCCACCCGGTGGTGCTGGTGGGCGACCCGGGTCTGGAGCCGCTGCTGCGGCGCCTGCTGTGCGCCTACGGAGTGCGGCTGGAGCTGGTCGCCGAACCCCACCCCACAGGCGGTTGGCAGGAAGCCCGCCAGCGGAAGGTGGCCGAACTGCTGGCCACGCTGCCCGGCGCCTACTGCCCGGACCAGTACAACAACCCCGACAACGTCGGCGCCTACACCGGTCTGGCCGAGGAGCTGCTGGAGCAGCTCCGCCGGATCGACGTCCTGGTGTGCGCGGTGGGCACCGGCGGGCACAGCGCCGGCATCGGCCGCGCCCTGCGCCGGTACCTGCCCGACCTGCGGGTGATCGGGGTGGACTCGATCGGCTCCACGCTGTTCGGGCAACCGGCCCGCCCCCGCCTGATGCGCGGGCTGGGCTCCAGCATCCACCCCCGCAACGTCGCCTACGACCTGTTCGACGAGGTGCACTGGGTCAGCCCGGCCGAAGCGGTGTGGGCCTGCCGCCGCCTGGCCGCCGCGCAGCTGGTCAGCGGAGGCTGGAGCGTGGGCGCCGTGGCACTGGTGGCCTCCTGGGCCGCCTCCCGCATGCCCGCGGGCTCCCGCGTCGCCGCCGTCTTCCCCGACGGTCCGTGGCGGTACTGGAACACCGTCTACGACGACGGCTACTGCCTCGACAACGGTCTTCTTGGGGCGTCCGCCCCGACCGCCCCCGAGGAGATCGCCCACCCGGGGGAGCACGAGGCGACCCGCTGGACCCTCTGCCGCACTCCGATCGACCCGCTCACCTGGCTGCCCGCTCAGGAGGGGGTCCGATGAGAAGCGCCTTCGCCTCCTTCAGCCGTCCGGCCCAGGTGCTGTTCGTCAACCAGGCCGGGATCAACCTCGGCTTCTACATGCTCATGCCGTACCTGGCCGACCACCTGGCCCACGGCGCCGGACTGGCCGTCTGGCTGGTCGGCCTGATCCTGGGCGTACGCAACTTCAGCCAGCAGGGCCTGTTCCTCATCGGCGGCACGCTGGCCGACCGGCTCGGCTACAAACCCATGATCATGCTCGGCTGCGGCCTGCGCGTCCTCGGGTTCGCCCTGTTCGCCTTCTCCACCGCCGTGCCGGCTCTGATCGCGGCCTCCGCGCTCACCGGCTTCGCCGGAGCGCTGTTCAACCCGGCGGCCCGCGCCTACCTCGCCCACGCCGAGGCCGCACGCAGGGTGGAGGCGTTCGCCGTCTTCAACGTCTTCTACCAGGCCGGCATCCTGGCAGGTCCGCTCGTCGGGCTCCTGCTGCTGCAGACCGACTTCCGCGCGGTGTGCCTGAGCGCCGCGGCGGTGTTCGCGCTCCTGACCGTGCTGCAGGCCCGCTACCTGCCCGAGCGGTCCGGGGCGGAGAGCGGAACGGAGCGGCCCGTGCTGACGGACTGGAGGGAGGCCTTCACCAACCGGCCGTTCCTGCTCTTCGCCGCCGCGATGATCGCCTCCTACGGCCTGTCGTTCCAGATCTACCTCGGGCTGCCGCTGGAGGTACGCCGTCTGACCGGAGACCAGAGCTGGACGGTCGCGCTGTTCTCTCTCACCGCCTTGCTGGGCATCGTCGGCCAGATCCGTCTCACCGCCTGGTGCAAGGCCCGCTACACCCCGGGCGAGGCCATGGCACGCGGCCTGGCCCTCATGGGCGCCTCCTTCGCGCCCTTGGTCCTCGCCGACCGGCTGCCCGGCGTCCTCCAGATCGGCGCCCTGCTGGTCTGCGCGGCGCTGCTGAGCACGGGGACGATGATGGTCTTCCCTTTCGAGATGGCCACCATCGCCACCCTGTCCGGCGGGCGTCTCATCGGCACCTACTACGGCGTCTACAACCTGCTGTCAGGACTGGGCATCCTGGCCGCGAACCTGCTCACCGGCACAGCCTTGGACGTCGCCCGCCGTCTGCAGGCACCCGGCCTGCCCTGGCTGCTCCTGCTGTCCTTGGGCCTGGCATCGGCCCTCGCCCTCAGCGCGTTGGAGCGTCGAGGGCGGCTCACACCGGCAGCTGTCCAGGCTGCGGCATGAGCCGATGAACGCACTGCCTGATTGATCTCGGCGGGTACCGCGTGAGCGGTACCCGCCGAGCATGCGGTCACTGGCCTTCTGCGGGAGTGTCGGGCAGCCAGTTGTCGGTGAACTTGCGTGCGGTCTCCAGGTCGAGGTCGTCACACAGCAGTGTCTGGAAGAGGTTGAGGGCCTTGAACGCCTCCCGCTGCTCCGGGGCAGGACCGGCCACCACCCGCTCGTCGCCGGTGACGAAGGCACGCAACGCCGACAACTGGTCGGCCGGCAGGTCCGGGCGGTAGTACACCACGACGAGATGCTCACCGAGCATGCGGCCGAAGCCCTCCATCGGAGGGGTCTCCGACGGCTCGTAGAAGTCCTTCGGCAGACGCGTCCCGGCCTCGGGATACGTCTCGGTGCGGATCCGGACCTGGCAGCCGCCGAAGGCGGTGAGCTCCTCTTCCCCGGTGGCGTCGAGGACACCGAAGGACAAGAGCACCGCGGTGACCAGGCCGATTCCAGCCAGGACGCCGTGGGCGGCCTTGCGGGTGTGAGCCCATGGCACGCGGCGGCTCCACGCGCTGCCGACCCACACCATCAGCCCCAGGGCCAGTAGCTGCCCGACCTCCACCCCGATGTTGAAGACGACCGTCCGGGCCAGCCGGTCCCAGACACCTTCCGGCAGACCCGCATCCTGCAGACGCGTCGACAAGCCCAGACCATGGACCAGCCCGAACCCGACCACGCAGGCCGCGAACCAGCGCCAGTTCCGTGGTCGGCCGATCCAGCCGACCACGCCGACGAACACCAGGCTCAACACGATGACCACGTCCACCAGGAGCGGATCGAGCCGCCATCCGGCCAGAGTGGCCACGATCAGCGTGCTGCTGTGGCCGAGGGCGAACAAGGAGATCATCTGCGCGGAGCGCCGCACCGTCCCCGCCAGCAGCACCACACCGGCCACGAACAGCAGATGGTCCCAGCCGCCCAGCATGTGGAAGAGCCCCGACCAGAAGAACGACCGGACGCTCTCGCCGGTCCCGCCGACCCCGTGAGCGTAAGCCGCTGCGGGCACCACGACGATCAGGACGGCGGCCAGCAGACCCACCCCGCCCACAGCGAGCAGGCCACGACCGAAGGTCGGCACCAGGCAACCACGAATATTCATGCGACACCCTCCAGCCAAGAACGGCCGACGCCGTACTCGGTCCACACCCAACGATCCAGCATCACCAGCGGCATCCGCCGCCCCTTCCTGGAAGAAGCCGATGGCCGGGTTCCGCGTGTCCGAGGGACGGACGCGGGTACCGGACAGGTCGGCCCACAACTCGCAGGTCACCGCTGACAAAACCACCCAACAGCTCTAAGGTCAGGCGCATGATCCTCGCGGACCACAGCGCAGCCGAAGCCATCGCCCTGTTCATCCCGGCCCTGGCCATCGTCATCGTCATCGCCGGTGCCGTGATCCTCGACCGGAGGCGGGCCGCGGCCGACCCTTGCGAGAACGACGCGGACGAACGCATCTAGACGTGCCGGGCGCCCGCGAGCATGAACACCTTGTTCGCATCGAAGGGGTCAGGGGTTCGAATACGGTCGCGGCCTTGACAAGCGGGTGATCAGGTGTTGGCGAACTCGGCCAGCGCGTCCAGGTCGAGAGCACTGCACATGAGGGTCTTGGAGATGCCGACGGCCTTGATGGCCTCGGCCACGATGTAGGCGGCACTCGACAACGCCGCTGATCTTCGCAGGTCGCGGCGGCCAGGCACACGGCCACCACCGTCGCCGGACCCAGGAACCCGTGACTGCGGCCGGGGTTTCCGTCCCGACCGCCGATGGGCCCGAGTACGGGCTTGTCGTCAACGTGTCCGCCTCGGGTACCGGTGCCCGGGAAGTTCGCCGGTCTTCCTTTGTAGTGAGTTCAGGCGAGGCCCGCCAGGGCGGCGATGAGGCCGATGGCCGCGCAGATGCCGAGGGTGCGCAGCACGCTCCAGTTGAAGCGGAAGGTCAGGACCGCTGCGATCAAGGCGATGCCCACCGCCAGAGGGCGGATCGTGGCCAGGTCGGGGAGCTGGAGGTGGAGGGGACCCCAGTCGACGGCGCGGGTGGTGGTGAAGAAGGTGTGCAGGGCGAAATAGAGGGCGAGGTTGGCGATGACGCCGACGACGGCGGCGGTGATTCCGGTCAGGGCCGCCGACAGGGCGTGGTTTCCGCGCAGGCGCTCCACGTAGGGGGCGCCCAGGAAGATGAACAGGAAGCAGGGCACGAAGGTGACCCAGGTGGTGATGAGCGCGCCCAGGAAGGCCGCCGCCCACGGGTCGAGGCCCGCGGGGTCGCGGTAGGCGCCGAGGAACGCCACGAACTGCACGACCATGATCAACGGTCCGGGGGTGGTCTCGGCCAGTGCCAGGCCGCGGACCATCTCTCCCGGGGTCAGCCAGCCGTAGGTCTGGACGGCCTGCTGGGCGACGTAGGCCAGCACGGCGTAGGCACCACCGAAGGTGACCAGGGCGGTGCCGGAGAAGAACAGTCCCTGGGTGGTGAACACGCTGTTCGTGCCGGTGAAGACCGCGACGCAGACCACCGGCAGGGCCCAGACGACCACGCCGAGAAGGAGGATCTTCAAAGCGCGCCGCCAGGTCGGGGGCTCGTGATGCAGGACGTCGTCGGAGACCAATGGTGGCGGTCCATTGTCCGGGCCATGGCTCGACGCGGTGGTGAAGACCTCGGGTCGGGCGCGGGCCAGCAGCCACCCGATCAGGGCCGCCGCTGCGATGACGACGGGGAACGGCACGGCGAAGACCGCGAGCGCGGCGAAGGACGCGACGGCCAGGGCGATGAGGGCCGGGTGGGTCAGTGAGCGGCGGCCGACCCGCAGGACGGCTTGGGTGACGATGGCCAGGACCGCGGGGGCCAAGCCGGCGAACAGGCCGGTGACCAGGGTGGTGTCGCCCCAGCCGACGTACATCACCGACAATGCGAGCAGCGCGAGCACGCCGGGCAGCACGAACAGTGTTCCGGCGACCAGGCCGCCTCGGGTGCCGTTCAGCAGCCAGCCGATGTAGACGGCCAGCTGCTGGGCCTCGGGGCCGGGCAGCAGCATGCAGTAGGACAGGGCGTGGTTGAAGCGCTTCTGGCCGATCCAGCGCTTCTCCTCCACCAGAGCGCGCTGCATGACGGCGATCTGCCCGGCCGGGCCGCCGAAGGTCTGCAGGGAGATCGCGAACCAGGTGCGCACGGCCTTACCGAAGGGGACGACGTCCCGGATCGACTCCAGGCCGGCCTCGGTCGGCCGGTCGCCGTCGCGGTCATGATGGGTGGCTGCCACAGGTGATCGTCTCCCAATCAGGCGGGCTCGCGGCCGAGCAGCATCTCTCGCCGGTAGAACTCGTACAAGCCGTTGAACAGGGGTTCGGTGACGGTGAGGATCTCCTCGTCGGTAGCGACCATGGACAGGCCGCGCAGCACGACGTCCAAGCCCGCGGCCTCGGGCGCGTCGTAGCGTTCGTCGTCCAGGTCGGCCTCGTGCACGATCTGGGCGATGCGCCATAGCACCGGATCGGTGAGGTCGTAGCGGCGCAGGATGGTCTCGAAACTGCAGTCGCCGCCGTGGTGGCCCAGCTCCACCCCGCGCATGTCGAAACCCATGGCGTCCTCGGGAACCTGAGCGGGGTCGGCGACGAAGGCGAACCGGGCGTCGGGGTCGATCTCGCGGCGGATCAGCCAGGCGCAGGCGGCCCGGTCGATGTGGATGCCTTGGCGGGTGGCCCACTTCATGCCTGCTCCTGAACGTCGGCGTCTGCGGACTGGAGGGTCAGGGCTTCGACGGAGGCCTTGGCCTGGTCGCGCTCGGCCGGGGGGAAGTAGTCGCGACGGGTGATGCGCCGGAGCTCGGCGCGCAGGCGGCGCACGACCGAGGCCCGCTCGACGTCCGGTAGCCGCGAGGCGGCCAGGGCTTCCTTCTGCACAGCCGCGTACTCGGCGGCTCGGGCCTGCGCCATGGCTGAGGCCAGCCGGCGTTCCTGGGCCGGTGTGGTCGGCCGCGCCAACCACACCACCGCGCTGCCGCCGGCGTCGGTGACGTCCTCGGCGACCCATTCCAGCTGCTCACGGGTGCGGGCGTCTGCGGGCAGACCGATCACGCCGTCACCGAGCTGGGCCACGCCCAGCTGCTTGAGCTTGCGCCAGATGGCGATGCGGGGAGACGACGGCTCCCGCGGTACCCGATAGGACAGCAATACCCATTCCCCGGCCTCGTCAGGAGCACTCATCGTGTCCTCCTGAGCCGGACGGACCACCTCATGTTCATGTAACCATGGTTACATACGCTGAGGGATGGGTGGGACCACGCGGAGGTGAGGTCGGGGCATTCCCCCTTGAACGTGGACACCTTGGAGACTGGATCGTGAGGCTCAGGGGAAGAGATGTCACTGATGGTGATGAAGCACTATCCGGAGGAGTTCAAGGCCGACGCCGTATTGCGGTGCGGCCCGGTCTGCTACTTCTCGGGTGATGTCGGCGTAGCGGTGGAAGAGGGTCGGGCGGGCTTCGCCGTCTTCTCGTTCGTGCAGGGCCGCCCAGCACCGGGCGATGAGCTGCCGGGCCTGGGTGCCGGGCCAGGGCTGGGGCAGGGAGTCCGTCAGGGCCGGTGAGCCGGGCGAGGCGTGGTCGGGCGAGGCGGCTGAGGCGGTGGTAGCGGTCGGCGATCTCCTGCAAGGGCCACAGGAGCCGGGCGAGTTCGGCAGGTTCTCGGGTGTCGCCCCTGCGTAGGTCCGTCGTGGTGAGGAGGGTGAGCGCGCCGTGGGCGCCGAGGCGGTGGGCCGCTTCTTCGACGTAGGGTTCCCAGGCGTTGGCACAGACGTACAGTCCGCCCTGGACTGGGGCGCCGCCGAGGTGGACGAGCGTCTCGCGCAGGGAGTCCCGGGCCGTGCGCGCCGATTCGGGCACCGCGAAGGCGGCCAGGTGCCAGACACCGTCCCAGGGAGTGATCCCGGCGTCCTGCTGGAATGCGTGCCGGAGGAAGTCCGCGTTGGGGGCGAGGGCACGCGTGGTGTCCTCGGTCGCGCGCAGTTCCGCCTTGCGGCCTCGGCCCTCGCGGGTGAACCGGCCTTCGGCCACGAGGCGTTTGACGCACGGCCGCACCTGCTGGTCGCTCATGCCCAGGCCGTTGGCGACGGTGTACAGCTCGTCCGCTCCGACGGTGCCGTCTTCGCGGAATTCTGGGAGACCTATGGTTATCGGCGGGTGCACGAAGTACTGCGGCGGCGGGGCGAGTCGGTCAGATCCCCAGGAGATCCGCGATCTATACCGTGAGGCGCTTGAGCAGCTCGGCATAGAACCCGGCTATGAGAACGCCATCCGCCGGCAGCTCTGCGCCGTCGCCGAGGCTCTGGTGTCAGGAGACCTGACGAGCGAAGTCTCACTCTCATCATCGTGCTGCTGTTCGGTGTGGCCCCGGCCGGATCCGGCGCCGCGTCGGGCCTGCTGCAGACCACCCCGTGGCCGGGTGGCACGATGGGCCTGGCGATCTTCGTCACCGTGCTCGCGTCGGTCAGCGACCATGCCGCCGGCGGCGCCGAGCTCGCCGACGGCATCGCGAGCGCCTTCCTCGCCGCCGCGATCGCCGCGGGCCTGGCGGTGCTCGCGACGGCTGGCACCTTCCCCCGCACCAAGCCCCGCCGTCGGGAGCTGACCTGCCCGCCAGGCCGTTGACCTCTTCGCGAGTCAGTGACGAACTGATCCTGGATGCCCTCCACCACGTCCTTTGATCCGCCGCCACTGACCGCAGCGGCAAGAATCTCCCGGTGCGACACAGCCGAATTCTTCCGTGGGCCGCCCCTTCACCCGGTTGCTTCGGCGCGAGCCGCGCCGGGGCCGCCGATCCGGGCGGGGACGTGCTGGCGGGGGAAGGCCGGTGCCGCGGGAGCGGAAGCCTGGTCGACGGGATTTGGCGCTGCGTCTTCAGATGATCAATGAGGTTGGCGACCGCTGGTGCGACCGAGGCGGGCGGCGGCCTCCAGCCAGAGGGTCTCCGGGGTGGTGGGGTGGTAGTGCGCGAGGGGCTGGGTCTCGGCGATGAGTGCGCGCAGGGCGGGCAGGTCGGGGAGCAGGCCGAGGGCGCGGGCCTGCATGCCGATGTTGCCGAGGGCCGTGGCCTCGGCCGGGCCGGCGATGACGGGCAGGCCGGTGGCGTCGGCGGTGAGCTGGCACAGCAGGGCGTTGCGGGAGCCGCCGCCGACCAGATGGACGGTGTCGATGCGGTGGCCTGAGAGCTCGGCGGCCTCGCGCAGTACCGCGCGGTGGGCGAGGGCGAGGCTGTCCATGATGCAGCGGATGGTCTCGGCTCGGGTGCCGGGCGCGGCCTGGCCGGTCCGTGAGCAGTAGGCCGTGATCCGGGAGGGCATGTCGCCGGGCGGCATGAAGGACGGGTCGTTGGGGTCGATGACGCTGCGGAGGCCGGGCGCCTCGGCGGCGGCCGCCAGCAGCGCGGGCAGCTCGGACGAGGGCATGCCCCAGGTGCGCATGGACTCCGAGACGAGCCACATGCCCATGACGTTGCGCAGGTACCGGACCGTCCCGTCCACGCCCGCCTCGTTGGTGAAGTTCGCCGTCCGGCTCTCCTCGGTGAGGATCGGCGCAGGCAGTTCCACTCCGGCCAGGGACCAGGTGCCACAGGAGATGTAGGCGAAGTTCCCGCCGGTCGCGGGCACCGCCGCGACGGCCGATGCGGTGTCGTGGGAGGCGACCGCGGTCAGCGGCACCCCGAGCAACCCGGTGGACGACCCGAGGAAGCCGGACGGTGTGCCCGGCTGTCGCAAGGGCGGCAGGATCTCGCCGGGCAGACCCAACGCGCCGATCACTTCGGCCGACCACGTGCCGGAACTCGCGTCGTACAGGCCGGTGGTGGAGGCGTTGGTGGATTCCGCGCCGCGTTCGCCCGTCAGCCAGTAGGCGAGCAGGTCCGGGATGAGCAGCAGGGTTTCCGCACGGTCCAGGAAACGCTCGGCGGCGAGTTGGTAGAGGGTGTTGAACGGCAGGAACTGCAGCCCGTTCACCGCGTACAGGCGTTCGGGGGAGATCTTGGCGTGCACGTCGTCGATGACGGCTTCGGTGCGGTCGTCGCGGTAGTGGGCGGGGTTGCCCAATAGCGCGCCGGAGGCGTCCAGGAGGCCGTAGTCGACGGCCCAGCTGTCGATGCCGACGGACGCCAGACCGGAACCGGCCGCGCGCAGCCCCTCCAGCACGTCCTGGTACAGCGAGAGGATGTTCCAGTGGAGGGTTCCGGCGACCTCGACGGGCCGGTTGGGGAAGCGGTGGACCTCGGTGAGGTCGATCAGCCCGTCGCCGACCCGGGCGGTGATGACGCGTCCGCTGGTCGCGCCCAAGTCGACGGCGGCGATGCGCGCGGTCATAGGAGGAACACCTCCAGGGTGCGGGGGCCGTGGACGCCTTCCACGCGGGACAGTTCGATGTCGCTGGTCGCGGAGGGGCCCGAGATGAAGGTGAGCGGCCGGGTGATGTCCAGCCGTCCGATCCCGTCGGGGACGTCGGCGACGATCTGGTCGGCTCGCACGACGACGAGATGGTGGTCGGGTACGAGAGTGAGCGCGCGCCGTCCCTGCGCGGGGCCGTGGTCCAGCACGATGGTGCCGGTCTCGGCGATGCCGACGGCGCAGCCGGTGACGGTGCCGCAGACCCGCTCCAGATCGGCGTCCGCGCCGACGCGCCGGGACGGCTCGATCGCACCGACCCAGGCGTCCGGGACGCCCTCGGGCACGACGTAGGGACCGGGACGCAGCGCGGCGGCGAGGGCCGCGGGCAGGTCGGCCTCGGTCACCCGGTGCACGACCGCGCGGTAGTGCGCGACCCGCTCGGCGAACAGATCCACGAGGTCGTCGGCGTGGTGGCGCTCCAGGTAGCCGCGGTGCAGCAGGCGGTACTCGGCCTCCGGGTCGCCCTCGGGTCCGCCGAGCCGGTCGAGAATGGCGTCGCGTGCGCTCATGAGGCGCCTCCGGAGCTCTCGCCGTGGGTGCGTTTCCACCATGCGCGGAACGATTCCGCGGGCAGGGCGGGCAGATCGCGGGTGTCGGCCCACGCACGCGGGAACCGCAGGCGCGGCGTGAGGAAGCGGGCTTTGCTCGCGATGGTCTGGCCGAGTGCGAGCCGGGCGGGGGAGCGCAGCCCCCAGGCGGCGGCGTTCATGACGGTCTTCTCCGGGAGCTTCTTGGCGGCCTTGGCCCGCAGGTGCACCAGCACCTCAGGGATGTCGATGCCGACCGGGCACACCTCGTAGCAGGCGCCGCACAGCGACGACGCGAAGGGCAGCGAGGCGTCGACCTCGGAGCCGATGCCCCGGATCTGCGGCGAGAGGATCGCGCCGATCGGGCCCGGGTAGGGGGACCCGTAAGCGTGGCCGCCCGCCCGCGCGTAGACCGGGCAGACGTTGAGGCAGGCCGAGCAGCGGATGCAGCGCAGCGCCTGGCGGCCCACTTCCTCGTCGCGGATGCCGGTGCGCCCGTTGTCGAGGAGGATGAGGTGGAAGTTCTGCGGTCCGTCGCCGGGTGTCACCCCCGTCCACGCCGACGTGTAGGGGTTCATCCGCTCGGCAGTGGAGGAGCGCGGCAGGAGTTGGAGGAAGACCTCCAGGTCCCGGGCGGTCGGCAGGAGCTTCTCGATGCCCATGACGGTGATCAGGGTCTCCGGCAGAGTCAGGCACATGCGTCCGTTGCCCTCGGACTCGACCACCAGGACGGTGCCGGTCTCGGCGATCGCGAAGTTGGCGCCCGAGACGGCCACCTTCGCCGTCAGGAACTTCGCGCGCAGATGGCGGCGGGCCGCCTCGGCGAGGTCGGCGGGCTCATCCGTGAGGTGCTCGGGCGCCGACGGCATCCGGTGGGCGAACAGGTCGCGGATCTCCGCCCGGTTCTTGTGGATGGCCGGGACGAGGATGTGCGAGGGCCGGTCGTCGGCGAGCTGCACGATCAGCTCGGCGAGGTCGGTCTCCAGAGCGGTGATCCCGTGCTCGGCGAGGGCTTCGTTGAGCCCGATCTCCTGTGTCGCCATCGACTTGACCTTGACGACCTCGGTCTCGCCGGTCTCTTCGACCAGGCGGGCCACGATCGTGTTGGCTTCGTCGGCGTCGCGCGCCCAGTGCACCATGCCTCCGGCCGCGGTGACCTTCTCCTCCAGCATGCGGAGGTAGTGGCCGAGGTGCTCCAGGGTGTGGTCCTTGATGCGGCGGCCGGCGTCGCGCAGTTCCGCCCAGTCGTCCAGCTCGGCGACCGCCGCCGCGCGCCGCTCGCGGATGGTGCCGGTGGCGTGGGCGAGGTTGCTGCGCAGCCGGGTGTCGGCGACGGCTGCGCGGGCGGCCTTCGGGAAGGAGGGCATACCCAGGTATGTCGGCATCGTCATGAGGTGCTCGCAAGGATCTCGGCCAGGTGCATCGCCCGCACGCCCGACCGCTGACGCGAAAGGGCGCCGCCGATGTGCATCAGGCAGGAGTTGTCGGCCGCGCACAGCACCTCGGCCCCGGTCGTCTTCACCGAGGCGACCTTGTCCGCGCACATCGCCGCCGAGACGTCGGAGTTCTTCAACGCGAACGTCCCGCCGAAGCCGCAGCACTCGGCGGCGTCCGGCAGGTCCACCAGGTCGATCCCGCGCACCTGGCGCAGCAGCCGCAGCGGCCGGTCGCCGATCTTCAGCATCCGCACCGAATGGCACGTCGGGTGGTAGGTGACGCGGTGCGGGAAGACGGCGCCGACGTCGGTGACGCCCAGCACGTCCACCAGCAGCTCCGACAGCTCGTACACGCGCGGCGCCAGCTCCTCGGCGCGCCGGGCGAGCCCGGGACGCCCCTGGCGGGCGGCGAGCTTGGCGTGCCAGTCGCGGACCATGGCCGCGCACGACCCGGACGGGGCGACGACCGCCTCGTAGTCGGAGAACGTGCGGGTGAACGACTCCACCATCGGCAGGGCCTGCTCGGGATAGCCGGTGTTGAGGTGCATCTGCCCGCAGCACGTCTGGGCCTCGGGGAAGACGACCTGGTGGCCGAGCCGTTCCAGCAGCGAGACGACGGCCCTGCCCGTTCCGGGGAAGAGCGTGTCGTTCACGCAGGTGATGAAAAGTGCGATCTTCACGGTGCCGTCGATTCCCGGATGACGAGTTCCGGCTGGAACATGATCTGCTGGTGGGCGTGCCCGTCGGGGTCCTCGCACTCCTCGAGCAGCAGCTCCGCGGAGATCCTGCCGAGCCGGTAGGTGGGCTGCCGGACGGAGCTGAGCGGGACCGCCGAGGCGGTGGTGTACTCGATGTCGTCGTAGCCGATGAGCCTCACCCGCTCGGGCACCCGCACTCCCTGCTGGAGCAGGGCCCGCAGGACCCCCATCGCCAGCAGGTCGTTGGCGCAGAAGACGGCGTCGGGCAGCTCGCCGAGCAGCTGCCAGGCGGCCTCCTGGCCCGCGCGGGGCGTCATTTCGGGGACGATCACGTGCCTCAGCGTTCCCGTTCCCGCCGCTTCCAGTGCTTTCAGCGCGCCGGCGTGCCGGTCGGCGCACTGCCGGATGCTCATCGGGCCCGACACGTAGGCGATGTCGCGGGCACCGGTGTCCAGCAGGTGCGAGACGGCGAGGTGCCCGCCCGAGACGTCGTCGACGGTGACCGAGCACTGGTGCGGGCGGGTCGCGGGATGGTCGAGCATGACCGCGTTGACGCCGCGCTCGCGCAGCAGCGCCAGCCGGTCGGGCCCCTGATCGACGGGGGTGACGAGCACGCCGCGCACCTGCTGCTCGGCGAGCATGCGCAGGTTGCGCTCCTCGCGTTCGGCCGAGGTGGCCGAGCTGCACAGGATCACCGCGTAGCCGCGCTCGCTCATCACGTCCTCGACGCCGCGGGCGAGGTCGGTGAAGAAGGGGTTGCCGAGGTCGAGCACCATCAGCCCGACGGTGCGGCCCTGGCCGGCGCGGAGGCTGGAGGCGGAGCCGTTGCGGACGAAGCCGAGCTCCCGGATGGCGGCCTCGACCCGGGCGCGCGTGGTGTCGGCGACCCGTTCGGGCCGGTTGAGGACGTTCGACACGGTGCCGGGGGAGACTCCCGCGTGCGCGGCGACCTCCTTGATGCCCACGGCGCCGCCCCGGGATCCGGTCTGCGGTGTGCTCATGGACGTCCTTGTACTGGATGGGGGCGCTTTTCGGGGGGAAGCTTCGCATACTCTCGCTGCCGAATTAAAACGTGTCAAGTCCTGAATATTGCCCTCCACCTGGTCTTGACGAGTGAGTCCAGACACATCTACGGTTCCAGCGTTCACATAGCTTTAAAACGTTTTTTACCGGAAGAACCGGCAGATGAGATCAGGAGGCGGCAGGTGAGCGAACCGACACCGGTGCTGGCGCTGGTCGACGTGAGCAAGTCCTTCGGCGCGGTCCGCGCGCTCAGGGGGGTGCGCCTCGAGCTGTACGCGGGCGAGGTACACGCCCTCGCCGGCGAGAACGGCGCGGGCAAGTCGACGCTCGTCAAGACCTTCGCCGGCGTGCACCGCCCGGACGGCGGACAGATCCTGCTCGGCGGTGAGCCGGTCGTCTTCAACAGCCCGGCGGACGCGCAGGGTGCGGGCGTCGCGGTGATCTACCAGGAGCCCACGCTCTTCCCCGACCTGTCGGTGGCGGAGAACATCTTCATGGGCCGCCAGCCGCGCGGCGCGCTCGGCCGGATCGACCGGGCCGCGATGCACGCCGGGGCGGCCGAGCTGTTCGAGCGGCTGGGCGTCCCCATGGACCCGCGCCGGCCCGCCCGCGGCCTGTCCATCGCCGACCAGCAGGTCGTCGAGATCGCCAAGGCGATCTCCCGCGACGCCAAGGTGCTGATCATGGACGAGCCGACCGCGGCGCTGACCGGCCAGGAGACCGCCCGGCTGTTCTCGGTGGTCAAGGCGCTGCGCGAGCAGGGCTGCGCGCTGCTGTTCATCTCGCACCGCCTCGAGGAGATCTTCGAGCTGTGCCAGCGGGTCACCACCCTGCGGGACGGCCAGTGGATCGCCAGCGAGACGCTCGAGGGGCTCACCCCCGACGACCTCGTCACCCGGATGGTCGGCCGCGAACTCGACGAGCTCTACCCCAAGCAGGACGTCGAGCCCGGCGAGGTGGCGCTGAAGGTCTCCCGGCTCACCCGCGAGGCGGCCTTCACCGACGTCTCCTTCGAGGTGCGGCGCGGCGAGATCGTCGCGCTGGCCGGGCTGGTCGGCGCCGGGCGCAGCGAGGTCGCCCGCGCGATCTTCGGTGTCGACCGCTGGGACGCCGGCTCGGTCGAGGTGGACGGCAGGCCGCTCAAGGCCGCCAGCCCCACCGGCGCGATGGCCGCGGGGCTGGCGCTGGTGCCCGAGGACCGCCGCCAGCAGGGCCTGGTGATGGAGATGTCCATCGAGCGCAACATGGGCCTGACCCGGCTGCGCGCCCTCAGCCGCGGCCCCCTGATCTCCCGCGCCGCCGAGCGCGCCAACGCCGCGGACTGGGCCGTGCGGCTCCAGCTCAAGTACGCCAAGGCCGGCGACGCCGTGGGCGTGCTGTCCGGCGGCAACCAGCAGAAGGTCGTGCTCGCCAAGTGGCTGGCCACCGAGCCGTCCGTCCTGATCGTGGACGAGCCCACCCGCGGCATCGACGTCGGCACCAAGGCCGAGGTGCACCGCCTCCTCTCGGAGCTGGCCGCCGGGGGCCTGGCCGTCCTCATGATCTCCTCCGACCTGCCCGAGGTGATCGGCATGGCCGACCGCGTGCTGGTCATGCACGAGGGGCGGATCACCGCCGAGATCCCCCGGGAGCGGGCCACCGAGGAGTCGGTGATGAGCGCCGCCACCGGACAGCACAGAAAGGAAGCGGCATGACGACCCTCATGTCGGCGCCACCCGCGCAGAAGGCGCCGAAGGCCGAGGGCGGCCTGCTGGACCTGGTGCTGCGCGCCCGGGAGCTGAGCATCCTGGGAGCCCTGGTCGTCCTGGTGGCGGTCACCGCGATCGTCAACCCGCGCTTCCTGTACGCGCAGGGCGTCGAGGACATCTTCCTCAACGCCTCGATCCTGGTGCTGCTGGCAGTCGGGCAGACGCTCGTCGTCATCACCCGCAACATCGACCTGTCGGTCGGCTCGGTCGTCGGGCTCGTCGCCTTCATCACCGGCAAGTACGTCTCCGGCGACGATCGCAGCGTGGTCATGGCGATCCTCATCGGCCTGGCGGTCGGCGCGTTGTGCGGCCTGGTCAACGGCCTGCTCGTCAGCTTCTGCGGGGTGCCGGCGCTGGTCGTCACCCTCGGCACCCTGTACGTGATCCAGGGGATCGGCTACTACATCGCGCAGGGCGACCAGATCAACGCCGCGGACGTCCCGCAGTCCCTGCTCGACCTGGGCAGCGGCGGCGTGCTCGGCTTGCCCTACCTGCCGCTGATCGCGGTGCTGGTGATGGCCGCCGTCGGCTACTACCTGCGGGCCTACCCTTCGGGCCGGGAGTTCTACGCCATCGGCTCCAGCCCCGAGGCCGCGCGCCTGGCGGGCGTCCCGATCCGCCGCCGCGTCCTGACCGCCTACGTCGTCAGCGGCCTGCTCGCGGGCCTGGCCGGCGTGCTGTGGCTGGCCCGCTTCGGCACCGTCGTGGCCGACGCCGCGGGCGGCTGGGAGCTGAAGGTCGTCAGCGCGGTCGTCGTCGGCGGCGTCGCGATCGTCGGCGGCGTCGGCACGGTCTACGGCGCGGCGCTCGGCGCCCTGCTGCTCACCACGATCGGCAGTGTGCTGGTCGTCCTGAAGGTCAACTCGTTCTGGCAGGACGCCCTGACCGGCCTGCTGCTCCTGCTGGCGATCAGCGTGGACCGGCTGCTGGCCCTGCGGATGGACCGGGTACTGCGCAAAAGGAGCGCCCACCATGTCTCTTAAAACCAGTACGGATCTTAACCCGGGCAACGCGCTGGGCCGCTTCGTCCGCTGGGACGTACTGGTCACCGCCCTGCTCATCGCGGTCTTCCTCGGCGGCGCCGGGATGAACCCCGACTTCGCCAACACCGGCAACCTCTCCTTCGCCCTGGGCGACCTGGGCGAGATCGCGCTCATCGCGCTGCCGATGACCCTGCTGGTGGTCTGCGGCGAGGTGGACCTGTCGGTCGCCTCGGTGCTGGGCCTGGCCAGCGCGCTGACCGGCTCGCTGTGGAACGCCGGCTGGGCGTTCGAGACGATCGTCCCCGTCGTCCTGGTCGTCGGCCTGGTCTGCGGTCTGATCAACGGCCTGCTGGTGACGAGGCTGGGGCTGCCGTCCCTGGCCGTCACGATCGGAACGCTCACCCTCTACCGGGGGCTGGCCTACGTGGTGCTCGGCACCGAGGCCGTCTCCCAGTTCCCCCAGCAGTATGCCGAGCTGACCGTCTCCAACGTGCCCGGCACGCCCATCCCGTATCCGGTCGCCCTCTTCGTGGTGCTGGCCGTCGCGACCGCGCTGCTGCTGCACGCCACCGGTCTCGGCCGCTCCCTCTTCGCGATCGGCAGTTCCGAGGAGGCCGCCTTCTTCGCGGGCGTCCGGGTCAAGCGCATCAAGCTCCTGCTGTTCGTGGTCGCCGGGGTGATCTCCGCCTTCGCCGGCATCGTCTTCACCCTGCGCTACGGCAGCGCCCGCGCCGACAACGGCATGGGGCTGGAGCTGACCGTCATCGCCTCCGTCCTGCTGGGCGGCGTCGACTTCGACGGCGGCAAGGGCACCCTCGGCGGCGTGATCGCCGGCGTGCTGCTCATCGGGGTGCTGCGCAACCTGCTCATGCTCGACGACGTCTCGACCGAGATCCAGGCGATCGTCACCGGCCTCCTGCTCATCGTCTCGGTGCTCACCCCCCGGCTGACCGCGGTCGTCCGGGAGGCCAGAGCCCGAAGGCGGGTGCCCGTCTGAGGGCACGCCCTTCTCCCCTCCAACCCCCTCCACCCCGGAAGGTCATCGAACATGTCCGTTCGTCTCCCCAGCGTGAGATCCGCGCTGTCGCTCGCCACCGCGAGCGTCCTGGCACTGAGCCTCGCCGCCTGCGGCGGCACCACCAAGGAGTCCGCCGAGAACAACAACGGCTCCAACTCCGGCTCCAAGGCGACCGCGAACCCGAACGCCCCGATCAAGGAGGGCCTGAAGCTCGCCTTCCTGCCCAAGCAGATCAACAACCCCTACAGCACGATCGTCAATAAATCGGGCATCGAGGCGGCCAAGGAGTTCAAGGGCGAGGCCAAGGAGGTCGGCCCGTCCGACGCCTCCGCCTCCTCCCAGGTCTCCTACATCAACACCCTGGTCCAGCAGGGCCACGACGCCATCCTCATCGCGGCCAACGACCCCAACGCCGTCTGCGGCCCGCTCAACCAGGCCCGCTCGCGCAACATCAAGATCGTCGCCTACGACTCCGACACCGACAAGAGCTGCCGCGACATCTTCATCAACCAGGCCAGCTCCGAGGAGATCGGCCGCAGCCAGGTCAAGCTGCTGTCCGACCAGATCGGCGGCGAGGGCGAGATCGCGATCCTGTCGGCGACCGCCAACGCCACCAACCAGAACACCTGGATCGAGTTCATGAAGGACGAGCTGAAGAAACCGGAGTACTCCGGCATGAAGCTCGTCAAGGTCGCCTACGGTGACGACGACGACCAGAAGTCCTTCCAGCAGACCCAGGGCCTGCTGCAGGCGTACCCGAACCTCAAGGGGATCATCTCCCCGACCACGGTCGGCATCGCCGCCGCGGCCCGGTACATCTCCAGCTCCCAGTACAAGGGCAAGGTCGTCGTGACCGGCCTGGGCACCCCGAACCAGATGCGCAAGTTCGTCAAGGACGGCACCGTCGCGCAGTTCGCGCTGTGGAACCCCGAGGACCTGGGCTACCTGGCCTCCTACGCCGCCGCCGCGCTGTCCTCCGGCCAGATCACCGGCGCCGAGGGCGAGAAGTTCACCGCCGGCCGCCTCGGCGAGCGGACCATCGGCGCCGACGGCGAGGTCATCCTCGGCCCGCCCTTCACCTTCGACAAGGGCAACATCGACGACTTCGACTTCTGATCCGTCCGGACCCTCCTCGGACGGGGAGGAGGGTCCGGCACCCCACCACCGGAGGACCTCCCATGCGCCGACGCGTCTGCTTCCTGCTGAAGGTGCGCGAGGACAAGCGAGCCGAGTACACCGAGCGCCACGCGGAGGTGTGGCCGGACATGCTCGCCGCCCTGCGCGACACCGGCTGGCACAACTACTCGCTCTTCCTGCGCGACGATGGGCTGCTCGTCGGCTACCTGGAGACCGACGACTTCCAGGCGGCCCTGGACGGCATGGCCCGCACCGAGGTCAACGCCCGCTGGCAGGCCGCGATGGCCCCCTACTTCGAAGACCTGGACGGCAACCCCGACGAAGGCATGCGCCCCCTCACCGAGGTCTTCCATCTCGACTGAACGACTCCACCGCTTGAGACCGCCCACCGACACGGGAAACGTGATCATGACTGACATCTCGGCCGGGCTGAACGCCCTGGCCATCGAGACACCCTCCTGGGCCTACGGCAACTCCGGGACCCGGTTCAAGGTGTTCGCCCAGGAGGGAGTGCCGAGAGACCCCTTCGAGAAGCTCGCCGACGCCGCGCAGGTCCACGCCTTCACCGGGGCGGCCCCGACGGTCGCGCTGCACATCCCCTGGGACAGGGTGGAGGACTACGCCGGGCTCGCCGCGTACGCCGAGGAGCGGGGCGTCACGCTAGGGACGATCAACGCCAACGTCTTCCAGGACGACGACTACATGCTCGGCTCGGTCACCAACCCCGACCCGCGGGTCCGGCGCAAGGCGACCGACCACCTGCTGGAGTGCGTCGACATCATGGACGCCACCGGCTCTCGCGACCTCAAGCTGTGGTTCTCCGACGGCACCAACTACCCCGGCCAGGACGACATCCGCGCCCGGCAGGAGCGCCTCGCCGAGGCACTCCAGGAGGTCTACGCCCGCCTCGGCGACGACCAGCGCATGCTGCTGGAGTACAAGTTCTTCGAGCCGGCGTTCTACACCACCGACGTGCCGGACTGGGGCACCTCGCTGCTGCACTGCCTCGCCCTCGGCCCCAAGGCCGTGGTCTGCGTCGACACCGGCCACCACGCGCCGGGCACGAACATCGAGTTCATCGTCGCCCAGCTGCTGCGCGTCGGCCGCCTCGGCGCCTTCGACTTCAATTCCCGGTTCTACGCCGACGACGACCTCATGGTCGGCGCGGCCGACCCGTTCCAGCTCTTCCGGATCATGCACGAGGTGGTCCGCGGCGGCGGCCTCGACGCCGACTCCGAAGTCGCCTTCATGCTCGACCAGTGCCACAACATCGAGCCGAAGATCCAGGGCCAGATCCGGTCCGTCATGAACGTCCAGGAGGCCACCGCCAAGGCACTCCTGATCGACACCGCGGCGCTGAAGGCCGCGCAGGACTCCGGCGACGTGCTCGGCGCGAACGCCGTCCTGATGGACGCCTACAACACCGATGTCCGCCCGCTGCTCGCCGAGTGGCGCGAGGCCAAGGGCCTGGCGGGCGACCCGATCGCCGCCTACAAGGCGTCCGGGTACCTCGAGAAGATCTCCGCCGAGCGTGTCGGCGGCAACCAGGCCGGCTGGGGGGCCTGATTCTGATGAGCGATGCTGTGAACACCGTTGTGCAGGACCTGCTGAACCGTTGTCACGAGCTGGGCGCCGACCCGCGTAACACCAACTACGCGGGAGGGAACGCCTCCGCCAAGGGCGTCGAGACCGACCCGGTCACCGGCGAACCCGTCGACCTCATGTGGGTCAAGGGCTCCGGCGGCGACCTGGGCACCCTGAAGGCGTCGGGCCTGGCCGTCCTGCGGCTGGACCGGCTGCGCGCCCTGGTGAACGTGTACCCGGGCGTCGAACGCGAGGACGAGATGGTCGCCGCGTTCGACTTCTGCGCGCACGGCAAGGGCGGCGCCGCGCCGTCGATCGACACGGCCATGCACGGCCTGGTCGAGGCGGCGCACGTGGACCACCTCCACCCGGACAGCGGCATCGCGATCGCGACCGCCGAGGACGGGGAGGAACTCACCCGGAGGATCTTCGGGGACAGGGTGGCGTGGGTGCCGTGGCGGCGCCCTGGATTCCAGTTGGGCCTCGATATCGCTGCCATCGCTGCCGCCAACCCGCAGGCGATCGGCGTGATCCTGGGCGGCCACGGCATCACCGCGTGGGGAGAGACCTCCGAGGAGTGCCAGGCCAACTCGCTGGAGATGATCCGCACGGCCGAGGCGTTCCTCGCCGAGCACGGGCGTCCGGAGCCGTTCGGGCCGGTGATCCCCGGCCACGAGCCGCTGCCGGAGGCCGAGCGCCGTGCCCGCGCCGCCGAGCTGTTCCCGCTGATCCGCGGGCTCGCCTCGACGGACAAGCCGCAGGTCGGCCACTTCACCGACAGTGACGCCGTGCTGGACTTCGTCTCCCGCGCCGAGCACCCGCGCCTGGCCGCGCTGGGCACGTCCTGCCCGGACCACTTCCTGCGCACCAAGGTCTCGCCGCTCGTCCTGGACCTGGCTCCCGGCGCCCCGCTGGAGGAGGTCAAGGCCCGGCTGAAGGAACTCCACGCCGCCTACCGCGAGGACTACGCCGCCTACTACGGCCGCCACGCCACACCGGAGTCCCCGGCGATGCGCGGCGCGGACCCGGCGATCGTGCTGGTGCCGGGCATCGGCATGTTCTCCTTCGGCGCGAACAAGCAGACCGCGCGCGTCGCGGGCGAGTTCTACGTCAACGCGATCAACGTGATGCGCGGCGCCGAGTCGGTGTCGAGGTACGCGCCGATCGAGGAGTCGGAGAAGTTCCGCATCGAGTACTGGTCGCTGGAGGAGGCCAAGCTCCAGCGCATGCCCAAGCCCAAGCCGCTCGCCACCCGCGTGGCGTTCGTGACGGGCGGCGGTTCGGGCATCGGCGCGGCCACCGTCCGCCGCCTGGCCTCCGAGGGCGCGTGCGTCGTCGTCGCCGACCGCGACCTGGCCGCCGCGGAGAAGGTCGCGGCCGAGCTCGGGGCGAACGCGCTGCGCGCCTCCGACGTGGCGATCGCGGTGGCCGCCGACGTCACCAGCGAGGACGAGATCAAGGCGGCGCTGGCCGCGGCGGTCCTCGCCTTCGGCGGCGTCGACCTGGTGGTCAACAACGCCGGCCTGTCGCTGTCCAAGCCGCTGCTGGAGACCACGGTCGCCGACTGGGACCTGCAGCACGACGTCATGGCGCGCGGCTCGTTCCTGGTCTCCCGCGAGGCCGCCCGCATCATGATCGAGCAGGCGATGGGCGGCGACGTCATCTACATCTCCTCCAAGAACTCGATCTTCGCGGGCCCGAACAACATCGCCTACAGCGCGACCAAGGCCGACCAGGCCCACCAGGTCCGCCTGCTCGCGGCCGAGCTCGGCGAGCACGGTGTCCGCGTCAACGGCATCAACCCCGACGGGGTCGTCCGCGGCTCCGGCATCTTCGCCTCCGGCTGGGGCGCCAACCGCGCCGCCGTCTACGGCGTCGAGGAGGAGAAGCTCGGAGAGTTCTACGCCCAGCGCACCCTCCTCAAGCGCGAGGTCCTGCCCGAGCACGTCGCCAACGCCGTCTTCGCCCTCACCGGCGGGGACCTGACCCACACCACCGGCCTCCACATCCCCGTGGACGCCGGCGTCGCCGCGGCCTTCCTGCGCTGACACCCACCGCCCGGGCCGCTCCGGCCGCG
>NZ_BAAATZ010000033.1:101199-114824 GCF_039533685.1 Actinocorallia aurantiaca | reverse complement strand
CCGGGCGGATCTCCGCATCCCCGGCCGGCCCGCCCCGGCCGTTCCAGGTCCGGGCGGTCCCGGGCGGCGGCGTTCTCGGGGGACGCCGCCGCCGCTCCCTCCTCACCCTGCCTTCGTGAAACCGAGGTTCGGCATGCCCGAAAACAGCCCCGTCTTCTCCCGACGTCGTTTCCTCCAGACCGCCGCCGTGGCCGGCACCGCCGTCGCCGTCGCGGGCGGTCCCGGCAGTACGCCCGCCGCGCTGGCCGACGCCGGTTCCACCGGTTTCCCCGAACTCCCCGCCTCGGTACGGCCCTGGTTCCGCTGGTGGTGGCCGGACGGTCTGGTCGACCCGGCCGAGATCGCCCGCGAGATCGACCAGATCGCCGACGCCGGGTTCGGCGGCGCGGAGATCGCCGCGGTCCACCACAGCATCAAGGACAAGTCGGTGCTCGACCCGGCCGGGCACGGCTGGGGGAGCGCTCCCTGGATCGCCGGTGTGGAAGCCGCGTTGGAGCGTGCCAACAGGCGCGGCATCGGCATCGACCTGACGCTCGGCCCGGCCTGGCCCTCGGCCACCCCGACGATCACGCCCGACAGCACGGCGGCCTGCAAGGAGCTGGCGTACGGCGCGGTCAAGGTCGCCGCCGGAACCGAGTACACCGGCCCCGTGCCGCCGCCCCTCGTCGCCGCCCACGGCGACGTCGAGGAGAAGCTCCGGTACGTGCACGCTATGCGCGTCAACGCCGCGAACGACACCCGCAAGGAGGTCGGGCTCGAGCCGACCTCCCACATCGACCTGAATGACGCCGTCGCCGACGGGCAGATCACCTGGACCGCGCCCGCCGACGGCGACTGGTACCTGTTCGCCTACTGGGAGCGCGGTTCGGGCCAGAAGCCGGAGTCCGGCCCGCACACCACTCCCGAGTCCTACGTCGTCGACCACTTCAGCGCCGAGGGCACCCGGGCCGTCATCGACTTCTGGGAGGAGTCGGTCCTGACCAGGGAGCTGCGCAGGCTGCTCAAGCGCAACGGCGGCGCGCTGTTCGAGGACTCCTTCGAGCTGGAGACCGACGCCCTGCAGTGGACGCCGAAGATCGACGAGGAGTTCGAGAAGCGGCGCGGCTACGCGCTGTGGCCCGTCCTGCCGGCGATCCTCCTGAACAACGAGAACACCGTCTTCGCCTTCGACGCCGTGCTCAGCCGCGAGGTCCGGCACGACTACTGGGAGACCGTGGCGAACCTGTTCGACGAGCGGCACTTCCGGCCGCTGCGCGACTGGGCGCACCGGCTCGGCATGAAGCTGCGCGCCCAGCCTTACGGGCTGAACACCGACGCCATCGCCTCATCCGCGATCCTGGACGTCACCGAGGGCGAATCGCTGGGCTTCAAGAACCTCGACGACTACCGGGCCCTGGCCGGCGGGCGCGACATGGGCGGCCACCTCGTCATGTCGTCCGAGACCGGCGCCTACCAGGGCGGCGCCTATGCCACCACCTGGAAGAAGATCATCCGGACGATGTCCGGCGCGTACGCGGCGGGCCTGAACCAGACGGTGTTCCACGGCTTCTCCTACGCCACCGCGCCCGGCGTGCAATGGCCCGGCTTCGCGGCGTTCACGCCCTACGACGGCAAGGTCGGCTTCTCCGAGTCGTGGGGTCCGCGCCAGCCCAGCTGGATCCACATCAACGACATCTCCGACTACTTCGCGCGGATCCACGCCGTCACCCAGGCCGGCTCCATGCGCGCCGACATCGCCGTCTTCCGGCAGACCGGCTACTCCAAGACCGGCATCGGCGTCGGCTGGCTGACCTCGAGCGGCGTCCCGCTCGGCTGGACCCACCAGCTCATCAGCGCGCCCCTGCTCGACCTGCCGTCCGCGCGGGTCCGCGGGGGACGACTGGCCCCCGACGGCCCGGCCTACAAGGCGATCGTCATCGAAGGCGACCGGTTCTACGGACGTGCCGCCACCATTCCGCTGGACGTGGCGCGGAAGTTCCTCTCCTACGCCAAGGCGGGCCTGCCGATCATCTTCGTCGGCGAGTGGTCCGCCGCGACCATCCCCGGCAAGGCCGTCGGGAACGAGAACGAGCGGCTCAAGGCGGTTCTCACCGAGCTGTTCGCGCACCCGAAGGCACGCGTCGTCGCGGCCGAGGCGGAGCTGCCCGCCGCGCTGTCCGACCTCGGCGTCACCCCCGACGCCCGGTACGCCGCGACCTCGACGCTGCTCAACGCCCACCGCGTCGACAAGGGCATGGACCTGTACTACCTGTCCAACGGCAAGCATGCCGAGAGCAGCAAGGGCGTCGTCGCCATCGACCACGAGGTGACCTTCACCCGCAGCGGCCGCGACCGCGTCCCGTACCTCCTGAACCTGTGGAGCGGCGAGATCGAGCGCATCGCCCGCTACACCGAGAACGGCGACGAGGTGACCGTCCGGGTGGCGTTGCAGGTCAACCAGACCTGCGCGGTCATCCTGGCGCGCAAGGCCTGGCTGCGGGAGGCGAGCACCGGCCTGCACGCGGTGTCCACCACGGCCGACTCCGTCCACTACCGGGGGAGCCGCCGCCTGCAGATCCGCGCCAAGGCACCCGGCACCTACACCACGGCCCTCTCGGACGGGCGGACCGTGACCACGGAGGTCGAGGCGGTGCCCGCGGCCATCACCCCCGCGGCCTGGACCGTGGCGGCCGATTCCTGGCTGCCCGGCGCGACCCCGGTGGAGACGGTGAAGGAGAAGGTGACCGCGGAGCTGACCACCCTGGCCCCCTGGTCGACCATCCCGGCCCTCCAGGACGTCTCGGGCGTCGGCCGCTACACGACCACCTTCGCCCTCGACGCCTCCTGGACCGACGACAACGGCGCCTACCTTGAGCTCGGCGAGGTCTTCGACACCGTCCGGGTCACCCTCAACGGCAAGGCACTGCCCCCGGCCGACCTCATCAACCCGGTCCTGGACCTGGACGGCTACCTCAAGAAGGGCGTCAACACCCTGGTCGTCGAGGTCACCACGACCCTGAACAACCGCCTCCGCCTGTCCGACCCGGGCGTCTACGGCACCAACCCCCGACAGGCCTACGGCCTGACCGGTCCCGTCCGCATCACCCCCTACACGAAGAAGAACCTCTGACGCTCTGACAAAGGGCTTCTGAGCCGGAAGAAGCGGGACGGAGGGGTGCCGTCCCGCTTCTTCGAACCGCTCACCAGGCCATCATCTCCCAGCCCGGACTCCAGGTCGGTGTTCAGGAATGGTTGCGTTGGGCGTAGTCGTCGGCGATCTCGTCGAACCCGGTCCAGCGGACGCCGTCGTGGCGGTTGATGTGCTCGATGATGCGCTCGTGCATGAGCAGGGACTGCGGACGGCCGGAGACGTCCGGGTGAATCGTCATGGTGAACACCGCATGGTCGTACTCGCGGTAGACCCAGTCGAACTGGTCGGTCCAGAGGGTTTCGAGGTCGCGGGGACTGACGAACCCGTGACTGTTCGGGCTGGCCTTGATGAACATCATCGGAGGCAGGTCGTCGAGGTACCAGGAGGCGGGAATCTCGATCAGCGGGGTCTCCCGGCCGCGGACCAGCGGCTTCATCCAGTCTTCGGCCGGCCGGTCGTAGTCGATCTTGGTCCAGGAGTCGCCGACCCGGATGTAGTACGGCTCGAAGTCGCGATGCATCAGCGAGTGGTCGTACTTGAAGCCGCGGTCGAGGAGCAGTTCGTTGGTGATGCGTGAGAACTCCCACCAGGGAGCGACGTAGCCGGTGGGCCGCCGGCCCGAGCGGCCCTCGATCAGCTCGATCGAGCGATCGAGGACCGCCGCCTCCTGTTCGCGGCTCATCGCGATCGGGTTCTCGTGGCTGTAGCCATGTGCTCCGATCTCGTGTCCGGCGGCCACGCAGGCGTCGAACTGCTCGGGGAACGTTTCGATCGAGTGCCCCGGCCAGAACCAGGTGGAGGGCAGCCGGTGGCGGCGGAACAGCTCGAGCAGGCGGGGGACGCCGACCTCGCCCGCGAACAGGCCGCGGGAGATGTCACAGGGAGAGTCCTCCCCGCCGTACGAGCCGAGCCAACCGCCCACGGCGTCGACGTCCACGCCGTACGCCACCAGAATGTCCTTCGCCATGACGCCCCCTGTCCTGTCTCGGTGCGGCCTTCATCGCCGCCCGGATGATGGAGAACGGCCCCGCGCCCCGGCTTCGGCGAGCCAGGACCGGCATCTGTCGGCGACCGCCGAGGGCGCCGCAGCCGGGACGGCGGCGATAGCGGCCGCAAGCAGCACCCGTGCCTGCCAGGGGGACAGGTCTCCGGCGAAAAGGGCGCCGCCGGTGTTCAGGTCGCTGCTTCCTTCGGCGTACAGGCCGACTACGGGGCCGGCACAGGTCCGGCTGGCGACCGCGACCGGAACGCCCTCGCGCAGCACCTCCAGACACGCCTCGGTGACCTGCGGCGTGGTGTTCCCGACTCCGAAGCCGGCCATCACGATGCCTTGGGCACCGGCACGGCGCACCGCATGCAGGGCGGTCGCGTCGGCTCCGAGGTACTGCGCCACGACGTCGACCCGCGGCAGATCGGCATGGGCTCCGGTCAGCAGCGGCCTTGGCAGACGGGGGACCGCTTGAGGCCGGATCCCTTCCTCATCGACATGCGCCAGCGGACCGCGGCCGGGTGCCGAGAACGCGTCGAGCGCGAGGCTGTTGATCTTGCGCAGGCCGATCGCGGGCCATATCCGGTCGCCGAAGGCCACGGCCACCCCCGTGTGGCGAGCCTCATCACAGGCCGCCCAGCGCAGCGCGGCCGCCAGGTTGCGCGGGCCGTCCGCGCCGGGGGCGCCGTAAGGCCGCTGGGCGCCGGTCATGACCACCGGCACGGCCGAGCCGTGTGCCAGGGCGAGCAGGAACGCGACTTCTTCCATCGTGTCGGTGCCGTGCGTGACGACGACGCCGTCGGCGTCCGCGGCGGCCGCACCGACCTCGGCCGACAGGGCGAGCGCGTCGGCGACCGTGGCCGCGAAGCTGACCGTCCGGCGCACTTCGCGGACCTCGACGTCGACGCCGGAATCGGCCCAGACGTCCTGGGACGCCGCGAGCAGATCGCTGGTGGCCACGCCGACCCGGCGTCCGTCCGGTCCGTCGGTGGTGGCGATGGTGCCGCCGGTGCCCAGCAGGATCAACCGGGGCACGCGGTCGCCGCCAAGTCGGGCTTACCTCCTGAATTAAAGCGATATCTGCGCATATCAATCAGGATCCCCGGCGAACCGGGAGGCCAACACCAAGGTTTCGTTTCGAGTCCCTCTCCCGGGGCCCGGCTCGACCAGGGCGTGCGGTTCGGCCGTGTCGATGATGCGGGCCCATTCCGGCAGGCGGGCCTCCACTCCTGTTATCCATCATCCAGATTCTGTATGTTGTATGACACTGGTGGTGGATCATTCACCTCCTGTTCTGGATGGAGTTCATCGACGTCCCCCCGTTGACGACTTCACCACCCCGATCCGGAGGCAGCATGACCACCCATCGTGTCCTCGACCAGAGCATCACCATGCCCGTCGCGGTCCGCGACGCCTCCGCCGGCCGTCCCCATGCCACGGGGCTCGGTCTGCCCTCTGAGCCGGTCTCCACGGTCTGGATCGAGAAGACGCACGGCACGGAGGGCGGTCGATGAAGCTCGACGTGCAACTGGACGGCCGGCCGGACGAGGCGGCGCAGCGTGCGCGCGCGCTGATCGCAGCAGGGGTGGACGGCCTGTTCACCTTTGAAGGACCGCATGACGTGTTCCTGCCGCTGATCGTCGCGGCCGGCTCGTCGGACGTCCCGCCGACCGACCTGATGACCAACGTCGCGATCGCGATCCCGCGCAGCCCGATGCACCTGGCCAACATGGCCTACGACCTTCAACTGCTGAGCAGGGGCCGGTTCCGGCTCGGGCTGGGCTCGCAGATCAGGCCGCACATCGAGAACCGGTACGGCTCGACCTGGAGCAGGCCGGCCGCCCGGATGCGCGAGACGGTGCTCGCGGTGAAGGCGATCCTGAACTCCTGGCAGGATGGCACCCGGCTCGACTTCCGCGGCGAGTTCACCAAGCACACCCTGATGCCCGCGACGTTCGTCCCCGGACCGAATCCCCACGGTGTGCCGCCGGTCCTGCTCGGCGCGCTGGGCCCGGTGATGACCCGGACCGCGGCCGAGGTCGCCGACGGGCTGCTGGTGATGCCGTTCCACAGCCATCGGCATTTCCGTGAGCGCACTCTTCCGGCCGTGGCCGAGGGTCTGAAGCTGGCGGGTCGCGAGCGGATCGACCTGTACCCGCAGGCGATCGTCGCCATGGGCGACACCCCTGAGGAGATCGAGGCCGCGACCTTCGGGGTGAAGGCCCTGCTGGCGTTCTACGGTTCGACTCCGGCGTACAGGCCGGTCTTGGACGTCGAGGGATGGGGGGATCTGCAACCGGAGTTGAACGCGCTGTCGAAGACCGGCGACATCATGACGATGATCGGGCTGATCGACGACCAGGTGATGCGGACTCTGGCGGTCGTCGGAACACCGGCCGAGTGCGCGGCCGAGATCAAGAGCCGGTTCGGTGACGTCGCCGAGCGGGTCTGCGCTTATTTCCCCGGATCGACCCACCCGCCGGAGACGATGGCCGCTCTCGCGACCGAACTCAGGACGACGACGGGATCTGGTTCCTCTCCCCGGTCGTGAGGGGCGGGTCCGAAATCGTCAGGATGTCGCCTCGTGGTTCGCGGGCCTCACGCCTTTGAGGAGGATGCGGGCCGTCTTGTCGACCCAGTCCGGGGTGAGGCCGTCGGGTCCTCTGGTCAGGGTGGCGGCCAGGGCGGAGCCGATGACCATCTCCAGCATCACGAGTGTGTCGACCTCGGCGTCGAGTTCTCCGCTTTCGACGGCTGCGGCGAGGTTGTCGTCGAGCCCGCGCCACCCCTGGTCGGAGAACCGTTCGAGGAGGCGCCGGTGGATGACCGGATCGGTCGCGGCTTCGGCTATCAGGCCGGGTACGGCGATGCGGGCCAGGGGCGTGGTCAGGAGTTCCGCGATTCGCCGCACCAGTTCGCGCAGGTCTTCGGCGAAGGAGCCCGTCTGGGGTGCGCCGGCGGTGACGCTGTCGCGGAAGGTCGCCTCGTGGACGAGGTGGGCCTTGCTGGGCCAGCGCCGGTAGACCGCGGGCCGGGACGTGCCGGCGCGGTCGGCGATGGCGGCCACGGTCACCTCGGCGTAGCCGACCTCTTTCAGCAGCTCGGCGGCGGCGGTCAGGACGGCGTCGTCGATGCGGGCGTTACGCGGTCTTCCAAGGGGCTTGTTCATTTTCGAGCAAAGTGTAACGTAACTGCCGTGAAGCAGCCCCAGAGCGAGCTCGTCGAGTTGTCGGACGTCATCGATGCGAGGTACGGCGGCAAGGCTCTCGGTCTCGCGAAGCTCGCCGCCGCCGGTTTCCCGGTGCCGGCCGCGTTCGTCATCGCGAACGCCGACGCCGTCGACCTTCCCGCCGGTCTCGAAGCCCGCTACGCCCGGATGTCCGTCTCGGGAGGGGCGGTCGCGGTGCGTTCCTCGGCTGCGGGCGAGGACGGCGCCGTGAGTTCCTTCGCCGGTCAGTACGAGTCGGTCCTGGGGGTGGCCGGATACGACGACCTCCTCGCCGCGATCCGGCATTGTGCGGCCTCCGTGTCCTCGGACCGTGCGACCGCCTACCGGTCGGACGCCGGGATCTCCGGCGCGATGCATCTCGTGGTTCAGGAGATGGTGGACGCGCGCGCCGCCGGCGTCGTGTTCACCGCGGATCCGGCGAGCGGCCGACGCGACCTCTGCGTGGTCGACGCGGTTCCCGGCCTCGGAGAATCGCTGGTCGACGGCTCCGCGAGCTCGGACCACTACGAGGTCGACCACACCGGACAGATCACGAACCGCCAGATCACGGCGAGTCCGGCGCTCACCGACGACGAGGTCATGGCCGTCGCGGCCGGAGCCCGGACCGCGCAGACGCTGTGGGGAGAGCCCCTGGACCTCGAATGGGCGATCGACCGGACCGGCGGGATCCGCTGGCTTCAGGCACGGCCGATCACCACCCTGCCCGGGGACCTGAACGAGATGGACAGCACGGTGGCCGGCGAGGACCACGTCTACACCCGGTGCAACATCGGCGAGATGATGCCCGGCGCCTTCTGCCCGCTCACGGCGTCCGTCAGCGGCCGGGCGATCGAGTACGCGATGCAGATGGTCCAGGTCGCCGGCGGGTTCCAGGACTCCTACCACGAGGACCGCTGGCTGCAGCTCGGCTACTTCTCCGGCCACCTGTTCCTCAACATGACCGAAGGCACGGCCCTGAGCGCGGGGATCCTGGGCAACTCGCTCGAGCAGTACTCGCTGTCGATCGCGGGCCGAGTCGTCCCCGAGCTGGTGCCCAAGCCGCCGAAGCCGTTCGTCCGCCGCCTGGTCAACACCGTCCGGCTGACCACGTTCGCGCTCTCGGCGGGACGGGCGATCCGGCGCCTGGACCGCGATCTGGCCCGCTTCGACGCGCCGTCCGCGGCGGAGCCAGCGGCCCTGCTCGCCGAGCTCGACGCGGTGATCGCGCTCTACAACGAGGCCACGCTCACCCACGTCCGGTCCTCTGCACGCTCCGCCGTCGCCGCGAACATGCTCGAACAGACGGTCACGCGCGAAGCGGTCCGCGCGGGCCGCAGCGAAGACGAAGGCCGTTCCCGGGCCGCCGCGCTGATGGCCGGTGCCACCAACGTCGAGAGCGCCGTCATGCTGGAGCACCTGGACGACGTCATAGGCCGTCTGGCCGCGGACAAGGCGGAAGCCGAGGCGTTCCTCGACCGGGACCCCGCCGAGGCCGTGACCCGGCTGATCGCAGGCGACGGTCCGATCAGCCGTACGTTCGACGAGTTCCTGCGGCGCCACGGCCACCGGGGCTACCGGGAGCTGTGCGTGCGCGATCCATCCTGGGCGGACGATCCCGAAGGACTCGGCACGATCATGCAGGCCATGCTCCGTGCTCGCCTTCTCGCCGGAGACACCACCCGACCGGCCCACGCGGCGCCACAGGAGAACGTTTCCCCGGTGGTGCGGGTGATGGCCCGCCTGGCGCGGGCCGGGGCACGCGGACGTGAGGCGACGAAGTCCCGGATGGTCCTGGTCGCCCACCGGCTCAGCCACGGCTACCGCCTGCTGGGGGAGCGGTTGGCCTCGACGGGACGGCTGCCCGACGCCGACCTGGTGTTCTTCTTCGACCGGTCGGAGCTGCCGGAACTCGTGGGCGCCGACGACGTCGGGGACCTGGTCGACCGCGTCCGGGCGCGCCGAGCGGCGCTCGCGTTCCAGGCCCGGCTCGAGTTCCCGGACGTCTCCGTCGGCAAGCCCGTCCCGACCCGGCCACAGCCTTCGCAGGAGATCGAGGACGGCGTGATCATCGGGCGTCCCGCGTGCGGCGGCGTCGTCGAGGGAACCGTCCGCGTCGCGACCACGATCGCGCAGGCCCGGGAACTGCGACCCGGAGAGGTCCTGGTCGCGCCCGTGACGGACGTCGGCTGGACGCCGTACTTCACCCTGATCGCCGCGCTCGTCACCGACATCGGCAGCTCGGTCTCCCATGGCGCCGTCGTCGCCCGCGAGTACGGCCTGCCCTGCGTGGTCAACACCCAAGGCGCCACCCGCGTGCTCCACACCGGCGACCGGGTCCGGGTCGACGGCGACCGCGGCACCGTGACACTGCTGGACCACTCTTCTGCCGCGCCCTCTCCCACCACCGCGTAAAGCGACCCGGAGGTCTCACCGTGCCCGAGGTACCTGGCGTCTTCCCGCTCGACGAGTTCCCGATCCACCAGATTCCCGCCCCCATCGAATGGGTCGGCAGCAGCGACCGGAACTTCTACGACCGGTCCTACTGGAACGCCCACGACCGCACCGGCGACATCATGATGATCACCGGGATCGGCTACTACCCGAACCTCGGCACCAAGGACGCGTTCCTTCTCGTCCGACGCGGCGACGAGCAGACGGCACTGCACTTCGGCGACAGGCTCGACGGCGACCGGCTCAACCAGCACTGCGGCAACTACCGGATCGAGGTCATCGAGCCGCTCAGAACGTCACGGCTGATCGTCGAGGAGACCGAAGGCATCTCGCTCGACATCACCTGGCGCGGCCTCTTCCCCGCGATCCCCGAGCAGCGCCACATCATGCGCACCGGCGGTCACCGCGCGACGCTCGACGCCCAGCGCTTCGCCCAGGTCGGATCCTGGGAGGGCGACCTGACCATCGACGGTCAGGAGTACGACATCACCCCGGACACCTGGCGCGGCACCCGCGACCGCTCCTGGGGCATCCGGCCGGTCGGCGAGAGCGAGCCCGCGGGCGCCCCCGGGCAACCGCCGTTCGACGGGATGTGGTGGCTCTACGTCCCCATCGCCTTCGACGACTTCGCGATGATCGTCATCATCCAGGAAGAGCCCGACGGACACCGCATCCTCAACGACTGCCACCGCGTCTGGCCGGACGGACGAACCGAGCAGCTCGGCTGGCCGCTCGTCACCACGGACTACCGGCCCGGCACCCGCACACCCCTGACGGGCACCATGAGCTTCCGCACCCCCGACGGAACCGACGTCCTCGTCGAACTCGAATCGCTCCTGCCCCTCGCCATCCACGTCGGCGGCGGATACGGCGGCGACTCCGACTGGGCGCACGGCCAGTGGCGAGGCGAAGGATGGAGCGAACGCGTCACCTACGACATGACCGACCCGCAGGTCATCGGACGCGTCCCCTTCGGCCTGACCGACAGCGTCGGCCGAGCGGTCTGGCACGAAAAAGACAAGCCGCCACTCGAAGGATGGGGCCTGTACGAACACGGCGTCATCGGCGTCCACCGACCCTCCGGATTCCACGACTGGCTCACCAACGCCCCGTGAACCGACCGCACCCGACGCCCGAGCCGACACCGGGCGCGGACTTCACCCACGTGATGACTCGGGCGGAAGGGGACGATCCCTGAGCGACGCGGCCAACCTGTGCGGGGGAGAAAAGGATGCGAGCGTTCGGGTGGACCGTCCGGCAAGGTCCACCCGCCTCTGTGGGAACAGGGACGTCTCTCCACCGGCCCGTTCACCCGCGCTGCCTTCACCGGCATGTTCGACTTCGCTGCCGCGACGTTCTTCGGGGGAGCGGTCGATCTCCGGGAGGTGAAGGTGGGAAATGCATCCGTCGTCGGCGCCGACGAGGGCGGGACCGGGGTGGTCGAGGCTTCCCCGAGCTGCGATGCGAGATGTCCGTTAGAGGGATCCCCTAACGGAAGACCTCCCGTGAGCATGCTCCGCCAGCTACCGCTGATTCCGCACGGGGTCGGCACCGAAGACCTACCTGGGCGACAGCGGTGCCGCCGCCTGAAGTAACCCTCGAATACGGCACACCGCAGGACGCTTCGATCGCCTGTTTCACTGGTCCGCTCAGCGGCCGTGCCAGGGGCGCACGAGTTTCCTCATGTTGTGGCCCGGCCCGCAGAAGGACGCGCGCTCGACCGCGCCTGACACGACGTTCAGCCGGTAGACGCGGGCCGCCTGTCCTACCCTCAGGTGCTCTCTCCCGTCGAGGAGGAGGTGCTCGTCGTCCTCCCAGACCGCCGATTCCCCGGACACGGGTTCCGGCAGCCGGAGGAGCCGGGACGATCCGCTCAGCTGATCCCGGATCAGGGCCGAGGAGCCGTTCTCTTCGACGGTGAAGGTCCGGGTCCCCGCAGGAGACAGGTCGGGTCTGGGCGGCACCAGGCCCTCTATAGTCTGGATGACCTCGTGGCTCCCGTCCACCAGGTCGATGAGGTGGAGTTCCTCGGCTTGTCCCCGCCCTCGACGGGCTTTGCGGACGGCGGCGAGGTGGCGGCCATCCGCCGAGAACGCCTGTGGGGTTTCATAAGAGCCTTCGCCGATTGGCAGCCGTTCGCCGTTCCACGCCACCAACTCGAGCCCGCGCTGAACCAGGACGATTCCGTGCGGCGTCTCCCAGGCCCCTTCAGGGCCGTAGCAGCACATCATGAAGTCGGGGTCTTCGTCCCAGTCGATGAGCACCACCGACTCGCCGTCCCTCCAGATCGTCAGCCTGCCGTCGGCAGCGATCACTCCGGCGGCAGGCGGGGCGCCGAAGGGCACCGTTGAAGGCCCAGACGGCCGCCACGGACGCTCGTCGTCCTCCATGAACACATACGAATCCCGGAACATCGGCTGGAACGACCATTCCCGGGCGTCCTGGCCCCAGGTGTGCAGGGCGGACACCCGGTCATCCGGCGACAGCCGCAGTAGAGGACAGGACGCGAGCGCCGACCGGACCTCGTCTGCGGAGACGAGTAGCCGTTCGGCCAGCTCTTCGACCCGCAAAGTCTGCTCCCTGGTGGTCCACCGCATGATCGAGCAGAGGTCTACGGCGAGTTCGTGGAAGCGCAGACCGTCATGGACACATCGGGCGGCGCGCTCGCTCGGGACACCGGGATCCGGCACCGCGCGGTATCCGTATGCCTCGCGGATGAGCAGGCCCTCATGGACGAGGATCTCCAGCGCCTCCACCAGGGCGCCGCCGTCACAGAACACCTCGTCGTCCTCGCAGTCCCCGTACGGCCTGAGGAATCGCAGGATCTCCCCGGGCGAGACGGCTCCGGTCCCCCACGCCGCGGGTTGGTCCTCGGAGGCCGCGACCGCCGCCTGATAGAGAAGCCACAGGGGCTCGGCCAGCAGGTCCTCCCAACCCGAACACTCGGGCCCGACGGGCGGTCCAGAACGCTTGAACCACCGCGGCAACTCGGCGTCGCCGTCCACCTTCCAGAATCTCAGGCACCACCGCGTGCCGTCCGCTCTCCGCTCGGCCAGCACTCGAACCCGGTAAAGGCTCTGGCCGCCCAGCTCGAGTTCGCCAGTAGACCGACTGCTGCCTGCCGTGATCCGTCCACTCCGGCTGAAATAGAGCGTCTCCGAGACGGCATCCCACTTGCGGAAGTCCTCCGCTGCGGCCGGCGCCTCGTGGAATTCGATGCGGACGCCGACTTTGCCCTTGTAGGGCACGCCGGACAGCCGGCCGCGTCCGCCGCAGGCGAACGTTCCCCGCTCGGACCAGGGGGGCGACGGAGGAGACTCCGGTTCCTCGACACCTTCCGGGAGTATCCAACGCCGCATCGGAAAGTCGTCGCCGCTCAGCCGGGCACCCAGGCCCAGCCAGAACGCGTCGTCAAGGACGTCCTGCACCGTCAGGCCGACGTTCTCCCGCCAATACTCATCATCCTGGACGAACCTCACCAAAGTCATGCGCGCAAGCTATCTGCGGGCACCCCCAAAAATGGGACCACAGGACACCGCGAGGCCTCCACATCGTTGTCCGTCAGCGGCTGAGGACGGCGGGGCGGGTCACGCGGGCTCCTTGAGGTCGAGGAAGGGGGCGAAGGGGTCGTCGGCGGGGTCCAGGGGCTCGCCGGGGACGAGCAGGCAGGCGTCCAGCAGTGCGTGGACGCGGTCGCGGTCCAGATCGGGGCCGGTGAAGACCAGGTGCTGGACGCGGTCGCCGTGCTCGGGGCACCAGTCCAGGTCGGCGGCCAGGACCCGGGTGGCGGGCAGCCGGTCCCGCTCGGCCGCGGGAAGGGCGGCCAGCCAGGCTCCGGCGTCTTCGAC
>NZ_BAAATZ010000033.1:33107-101187 GCF_039533685.1 Actinocorallia aurantiaca | reverse complement strand
CCCGGCGGCGGCATCCCAGGCGATCATGCGGTCGGGGCGGTTGGCCAGCCAGAACCGGCCGCGGCTGCGCACGGTCTCGGCGGCCAGGGCGTCGGCCGCGTCGAAGAACCGGCCGGGGTGCAGTGGGCGGCGCTCGCGCCACACGACGGTGTCGACTCCGCCGGTGCGGGTCTCGCACGGCAGGACGGCGGTGGCCGGGTCGACGCGGGCGGCCAGTTCTGCGGGACGCAAGGCGGGGCCGGCCACCGCGGGCAGGGGGTCGGCGGTGACGCTCAGCGGCGTGGTCGGCGTGAGATGGCCGAGGATCTCCCGGCACAGGTCCAGGTCCTCGGCGGGGACCCCGGGCAATGGGGCGGGCATGAGCTCGGGCAGGACCAGGGCGGTGGCGTACTCGATCTGGCGGGCCAGGACCTCGGCCAGGTAGCGCCCGTCGTTGGCCGCGCCCGCCTTGCCCGTCTCGCGCAGCAGGTCGCCGCGGCACAGGTCGGCCGGCAGGTGCTCGGCGTCCAGCGCGGTCAGGACGGCGGTCAGGCGCAGCCGGTCTCCGGTCTCCGCGTGGTCCAGAGCCTCGGCGACCGTGCGCGGCTCCACGCAGTCCCACAGGTCCGCCACCAGCAGCGGCGCGGCCGCCGAGCGCCGCAGCAGTTCGGGCAGCAGGTCCTCGCGCACGGTGCAGGAGACGCAGCCGTGCGCGAGCCGCAGTTCGGCCCGTTCCAGGACGCCGTACGCGTCACGGACCGTCCGCGTGACCCGGCCGTCGGAGATCCCGCGCAGGTCGTGGTGGATCGCCTCGGCGCCGGGGTTCTCGCGCAGCAGGCGGTCGACGAGCGCGGCGCGGGCGGGACCGTGCAGCCCGGCCACCAGCACGACGGGTACGGACATGACAGCACCTCACTTGCAATGATAATCGTTTTCATTATCATTGCACATCCGCCCAGCAGAGAGGACGGACCATGGCCCGCAACGAGCTGCGTCCGCTGATCAAACTGCGGTCGACCGCCGGCACCGGACACACCTACGTGACCCGCAAGAACCGCCGGAACAACCCCGACCGCCTGACCCTGCGCAAGTACGACCCGATTGTGCGCAAGCACGTGCTCTACCGAGAGGGCCGCTAGTGAAACCCGGCATCCATCCCGAGTACCGGCCGGTGGTGTTCCGCGACGCCTCCGCCGGCTTCGCCTTCCTGACGCGCTCGACCGCCACCAGCGGCAAGACGGTCGAGTGGGAGGACGGCAACACCTATCCCGTCATCGACGTGGACGTGTCGTCGGCGAGCCACCCCTTCTACACCGGCCGCACCCGCAACCTGGACACCGCCGGACGCGTCGAACGCTTCCGGCAGCGCTACGGGACCCGCTCGTGAGCGCGCGCTGCCAGCTGACCGGCGTCCAGCCGGCCTTCGGCAAGAAGGTCTCCCACTCCCACCGGCGGACCTCCCGCCGGTTCGATCCCAACATCCAGACCAAGCGGTACTTCCTGCCCAGCGAGGGCCGCACGGTCAGGCTGAAGTTGTCGGCCCGCGGCATCAAGACCGTCGACAAGATCGGCATCGAGGCGGCCGTGCGGCGCATCCGCGCCCGAGGAGAGAAGGTCTGATGGCCAAGAAGAGCAAGATCGCCGCCGACGAACGCCGCAGGCGCGTCGTCGCCCGCCACGCCGCCCAGCGCGCGGAGCTGAAACGCATCGTCTCCAGCCCGCACGCCTCCCTGGAGGCCAAGGCCGCCGCCGTCCGCGAGCTGAGCAGGCAGCCGCGGGACGCCAGCGCCACCCGGGTGCGCAACCGCGACGCCGTCGACGGCCGCCCCCGCGGGCACCTGCGCCGCTTCGGTCTCTCCCGCGTCCGCTTCCGGGAGATGGCCCACCACGGCGAACTCCCCGGCGTCACCAAGTCGAGCTGGTAAGGAGCCCGCCATGGCAGTCCCCAAACGCAAGAAGTCGCGTTCCAACACCCGCACCCGCCGCGCCCAGTGGAAGGCGTCCCGTCCCGACCTCGTCGAGACCGTGGTCGACGGGCGGACCGTGCAGGTCCCCCGCCGCCTGGTCCGCGCCTACCAGCGCGGACTCCTTTTCTTCTGAGAACGGCGTCGCCCCGCCCCTTCCGAGTGCCGAAGGGGCGGGGCGACCCATGTCGAGACCGCTCCGGGCGGGGAACGGTCCGCCGTTCGGGCGCACGGCGGCGCCCGATGCCCCGGCCGTTGCGGAGGAAGCCGTGCGGTACGTCCGGATGCCTCCAATTGGGGGGCTTTTGCGGGGAAGGCCGGCACGGGGGAGGGCCACCCGGCTGAGCCCGACCGCTTTCATCCACGGGACGGCGCGGAACTCCGGTTTTCGGCCGGGCCGGTCGGGAGGGGGGCGTCGGGGATGCAGCGGGGATGGTGGTGGATCTCGTCGATGACGACCCTTCCGGCGACTCCGAAGACCTCGCTCAGCAGGTCCGGGGTGAGCACGGCGGACGGGGGGCCGTCGGCGTGGACCGCGCCCCGGTGGAGGGCGACGATGCGGTCGGTGAAGCGCGCGGCGTGGTCGAGCTCGTGGAGGACGGTGACGACGGTCAGCCCGCGGGCGGCGCGCAGTTCCCGGACGAGTTCGAGGACCTCGAGCCGGTGCCGGATGTCGAGGTGCGCGGTGGGCTCGTCGAGGAAGAGGATGTCGGCCTCCTGGGCGAGCGCGAGGGCGAGGCGGGCGCGCTGCCTCTCGCCGCCGGACAGGGTGTCGAGGACGCGCTCGGCGAGACCGGTGAGGCCGGTGAGGGCGAGGGCCTCTTCGGTGGCCGGGTCGTGTCCGGGGGTGCGGAGCATGCCGAGGGGGCCCTGGCCGGGGTAGCGGCCCTGGTGGACGAGCTGCCGGACGGTGAGGCCGGGCACCGGGGGGAGCGCCTGGTGCATGACGGCGATACGGCGGGCGATCTGCCTGCGGGACATCCGGGCCAGGGGGCGCCCGTCGAGCTCGACGGTGCCGGATCCGGGGGGCAGGACTCCGGAGAGCAGCCGGAGGAGCGTGCTCTTCCCGCTGCCGTTGACCCCGACCAGCGCGACCGACTCGCCTTTCTCGACGGTCAGGTCGATTCCGGCGAGGAGGGGGCGGCCGCCGTGTCCGAAGCTCAGGCCGAGGGTTCTCAGGCTCACGGGTTCTTCTCCCTGTAGACGATGGCGACGAGGACGGCGGCTCCGGCCAGCGCGGTGATGACGCCGGCCGGCAGGCCGAGGCGGTGGCCGAGCTCGGTGCCGGCGATGAGGCGGGTGAGGACCTGGGCGGAGGCGTCCGCTCCGACGAGGGCCACGGCTCCGAGCAGCGCGGCCGCGGGCACGTGGCCGCCGGGTCCACCGGTGAGGCGTCGTGCGGCGTGCGGGACGACCAGCCCGACGAAGGCGATGGCTCCGGCGAGGCTCGCCGCGCACGCGATGAGGGCGACGGCGATGCCGAGGACCGCCAGGCGGGCGCGCCGCGGCGCCAGCCCGAGGGAGGCGGCGTGCTGGTCGCCGCCCTGCAGGATGGTGGTGACGGCGGTCGCCGCCCACGCGACGCAGAGCCACAGGGGGATCCACCAGACGGCGATGACCAGGTGGTCCCAGACCCGGCCCTCGACGGATCCGACGAGCCAGCGCAGGACGTTGCCGAACCGGCCGGGCTGGTAGGCGAGCAGCAGTGTGACGAGCCCGCCCATGAGCGCCGATCCGAGCAGGCCCGCGATGACCGCGCGGCCTGGACCGCCGCCCGCGGAGAGCAGCCAGGTCACCGCCCCGCCCAGGACGCCGCCGAGGAGCGCGGCGCCCAGCCCGCCGAGCGCGGAGTCCGGGGAGACCAGCCCGAAGGTGGTGGCGGCGAGCACGCCCAGGACCGCTCCGGGGTTGACGGCGGTGAGCTCGGGGGCGGCCAGCTGGTTGCGCAGCGAGGTCTGGAGGAGGTGCCCGGCGACACCGAGCGCCGCGCCCGCGAGCGCCGCGGTGACGAGCCGGGGGAGTCCGAGCTCCCACAGGATCCGCTCGTCCAGCGTCGCCGGGCGGCCGTCGGCGACGGCGAGGAGGTCGCCGGGCTCGGCGCCCCCGGCGCTCAGATGCAGGAGGGCGGTCAGCACCACGAGAAGGGGGACGAACACTCTGGTCACCGGGCGCCTCCGCGCAGGAGGGCGGCTCCGGCGAGGACGCCGACGAGTACGGTCCAGGCGCCGAGCGGCGTCTCGACGGGGGCGAGGGCCAGCCGGGCCACCTGGTCGGCGGCCGTGGTGATCACCGCGCCGAGGACGGCGGTCCAGAGCATCCAGGTGCGGGCGTCGCCGTCCGGCCGTACCCTGCGGGCCAGGAGCGGCGCGACGAACCCGACCCAGGCGATCGGGCCGCAGGGCCCGGTGACCGCGCCGACCAGGAGCGCGGCGACGGCCAGGACCCCGGTGCGCGCGGTACCGACGCCGACGCCGAGGGAGGTCGCCGCCTCGTCCCCGAGGCGGAGCAGCCCGAGCGCGGGGAGCGTCAGCAGGACGAGGGGGACGGCCAGCGCGAACCACGGCAGCGTCCGGGAGACCTGGTCCCACAGGATGCCGTTGAGGCTGCCGACGAGGTAGCGGAAGAGCAGGTCGTACTGGAGCCGGTCGGCCGTCGCCATGATCGCGAAAAGGAGCGACTGGACGGCCGCGGTGACGGCGGATCCGATGAGCAGGACCCCGCCCGCGGTGCGGGCCGCGCGGGCGGCGGCGAGGGTGAGCGCCCCGCCGGCGGCGGCGCCCGCGAGCCCGACGAGCGGGTGGAGCGCGGGGGAGACGGGCAGAGCCCAGACGACGCAGGCGGCGACGGCGACGGCCGCGCCGGAGGAGACGCCGAGGAGTTCGGGGACGGCGAGCGGGTTGCGCAACGCCTCCTGGAGCAGCAGCCCGGCCACGGCGACGGCGGCGCCGCCCAGCAGCCCGAGCAGGAGCCGGGGCAGGCGCAGTTCCCAGAGCACCACGTACTCCAGGGAGGCGTGATCGCTCAGGACGGCCGGGATCCGCTGCGGCGCGATCACCGGGGTGCCCAGGCACAGGCCGGACAGGACCAGCAGCACCAGTGCGGCGGCCGGAAGGACGAGATGGAGCGGGGGCACGGCTCGGCCGTGCCCCCTGACGAGCGAGGAGGTCACCCGGTGGCCTTGGCCAGGGCTTCTTCGAGGATGATGCCGAACGCGCGGGTACCGCGGCCGGACGCCCACAACGCGGGCTGAACCTCGTAGACCTTGCCCGCGGCGACCGCCGGGATGCGCTTCCAGACGGGGTTGTCGCGGTAGGTCTCGGTGACGGGCTTGGAGCCGCCGAACGAGAACGACTGCACGAAGAGCACCTGCGGCGCCTTTGCCAGAATCTCCTCGAGGCTGTAGGCCTGCGCGGTCTCGAACCCGCCGCCCTTGCCGGGCCACGGGTAGTCGAAGTACTGCGACAGGAAGTTCCCGAGCACGTCCTCGGTGGTGTTGACGCCGATGGAACCGCCGCCGTACATGGCCAGGACGGTCTTGTCCTTCAGCCCGGAGGCCTCGGCCTCGGAGGCCCCGTCGGAGAGCTTGGCACGAAAGACGTTCTCGGCCTTCGCCTGCTGCTCGCCGCGGCCGGTCAGGGCGGCGACGTTGCGGAGGTAGCCGATGGACTCCTCGTAGGACTTCACCCGGACGTTCCACAGCGGCGCGAACTTCTCCACCGCGGGGGCCAGGCCCTCGTGCACGTCGGCCAGGCCGATCACGAGGTCGGGCTTCGCCTTGGCGATGGCGGTGACGTCCTCGCCGCCGAAGCTGCCGGGGATGACGGGCACGTCCGCCCCGGCGGGGCCGAGGTAGTCGGGCCGGGTCAGCAGTTCGGGAGTGGTCGTGCCGACGGGGGTCAGGCCGAGTTCGACGAGTATGTCGTCGCAGATCCCGGTCAGGCAGACGATCCGCTCCGGCGCCTTCTTCAGTGTGAGGGTCTCACCAGTGGGGTCGGTGACGGTCAGGGACGCGGCCACCGGAGTGGCGGAGGCGGCCGGGGTCGCGGGCGCGGAGGCGGCCGGCGTCTTCGCCTCAGAACCGCCGCACCCGCTGACGGCGAGCGCGAGGAGCGCGGTCGCGGCGAGCAGTCTTCTCATCAGCGGCCCGCCTTGCCGGTGCGGGCGGCCGTGCCGCGATAAAGCGCCGTGAAGCGCATCAGGCCTCCAGAAAAGTGATCATGTCGGTTCATGGATTCGATAATGACTATCATTATCATTATCTGCGTACCAAGGCGGGGTTGCGAAGAACGTGCAGCTTCGCCGCGTCCGTCACGCCTCCCGAGGCCGAGGAGCCACATTGATCGTCCACAGGCGCCTGCTGCAGCTCTCCGGAGCCGTCAGGGCCCCCATGGCCGCCTGCGCCGGGCTGGGCCTCGCGGTCTCGGCCGCCCACGTCGGGCAGGCCCTCCTGCTCGCGGGCGCGCTGGCCGCGCTGGCCCGCGGCGACCACGACACCACCGTCACGCTTCTGGCCTGGGCGTTCGCCGTGATCGCGGGCCGGGCCGCGCTCCTGTGGGTGCGCGAGACCGCCACAGTCCGGGCGGGCGCCCTCATCCGGGCCCGGCTGCGCGACCGCCTCATCGAACGGCTCGGGCTGCTCGGCCCCGCCCACCTCACCGAGGCCCGCACCGGCTCGGTGCAGACCACCGTCGTGGACGGCGTCGAGGGCCTGGACGCCTACTTCAGCCGCTACCTGCCCCAGGTCGTCGTCACGTTCTGCGTTCCCGTAGCGCTCGTCGGCTGGCTGTTCACGGTGAACGCGGCGGCCGCGACGGTCCTCGCCGCGGCCGTCATCGGCGTGCTCGTGATCCCGCGGCTGTGGGACGTGACGCTGCTGCGCCGAGGCCGGACCCGCTGGACGGCCTTCGCCGACCTGGCCTCCGACTACCTTGAGGCCGTGCAGGGCGTCGCGACCCTGCGCGCGTTCGGCGCCTCCGGCCGTCTCGGGGCCGGACTCGCCGCCCGCGCGCACGACCTGTACACCACCACGATGCGGCAGCTCAGGGTGTCGCTGATCGAGACGGGGGTCAGCGCCTTCCTCGTCCAGGCGGGCACCGTCGCCGCCGTCCTCGTCGCCGTCTCGGCCACCTCCCCCGACGCCTGGTCGGTGTTCGCCGTCCTCATGACCACCACCGAGTGCTTCCGCCCGGTCCGGCAGCTGTCGGAGTACTGGCACGCCGGCTACCTCGGCATCACCGCCGTCGGCGGGCTCGAGGACCTGCTGTCGGCCGAGCCCGCCGTCACCGACACCGGCACGAGGACCACGTTCCCGGACCGTCCCGAGATCGTGTTCGACCGCGTCACGTTCACCTACCCGGGCGCGTCCGCCGAAGCCGTGCACGAAGTGACGCTCACCATCCGGGCGGGGGAGACCGTCGCGCTCATCGGACCGTCGGGAGCAGGCAAGAGCACCGTCGCCGCGCTCCTCCAACGGCACTACGACCCCGGCTCCGGGAACATCACGATCGACGGCTCCCTGCTCGCCGACTTCACCCTGAGCGGCCTGCGTGCCGGGATCGCCGTGGTCGCCCAGGACACCTACCTCTTCCACGGAACGATCGCGGACAACCTGCGGCTGGCCCGCCCCGACGCGTCCGACGCCGACCTCGAGCGGGCCGCGCGGGACGCCGACGCGCACGGCTTCATCAGCGGCCTCCCCGACGGGTACGCCACGGTCCTCGGCGAACGCGGCACGACCCTCTCGGGCGGGCAGCGCCAGCGCGTCGCCATCGCCCGAGCCCTGCTCGTCGACGCACCCGTCCTCCTCCTGGACGAGGCGACCTCGCATGTCGACGTCCACGGCGAACGGGCACTGGCCCGCCTCAAGAAGGGCCGCACCTGCCTGCTGATCGCCCACCGGCTCTCGACCGTCCGGGATGCCGACCGCATCGTCGTCCTCGAACAGGGACGGATCACCGAGACCGGTGACCACGACGCCCTCACCACCGCCGGCGGCTCCTACCACCGGCTCCTCGCGCTTCAGGAGACCCGCGCATGACCGCGTCCCCCATGCGGTGGCTGGCCCGCACGGTCGGCGAGCACCGCCGCGCCTTCGCCTCCACCCTCGTCTCGCACCTGCTCGGCCAGCTCGCCGCCCTCGGCATCGCCGTCACCGCGGCCTGGCTCGTCGGCCACGCCGTCGCGGGGCGGACGACGCCCCTGGACGCGTTCGCCGGAATCCTCGCCGGGCTCGTCCTCGTCGCCACCCTGGCGACCTGGTGGGAGACGTACGTCGCCCACGACCTGGCCTACCTGCTGCTCGCCCGGCTCCGCGGCGAGGTCTACGACGCCATCGCCCGCATCAGCCCGTCCCGCCGGCTCGGCAGGCGCAGCGGCGACCTGTCCGCGACCGTGCTCTCCGACGTCGAAACCCTCGAGTGGCTCTTCGCGCACACCCTCGCCCAGTCCCTCACCGCCGGCACCGTCCTCACCCTCGGCACCGCGCTCGCCGTGCTCCTCGACCCCCGGCTCCTGGTCGTGTCGCTGCCCGTCACCGTGTGCGTCCTGACCCTCCCGCTGTGGTCGCGCCGGATGTCGCGGCGGCACGGCGAGGAGCTTCGCGAGGCCACCGCGGAGCTGGCCGCCGACGTCATCGACACCGTGCAGGGGATGCGGGAGCTCACCGCGTTCGGAGCCCTGGAACGTCGGCGGGCGATGCTCGCCGAACGCACCCGGCGGCTGGCTCGCGTCCAGGCCGCCAACGCCGGGCGCGGCGGCCTGGAAGCCGCCCTCCTGGATCTGCTCGTCGCCGCCGCGGCGGCCGGGACCCTCCTGGTCGTGGCCACGCTCGTCCGCTCCGGCGACCTGCCGCTCGCGCACGGTCCCGTCGCCATGGTCCTCGCTGCCGGCTCCCTGGGACCCGCCGTCCAGGTCGCCCTGCTGCTCAAGGAGTACGGAACGCTCCGCGCGGCGGCGGGCAGGGTCCACGGCCTCGTCACCGCGCCGGCCGAGGTGTCTCCGCCCTCCGACGGCCCCGCGCCCGCTCCGGCTCCGGACGTGGTCTTCGAGGACGTGCACTTCCGGTACTCCGCCGACGGGCCGGAGGTCCTGCGCGGCGTCTCGTTCACGATCCCGCACGGCAAGACCGTCGCCCTGGTCGGCCGATCGGGCGCAGGCAAGACCACCTGCGTCTCCCTGCTGCTGCGCTACTGGGATCCCGACCGCGGGCGCATCCTCCTCGGCGGCACGCCCCTAGACCAGATCGCCGACCTTTCCTCCCACGTCACCGTCGTCCCCCAAGACGTCCACCTCTTCGCGGGAACGATCGGCGACAACGTCCGCCTCGGCGCACCGTCCGCCGACCCCGCACCCGCCCTGGCCCGCGCCCAGCTGACCCTGGACCCGGACACCATGGCCGGCGAACGCGGCGTCATGCTCTCCGGAGGCCAGCGCGCCCGCGTCGCCATCGCCCGCGCCCTGGCCGTCGACGCCCCCGTCCTCATCCTCGACGAGGCCATCGCGAACCTGGACCCCGAGAACGAGGCCCGGCTCGCCGACGCCCTCGAAGTCGCCGCCCGCGACCGCGCCACCCTGGTGATCGCCCACCGCCTCTCCACCATCCGCCGGGCCGACCACATCGTCGTCCTGCACGACGGCCGCGTCGCCGAGCAGGGAGCCTTCGAGGACCTCATCGCCGATTCCGAAGGCCATCTGTCCCGCCTCTTCCGGCTCCGTTCACCGGAAGTCTCTGACGAACCCGGTTCAGAGCGCTGGTTAGACCAGGCGAAGCAGGCACTCTGTCGGATTCGGTATCCCGGAGACCGGCCAGCTGGCCAGCACTGATGCGATGGCGTGCACCTGGTTGCACGAGCCCTACCGGCACCCCTATGCGCAGGGCCGTTTTCCCTCACGGCAAACGGAAAGGCTCAGGCGCGCGGCAGCACGCCCAGGAGCGTCGCGGTGATGGAGGCCTGCAGAGCGTCGCGCAGCTCCATGTGGAGCACGCCGAGGGCGGGCTCGTCCGCGTAGGCGGCGAGGAGGCTGGGCGGAGGCGGGACGTAGGACGACAGGGCACCCGCCGAGACCAGGCTCATCAGGCAGAACAGCTGCGCGCCGTCGCCGAGCTCCGGCAGGTGACGGCGCATGAGCTCGACCATGGTCGCGAGCCTGGTGAGGGAGGAGCGTTTGTGGCGTTTGACGACCTCGACCGAGACGTTGCGCTCAAGGACGCCGCCCTGCGCGCCGAAGAGATCGCACAGCACCACCCGCTCCGCCAGCGACCGGCTGAGGATCTCGGCCAGCTGACCCGCCCGCACTTCCGGCGCCGCCTGCGCCTCGACGCCTGCGGCCAGCTCCTCCGCCAGCTCGGCGAGCCAGCTTCCCAGGAAGTCGTCCAGCAGTTCGAGCAGCACCGCCTCGCGCGACTCGAAGTAGCGCAGGACGTTCGACTTGGCCAGGCCCACCCGTCGGCTGAGCTCGTTGAGGCTCACCTCGGCCACGGGCATCTCGTCGAGCATCGCCGCCGCCGTGTCCAGGATCGCCCGGCGGCGGATCTCCCGCTGCTCCTCGCTGCGCGCCCGCTGAAATGCCACGCCCTCACTTTAGCTAAAGACCACCGGTCCCTTGACAGAAGACCGGCGGTCTTTTACGTTGGTCCTCATAACAGACCGATGGTTTTTTAAGGAGTGCGCCATGAGCGTCAACTGGACCGAGCAGTACATCCCCGACCAGCACGGCCGGGTGGTGATCGTGACCGGAGCCAACACCGGTCTGGGCTTCGAGACCGCCCGGATGCTCGCCGCACGCGGGGCGGCGGTGGTCCTGGCCGTCCGCGACGTCGAGAAGGGCAGGCGGGCGGCCGCCCGCATCACCGGCGACGTCGCCGTCCAGGCCCTCGACCTGACCTCCCTGGACTCGATCCGGTCCGCGGCGGCCGACCTGCGCGCCGCCCACCCGCGCATCGACCTCCTCATCAACAACGCCGGCGTGATGTACACCCCGAAGCAGACCACCGCCGACGGCTTCGAGCTGCAGTTCGGCACCAACCACCTCGGCCACTTCGCCCTCACCGGCCTGCTACTGGACCGGCTCCTGCCCGTCCCCGGCTCCCGCATCGTCACGGTCAGCAGCACCGGCCACCGCATCCGGGCCGCCATCCACTTCGATGACCTGCAGTGGGAACGCTCCTACAGCCGTGCCGCCGCCTACGGCCAGTCCAAACTCGCCAACCTGATGTTCACCTACGAACTGCAGCGCCGGCTCGCACCGCACGGCACCACCATCGCGGTCGCCGCCCACCCCGGCGTGTCCAACACCGAGCTCACCCGCAACACCCCCGCCGCGATCCGCCTGCCCGTCACCTGGCTCGCACCACTGCTCACCCAGAAGCCCGAGATGGGCGCCCTGCCCACCCTGCGCGCCGCCACCGATCCGACCGTCGTCGGCGGCCAGTACTACGGCCCCGGCGGCCTCGGCGAGATCCGTGGCTACCCGAAGCCGGTCACCTCCAGCCCCGACTCCCACGACCAAGCCGTCCAGCAGCGCCTGTGGACCGTCTCCGAGGAACTCACCGGCGTGACGTTCCCCCTCATCCAGGCCGTACGGTGACCCGCGTCCAGGGGGCGACTCCACAGAGTCGAGGTCGTAACCGGATTCGAACCGGGACCTGGACGGTTAACAGCCGTCTACCCTGCCAATTGGGCGACATCGGATGGGAGCAGGGACAGGCCGCCCGGCGTAGCAGGCGGACGGTCATGGCACTGCGGGCGCAGGCGTGGTGAGGCCGTCGTCGTACTGGTAGGTCCGGCCGGGCTGGCCGAAGGGCCGTGGGGCGGGTTCTGTCATCGCGTCCAGGCCTGTCTGAGGGCTCGGATCTCAGCGGGGCTGCTCTCCCGGGCGATGAAGGGAATCCCCAGCGCGTAGCGCATGCGGTCGCGGGGGATCCGGCGGTGCACTTCAGCGACGTCCTCGAACTCGGCATCGCAGTCGCCGCGCAGTGCATTCTGGTGGTGCGGTCGTGCGGTCCTAGTGCTGGGTGTTCGCCGCCGCGGTGATCTGCTGGGCCTGTGTGACGATCAGTTCCAAGCGGGCATGGTGGGCTCCCTGCCAGTAGACCTGGCCGCAGTCGGCGCACTTGGCGAAGGCGTCGTAGGCGTGTTCCGTGCCGTCCTTGAGCTCGGTGCGGACCGAGTCCTTGGTGGTTTTGACGAGGTCGCCGTTGCAGGAGACACAGCGTTCCCAGGGGGCGAGTTCCGGCGCGAAGCGTTCGAGTGTCTCGCGCAGCTGCTGCTCGGGGCGGGTGCTGTAGACGTAGGCGCCGGCCCAGAGCTCGCGGCGGCGCAGGAGGCCTCGGTCTCGGGAGAGCAGCACGCGGCGCTCGGCGGCCGAACGGGCGGCCAGCGCGGGGTCGCCGATGTCCGTGCTCTCGTATGCGGTGTCGATGCCCAGCAGCCGCATCCGTCGGGCCAGGGTGCCCAGATGGACGTCGAGCAGGAAGCGCAGCGGGGCGCCTTCGATCCGCTGCGGGCGGGAGACCGGGCGGACTTCTACGCTCTCACCGGCCGCCGGGACGTGAGCGGTCGACACCGTCTGACCGTCCACCAGAAGCCTGCCCACTTCAGTGAGGGGAACACCGAGGGATTCGACGACATGGCCGAGCGTGGAGACACCGTCGGTGATCACGGCGGTGCGTCCGGTCCGGCGACGGGCGTCCACGAAAATATGCAGGTCAGGAGCGAAAATGAGCTGTATTTCCGGTCGAATCACCGCCATAGGATGCCATCCGTTCACTTCCATGACCAACGCTTATCTCGGCCCGCACGCACGGTGAGCCTCTTCCTCTTACGACGATATGCGGACTGCTCGTCCGCCCGGCCGGCCACGCCGGCCGGGGCAGGAAGTACCGACGATGGGCACGCCGCTCAGTCCTTGATCAGCGGATCATGGGGTTCGCCCTCCGTCGTGGAGATCAGGAGGGGTCCTTGCCTGTCCGGCATGTCTTTCAGATACTCGGCAGCCGACCCCCCTGGCCCGACCCGGTGCACGGAACCGAGGTCGAGCAGATCTTGCACGCGACCTCGAGCACGGTGGGCGGCACCTTGGGGACGGGGCGGATCCGGCCCCGTCCAGGCCGAACCCGCCCCTCGAGCGATCATCTGCCGGAAACGGACCCGATCCTGCCGCCAGCCGAATCCGGTCGTGTGCCGTGAGCGGTGAGAGTGCTCGGCGGGCTCAGAGGGGGATGTTCCCGTGCTTGCGAGGAAGGGTGTCCGGGCGCTTGTTCTGCAGGGCGACGAAGGCTTCGGCGACCGCCGTGCGGGTCTCGTGGGGGAGGATCACCTCGTCGACGTAGCCGCGTTCGGCGGAGACGTAGGGGTTGCAGAGGTCCCGGGTGTACTCGGCCAGGAGGCGGCTGCGCTCGGCCGCCGGGTCCGCGGCGGCCTTCACGGTCCGGTGGTGCAGGACGGTGACGGCGCTCTCGGCGCCCATGACGGCGATCTCGGCCGTCGGCCAGGCGAAGTTGATGTCGGTGCCCAGGTGCTTGGAGCCCATCACCCCGTAGCCGCCCCCGTAGGCCTTGCGGGTGACGACGGTGACCATCGGGACGGTGGCCTCGGCGTAGGCGTAGATCAGCTTGGCTCCGCGGCGGATGATGCCGCCGCGCTCCTGGTCGAGGCTCGGGAGGAAGCCCGGCACGTCCACGATGCTGAGGATGGGGATGTTGAAGGCGTCGCAGGTGCGGATGAAGCGGGCGGCCTTCTCGCTGGCGTCGATGTCGAGAGCGCCGGCCATGTGCATGGGCTGGTTGGCCACCACGCCCACGCTGCGGCCGTCGATCCGCCCGAAGCCGCAGATCACGTTGGGCGCGAAGAGGGGCTGGACCTCGAGCAGCTCGCCCTCGTCCAGGACGGTGTGGACGACCTTGAGCATGTCGTAGGGCCGGTTGCGGCTGTCGGGGACCAGCGAGTCGAGGGCCAGGTCCTCCTCGGTGAACTCGCGCGGCTCGGTGGCGGCGTAGACGGGCGGCTCGTCCATGTTGTTCGACGGCAGGTAGCCCAGGAGCAGACGCACGTACTCGAAGGCCGACTTCTCGTCGGGCGCCAGATGGTGGGCGACGCCGGAGACGGTGCTGTGGCTGTGCGCGCCGCCGAGCTCCTCGCGGTCCACCTCGTGCCCGGTGACCGTCTTGAGGACCTCGGGTCCGGTGACGAACATGTGCGAGGTGCCCTCGACCATCACGATGAAGTCGGTGATCGCCGGGGCGTACACGGCGCCGCCGGCACAGGGCCCGGCCATGAGGGAGATCTGCGGGATTATTCCGGAAGCCCGAACGTGCCGCTTGACCAGTTCCGCGTAGTAGGCGAGGGAGACCACTCCTTCCTGGATGCGGGCGCCGCCGGAGTCGTTGACGCTGATGATCGGGCAGCCGGTCTTCAGAGCCAGGTCCATCACCTTGACGACCTTCTCGCCGTACACCTCGCCCAGCGCCCCTCCGAAGACGGTGAAGTCCTGGGCGAACACGCAGACCCGCCGGCCGTCGATGGTGCCGTAACCGGTGATCACGCCGTCGCCGAAGGGGCGGTCCTCGTTCAGGCCGAGGGCGGGGTTGCGGTGGCGGGCCAGCGCGTCGAGCTCACGGAAGGATCCGGGATCGAGCAGGCCCTCGATCCGCTCGCGGGCCGTCAGCTTCCCCTTCGCGCGCTGGCGCTCGACCGCGCGGGGGTCTTGCGGCTCGGCGAGACGGGCCCTGCGCCGCCGCAGCTCCTCCAGTTTCTCCGCCGTCGTTCCTACGAAGTCACCAGACATTCCGTCTCCCGCCGTCAGCCGATCCGGTGGAGCGTATCGCCGATTGGTATGGGAATGTCTAGAGCCTGGCGATATGCAAGGTGATCGCAGATTTCCTAGCCGATGAGGCTCGCCACGGCTGCGGAGGGCTGAGTGAGGGAACCGAGGCGCGAACATTCCCGCCTGAGAATTCCTGACAGAAGGTGCCGTTGGTGACCGTTCGGCATCCCTTCCCGCGCCTCCTGCGGCCGTTGAACGGACACCGGCCGCGGACCGAGACCGAGTCCTGGTGCCGGTCGACGGGCGACTGCGTGCCTGCCGGACGAAGCCGTCGCCGGTCAGTGGCCGAGGGCCCGCCATTCGGGAGCGAGGAGTGCCCAGAGTTGCTTGTCGTAGCGCACTCCCTCGTACGGCCATGCCTCGCGGCGCACCCCCTCCAGGGTCATGCCGAGCCGCTTGGCCACCGCTGAGCTGCGGTCGTTGTCGGCCCGGCAGTGCCACTCGGCCCGGTGCAGCCCTCGGGACGTGAACGCCCAGTCCAGCAGCGCACCGCACGCCTGTGTGACCAGGCCGTGGCCCTCGGCGGACGGCTCCAGCCAGCAGCCGATTTCGCACGAGCCGACAGCGGCGTCGAAGTCGTTGAACAGCACGCCGCCGATCAGCGTTCCGCGCCGCCAGATGCCGTACAGGCGGGCGCCGTCACTCGCCTGGCGTTCCGCATACCGCTGCAGAGTGGCCCGCGCCCCGTCCAGGTCGTCGGTGACGAACGCGGGCCCGACCCACGGGCGGATGTGCTCACGCGCCCGGTCGAGGTGGTCGGCGAACTCTTCGGCGTGCCAGACCTCCAGCGGGCCGAGGCGGGCGTCGTCGCGCAGCGGCAGCGAGAACATGAGGACCTCCCCATTCACATAACAAGTGTTGTGTGAATGTACCGTGGTGGCATGCCACGCACCAAGGGGGATCACGAGGCACGCCGACGCGATGTCTCCGAAGCGGTCTGGCAGGTCATGGCCGCACGCGGCTTCGCCGGCCTGACCCTGCGCGCCGTCGCCGCCGAACTCGGCGCGACCACCGGCCTGCTCACGCACTACTTCCCGACCAAGCGCGCCCTGGTGGAGTACGCCCTCGACCTGCTCGAACAGCGCACGCTCTCCCGCCCTCGCCGCGACTCGGGCAAGGGTCTGGCCGCCCTGAGAGACGGGCTGCTGGACATTCTCCCGCTGACTCCCGAGGCCGCCGACAGCAACCGGATCTGGGTGTCCTCCTGGGACGCCGCGCTTTCCGACCCCGACCTGAGCACCGGCTACGCCCACAAGTACGCCGTAAGCCGCGACAGGCTGAGCGAGCAGGTGGCCGCGGCCCAGGAGCTCGGCGAACTGCCCCCCGGCGACCCCGCGGAGATCGCGGCCGGGGCCCAGTCCTTCGTCCTGGGCCTGGTGGTTCAGGCCTTGTTCGCCCCTGCGGCGTTCCCGCCGCAGCGGCAGGTCCAGCTCCTCGACGACTACCTGGCCACCCTGACCGCCCCGGATCGCTCCGGCAACCGCCGATCCGCGCGATCCTGACGGCGAACTGCAATCGGTCGCGGGGTCGTCCGCTGACGGTACGTGATTTTCCTTCCGCTGATCGATCTGGCCCGTCTCGCCGTGTCCGGCCGTCGAACGGGGGAGGCTCTGAGAGAGTGATCTCATGCCCTTGAGCGCGTATCAACTCAGGACTTCGATCGCGGTGTCCGACATACAGGAGGCGGTCGCGTTCTACGAAGGCAAACTGGGCCTACCGGTGCTGGAGTCCGGCCCCAGCGCCGACATCACCGACGGCAACCGCGTCTATGGCTCTGGCGGCGGGCCGGCGCTGAACGTGTACCAGTCGGCCACCGCCGGGAAGACCCCGGCGACGCTGGCGACGTGGTACGTCGACGACCTCGATCAGATCGTTGACGAGCTCGTCTCGTCCGGCGTCGAGTTCGTCCGCTACGACCAGTTCGAACACGACGCCAAGGGCATCACCGCCCGGGCCGGCGGTGGACGTATCGCGTGGTTCCAGGACCCGGACGGCAATACCTTCGCCCTCGAAGCCGACGTCTGATCCCCTGTCGGGGATGCGGCGCCGCTAGAGGCGGGTGCTTCGGGACTGTGATCCCCGCGTGAATGGCGACAACGGCGTGTGCAGGCCACCCGATCGCCGGGCCCGCCCTCTCGTCGTTGCGTCCGTGGAATCATGCTGAGCCATGGATCATCAGGGGCGGTTTCGTCGTGCGGCGCTCGCCTTGGACGTCCCGGACGACGAGATCAGCAGGTTCGTCGAGCACCTTCGGTTGTCGATCCGGTTGAGCGGGGGCTCCGGCGGTGTTCCGGTCGGGCGGTTCGGTGGGGCGCCCCGGCTGCCGGTCGACGAGGACTGGCCGTCCGACGGGATCGGTCGGTTGCCGTTCGTCTTCTCCGTCGACTGCGCGGCGCTGCCGAGGGTCGACGGCTTCGGCCTGCCGGCGGACGGCTCGCTGCTGTTCTTCTTGGACCATGAGAACGATCACCTGGCCAGTGCCACCGGGGAGCAGGGATACGCGCGAGTCGTGTATGTGTCGGCCGATACCGACACCGCGGTCGCAGAACCCCCCGACCCCGGGTTCCTCGGCAAGCAGTACGACGTCAGCGCCACACTCTGCGCAGAGCTGCCCGATTGGTTCTCGACGCACGAGGACGAGGAGGAGGACGACCTGTCGCCCTTCCAGCAGCGAGTGGATGTCGCTCGCCCGCTTTCCCGCGGTAGACGAGTTCTATTACGGGAGCTTCGTGATCCGCCACGACGACCTGGCCGCCGGCCGCCTGGACAAGGCGTTTTCCGTGACCGAGTTCAGCGAGTAGAAACCCCCTCGGGGGTGCCGACCGCGGCCGCGGATCCGCGTCCTTCAACCGGTGGTCTTCACCGCGGGCATGACCCGCTGAAGCACCTCGTCGACGAACTCCGGGGTGTCGGCTCAAGCCGCAGGTCGGTTCCGGGTGCGAGTTACCCTTGCTCCTTGAGCTCTGCGGCCGCGCTGTCATTATCATTATCGATAGTGATAATGTCATAGGGTGAAGGATTCCAAGAAGCGCTGGGCGGAGCTCGCCCTGCACCCGGTGCGGATACGGGTGCTGCGGGCGGTCGGCGGCGGGCAGCGCACCACCCGCGAGATCGCCGGTCTGCTGCCGGACGTGCCTCAGGCGACGCTCTACCGGCATCTGGCCGCGCTCGCCCAAGGCGGCCTGCTCGAGGTGGTCGAAGAACGCAGGGTCGGCGGGACCACCGAGCGTGTCTACGCGCTGCCGCCCGGCGGGGCGGTGCTCAGTGGGGAAGCGCTGGCCGAGGCGACGCGTGAGGACCACGGGCGTTACTTCACCGCGTTCGTCTCCAGCCTGCTCGCGGAGTTCTCCCGCTACCTGGCGCGCGAGCGGATCGATCTGGCGGCCGACGGCGTCGGCTACCAGCAGGTGGTGCTGCACCTGGATGACGAGGAGTTCGCCGACTTCGCCCGGGGTTTCGCCGAGCTCGTCCAGCCGCTGGCCGCCAACGAACCGAGGAGGGGGCGGACGCCGCGGCTGCTGGCGACCGTGCTCATGCCCGTGGACCCGCCGACCGCGGAGAAGGACGACACGACGCCCCCGAAAGAGAGGCAGTGACATGACGGAAGCGACCATGACCGGCGAGAGGCTCCGGATCGAGGCGAGGCACCTGACCAAGCGCTTCGGCGACATCACCGCCGTGGACGACCTCGGCTTCACCGTGGAGCCCGGCCGGGTCACAGGGTTCCTGGGGCCCAACGGCTCGGGAAAGACGACGACGATGCGGATGATGATCGGTCACATCACCCCCACCTCCGGTTCGGTCACCATCGGCGGGAAGAGGTACCGCGAGTTCACCGATCCGTCGGCCGCCGTCGGCGCAGTCTTCGACGCGGCCTCCTTCCACCCCGATCACTCGGCCCGCGACCACCTGCGCGTGTACGCCGCGATGGGCGGCCACCCCGATGAACGCGTCGACGAACTGCTGTCGCTGATGGACCTCACCGGTGCCGCGCGCCGCAGGACGCGCGGCTTCTCCACCGGCATGCGCCAACGGCTCAACCTGGCGACCGCGCTGCTGGGCGACCCGCGGGTCCTGCTGCTGGACGAGCCGAGCAACGGACTGGACCCCGCCGGCACGGCCTGGCTCCGCTCCTTCCTGCGGCACCTCGCGGGGGAGGGCCGCACGGTTCTGATCTCCAGCCACGTGCTCGGTGAAATCCAGCAGGTCGCCGACGACGTCGTGGTGATCCGGCAGGGACGGCTGGTCACCGCGGCGCCTCTGTCGGAACTGTCCGGCATGGAGGCGGCGGTCCTGATCCGCTCGCCCGACGCGGAAGCGCTGGTCCAGGTGTTCACCCGGCAACCGCCCGCCGGGCCGGAGCCGCGCGTGGAGCGGATCGGGCCGGACCAGCTGCGCGTGTGGGGGCCGGACGCGGCGCACCTCGCCGACCTGGCCGCCGCGCACCACCTTCGGATCCACGGCCTGACCACCGAGGAACCCGACCTGGAACGACTCTTCCTCGACCTGACAGGGAGCACGCGGTGAACCGTCTGATCAAAGCCGAGTTCCGCAGGCTGCTGGCCACCCGGATGTGGTGGGGCGCCCTGCTGGTCGGCGGGCTCCTGGGCGGCGGGCTGATCGGCATGCTGACGCTGGCCGGCCCCGAGAACTTCAACCCCCCGATGCCGGGGCTGCACACCGAGCAGGGGGTGCGGACGGTCCTGGGCTTCCTCGGATACACCGCGCTCGTTCCCGCCGCGATCGGCACCCTGGCGGTGACGTCGGAGTACCGGCACCGGACCATCAACTTCACGTTCCTGTTCGCACCGCGCCGCTGGCAGGTGCTGGTCGCCAAGATCGTCACCCACGGCGCGGCGGGCGTCTGCTACGGGCTGGTCCTCACCACGACCGCCGCCCTGGCCTTCTTCGGCTCCGCGGCGGCGAGGGACGTGACGCTCGGCATGCCCACCGCGGACATCATCGAGCTGCTGGCCAGGACCGGCCTGGCGATGGCCGCCTATACGGTGCTCGGAATCGGCATGGGCGCCCTGATCCGCAACCAGGTCGCGGCCCTCGCCGTGGTCATCGGATACCTGTACGCGGGTGAGACGCTCCTGATGATGATCCCCGGCATCCGGCACCTCTACCCGTGGCTGCCCGGCGGCGCCGCCGCGGCACTGACCGACTTCACCGCGATCTCCGACGCCCTCGCGCAGCAGATGTCCACCGACCCCGTCCACCTGCTCTCCCCGGTGGGCGGCCTGCTCGTCCTCCTGGCATACACCGCTCTGGCCGCCACCGCCGCCGTGCTCAGCCCGATGCGCCGCGACGTCACCTGACAGCCGGTCCGGCGCGGACCCACGACCTGGCAAGTCCTCTGACGCCGAGGCCCTACCCGGGGCCTGCCGGAATCAGTCGGCGACCACCGCGCCATGCTCCGCACGGGGGCACTCGCCGGAGGCAATCCGAACGGCGTTCTGTTAACTTCACCCAAGGAACACGAGCGTTTCCTCATTCCCGGGGGCGGCGCTCGGGGGCCAGGCCGTTCCGATGGTCGATCATCAGGAGAGTTGCCATGACGGACCTCGTGAGCCGGACGGATCGTCAGGGATGGACCCTGCTGACCCTGAACCGGCCCGACAAGCTCAACGCGCTGACCGTGGAGATGTTCCGGGAGCTGCGCCGCCACGTGGTCGAGCTGCGGGACGACGACGGGGTCGGATGCGTGGTGATCCGGGGGGCCGGCAGGTGCTTCTCGGCCGGCCACGACCTGTCGTCCATCGCCGAGGGCGAGGAGGTGCCCTCGCCCGGCTGGCACAGCGAGACCCTCCGGATGCTGGAGCGGCTGCCCAAGCCCGTGATCGCCGCCGTGCACGGGCACTGCTACACCGGAGCCCTGGAGGTCGCGCTCGCCGCCGACCTCATCATCGCGGCCGACAACGCGCGCTTCGGCGACACGCACGCCAAGTGGGCGCTGACCCCCGTGTGGGGGATGAGCCAGCGCCTGCCCCGCCGGGTGGGCGTCGCGACCGCCAAGCGGCTCATGTTCACCGCCGAGACGATCGACGCCGACGAGGCGGTGCGCATCGGCCTCGCCGAGTACACCGTGCCGTACGAACGCTTCGACGCCGAGATCGAGGCGCTCGCCGGACGGATCACGGCGAACTCGCCGTTCACCCACGCGGCCGTCAAACGCCTGCTCGAGGCGACCGACGGCCGTCCGCTCGACGCCGGCCTGCAATGGGAGGTCGCCGAGAGCGAAGGGGTCGGCCCTGACATGCACGAGCGGATCGCCGCCTTCACCGGACGGTCCCAGAGAGGAGAGACGCGCTGATGAACATCGAGCCGAATCCGGAGCTCGAGGCCTTCCGCCGGGAGGTCGCGGAATTCCTCGACACGGCGCCGACGGACGCCGTCCGGGAGGCGGGGCGCAAGACGACGAGCGTGTTCGCCCCCTTCGAGGAGACCATCGCCTGGCAGAAGATCCTCAACGACCGGGGTTGGGCCGCGCCGGAGTGGCCGGTGGAGTACGGCGGCACCGGCTGGTCGGAGCAGGAGCGCTTCGTCTTCGCCGAGGAGTACAGCAAGCGGGACCTGCCGCCGCTGCTGCCCAACTGCCTCAAGATGATCGGGCCGCTGATCATCGACCTGGGCACCGAGGAGCAGAAGGCCGAGTACCTGCCGAGGATGCTGTCCGGCGAGGACTACTGGACGCAGGGCTACTCCGAGCCGGAGGCCGGCTCGGACCTGGCGTCGCTCAGCTGCACCGCGGTCGCCGACGGCGACGACTACATCATCAACGGCAGCAAGACCTGGACGACGCTCGCCCACCACTCGAACCGGATGTTCATGCTGGTCCGCACCAGCAGCGAGGGCAAGAAGCAGCAGGGCATCACCTTCCTGCTCCTGGACCGCGTCGACTACCCCGGCATGGAGATCCGGCCCATCGTCGGCCTCGACGGCTTCCCCGAGCAGTGCGAGGTGTTCTTCGACAACGTGCGCGTCCCGCAGTCGGGCCGCGTCGGAGCCGAGAACGAGGGCTGGACCGTCGCCAAGCACCTGCTCAAGTACGAGCGCGGCGGCTCGTCGCAGGCCCCGTGGCTCTACCGCTTCCTCCGGACGCTCCGCGAGGCGGCCGCGACGCGCCCCTCACCGTTCGGCGGCACGCTCGCCGAGGACCCGGTGTTCCAGCGGGAGCTCGGCGAACTGGAGGCGGACGTCGCGTCCGTGGAGGCGGTGGAGAAGCTCGCGGTGAGCGGGCACCCCATCGCCGACGACCCGGCCCTCCCGTCGTTCAACAAGACCGTCAACACCGAGCTGATCCAGCGGCTGACCTCCCTGATGGCGCGGGTGAGCGGCCTCGAAGGGCTCTCGCTGCAGCTCCAGGCACTGACGGTCGGAAGCGGGGTGGAGCCGCTGGGCGACGGCTTCGACCTGATCGCCATGCCGTACTACCTCAACAGCCGGGCGGCCTCGATCTACGCGGGCACCAACGAGGTGCAGCGCGACCTGATCGCACGTTCCCTCATGATGAGCCGCTGAGCGCAGGAGAGCGACGATGGACTTCACCTTCACCGACGAGCAGACGATGCTGCGCGAGAGCGTCGGCCGTTACCTCGCGAAGAACTATGCCTTCGAGGAGCGCCAGGCGATCGTGCGATCCGACCGCCCCTTCTCGGCCGAGGCGTGGCGGGCCTTCGCCGACTTCGGACTGCTCGCCCTCCCGTTCCCCGAGGCCCTCGACGGCCTCGGCGGTTCGGTCGTCGACCTCGTCGCGGTCGGCGAGCTGTTCGGCGAGCACCTGGTGGTCGAGCCCTACCTGTCCTCGATCCTGCTGGCCGGGCGGGCGCTGGCGGAGTTCGGCGAGCACCCGCAGGCCGAGCGCTGGCTCGGGCGGCTCATGGCCGGCGAGGCGCTCGCCGCGTTCGCCCACGAGGAGGGCGCCGGCACGGCCGATCCCGCGCTGGTGGCCGCGCGGTGCATCCCGGCGGATGGCGGGTACCGCTTGGACGGCGAGAAGCGGCTGGTGCTCGGCGGCGCGAACGCCGACGTCCTGGTCGTCACCGCGCGCGTCGGGGGAGAGCCCGGCGGACGGGAGGGACTGGCGCTGCTGGTCGTCGAGCCCGGAGCGCCCGGCGTGCGGATCACCCCCTTCACCGCGCTGGACGGCAGGAGCGCCGCCCACATCGTCTTCGACGCCGTCGAGATCCCCTCGGACGGCTGCCTGACGACCGACGCCCACCAGGCGATCACCAGGACCCTGGACGACGCGGTCATCGCCCTGTCCGCCGAAGCGGTCGGGGCGATGGGAGCCCTGCTGCGCCAGACCGGCGAATACGCCGTCACCCGCCGGCAGTTCGGCGTCCCGATCGGGACCTTCCAGACCGTCGCCCACCGGCTGGCCGACATGAAGATCGCTTTCACGAAGGCCCGCGCGACCCTCCTGTACACGGCCGCGCTCGCCGAGGCGGGCCGGGCCGGACGGCGCGAGGTGTCCGTCCTCAAGGCCCAGGTCGGACGGCTCGGCCGCACCCTCGCCGAAGCGGCCGTGCAGACCCACGGCGGCATCGGCATGACCGACGAACTCCCCGTCGGCCACTACATGAAGCGCATCCTCGCCATCGACGCCATGTTCGGCGACAGCGGCTACCACTACCGCGTGGTGGGAGCCGGCGCCTAGAAGCCGATGAAGGCCGCGGTTTCCGGGCCCGCCGCGGACGCGCCGGGCCCGGACTCGTCGTGCGGTGCAGGAGGAGCGGCCGGGGGGAGACAGCCGGGCCGCTTCCCTCGGGCCTTCTTCTCAGAGTTCTGTCGCGCCGACGAGGCGGAGGGTGAAGTCGCTGTACTGCCAGACGACGGCGTCCTCGGAGAGCTCGCCGTCCTCGCTGTACCAGGCCGAGACGCCCATGCCGAGGTCGAGGATGGCGAAGGAGGCCAGGCGGGCGGAGGTGACGTGGAAGCGTCCGGCGGCGATGCCGGCGTTGACGAGTTCGCGGAAGTGGTTCTCGTACTCGGCGCGCAGGGCCAGGATCCTGGCGCGGTGGGGTTCGACGAGGCCGCGGATCTCGCGGTTGCCGACGAACGCCTCGAGGCGGTGCCGGGCGTGGTAGCGGACGTGTGCCTCGGTGGCGCGGCGCAGGCGCTCGGTGGGGTCGTCGCTGCCGGCCACGGCCGTCCGGTGGAGGGCGAGCAGCTCCTCCATCGTGGTGGTCATGATCTGGGCCAGCAGGTCCTGTTTGGACGCGACGTGCTTGTAGAGGCTCGGGCCGCGGATTCCGACCGCGGCTCCGATGTCGGCCATGGTGGTGGCCTCGTATCCCTGGCGAGTGAACAGCTCCAGGGCCGCGGCGCGGATGTCGTCGGACCGGCTCAACTTTCCTCCACTTTCAGCTAACACAAGATAGCCCATGGTGGCGGTTCAATGGGGTGTGTCTAGGTTCGTTCAAGTCAGGGCGCTAAGCTTGAGGCTAATAGTCATTAGCCTTTGGGAGGCGTCATGGCAGTCGACCTTGACCAGGACCAGCCTGTGGCGGAGCTGGCGCGGCGCACCGCGGAGTTCGTCCGCCGGGTGGTGGTGCCCGTCGAGGAGCGGGAGCGCGGGGTGGCACGCTCGGAGGAGGTGCGGCTCGAGCTGCAGCGGGCTGCCAAGGATGCGGGGGTGTTCGCCCCGCACGTGAGCGCAGAGTACGGCGGCCACGGGCTCGACATGAGGGGCCGCGCCGCCGTGTTCGAGGAGGCGGGCTACTCGCTGCTGGGCCCGCTGGCCCTGAACATCGCCGCGCCCGACGAGGGCAACATGCACATGTTGGAGATCATCGCCACCGAGGAGCAGAAGGAGCGCTACCTGCGGCCGCTGGCGGCGGGCGACATCCGGTCCTGCTTCGCGATGACCGAGCCGGCGCCCGGGGCGGGCTCGGACCCCGCCGCGCTCAGCACGCGCGCGCAGCGAGTGCCCGGCGGCTGGCGCATCGACGGCCGCAAGTGGTTCATCACCGGCGCCGACGGCGCGGGCTTCGCGATCTGCATGGCCCGCACCTCGGGCGAGGCCGGCGAGGCGGGCGGCGCCACCATGTTCCTGGTCGACGCCGACAATCCCGGCATGAAGATGGTCCGCCACATCGAGACCCTGGACGAGAGCCTCTACGGCGGCCACATCGAGATCGTCTTCGACGGCTGCGTGGTGCCGGACGAGGCCGTGCTCGGCGAGGTCGACCAGGGATTCCGCTACGCGCAGGTCAGGCTGGGGCCGGCCCGGATGACGCACTGCATGCGCTGGCTGGGCATCGCCCGCCGCTCCCAGGACATCGCCGTCGCCCGCGCGGCCGAGCGGCGCCTCTTCGGCTCCCGGCTGGGCGAGCTGGGCATGGTCCAGCAGATGATCGCCGACAACGAGATCGACATCGCCGCGGCCCGCGGCCTCATCACCCAGGCGTGCTGGGAGCTCGACCAGGGACGCCACGCCTCCCAGGCCGTCTCGATCGCCAAGACCTTCAGCGCCGAGGCCGTCTGGCGGGTCGTCGACCGCTCCCTGCAGATCTGCGGCTCCCTCGGCGTCTCCGGAGACATCCTGCTCAGCCGCTTCCTGCGCGAGGTGCGGCCCTTCCGCATCTACGACGGCCCGTCCGAGACGCACCGCTGGGCCATCGCTCGCCGTGCCCTGCGCGAGCACGACAAGAAGGCCGGACGATGAGCACCGAGACGACGACCCTGGACGGGCTCGACCTGCCCGCGCTCGAGCGGTTCTTCGCCGAGCGGGTGCCCGGGTTCGGCGGCCGGCTCACCGCCGAGCTCGTCCAGGGCGGCCGGTCCAACCTGACCTACCGGCTCTCCGACGGACGGGCGACCTGGGTGCTGCGCCGGCCTCCGCTGGGCGGCCTCACCCCCTCGGCCCACGACATGCAGCGCGAGTACCGGGTCGTCGCCGCGCTGTCGGACACCGACGTCCCGGTGGCCCGCGCGGTGGCCTTGGCCGAGGCGGACGTGCTCGGTGTGCCCTTCGCGGTGGTCGAGTACGTCGAGGGCGCGGTGATCCGCACGACCGAGGAACTGCACGCCCTGCCGCAGGAGCAGATCACCCGCTGCGCCCACGGTCTGATCGACGTGCTGGCCCGGCTGCACGCCGTCGATCCCGCCGAGGTCGGCCTGGCGGAGTTCGGACGGCCGGAAGGCTACCTCGCCCGTCAGGTCAGGCGCTGGCACGACCAGTGGCAGCGGGTGCGCACCCGCGAGCTCGACGACATAGACCGCCTGCATGAGCGCCTGTCCGCCGCCTGCCCCGCCGAGAGCGGCGCCTCGATCGTGCACGGCGACTACCGCATCGACAACGCCATCCTCGACCCCGCCGATCCGGGCGAGGTGCGCGCGGTCGTGGACTGGGAGATGGCCACCCTCGGCGACCCGCTCGCCGACCTCGCCCTGCACCTGGTCTACGCCGACCCCGCCTTCGCCCCCGTGCTGGCGGGCTCGGCCGCTTCGACCAGCCCCCGCCTGCCCTCCACCGCCGACCTCGCCGAACGCTACGCCCGCGCCGGCGGACGCGACCTCGGCGACCTGCAGTTCCACCTCGCCCTCGGCTACTTCAAGATCGCCGTCATCGCCGAAGGCATCCACGCCCGCCACCGCCAGGGCATGACCCGCGGCACCGGCTTCGAGACCGTCGGCCGGGCCGTCGCCCCGCTCGCCGCCGCCGGCCTGAAAGCCCTGGGGCAGAGCGTGTGACGGGTGCCGGCGGGAGGGCTCCAAGTGCCGCCGACCGGCGGCCCGGCCGGCGGCACTTGGAACAGAACGCGATCAGCGGGCCGTACAACGCGCCGGGCGTTCAGGATCGCGACGGTGCCCGCCCGCTGCTGGAGCACCCGCGGGAGGTGTTCGAGAAGCGGGCTGAACGGATCGGTCCGTACGCGGGCCCTCAGACGTCCAGGACCAGCCGGAGGCCCTGGCAGCGGGAGACGCAGATCATCATGGTCTTGTTCTCCGAGCGTTCGGACTCGTTGAGGACCGCGTCGCGGTGGTCCGGGACACCGGCGACGACTCCGGTCTCGCAGGTGGCGCAGGTGCCCTCCCTGCAGGACGAGTCGACCGGGACTCCCGCGCGTTCCAGAACGTCGAGGATGGATTCGTCCGGGCCTACCTGCAGCGTCCTGCCCGAGGAGAACAGCTCGATCTCGAAACTCGTCGTCGGGGCGGCTTCGGCATCTGCTCGTGGAGCGAAGCGCTCGACATTGAGGTTCCCGATGGAGAAGCGCGCGCACATCTGCTCGACGGCCGACAACAGGGGTTCCGGACCACAGCAGTACACCGCGGTGCGGTCGTCGGCATCGCGGAGGATGCGATCGAGCGGCAGCAGGCCGGTCTCGTCCTCGGGCAGGATTTCGACGGAACCCGGATGGTCCTTCATGAGGTCGTCCGCGTAGGCCATCGACGCCCTCGTGCGGCCGCCGTAGGCGAGCCTCCATGGCACGGAGCGCGCGTTCACGGATCGGAGCATCGGAAGAAGCGGGGTGATGCCGATGCCGCCCGCGACGAACAGATACCGGTCGGCGTCGACCAGCCGGAAGTTGTTGCGCGGGCCGCGCAGCGTGATCGCGTCTCCGACGGCCAGACGGTCATGGACGAACGCGGAGCCGCCGCGGCCGTCGGGCGCGCGGAGGACGGCGACACGGATCGACCTTCGGTCGCCGGGCTCGCCGCACAGCGAATACTGCCGGACGAGGCCGTCGCCGAAGACCAGGTCGATGTGGCTTCCCGGCTCCCAGACAGGAAGATCAGCACCGTCATGGGTCCGCATCACCAGTTCGACGACGCCGTCGGCCACTGTCTCCTTCCGCTCGATGACGGCGTCGAACGAAGGACCGGCCTGGGAGGCGCGGAGGGTCACGCGGTCACCGTGGCGTTCTTGATCGCCAGGTCCACCCGGTTCATGCCCCAGACGGCGCCGCTGTGGGACTGCGCCGCCACGACGCTGTAGGAGGCGACGGCTCGGTGGAACTCTTCGAGGGCCGCGGCCAGCACCACGCGGGCCAAGGGGGCACCGATGCACTTGTGAGGGCCCACGGAGAAGGCGACGTGCCGGTTGACCGCGCGGGTGAAGACGGCGATGTCCGGCTGGTCGTACTCGGCGGCGTCGTGGTTGGCGGCGGCGATGAGGCAGTGCACCGTGTCGCCCTTCGCGATGCGCACGCCCTCGACCTCGGTGTCCGCGGTGGCGGTCCGGCTCGGCATGGCCGGAGCGCCCATGCGCAGGAACTCCTCGACGATCGCCGGGATCTCTTCGGGGTGCGTGCGCAGGTACTCCTGCGCCTCGGGGTGCTCGCCCAGATAGGCCAGCGACTGCGACAGAACGCTCTGCGTCGTGTCGAGACCCGCGATCATTAGCAGCCGAAGCAGCGCCACCAGCTTGTTCTCGGGGATGGGGGCGCCGTCGTCCAGCGTGCTGTCGATGATCACACTGGTCATGTCCTCGGTGGCCTTCACGCCGGAACGGCGCTCGGCGACGCGGTCGCGGACGTACTGGGCGATCTGGTTACCCGCGTCCAGCTTGGCGGCGGCCCGCTCCTCCTGCGTCGCGTTCGCCGGGCCGTTGAGCTGGAGCTCGGCGAGATGCTCGAGCATCTCGCGGTCCTTGAGCGGCCAGTCGAGCATCCCCAGGAACATCGAACTCGCCAGGGGCCGGGCGTATTCGGCGACGACCTCGCACGACCCGCGCTCGCCGAAGCCGGCGATGAGGGACCTCGCGACGTCCCGGATCGTGTCCTGCATCTGCTGCACCCGGCGCGGCGAGAACAGCGGGATGAGGAGACGCCGGTACTGGCGGTGCTCGTCCCCGTCCATCTCGATGGGCACGTGGAGTTCGCGGTCCACCTCCACGAGGGTGACCCCCTTGCGGGGCTGCGCGCTGGAGAAGCGTGCGGCGTCCGAGAGGACCTGGCGGACGCCCGCGTGGGAGGTGATGACCCAGTGCCCTCCGTTGTGGTCGGTCCAGACGACGGGACCGAGCCGGCGCCACGACTCGGCCTTCTCGAGCGCCTGCTCGATCGAGTCGCCGCTGAAGGCGTTGAAATCCACGACGAGGTCGGCCGGAACGTGGTCAGGTCTCATGATCATTCTTGCCTTTCGAGCAGGTGGGGTGGTCGCCGTGGGGCGGGTGTCAGGGGGCGAACAGCGGTGCGGTGCCCGCGTCCAGGTTGATCGTTTTCAGCTCGAAGAAGGATTCGTAGCCTTCTTTGCCCGAGTCGCGCCCGATTCCGGAGCTCTTCACTCCGCCGAACGGGACACGGTTGTTGTAGACGAAGTTGTTGATCGAGAACGTTCCGGTGCGGATGCGCCGGGCCACCGAGATCGCCTTCTCCGGGTCGGAGGTGAAGACCGCCCCGTGCAGCCCGTACTCCGAGTCGTTCGCGATGCGGACGGCGTCCTCGGGATCGTCGTAGGGCACCACGACGGCGACGGGACCGAAGATCTCCTCGCGTGCGATGCGCATGGTGTTGTCGGCGTCGGCGAAGACGGTCGGCTCGATGAACCAGCCCTTGCCCGGCTGTTCGGGACGGCCGCCGCCGCACACGAGACGGGCGCCGGCCTCGACGCCGAGCCCGATGTAGTTCTCGACACGCATGCGCTGCCGCTCGGAGACCAGGGGGCCGAGCGTGGTGGCCGAGTCGAACGGGTCGCCGAGGACCCATCCGCCGGCGGCCTGCTCCATCCAGGACACGACTTCGTCGTAGATCCGCCGGGGAGCCAGGACCCGGCTGAGCGCCGCGCAGACCTGGCCGCTGTTGAAGAAGCAGCCCATCGCCAGGCCGGCCCGCACCTGGTCGGGCTCGGCGTCCTCGAGCACGATGGCCGCGGACTTGCCTCCGAGTTCCAGCTGGACGCGCTTGAACTCCGAGCCGCAGGCCGCCCCGATCTCGCGTCCCACAGCGGTCGACCCGGTGAAGCCGACCTTGTCCACGCCCGGGTGCCGGATCAGCAGCCGGCCGGTCTCGGCTCCTCCGGTGACGACGTTGAGCACGCCGGCGGGCAGTCCGGCCTCCCGCAGGGCGTCGACGAGGAAGGCGATGTCGAAGGGGGTCTCGGGCGCGGGCTTGTAGACGACGGAGCACCCGGCCAGAAGAGCCGGAACGATCTTGCCGACGGCCATGCCCACCGGACCGTTCCAGGGTGAGATGGCGGCGCACACCCCGACCGGCTCCCGGACCACCGCGGTGGGGCCTCCGGCCGTCCTGAACTCGGTCAGCGGGGTCGAGCGCGCGAGTTCGGCCCACGCGATCATGGTGTTGGCGGCCCGCCGGGCCAGCATGACGGAGGTCGAGATGGGTACGCCCATCTCGGCGGTGACCAGCCAGCCCGTCTGTTCGGCCCGGACACCGAACAGTTCCGCCGCCCGCTCGATCAACTCGGCGCGTTCGCCGACGGACAGCCGCCGCCACGGACCGTCCTCGAAGGCCCGGCGGGCGGCGCGGACCGCCGTGTCGACGTCCTCCTCGGACGCGTCGGCCGCCTGCCCGATGCGCTCCTCCGTCGACGGGCAGATGACGTCGAACAGGTGATCGGTGCGCGAGACCCACTGTCCGTCGATGAAGAGTCGAGGTGTTCGCTGCATGGGGATCTGCTTTCTCTGGCGAGGGACGCCACCGCGGGAACCGACGCCCGCGGGGATGGATTCGATATGGATATCGAATCCGGCTCAGAGTTTAGGAGGGGTGCGGAAAGCACACAAGGGGCGGTCCGCAGGTGATTCGACTACTTTTCTTGAGGAATTTCTTCGCATGGCAGAGCAGGCGAAGGAACAGCTTGTAAAGCCCTGACGGGCGAGATCGAAGTATGGTCCGATATCAGCGGACGATTGATTTCGTCCAGATATCCGTGACGGTTTCCGCGACTGTGCGCAGATCGATCTCCTTGCCTTCGATGTGGATCCACATCGCCAGGCTGCTGAGCATCGTCACCAGTGCTGCGGCGGTGAGCGGAATATCGAGTTCGGGAGAGGCGATCCCGCGTTCCTGCAGATGCCGCAGCGAGCTTTCGACCCGGTCCAGGTGCCGCCTTCTGCCGGCCAGCCGGTAGGCCTTGACCTGTTCGTCCAGAGTGGCCGTCTGCTCTATGAGAATGTAGATCTTATGATTGCGCTGATAAACTTCGAGGTAGCGATAGTTGGCGTTGAGTAGATTCTGCCGCCAGTCGCCGGGCGATTCCCCGGACGTTCGCTGTACGGCCTGGTCGATCTCTTCGCCGACGATGTTGACGATGGCCTGGAACACCTCGAGCTTGGACGGGAAATAGGTGTAGAAGCTGCCGTGGGCGACGCCGGCCCGGCGAACGATGTCACTCACCCGGACATCGAGGTAGCCTTTTTCCTCGAAGACGGCCCGTGCCGAGTCGATGATGAGCCTGCGGGTGCGCTCGCCCTTCTCGGTCACGCTGCCCGCGGTTCGGGCGCGACGTTCGGCGGAGGTGCCCGTCGGCACATGCCCGCCGCGGGTCGTCTGATTCTTGGTCACGGCGGCATGCCTTTCCAGAGCTGGCCGGTAAAGGTTTCCCGGGCTCCCGTCATCATCAAACCGTCTCCGAATCCTATCACTGATTCAGAGCTGCTCCCCATAGTCCACTCCAGCCTCGTATATGTGCGACGAGGTGGCCCCGGCGGCGGAATGAGTCCGCCGCCGGTGGAAATCAGCGAAGCGAGTCGCGGATTCGAGCGCCGATTCTCGAGGGATCCGGCGGAGGCCATGAATCGCTAGTCGGCGTCCTGCCGCCAGGCGCCGTGGTCCCGGGCCACGTCGCCCTCGAACTGGATGGCGACGCGTGCCAGGGTTCCACCGTCCGTGGCCGGAAGGCATACTCCCGACATATATGCCGAGTCATCCGACGCAAGGAAAAGCGCGACTTTCGCGTTGTCCCGCAGGGACGGAGGCCGCGTCAGCTTGAGAGGCATCGGCTTCGCGAACGGGTCCCAGTCGCCCGCGGCCTCCTCATACGACTTGCCCACCACCGCCGAATCCGGCGGCATCAGGAAGTTCGGGCTCATGCCGTGGGCGGGGGCCAGCGCATTGACGCGGATTCCGTACTTGCCGAGGTCGAAGGACAGGTTCCGCACCATTCCGTTGACGCCCGCCTTGGTCGCGGTGTACGGAGTGATGTTCGGGTAGGCGGCGAACGACGCCGACGAAGACGTGACCACGATGGAACCGCCACCGTTGTCCCGCATGGGACGGATCGCGTGCTTGCAGGTCAGGAAAACGCCGGTCAGGTTGACGTTCACCACCGCGTTCCAGTCCTCGAGGGGGTAGTCCTCGAGGGGGATGTGCTCGCCGCCGAGAACCCCCGGCACGCCGCCGCGGGAGACCATCCCGGCGTTGGCGAACATGACGTCGAGCCTGCCGAACGAGGAAAGGGTCTCGGCCACGGCCCGCTCGAGGTCCTCCTCTTTCGTCACGTCGCCCTCGATGGCGAGGACGGTGCCGCCCTCCTCTCGGACGATCTTCTCGGTTTCCGCGGCTCTGCCGCCCTGCAGGTCGAAAACGACGACCTTGGCGCCTTCTTCGGCGAAGAGCCGTGCGCTTTCACGGCCGAGGCCGGATCCGCCGCCCGTGATGAAGGCGACCTTGTCCTTCAGTCTCAACTCCGTGGTCCTCTCATGCGTGATCGATAGGGATTTTCGACAAATATGTCGAAAATATGTGAGGTCTTGGCGGCAGCACGGTCAGGACCAGCGCAACAGCTCGGGAAGGACTTCCTCGACCAGCTGCCGATGCGATTCCCCGGCCACGCCCGTCCGAGAGAAGTCCTCGGTCAGGATGAACCGCGACACACCCAGTCCGCGGAGCTCCCAGAGCCGCTCGAGAACGGTCTTCGAGTCGCCGATGACGGCGTTGCGGCTCATGAACTCCAGCGACAGGCCCTGCGTGTGCTGCGCGTCGGCCCTTCCGTGGGCGGTCATGTCGTAGGTGCCGCCGAACCGGGCCAGCTCCGCGCGGTCCGCCTCGGTCGCGAATCCGGTGACGGACCCGTGCATGACCGAGAACCGGGTGAAACTCGCCAGTTTCCCCGACGTGATCTGCGCCGCGGTCGCCAGGTCGTCGTGGACCGCGACGTTGAGGTACGCCCCGACGACCAGGCTCTCCGGATCGAGTCCCGCGGCCTCCCTCGCCTCGCGCGCGGCGGAGATCGCCGCGGCGATGCGCGCCGGATCGGCCCCGACGGACAGGGACACCCCGTCCGCCGCGACGGCCCCGAACGCGATCATCTTCGGTCCCGTCGCGGCGACGTTCACCGGGACCGCCGGCTGGTCTCCCCTCAGCCAGCCGAGCCTGCTCATGCCGGGGGCCTTGCCGAGGTCGATCGTGTGGAGAGGCCGCACTCCGGACGGCATGAACCCCGGGTCGAAGTCCACCTCCTCTCCCCGCAGGTAGGCGCGCAGAGTCGTGACATACCTCTGGAAGGGTTTCACCCCCATCGGGGCGAAGCCCAGGTGCGCGAGCGAGGAGTCACCGCGTCCGATGTCGACCGAGATCCTGCCGGAGGACTCGGCCTGAAGCGTGGCCATCGCGCCGGCGAGCACCGCGGGGTGGCGCGTGACGGAGTTGGTGACGCCGGGGGAGACCCGGATCCGGGAGGTCCGGGCCGCGCACATGGCCATTTCGACGACCAGTTCGGCGGCGAGATTCTGGGAGTCGGCGAGCATGACACCCGTCCAGCCCTCCTGCTCGGCGGCGACCGCGTCGCGGCTCGCGACCTTCGGCAGGCTCGGGAGGAGCGTCCAGGCTTCGACGGTCATCGAACTTCCTTCTTTCATGGTTCACACGCCGATCGTGCCCAGCGCGGGGAAGAAGATCAGGAGCAGGACGATCACCACCGCGACGGGCACCACCACGGCCGAGGCGATGAAGACGTCCCCCAGAGTGATGCGTTTGCCGAGGTTGACCTCCGGATCTCGGCACAGGTCGAACAGCACGTAGCCGAGGATGCCGACCGGGGGATGGAGCAGCGCCAGTTCACCGACGATCGTGACGAACACCCCGAACCAGATCAGCGAGACGTCGAGCTGGAGGAGGACGGGGGTCAGCAGCGGCACCGTGACCAGGATGAGGGCGAGCGTGTCCAGGAACATGCCCAGCAGCAGGAAGACCACGAGCAGCAGGATCAGCAGGCCGACCCGGCCGAACCCGAGCCCGGTCAGCCACTCGGTCGTGCGTGCGCCCAGCCGCGAGACCGTGAGCATCAGGGCGATGCTCTTGGCGCCGAAGATGAGCAGGAAGATCGACCCTGAGGAGATCAGCGCGTCGGTCGCCGCGTCACCGATGATCTTCAGGGACTTCCCGCCCCTGCGGAAGACGGTGAGGGCGATCGACAGGAGCGAGGCGACCGCGGCCGCCTCGGTCGCGGTGACCCAGCCGCCGTAGATGCCGCCGATGACGGCCGCCATGATCGGCACGACCGGCCACGCCCGGCCGAGGGAGCGCAGGCGCTCCCTCCACAGGTCGGCCCCGGTGAACTCGGGACCGGCCGCGTCCTCCTGCCGCGTGACCTTGGCGTAGGTCATGAAGACCGCGGAGAAGGCGACCGTGAACATCAGGCCGGGCACGATGCCGGCGATGAGCTGGGGGCCCACGGGGACTTCCGCGATGCCGGCGTACACCACCAGCAGCACGCTCGGCGGGATGAGCTGTCCCGGCATGCCCGCGGCCATGACGCTGGAGAGCGCGACCCGCGGCGAGTAGCCGCTGCGCAGCATTCCGGGCAGGGCGCTGCGGGCCAGAGTGTAGGTGCTCGCGATCGTGGTGCCGGTGACCGCGGACATCCCCGCGCCGGCGACGTTGGTCGCCACCGCCAGACCGCCCGGCAGCCGGCCCAGGAACAGCTCGCCGGAGCGGAAGAGGTCGTCGGTGATCCCGGACTTCCACAGGAGCGTTCCCATGAAGATGAACAGCGGGATCACGCTCATCGACCACGACGCCGCGGAACTGAACGGCGTCTCGCTCATGAGGCCCGCGGCGGCGTCTCCGCCGCGGATGGCGTGCACCCCCAGCAGTCCCGGGACGAGCATGGAGATCCCGATGGGGACCCGGGCGAGGATCAGCGCGAGCATGAGCACCAGCGCGCTGGAGGCCTTCACCTCGGGGATCAGCGGGGCGTAGATCCCGCAGGCGGACCCCACCACCACGAGGAGGAGGAGAACGGATCCCAGGCCGAGGCCCGGGCGGACCCGGTGCTCGCTTTCGGCACCGGTGCCCGCGAGGGGAGCCGTCGCATCGATGGTCGCGCTCATACCGCGTCCTTCACTGGGCTTGGAGAGAGGCCCTCGGCGGAGCCCGTCCGGAGAGTGCGGACCGCCGAGCGGAGGAACAGGATGCCGAGCGCCGCCATGGCGAGGGGCGCCAGGTAGGTCACCGGCCAGATCGCCACGCCGCTGACCGCGTCCCCTTTATCCGTGAGCTGTGCCTCCCTCGCGTAATGCCATGCGTGGTAGGCGATCAGGAGGGAGCCGACACCCGACAGCAGCATCGAGAGGAGGCGGAGGACCCGCTGTCCGCCCGGCCGCAGCCGGGCGAACAGCAGATCGACCTGGAGATGGCGCTCCTTCGTCTGGGCCAGGACATATCCCAGGAAGACGATCGCCGGCATGAACCAGTACTGCACCAGCGGAAGCGCCTGGATGATCGGTGACCCGAAGAACTCGCGCGTCACCGCGTTCAGGACCACGATGATCACGAGACCGACGATGACCGCCGTGGCGAAGACGGAGCCGGTGCGGCCCGTCGTTTCGCGCCTGTCGTTCATTCCGGCCGGTCCTCGGCGAGGATGTCGGTGGTGATGGCGTCGACGAACGGCTTGGGGTCGGGGTCTCCGGCGAACCAGGACAGGAAGTCCGACCAGTCCGTGGCGGAGAAGCCCAGCTCGGTGGCCTTGGCCGCCCAGGTCTCGGCGTACTCGCGGGCCGCCTTGGCGACGGCCGGGTCGGCCTTGCCCAGCAGGGACTCGTTCACCTGGGTGAACTTCGCGGCGACCTCGTCGGAAGCGGGCTCGACGGAGCCGCCGGCCTTCTGCACGATGCCGAGGGCCTCGCTGTTGGCCTTCCAGCCGGACTTGATGTTGGCCTGGAGGTAGACGTCCAGCCGGTCGTGGAACAGCTGCCGGGCGGCGAGCGGGAGCTTGTCCCACACGCCGTCGTTCATGACGAGCGTCGCGGCGTTGTAGCCGATCGGCGCGGTCGTGACGAAGTGCGCCTCCTCCAGCGTGCCGGACTTGGCGGACACCCGCATCGAGGTGACCTCGCAGTCCACGACGCCGCGCTGGAGCGCCTCGAAGGCCTCGGCGGTGGAGATGTTGGCCGCTTCGGCGCCGACGGTGGCGATCTGCTCCTTGACCTTGGCCTCGGAGCTGCGGATCACGGCGCCCTTGAAGTCGCCGGCCCCGCGCCGCTCCTTGGTGCACTGGATCGAGTGCGGGGCGCTGCTGTAGCCGGAGACCAGGACCTGGAGCCCCTGCTTCTGGAACTCCTCGTCGAAGGAGGGCAGCGAGGCCGGGACGCCGAGCCACCACGCCTGGGACTGGAGCATGCTGGCCACCGGGTCGTTGCCGAGCACGCCCGAGACGTTGTTGAGCGCGGTGAAGGTCGGGTAGAGCGTGGGGTTGTAGGAGGGGATGACCGTGGCCATGTCGAGCAGCCCGGTGGAGACCGCCTTGTCGATCTCGGCTCCGGTGGCGACCGACTGCGCGTAGTTCACGGTGAAGGTGATCTTGCCGCCCGACCAGTCGGTGATGGCGGCCATGTACTCCTCGTCCTTGGCGTCGTCGGCCGAGCCCTTGCTGCCCAGCGTCTGGACGTTCAGGTCGACGGGGCTCATGTCGGCCAGCGCCTTCTGGAATTCGGCCTTGGTCGAGGCGGCCGGCAGCCCCGATCCGCCGGACTGGTCGCCCGCGGAGCCGGTCTCCGCGCAGGCGCTCAGGACGAGAGCGGCGCTCACCAGCAGTGAGGCGTGCGTCATCAAGGACTTGAGTGTCATCGCGTGTGTGAACCTTTCGATCGGTCTCACCCGGACGGGGGTGGCTGAGCACCTTCCGAGGCCTCGGGCGGACGAGGCTGACATTCGATATTCATATCGACTTTGCGGATGTTACCCGCGTCACAGGCGTTCCGCTAGGGTAGTGGGTGAAATCTTCCCTCGTTAGTTGATTCACCCGGGATGTTACGAGTGTGGGATGACCTACGGCCACCTTGTGTCCGGATTCTTCCGGTGCGGGCGTTGCCAAGGCAGAGTGACAGCCGTTACATTACGACCGGGGTTAGTCGATAACGATATCGAAAACTAGACCCCGAAGTCGGCAAGGACTGAGGATGGTGGGTCGATGAGCGCGACGGTCAGTCACGCGCTGCGGTGGTGGGCGCGGCGGCGTCCGGCGGAACCCGCTCTCGCGGTGGGCGGCGTTTCGCTGACATACCGCGAACTGGAGAACTGGACCAGCCGGGTGGCCGAGTCGCTCGCCAAGTCGGGCGTCGCCCCGGGCGACCGGGTCGGCGTGATCGGGCGCAACTCGCTGGAGTGGGCGGTCGCCGCGTTGTCGGTGATCAAGACCGGAGCGATCCTGCTGCCCCTCAACAACCGCTTCCGGGCGCGGGAACTGGCCGACATCGTCGCGGACACGACTCCGACGCGGATCCTGGGCGACGACGAGTTCGCCGACGTCGTGGCGGGGCTGCCCGGCGGGATCGGCTTCGGCGCGCTGAGCGGCCTGGGCCGGCTGCGCCCGGGACCCGACGCGGACTTCCGGCGGGACCGCGACCCGTCCGAACCGCTGATCATCATGATGACCAGCGGGTCCACCGGGCGGCCCAAGGGAGTCGTCTACACCGACGCCGGCATCCTGGGCGCCATCTTCGAGTGGATGCTGATGGAGGAGACGGTGCGTCCCGGCGTCCGGATCTTCCTGCCGGTCCCGTTCGCCTTCGCGCCGGGAACGGTCTGGGGCCTGATGCGCGCCGTGACGCTCGGCGGCCTGCTCGTGTTCCAGCCCAAGTTCGACCCGGCGGAGGCCGTCCGCCTCCTGCAGGAGTACGAGATCCAGATCTCGCTCGGCGGCCCGATCATCTATGAGCAGATGGCGCGCACGCCCGACTTCGAGGCCGCCGAGTTCCCGCACCTGAAGACCGCGGTCACCGGTGGCGCGCGGGTCCCGGTGGAGCTCCTGGAGAAGTGGATGGGCAAGGGGCTGCCGATCCGGCAGCTCTACGGGATGAGCGAGATCGGCGGCATCGCGACGGCCACCATGGCCGAGGACGCCTTCGCGCACCCCGACACCTGCGGCTCCGGCGGAATCTTCAGCGAGGTCAAGGTGATCCGCGAGGACGGCACCGAGTGCGAGCGGGGCGAGCAGGGCGGCATCATCGCCCGCGGCCCGTCGGTCATGCTCGGCTATTGGAACGATCCCGGACGGACGGCGGAAGTCCTGAAGGACGGGTGGATCCACGGCGGAGACGCCGGATACTTCACCGAGGACGGCCGCCTGAAGTTCGTGGACCGCGTCCGGGACATCATCATCTCCGGCGGCATCAACATCTCGCCCGCCGAGGTCGAATCGGTGATCGGCGCGATCGACGGAGTCGAGGAAGTGGTCGTCATCGCGGCCGCGGACGAGAAGTACGGCGAGGTGCCGGCCGCCGTCCTCCGCCTGCGCGAGGGGGCGACGGCCGAGGACGTCCTGGCCGTCTGCCGTGAGCAGCTCGCCGACTTCAAGGTGCCGCGGCACGTCGTCGTGCGCGCCGAGCCGCTGCCCCGGCTGGCCCACGGCAAGATCGACAAGGTCGAGGTGCGGCGTGAGTACGCCGGGCTCGGCACCTCCGGGGAGCCGAAGTGAGCGCCCGCCCCGAGCTTCCGGCCGCCCTGCCGATCGGGCCGCAGGAGCCGGTGGAGGTCCCGTTCTGGGAGGGCCTGCGGGACGGTGAGCTGCGCATGCAGCACTGCGGCGGATGCGACCTGTGGATCTGGGCGCCGTCGTGGATCTGCCCGTCCTGCCATGCCTTCGATCCGCCCTGGCGGAAGGTCGAGCCGCACGGGCGCGTCTACTCCTGGACCGAGACCTTCCACGCCTTCCCGGCATCCCAGGAGTTCCGCGACGCCCTGCCGTATGTGACGGCGCTCGTGGAGCTGCCGCAGGCCGGGGGCCGCCGCCTGCTGGGCATCGTGACGGGCGAGGCGCCCGTGCTCATCGGGACCCCGGTGACGGCCTGGGTGCAGCCCGCGAGCGAGCTCACCGGCGGCTGGCCGGTCCTGCGCTGGACGACGGACACGGAGGTGACGGAATGAAGCCCGGACTGCGCGGCGCCACGGCCGTGGCCGGCATCGGCGGGACCCGTTTCTTCAAGCGCGGCACCGGCCAGGCCGAGAAGCGCATGCTCCTGGAGGCGGTGCTCGGCGCGTGCGCCGACGCCGGTCTGGACCCGCGCGAGATCGACGGCTTCACGACCTACGGCGACGGCCACGACGAGGGACCGGTCCTGGCGACGTCGCTGGGAGTCCGCGACTTCCGGTTCTCGGTCATCTCCACGGGCGGCGGCGGCGGGATCGCCGGGGCCATCGCGGCGGCCTCCGCGGCGATCGCCGCCGGTTTCGCCGAGCACGTCATCGTCTACCGGGCGCTGGCACAGGAGGAGTCCGGACGGCAGGAGTTCGTCCGCTACCACTTCACCTCGACCTACCGGGCCCAGGGCGTCGTCTCGGCGGTCCAGTCCGGCTCGCTGCGCACCCGCCGGATGCTCGACTTCGAGGGCGTCCCCGCCTCGGCGATCGAGGAGTTCACCCGGGCCGTCCACTTCCACGGATCGGCCAATCCCGACGGGCTCGCCTACGGCAGGCCGCTGTCGGCCGAGAAGTACGCGGCCGGCCGGGTGATCGCCAGCCCGCAGCGGGTCTACGACTGCTCGCGGGAGGCCGACGGAGCCTTCGCCGTGCTGGTCACCTCCGCCGAGAAGGCCCGGAAGCTCAAGCAGGTCCCCGCCTACATCCTGGGCGTGGAGCAGAGCGGATACGGCGAGGACGCGGGAAACTCCGACCCCTACGCCACCTCCGGCCTCATCCCGGCGGCCCGACGGCTGTGGGAGCGGACGGGCTTCGGCCCGCGGGACGTCGATGTCGCCCAGGTCTACGAGAACACCGCGGGACCGGCGGTCCAGGCGCTCATCGACCACGGGTTCACGACGTTCGCCGAGGCCGCCGGGTTCTTCACCTTCGACAACCTGGTCGCCCCGAAGGGCGGACTGCCCGTGAACACCGCCGGAGGGAACATGGCGGCGGGCTTCGTACACGGCATGGGCCTGCCGGTCGAGGCGGTCCGGCAGATCCGGGGGACCTCGGTCAACCAGGTGCCGGACGCCCGGTTGTCGCTGTTCATCGCAGGTCCCCAGGCCCAGCTGACCGGCTCGGTGCTCTTCGGCACCGAGGCGACGCTCTGACCGCGGCCGACACCGCATCACCGAAGGGACGAATCATGACCGAAATGGCCTACTCGGGCTATGCCGAGGACACGCCGGAACACCGCCAGGACCGCATCAGGCGCGTGATCGGCCACCTCAAGGAGGGCACGACCGACTCCTACGACCGGCTCGCCACCATCCACGCCTCGGAGTACACCGATCCCGAGCTCGCCCGGCGCGAACGCGACCTGATCTTCGGCCGGGTGCCGTCGATCGTCGCGCACGGCAGCGAGCTCGCCACGCCCGGCGCCTTCGTCACCGTCCAGATGCCGCGTAACAAGCTCATCGTGGTGCGCCAGCCCGACGGGTCGGTGAAGGCGTTCGTCAACGCGTGCCGCCACCGCGGAGCGATGCTGGAGACGGAGCCGTCCGGTAAGTGCCGGCTCTTCTCCTGCCCGTACCACCGCTGGTCCTACGACACCGACGGCTCGCTGCGCACCATCACCCGCGAGGACACCTTCGGGCCGGAGCTCGACAAGTCGAACCTGTCCCTGGCCGAGGTGCCCTGCCAGGAGCGGCACGGCTTCGTCTGGGTGATCGACGACGTGGAAGGCGAGATCGACGTCGCCGCCTGGCTCGGCCCGGAGATGGACGCGATCCTGGGGAGCTACGGGATGGAGGAGTCCGTCTGCTTCCGGTCCGGCTCGTTCGAGGAGCCGGCGAACTGGAAGCTGATGCAGGACGCCTTCCTCGACGGCTACCACATCCAGTACGCCCACCCGAACACCGCGGGCAAGTACATCCACACCAACGTGTCGGTCCTGGAGGACTTCGGGCGGCACTGCCGCTGGATCAAGCCGCGTAAGAGCATCGACCGCTGGATCGACGAGGACCCGGCCGACCGGCCGATGGAGAAGTACCTGATCGAGACCCACTACCTGGGCCCGAACAGCACGCTGCTCAAGCAGCCCGACCACTTCGAGCTGCTCACGTTCCGGCCGCATCCCAAGGACCCGGGCCGGTCGTTCATGGAGATGCGCGTGATCCCGCCGCGTCCGGAGGCCACCGACCTGGACGGCGAGCAGTGGAACGCGCTGTGGGAGAAGAACTGGGACATCCTGCTCCGGGTGCTGCACGCCGAGGACTTCCCGATCCTGCGGGGCACCCAGGCCGCGGTGGAGAGCGCGAACACCGCGCCGATGACGCTCGGCCGCAACGAGCTCGCCAATCACATCTTCCGCCGGGAAGTGGAGCGCATGCTCGCCGCGGAGGACCGGGGATGACCCCGCGGTCCGGGCCCTACCTGCTCATCGAGCACGCGTGGTTCCCCGAGGTCACGGGCGGGCCGCGCGAGGCCCTGCGGGAGTTCGCCCGCAGGGCCCGGGCGCACGACGCGGAGGCGGGATTCACCGCGATCGGCGATCTGGACGGCCCGCCCGGACCCGCGGACGGGCCCGCCCGGTATCTGGTGGTCCGGGAGATCAGAGACGACGAGCGAGCGGGCCAGGGCGAGATCGTCGCCCTGCTGTCCATCACCGGCGTCGACGATCTCGGTGTCGGCGAGGCCGCCCTGGTGGTGGCACCGGAACACCGCTCGCGCGGGATCGCCACGCTGCTCATCGAGCGGCTGCGAGCCGAGGACGCGGGGGACGACCGGTTCGGCACCGGGCTCACCGGCATCCGGGCCGTGGCGGACGGCGCGCATCCGGCGGCAGGACGGATCGCCGCGCGCTTCGGGTTCGAGCCGGTGGCCGAGACCTGGGTCCTGCTGCGCATGGTCCGTGGACACCGCGCGGACCTGACGGGAGCCGGGAGCCGGGAGATCGAGGTCGTCGAGACGCGGACGCTCGCGGAACTGCGCGCGGGCGTCCCCGTGCCGGTGCCCGGAGACCCGGCCGAAGGCCTGCGGACCCTGTCCGAGCGCGTCTACCGGCCGCGCGGCGGCGGACTCGGCGCGACGGTCACGGTCCGGCACGGCGCCGACGGCTCGGGGCGCCCGGATCAGCTGGCGCGGCTCGGCTTCGGCCCCGGAGCCGGATCGCTTTCCGACGAAGAAATCGATATAGTTATCGAAACTACTCTCGGCGACCTGCGCGCCGCCGGAGCGGGAGCCGTGCTCGCGGAGATCGATCCGCGGGATCAGGCGGTCGTGCGAGCCTGTCGACGCAGGTACTTCCAGCACGATCAATCGAATCTGATCTACGCCGTGCCGTTGGCGCGCTGATCTCTCCCTGTCCTTCTTGGTCTTTCCCGGGCCCTTTGCGGCCAGCAAATCGACATCATTATCGAAAAGGAGGGTGTCGTGGTTGCACACCGCGGACCGCTGGAGGGCCTGCTGGTCCTGGACTTCAGCCAGATCGTCGCGGGCCCCCTGGCCGCGATGGTCCTCGGCGACCTCGGCGCCCGGGTCGTGAAGATCGAACCTCCCTCCGGCGACGCCGCGCGTCAGCTCGGCGGCCGCGGGTCCGTCGGCTACCAGGGCATGTTCGAGTCCTTCAACCGCGGCAAGGAGTCGATCGTCCTGGACCTGCGGAGCGAGGAGGGGCTGCGGCGGGCCCAGGCCCTGGTCGACGAGGCGGACGTGCTCATCGAGTCGTCGCGGGTCGGCGTCATGGACCGGCTCGGACTCGGCGCGCGGGACGCCCGGGACCGCAACCCCGGGCTGGTCTACGTCTCGATCAACGCCTACGGGGAGACCGGGCCCAACGCCACGCGCGGCGGCGTCGACGTGGTCGTCCAGGCCGAGACCGGATGGATGTCGATCACCGGCGAGCCCGACGGCCCGCCCACCAAGCTCGGTTCGGTGCCGATCGACGCCGCGACCGGCCACGTCGCCGCGCAGGGCGCGCTCGCGGCGCTGTTCGCCCGCACCCGGACCGGCCTCGGCGACGTCGTCAGGGTCTCGCTCTACGACGTCGCGTGCAGCCTGCACACGCACGACTTCACCGACTACCTCAGCATGGGGTGGGTCGCCCGCCGCGCCGGCAACTTCCCCGCGGCCACCACACCCTCGGGCGTGTACGCCACGGCCGACGGCACCATCGTCCTCGCGGCCTACATGCCCCACCACTGGAAGACGGCCGTCGAGATCCTCGATGACGACCGGCTGCGCGAAGACCCGCGGTTCCAGACCATGAAGGACCGCATGCGCAACCGCGACGAACTGCTGAAGATCCTGCAGGAGGTCCTGCTGCGGCGCACGACCGCGCAGTGGCAGGCGGACTTCGAGGACGCCCGGATCACCTGCGGGGTCGTCCGGGACACCGACCAGGTCGTCGCCTCCGAGCAGTTCGAGGCCGCGCGGCTGGCCATCGAGACCGACGACGGCGGCGGTCGCCGGATCCGCACCATCCGCACCCCGGCCCGCTTCGACTCCTACACCCGGGAGGCGGGCAGGCCGGCGCCCGCCCTCGACGCCGACCGCGAGACCGTCCTGAGCTCCCTCGGCGGGACCACCGCACCTGCGGACGGCCGGTCATGACGGGGGCGGCCATCGCAGGCCTCGGGCTCACCGACGTCGGCAAGGTCTACGGACGGTCGGCGGCGGACTTCGCCAGGGAAGCCGTCCGGCTGGCGGTGGAGGACGCGGGCCTCGGCCTCTCCGACGTCGACGGACTGCTTGTGAGCTCGGGCAAGTCCGGCGGGGTGGACCTCGGCATCGCCGAAGCCCTCGGCATGACGGACCTGTCCCTGCTGATGACCGTCAACGCGTTCGGCGCCTCGGCTGGAGCGATGGTCGAGCTGGCCGCGATGGCGATCGGCGCGGGTAGCGCGAACACGGTGGTCTGCGTCTTCGCCGACGCACCGCTGCGTGAGGGCGTCCGGGGCTCCGACGTCTACAAGCGGCCGGTGGCCAAGGGGTTCGGCGGTCACCTCACGGCCAGCGGCATCACCAACACGACCGCCTACTACGCGCTCGCCGCGCAGCGGCACATGGAGGCCTACGGGACCACTTCCGAGCAGCTCGGCGCGGTCGCGGTGAGCCAGCGGGCCTGGGCCGCGGGCAACCCCGTCGCCCGGTACCGGGAGCCGCTGACGCTGGCCGAGCACCAGGCGTCCCGGCCCGTCGTCGATCCGCTGCGGCTGCTGGACTGCTGCACAGTCTCCAATGGCGGCGCGGCCGTCGTGGTGACCCGCGCCGCCCGCGCCGCCGGGCTGCGGCAGCCGCCGGTCCACGTGTGGGGCTGGGGCCAGGGCCACCCGGGGTACAGCTGGGAACGCGGCAGCGGGTTCGGGCTGACGACGGGAGCCGTCCAGTCGGGGCGGGCCGCCATGGCCATGGCGGGCATCGGGCCCGGCGACGTCACCGTCCGGGAGATCTACGACTGCTACACCTACACCGTCCTGGTGACGCTGGAGGACTACGGCTTCTGCGCCAAGGGCGAGGGCGGCGCGCTGGCCGCGAGCGGCGCGCTCGCGCCGGGCGGAGCGCTGCCCACCAACACCGGCGGCGGCCAGCTGTCCTCGTTCTACCTGTGGGGCTTCACACCCCTGGTCGAGGCCGTGATCCAGGCCCGCGGCCACGGGGGACGGCGGCAGGCCGACGACAACTCCGTGATCCTCGTCAGCGGCAACGGCGGCATCCTGCAGCACCACTCGACCCTCGTCCTCAGCCCGCTGCCCGAGGAGGCGAGATGACGTTCCCCACCGTGGAACCCAACGCCGCGTCGGAGGCGTTCTTCGACGCCGCCGCCCGGAACGTCCTGGTGCTGCGCCGCTGCGCGCACTGCGGGCACACGCGCGCCCCGCGACGCACTACCTGCCGCGCCTGCGGCCGCGGCGAGGCCGCCTGGGTGGAGGCGTCGGGCACGGGCGAGCTCGTGACCTGGGGCCGCCATCCCGGAGGCCGGCTGTTCGGCATGGTCGAACTCGCCGAAGGGCCCTGGATGGAGACCGCGCTGGTCGGGCTCGAAGCCGATCGGTTGAGGTCGGGACTGCCCGTCGCGGTCCGCTTCGTGTCCGGGGAGGGCGGCGCGCCCTACCCCGTCTTCGGCCCGGCTACAGACAAGGAGCTCGACGCATGAGCGACGGACTGCACATCGAACGCAGAGACGACCACATCACCGTTCTCACCCTCGACCGGCCTCCGCACAACTTCTTCGATCGCGCCCTCGTCGGCGAGATCGCGGACGCGTGCGAGCAGGCCGAGCGGGACGGGGCACGCGTTCTACTGCTGCGCGCCACCGGCCGGGTGTTCTGCGCCGGAGCCGACTTCGGCGAGTCCGGCGACGTCGAACTCGACCCCGAGAGCCTGTACCGCGAGGCCGTCAGGCTGTTCCGGCGCAGCCTCCCGATGGTGGCCGAGGTGCACGGCGCGGCCATCGGCGGCGGTACCGGCCTGGCTCTCGCCGCGGACCTGCGCGTGGTGAGCCCCGCGGCACGGTTCGCCGTGAACTTCGCACAGATCGGCATCCACCACGGCTTCGGCCTGACCGCGACCCTCCCGCGCGCCGTGGGGGAGCAGAAGGCCATGGACCTGCTGCTCACCGGCCGCCGGATCGACGGGAGGGAGGCGTACCGCGTCGGTCTAGCCGACCGGCTGGTGGAGGCCGAGGAACTGCCCGGCGCGGCGCTGGAGCTGGCCGGGCGGATCGCGGCCGGCGCGCCGCTGGCGGTGCGGTCGATCCGGCGCACGATGCGCGAGTCACTCGCCGACGAGGTGGAGCAGGCGATCGTCGGGGAAGCGCGTGAGCAGCGGGTGCTGTTCGGCACCGAGGACTTCCGCGAGGGGGTCCGGGCCGTCTCCGAACGGCGGCCCGGGCGCTTCGCCGGACGATAGGGGAGAGACCGCATGGAACAGATGGATCTCTTCATCGGCGGCGCCCTGACCGGGGCGAAGGAGGGCGAGGCCACCGACGTCGTGGAGGCGGCGACGGGAGAGGTGATGGGCCGCGTCATGCTGGGCGGAGCCGCCGACATCGACGCCGCCGTCACCGCGGCCGAGGCCGCCTCCGCCTCCTGGGCGGCCCGCGACCCCCGCGAGCGGGCGGACGTCCTTGTCCGGTTCGCCGACCACCTCACCGCGCGCGCGGTCGAGACCGCCACGCTCGTCAGCCGGCAGAACGGCATGCCGATCACCCTGTCGACCGGCGCCAACGGCTACTTCCCCGGCCTCGTCCTGCGCTATTACGCAGGGCTCGTCCGCGACGCGGGGGAACCCGATGTGCGGCCCGGCATGCGGGGCACCCGCACCCGGGTCGAGCGCACGCCCATCGGCGTGGTCGGCGCGATCACCCCGTGGAACTATCCGCAGACACTCGCCGCGATGAAGTACGCGCCGGCGCTCGCGGCCGGATGCGCCGTCGTCCTCAAACCGCCGCCGGAGACGGCGCTGGACGCCTACGTCCTGGCGGAGGCGGCGGAGGCGGCAGGCCTGCCGCCCGGCGTCCTCAACATCGTGCCCGGCGGACGGGACGCCGGAGCCCGTCTCGTCGCGCACCCCGGTGTCGCCAAGGTCGCCTTCACCGGCTCGACGGCCGCGGGCCGGGCGATCGGCGCGGTCTGCGGCGAACTGCTGAAACCGGTGACGCTGGAGCTCGGCGGCAAGTCCGCGGCGATCCTCCTGGACGACGTCGACCTCGCCTCCTATCTCGGCATGCTGCCGCGCGTGTCGCTGCCCAACGCCGGGCAGACCTGCCACTCCAGCACCCGGATCCTCGCCCCCCGGGCCCGCTACGACGAAGTCGTCGACGCGGTGACCGACACCGTCCGCGGACTGGTCGTGGGAGACCCGCTGGACCGGGCCACGCAGATCGGGCCGATGGTGAGCGCGGCGCACCGTGGAAGAGTGCTCGACCACATCGACGTGGGCCGGGCCGAAGGCGCCCGGCTGACCACGGGCGGCGGCGTCCCTGCGGACCGGGAGGCCGGCTGGTTCGTCGAACCGACGGTCTTCGCCGACGTCGACAACTCCTGGCGCATCGCCCAAGAGGAGATCTTCGGCCCCGTTCTCTGCGTCATCCCCTATGACGACGAGGAGGACGCCGTTCGGATCGCCAACGACTCCGACTACGGCCTGGCGGGCACCGTGTGGACCTCGGACGAGGAGCGCGGCGTCGCCGTCGCCCGGCGCGTCCACACCGGAAGCATCGGCGTCAACCACTTCGGCCTCGACCCCGCGGCGCCGTTCGGCGGCTGGAAGGCCAGCGGCCTCGGCACCGAACTCGGCCCCGAGGGCCTGGAGGCGTACCGGCGGCCGAAATCGATCTACCTCCCGGCCGGATCCCGGGAGCGCACACGGAAGGATCCCGTATGAGACGCGCGGTCATCGTCGACGCCATTCGCTCCCCTCTGGGAAAGGGCAGACCGGGCGGCGCGCTCGCCGGTCTGCACCCCGTCGAACTGCTGGCGCAGCTGCTGACCGGCCTGGTCGAACGCAACGGCATCGATCCGGGCCGGGTCGACGACGTCGTCATCGGCAACGTCACCCAGGCCGGGGAACAGGGCGGCACCCCCGCCCGCCAGGCGCTGCTGGCCGCCGGATTCCCCGTCCACGTCCCGGGCATGACGGTCGAGCGCAAGTGCGGCTCGGGCCAGCAGGCGATCGAGATCGCGGCGCAGTCGATCGCGGCTGGCGTCAACGACCTGGTGATCGCCGGCGGCGTGGAGTCGATGAGCCGGGTGCCCATGGGCTCCAACCGCATGGGCGCCGACGTCTACGGCCCGTCCGTGACCGAACGGTTCGGCGAACTGGTCGGCCAGGGAGTCGCCGCGGAACTCGTCGCGCGCAAGTGGGGCATGTCCCGGGCACGGCTCGACGAGTACGCCCTGGCCTCGAACGAACGCGCCGCCCACGCCCAGGCCCGGGGCTGGTTCGACGAGGAGATCCACCCCGTCACCACGCCGGAGGGCGTGATCAAGGTCGACGAGTCGATCCGGCCCGGCGCCACCCTGGAACGGATCGCCGGGCTCGCCCCGGTCTTCGGCACCGAAGAGGTCCTCGCCCGGTTCCCCGGCCTGGAGCCCAAGGTCACCGCCGCGAGCTCCTCGCAGATCACCGACGGCGCGGCGGTCCTGCTGCTCATGGAGGAGGGGCTGGCCCGGAGGCTCGGGCTGCGGCCCAGGGCCGCCGTTCACGCCTCCGCCGTCGTCGGCGACGACCCGATGCTCATGCTGACCGCCCCGATCCCGGCCACGAAGAAGGTCCTGGACAAGGCGGGACTGCGGATCGGCGACATCGGGGTGTTCGAGGTCAACGAGGCCTTCGCGCCGGTGCCGATCGCCTGGCAGGCCGAGATCGGCGCGTCGTTCGACGTGCTGAACCCGGTCGGCGGGGCCATCGCGCTCGGGCACCCGCTGGGCGCGTCCGGCGCCCGGATCATGACGACCATGCTCCACCAGATGGAGCGCACCGGCAGCCGGTTCGGGCTGCAGACCATGTGCGAGGCGGGCGGAATGGCCAACGCGACCATTCTCGAACTGCTCACGAGCTGAACCACCCCCGACTACGGAGAATCACTGTGGATTTGTCAAACGCGACCGCGCTCGTGACCGGAGGAGCGTCCGGCCTGGGGCTCGGCACGGTCAGGAAGTTCGTCGAACGCGGAGTGCCGACGGTCATCGTCGACCTTCCCGCCTCGAACGGCAAGGAGATCGCCGCCGAACTCGGAGAGCTGGCGACCTTCGTCCCGGCCGACATCACCGACACCGCCCAGTTCACCGAGGCGCTGGACGCCGCGGAGGCGATCGCGCCGCTCCGCGCGGTCGTCCACTGCGCCGGACGGGCCATCACGCTCCGCGTCCTGGACCGTCAGGGCGACCCGGGCGACCTGGAGTCCTACCGGGCCGTCATCGAGACCAACCTGATCGGCACCTTCAACGTGCTGCGCCTGTCGGCATCCCGGATCGTCAAGCACGAACTCGTCGGGGAGGAGCGCGGCGTGATCGTGCTGACCGCGTCGGTCGCCGCATGGGAGGGACAGGTCGGCCAGATCCCCTACGCCTCGTCGAAGGCCGGCATCGTCGGCATGACCCTCGTGGCGGCGCGTGACCTGTCGCGCAAGCAGATCCGCGTCAACGGCATCGCGCCGGGCGTCTTCGACACCCCGGGTCTCGGCCGGCACTCCGACGAGATCAAGGCGGGCCTGGCCGCGCAGGTTCCCCACCCCGCCCGGATGGGCGTGCCCGCCGAGTTCGGGCAACTGGCCCTGGCCGTGATCGACAACCCGATGATCAACGGCGAGACGATCCGGATCGACGGGGCGATCCGGATGTCGGCGAAGTAGGGCCGGCATGAAATTCGATCTCGTCCCCCCGGCGAGCCGGGCGGCCGCCGACCTCGACGGCCTGCGCCGCGAGGTGCGCGCCCTCCTCGCCGAACAGCGGTCGGCCGGTGTCTTCACGCCGACCGTCGACTCCTGGGGAAACGGCTGGAACCCCGAATTCTCCCGTGCGCTCGCCGAACGCGGATGGGTGGGCATGACCGTGCCGCGGCAGTACGGCGGCGGCGGGCGGAGCTTCGTCGAACGCTTCGCGGTCACCGAGGAACTGCTGGCGGCCGGAGCCCCGGTCTCCGCGCACTGGGTGGCCGACCGGCAGGTCGCCCCGTCCCTGCTGCGCCACGGGACCGACGAGCAGCGCGCCCGGTTCCTCCCGCCGATCACCAGGGCCGAGGAGTTCTGGGCGATCGGGATGAGCGAGCCGGGCTCCGGCTCCGACCTGGCCTCCGTACGGACCAAGGCCGTACCGGTCGAGGGCGGGTGGATCGTCAGCGGGACGAAACTGTGGACGTCGGGCGCCCACCACGCGCACTTCTTCATCGTCCTCGCCCGTACCGCGCCGACCGATCCCGAGCGCCGGCACGAAGGACTCAGCCAGTTCATCGTCCCGCTCGACGCGCCGCACGTGCGGATCTCGCCCGTGCTCAACCTCTCGGGCGAGCACCACTTCAACGAGGTCGTCCTCGACGAGGTGTACGTCCCGGACGGCATGCTGCTCGGCGAGCCCGGGACGGGGTGGCGGCAGGTGACGGCGGAACTGGGCTTCGAGCGGTCCGGGTCCGAGCGCTTCCTGTCGACCTACGCCCTGCTCGCCGAGGCGCTTCGCGAAGCCGGGAGCGGCGGGATCCCCTCCGACCCCCGACTCGGCGCGCTCGTCGGCCGGCACTTCGGACTGCACCACATGTCCCTGGCCGTGTCGCAGGCGCTCGAGCGCGGTGACGCCGCCGACATCCCGGCGGCCGTCGTCAAGCTGCTCGGCACCCAGATGGAGGGAGACGTGGTGGACGTCGTCGACGAGCTCGTCGGTCCGTCGGAACGGGACGCCTCGCCCGTCCTGGCCGAGTTCCTGCGCGCTGGAGTGCTGAGCCGTCCCGGTTTCACGATCCGCGGCGGGACCACGCAGGTTCTCAACGGCGTCGTGGCACGAGGGCTGGGACTGCGATGAGCACCGGAACGGAGGAACAGGTCATGCAGGACTTCGCACACGAGGTGGGCGAGCTCGCCCACCGGATCTTCGCGGACGTCGCCGCGCAGGACGGCGTCGGTCTGGACCGCGGAACCTGGAAGGTTCTCGGCGAGAGCGGGCTCACCGACCTGTTCCAGACCGCCGAAGGCCCGGGGGAGGGCTGGCCCGAGGCCGCGGCGCTCCTGGTCGAGGCCGGTGCCGCGGGCGCGCGGATCCCCATCGTGGAACACGACCTGCTCGGCGGCTGGCTGCTGCGCCGCGCGGGCCTGCCGGACGACGGCTCAGGCCCCCGCACCTGCGGGACGAGCAGCGGCGGCGTCGCCCGCGCGGTGCCCTGGGCCCGCGAGGCCGCGAGCATCGTCCTGCTCGACCGCCGCGACGACGGCCGGCTGACCGTCCTGGAGACCGGCGCCGGGGCGGTGGAGATCACGCCGGGTGAGAACCTGGCGGGGGAGTACCGGGACGACGTTCGTCTCGTCGACGGGGCGGCCGGGGCCGCCGAAATCGAGGTCGACGCCGAGGTCGCCGCGGAGTACGCGGCGCGGCGGTCCCTGGCCCGCACCCTGATGATCGCCGGGGCGTCCGCCCGCGTTCTGGAGATCGCCGCCGACCACGCCGTGACCCGCGAGCAGTTCGGCCGGCGGCTGGCGAAGTTCCAGGCGGTTCAGCACCTGGTCACGACCATCGCGGCCGAGACCGCCTTGATCCGGGCGGCGGCGGACGGAGCGGTGGGCGTCGTCCGGAGGGCCGGCACGGGGGACCGGCGCGCCCGCGTGGCGATCCTCGCCGCGGCGTCGTGCGCCGCCCACGGGGCGTCCGTGGTCGCGCGCAACGCCCACCAGGTGCTCGGAGCCATGGGCTGCACCCGCGAGCACCCCCTGCACCGGTCGACGCAGCGCGTCCTGTCCTGGCGGTCGGAGAACGGATCGGTCCACGGCCTGGACGCCGCCCTGCTGCGCGAGACCGCGGGCCTGGACCCGACGGACCTGTGGTCGCTGCTCGTCGACGCGGCGCCGTCATCGGAATTCATGTGAAGAGAACGAGGAACACCGTGTCGGATGAACTGATCTTCGAGACCGCCGACGGGGTCGCGATCCTGCGCATCAACCGTCCCGAGGTCCGCAACGCGATCGACGGGGCGACCGCGCGGGCGATAGCCGCCGCGATCGACGAACTCGACGAACGGGACGACCTGTCCGTCGGCGTGATCACCGGGGCGGGCGGCACCTTCTGCTCCGGCATGGATCTGCGCGGTTTCCTCGCGGGGGACCGTCCTTCGATCGAGGGGCGCGGATTCGCCGGCCTGGTCCAGGCCCCGCCGCGCAAGCCGCTCATCGCAGCGGTCGAGGGATACGCGCTGGCCGGCGGCTGCGAGATCGCCCTGGCCTGCGACATCATCGTCGCCTCTGAAAAGGCGACCTTCGGCCTGCCCGAGCCCAAGCGGGGCCTCGTCCCCACCGGCGGCGGAGCCCTGAAGCTCCACAAGCGCCTCCCTTACCACGTGGCGATGGAACTGCTGCTCACCGGCAAGATGTTCCCGGCCGAACGCGCCCACCACTTCGGTTTCGTCAACCACCTGGTACCCGAAGGCACAGCCTTGGAAGCCGCCCTGGCCCTGGCCCGCGAGATCGCCGCCAACGCCCCCCTGGCGCTGGAGGCCATCAAGCAGGTCGTCCTCCAATCCCAAGACTGGTCCCAAGCCGAATCCCACACCCTCCAGACCACCCTGACCGCCCACGTCTTCCGCTCCGCCGACGCCCGCGAAGGCTCCCGGGCCTTCGCCGAAAAACGCCCTCCCGTCTGGACCAGATCCTGACCCCGCCACACGGGAACGTCCGGCCGTCCGCCGATGCGGATGAAGCACGGTAAGCCGAGAGGCCCGTTGCGGTGGTGTCCAATCCGGTCAGGCCGAGTCCTCGCTTGCAGCGCCGACCGCCGCAGGCGCGGCCGTAATCCTTTGGTATTCCCCGCCCTTGGATCATGAGGACGGTCGGAATCCGCCAGAAAGGCACCGCGCCTGTGTCCCCTTGTCAGGGAATTCGGGGTATCGCCCCTGAAGCTGAGACGCCCGTAGGCCTTTGCCGGTGGACTTGAGGCACCGGTCGGCCGACGGACGGGAAAGGGGCAGGGCCCCTCGAAATGCGGGCCCTGCGCATTCTCCTCAGTCTTCGCCGTGCCAGGCGCGCAGTTCGCGGCGCGCCTGGTGACGGCTGCGGCGGCGCTCTTCGCGCCGGAGGCGGTACCACTCCCGGCCTCCGCCGACGCCCCCGCAGTCGAACAGGTAGTAGGCGGTGGCGCGCCAGTGACAGCCGCTCGTACGGTGGTTCAGGGACGCGCCGTCGGCGGTGATCTCGTCCGGCAGCGTGCACGGCCCGAACCGGTGGTCATGCACGGGCACGCAGGCCACCATCGGCGCGTCGGCCATCCGCACCCACGAGGGCCGGGTCTTGTCGGTCTTGCTCATACGGTCACCTTTCGGCTCCGTGACGCCCCGGGCTGGGGCTGTCATGGGACCGGACGCACCGTGATCACCTCCGACTGTTCGCGCACGACATATCGGTACTGACAGCGACGTTACCGCGAGCCGCAGGAGCGTGCGAGTGGCGAGACCGCGTTGTCGGCTCCCAACAGAAAGTCGCGGCATGACCAGGACCGGCGGACGCTTAACGTGACTCGTTCAGATGTTCCTCAACCCTCGAGACGCCGCTCGAGGCGCGGCGACGCCGACATGCCGATGTGCGCCCGCCTGGCCTGCCTCAAAAGCCGTCCCCGTCCGCCCACATTCGCATACGGCACCGGCAAGAGTCGTGGTGCTCTACCGGTGCCGTCGCCTCAGCGCCGTCCACCATCGACTCTGCTCGCTGAACGCGACAAGACCGGCGCGACCCGGTCGGGGGTCGTCCTGCCGGCCAGGATCGGAATCGCCTTCTACGAATGCCCGTGCCGATCAAACGCCGTGGTCCTCTGGCGGCAGGTAGGGGCTGAAGTGGTCGGCGACGATGCCGGCAATGGCTGCGGCGTCGTGGGATCCGTCGACCTCGATCACGCGGATGCCGAGGCGTCGGGCGGAGCGGACGGCGTCGTCGGCGACGAGGCGGTCTCTCTCCAGCCGGTTGTGCTGGGCTCGTTCGGGGTCGCTGACGTCCTTGCCGACGGCGGCGGCTCGCGGGAGTTCGCGGAGCTGGTGGTCGCGGAAAGCCCGGGTGGGCACCATGACGACCATCTGCCGGGGGGAGTCGATGATCGGGGCGACCAGTTCGGGGCGGAGCCCCCAGCCTTCGGCGATGATGGGGCGCCCGGAGACGAGGCAGCGCAGGTCGTCCAAGGCCCATTCGAACCGGACCGGAAAGTCGGCCAGCGTTTCGGCGGCCATGTCCTCCGGGGTGGTGTTCACCCAGGTCTGGTCGGGGTCCGGGTCGGCAGGAGGTCGGCCGAGTTTGACGCGGCGAGCGATCCGGCGGTCGTTGTGGCCGCGGGCGTCGTGGTGGTCGTAGTGGTAGGCGGTCAGCCCGTATCGGAGGGCCAGCAGCCGGGCGACGGTGGACTTGCCGGCCCATTGCCCGCCGCTGATCCAGAGGACCCGGCGAAGCGTGCCGAAGGGATCCCACACTTGGTTCTCGGCGTCGTTCCTGGTCACCGGCCTCCTCGGGTACGGCGGCTGACGTCTGCTGCGCAGGTCGTCCGGTCTCTGGAGGATACGTGTTTCCATGGGACTGCGACGTTGACATCGACTCCGCCCGCGCGGAGCCGTGGCGGCCACCGCTCCCTGAAGAAGGACGCCCACCGGACGGGCCACCACCGCCATATGACCCGGAATCGTCTCCAGCGGCCGGTCCGCACGGGCTGATCATCTGCATGCCGTGACGGAAGTCGCTCCTGGTCGGACTCACCTCAAGATGATCCGTCGCGCCCTGGCGAGGTTGGTGATCAGTTCGGCGCGGGTCTGGTACTCGTGCGCGGTCCATGCGGGTTGACCTGGGCCGCTACGCCACGACTCGCTGAGCGGGCTGTTGTCGACGGTGTCGAACCCGAACTGGTCGTACAGGCGCGTCACGAGCTCCACGGCTTCGGGAAAGTCGCTCGAGGCCGACAGCGCCAGACGGCCGGGAGCGCCCGCCGCCTTACCCGCGGTGGTGATGCGGGGAGCTTGGATGTGGGTGAAGGCCTTGACGACCTTGGAGCGCGGAAGGTGCTCTTGGCGTAGCTCGTGAACCGTCTTCTCTCCCGAGTCGATGACCGGGATATGGCCATCGCGCCAGACCATGTAGTTGTTCGTGTCGAGCACGATCTTGCCTGCCAGCTCCTCCGCGGGCATGTCGTTGACGACCTTGAGGGGGACCGCCACGACTGCGAACTCACCGGCGGCAGCGGCGTCGGCAGCGGTTGCGGCACGCGCTGACGGACCGAGCTCGTCCATGAGGTCCTTCAGAGTCTCGGGTCCTCGTGAATTGGCGATGACGACGTCGTGGCCGTTCGTGATCGCCGCACGCGCGATCTGGCTGCCGACCTCGCCTGCGCCGATGATGCCGATCACTGTCATGGGTCTTCTACCTCGATCTCTGGTGGGATTGTTGCGTCGCCTTCGCGCCGCTGCGGCGGGGCTGACCTCTGGGCGCTCGGTCGGCTTGCGGTCGAGATCGGCCGGGCTCGACCGCCTGGACGAGCCCGGCCGGCCGGGCGTCGCCATCCTCGCCGGATGCACGGCCGTGGAACTCAGATCTGGTTCAGGCCGCCGTCGACGTACAGGCTCGAACCGGTGACGAAGCTGCTCTGCTCGGAGGCGAGGAACACCACGGCGGCGGCGACCTCCTCCGGGCGCCCGAGCCGGCCCAGCGGCACCTGCGCGGCCAGTTGCCGCCTGAGGACGGCGGCCTGCTCCGGGTCGGGAGCGAGCCCCGACAGGCCAGGGGTGTCGATCGGGCCGGGCGTGACGGTGTTGACTCGGATGCCGCGTCCCTTGAGTTCGTTGGCCCAGGTCCGGGAGAACGATCGGGTGGCGGCCTTGGTCGCCGCGTAGACGCCGAACGCCTCCGCGCCGACGTCGACGTTGGTGGAGCCGTTCAAAATCACCGAGGCGCCGTCGTTGAGCAGCGGCAGCGCCTTCTGAACGGTGAACAGCATGCCCCGGACGTTGATGCCGAAGACCGTGTCGAAGTGCTCCTCGGTGACCTGCTCGAGCGTCACGAAAGCGGCGACGGAGGCATTCGCGAACAGTACGTCCAGACCCCGCCCCCGGCTGCGGATCGCCTCGTAGAGCCGGTCCAGGTCGGCCAGGTTCGAGATGTCGCCGACCACGGCGGTGGCCGCTGAACCGATCGCTTCGACGGCCGCGTCGAGTTCGGCCCTGCGTCGGCCGGTGATGAACACGTGTGCGCCCTCGGCCGCCAGCCGTACGGCGCCGGCCAGGCCGATTCCGCTGCCGCCGCCGGTGACGAGAGCGGTCTTGCCCTCAAGCAGTCCCATGTGAACGACCTCTTCCGAATTTTGTATCGATCGATGCGGAAGTCGAACGGTAGCACTTCTGAATCGATCGATGCGGAAGGGGTAGACTCCAGGGGTGGAGACCAGACAGAGCGGCCCCGTCGGCCGGCCGCGAGGATTCGACGCCGACGAAGCCCTCGAGCGCGCCATGCTGGTCTTCTGGGAACACGGCTACGAGGGAGCCAGCCTGGCCGGCCTGACCAACGCGATGGGCATCTCCACCACCAGCATGTACGCGGCCTTCGGCAACAAGGAGGAACTGTTCCGCAAGGCTCTGGAGCGCTACACCGAAGGCCCGAGCGCATACCTGGCCCGAGCCCTGGAGGAGCCGGCCGCACTCGGCGTCGCCACCGCGGTCCTGGCCGGCGTCATCCGGACCACCACCCGCCCGGCCCACCCCCACGGGTGCATGGGAGTCCAGGGTGCCCTGGCCTCCGGCGACTCCGGGCGTGAGGTCCGTGACCTTCTCGCCGCCTGGCGCAACAACGGCTGCTCCCGCCTCCGAGAGCGGTTCCAGCGAGCCGTCGACGACGGCGACCTGGAACCGGAGACTGATCCGGGGCTCCTGGCCCGCTACGTCACCACCTTGGCATTCGGCATCGCCGTGCAAGCCGCGAGCGGTGTCGGCCGCGAGGAACTCCAGAGGATGGCCGACGCCGCCCTGCGCAACTGGCCGATCGTCTGAGCACCGCCCGGCTCTCGTCTTCGAGGGCGACTGCTCGCTGTGACCGGGGTCGAGGAATCCGCGGACCGCTGGTATCGCTGAGAATGATCATCGCTGTGAGGTGGGCATCGCCTCTGGATGAGATGAGGAATATCCGTGCGTTTTCAGGCAGTGGTCTCGGCGTCGTCGAGTTCGGCCAAGGCGCAGGGGTCCGGGGAGTAATCGCCGGGGGTCCGACGGGCCTACCTCTGTTCTGGGCCGACTCGCCGAACTCAGTCGTCAGGATGCGCCTGCGTTCCCAGGACTTCGTCGAAGTAGCCGGGTCCGGTGTCGGGAAGTACTGCCGGAGCGGTGGTGTAGCGGCGGGTCTGGGTCTGCCAGGCGTGGTAGCCGCTCATCCAGGCACCCATGACCTCGATGTACGTCTCCGTGGCGGCTTGTTCCCGGCCGGTGAGGCCGAGTCGTGTGCAGAGGGCCGGAACCTGGACGGCGAGTTCCACGAACCGGGCGGTGCGTCGGTCGACTTCCCGGCGGGCGGCGGACAGGGCCTGGTCGCGGGTGCAGGGTCGGGCGTGTTGGATGACCAGGACGAGGTTGTCCATGTCGCCGCGGGCTTCCTCCTTCTCCAATGAGTAGACGTCGTTGCACATGAAGGTGACGTCGGTGGCGGCCTGGCGCATGATGCGCAGTTGCGGGCTGTGGAAGGCGACCGGGGGAATGGTGACGCCGGCGGCGCGTTCGCCGAGGGACAGGGGCAGGTCGGTGCCGGCGATGCCTCGTCTGACCTGGAGGTAGGTCTCCATGTCGGCGGGGGTGCCGCGAAGGCGGCCTATGGCCTCGTGGGCCTGGGCGGCGAAGTAGTACTCCCACTCGTGCGCGGTGCGTGCCGCCCAGCCCCGGTGGGCGCCGTCGGTGCTGCGCGCCCACAGGTCGGCGAACGCCACCGAGCACGCGTCGGCTCCCGGGGCGGGGGCGGCGCCGTGCACGATGTCGATCAGTTGCCGGCACGCGGCCGCGGCTCGGGCGGGGTCGCGGCCGAGGGGCCCGTCGAACTGGTCGTCGAAGACGAAGAAGAACGCCATCGCGTCCGCGCACAGATCCAGGGCCGGGCCCCGGGCGTAGGGGAAGCCGTGGGCGGCCAGGAGCGGCATGTCCCACGAGGCGTACCACTCCAGCGATCTGCCCTCCCCGACCAGGCCCACCCGTCGCACCCACTCGAGGTTGCGGCGCCGCGCACCCTCGAGATCAGGACTCAGGGCAAGGGGGAAGGGCAGGTCGAAGTCGATGTCCTGCGGCACGCGTCCTCCCTGAGGCTGACGGGATTCCGGTAGCGACGTCCGTGAATTCGACGATCGAGTCTGGCACGTCGGCCAGGCCAGAGGTAGGGCTGTTGGATTTTCGGCGATTACTACCGGGGCGATTGTCAGTGCATGGCCGCCGCCGACCTGAGGATTTGTATCTGGCCCTGCTTCGTCGGGGCCTTTCGTGTTTCCGGGGTCCGATCGTTACCTACCGCGCGAAGACGCCTCAAGAATCCGGATCGGCAGCGCACCCCGCGCCACGGGACCCTCCGTGACCTCGCCATCGGCCTCACCTCCGCACCATCGGCTGGACCGACGACGCCGCCCCTACACCCACCCCGACCACGGGCTACGGCTACTCGGTCTCAAATCTGAACACGCATCGGCTCTGGTCGATGGCCGACCGTGAAAGATCAAGGTCAGGCGGGCGGCATCAGATCGCTCTCGCTGATGGTGTACGTCAGCAGGGGGTAGATGAAGTCCGTTTCATTGTTCTCACGGCGCCGTAGTCGGTAGAACTCGCGTCTCTGCTCATCGTCGGCCGATATGAGGCGCGCACCCTGCGGGAGGTGTACATGTCCGTCTCGAAACCGAACGAAGGTCTTTGACGTTCGGAAGGTTACACCAAGCCATTGGTTGTCCGTCTTCTGGACGGGAGCGTCCAGTACGATTTTATGCCTGAGTCGCCGATTCGAGTCGACAGAGAACGCGACGATGCCGTTGTGGGCGAGGGGGATCTCGAGCTTCTCGCCACCGGGCCCCTTCGGTTCGAAGATCAGCTTCCTCGGCGGGCTCGATTCGGGATGCCGGTAGCAGGAGAAGACGGCGATAAAAGATCCGTCGGCCAGATCGAGGGCCTGGTCAGAATGGCTGCCCATGGTCGTGTAAGCGTTCGTGTAGGTCTCGATGAGAGCGTTGTTGAAGCCGAAAGAAAGCGCCGCACGTTCTTGAACCTGTTGCGCCAGCCGCTCGTGCACCGCCCGGAAACGCTGCGCAGGGTTGCTGTATCGAGTGGTAGTGCGTACGAGAGGCACGCCATCCGCCTCGTCGGTCCTGGTAAGCACGGCGCCACGCCGGCCTTTTCCCACGTCTTCCAAACGAGCCGACGCGGACAGCTCCGCAAAGAGATCCTCCTCGGTCGGCAAGACGCACGAGAGGATCTCATCCGAGATCCTAGACTCGGGGGGCAACGTAGTCTCCCGTGTTCATGCTGAAGAGGAACTCGTCGCCGTAATCGATGAAGGACGAGGTCTTGTTCTCCTCGGCGTACAGCCTGCGCAGCTCGTTCATGCCCGCCGGTGTGGGCGGCCCCAGCTCCACCAGATCCCCGTCCACTTTGAGGAACGTGTGGCCGTTCTTGTGAACGGCTTCGGCGCTCGAGCAGCGTGCCACATATCCCAGGCGGATCGGGAGCAACTCGGCGTCCAACGTTGAGGGCCGGACTTCGTGCGTATACAGGCGGTTGGTGGACAGCGGCATGAAGAACACGGAGCCGGGATGGAGAGTCAGGGTGAACTGCGGGGGGAGCGCGACCCCGTCGCGTTCCTCGGTCGGCTCCTTGAGGCGAAAGTGGAGCCTGGTCAGCCCGCTGACCCCCTTCACGCCGTAGTCGAAGGCGTCTTCGGCCAGGGGCTGCAGCTTGTCGAGCCGGTCATAGAAGGTGCAGAAGGCCATGATCCCGTTGACGGGCATGTCCTTGGTCTTGTCGGCATGGGCCGAGATCCTGGCCTTGGACTGCTTGCGCTCGGCCGTGGCAGGGGTGTTGTGGTAGATCTGGGCGAGGACGTGATTCAGCGGTGCCTGGTTCCGGAAGACGGCGGCGGCCTCGCGGTTCAGAGCCTCGACGATGCGCGTGTCGGTCGGGCCGAAGCTCTCGGTCGGCCCCGAGAGATTCGTGGAGCACCGGAGCAGGCGGAAATGCAGTTCGTCACCGTTTCGGGTGACGGGCGTCAGATAGATTCCGCTGCGATGGGCCGTTCCGGGCTTGGTGGACTCCGTCAGGGACTGGAACGCGTGCTCCGCACGGATCTGTCTGAACTGATCGACGCCGAGGCCGAAAAAGCGGCGGTAGTACACGCCGGCGCCGTGTACACGGAGGGGAACCTGGCCGAGGTCGACGAAGGTCCAAGGTTCGTCGACGTCCTCGTGGTGACCGTGTGACAGCTCCCGGATAACGAACACCCGGGCCGCCGCATGCAGTTGGCGGCCGCTGATCCCGGATACATCGCCACACAGGTAGACGGTCTTCTGCGCGAGGTCGGGCGAATCAGAAGCAAAGTCCTCTGGCGTGATCACGGACCCGAAAAAGTCCCTGATCAAGTCATCGTCTTGCAACGTGGAAGGCGCGACCAAAATGTTGTTCGCATCCTCGATACAGGCTTCTGTAGGCTCTGTTCTGTACATCAAACCGTACCTTCCATTCGCACTCTGAGACACGAACCGCAGAGTCGACCAGATGGCCTGCCGGTCCGTTCGCCCATTCCATGAACTTCCGGACGGTAGAGGATATGAGATTAGCATCCTTCGCCGACCCCGCCGTGGCCGTACGGTGTTCACCTCTCCGGAAGCTTATTCATAAGCCCTCGAGAAGAGCAGTCCGGTGATGGCGTCGAGGATGTCTTCCCACTTGTTGATCTGGGCGCGGTAGCGGCCGCCTTCTTGACCGAGCATGCGGCCCTTGAGGGTGGCGACGGCCTGCACGAAGAGGGCGCGTAGTTCGGCCTTGGGAAGGCGTTCGATCGGGACGAGGCCGATGCCCTCGATTCCGATGCAGCCGAGGTCGGCCATCGAGTGGAATCCGGAGATCTCCTCGAGGCCCGAGGCTTCGAAAGCGTGGGCGTCGTGGCGGGCGCCGTGCACCGGGGTCGGGCCGATCGCGGCGATGCGGCCGTCCATGGAGGTGGCGATCTGGACGTGCAAGTCGGCCGGGACGGTGCCCAAGCCTGCACTCGGCCGGCGGGGGCGCAGGCGGGCAGGCCGTTTGTGGAAGATCCGGGGTTGCAACCGCAGGTGGGCGGGAGGCGTCCAAGTGCACGGCGTCGTGATCGAGTCGAGGAGGACGGTTCAATGACACAACCGCCGCGCGTTGTCCGGGTCACTTTGGAGACCGGCGACCCGCTCAGGTGCGTCGTCTGCCGCGATGACCGCTTTGAGAAGCGGGCGTGGAAGCTCAACACCACCGGAATGGAGTTCGCCGGGCTGGCGTGGGCCAACCGGAACGCGCTCTGTTATGTGTGCGTGAAGTGCCGGTTCATCCACTGGTTCGATGAGGACGGGCGATGACCCGGAGAGATCACCGACCGCTCTCATCGGGGGAGCCCGGCCGACCGAGGTGAACACCTGGTCGGCGCCGGTCCGGGAGAACACCTCCAGCAGCACTTCGGGCAAGTCCACTCGGGGCGGCCTCGCGCTCACAGCCGCCGCAGGTCCAGCGGCGAGGCCACGGATCGCCCCGCTTGGAGGAGCCCTTCGCGAATGCCTCCCGCCGGCGCAGCATCCGGTGGAACTGCTCCAGCGCAGAACACGTACGCCTTCCAACCCACCATGCCCGGCTCCAGGCGCGGTGCGGTCGGCACCGGGTGCAGCCCGTCTGCCCGCTGGTCTCCGAGTCCCGAGTCGCCCTCGCCAGGGTGCTCTGTCGCTCCCGCCGACGCCGAACCGCGGGCGCTCCTCGATCAGGCGGCCGCCACGGCCTCCCGCGCCGTCACGACGGGTGGAGCCCGCTCCCGGCCGCTGGTGGTAGACCCGCGACCCACGGGTCAGCGCCAGGAGGCGCCGTCCAGGGCGGTGGGCAGGTCGGGGACGTCCATGCGGGCGATTACGAGAACCGATCGTTCCGGATGAACCACTCGCGCCGGGTGAAGCCGCTGATGGTCTTCTCGTACTCCTCGTCCTCGCAGGCGATCATCCATTCCCGATACCGAGCGGTCTAAGCGCCCGGACGGACGGTCCTGGAGACGCTCGGTCCTTCGGGTTCTCCTGCTGTCCCGCCTCGTAGAGGCACGGCTGGACGTCGACGGAGGTCGGGCCGGGTAGGGGCCTCGCCCCGTGGGTCAGGCCTCGGCACGCTGCTGCTTGAGCCGGAGGGCCTCGTTGCGGACCTCGGCGTGGGTCGCCTGCTCCCGCTCCAGCCACTCGGGCTTCTCGGCCTTCAGGGCCTCGATCTCGGCGGTGGTGAGGGGGCCCGTGATGCCGCCGCGGGCCAGGCCCGAGGTGGAGACGCGGAGCTTGGCGGCGACGACCTGCTTGGGGTGGGGCCCCTCGCGGCGCAGATCGGCGAGCCAGGAGGGCGGGTCGGCCTGGAGCGCGTTCAGCTCGTCCCGGGACACGGCGCCCTCCTGGAACTCGGCGGGCGCTGCCGACAGCAGGATCCCCAGCTTCTTGGCCGCGGTCGTGGGCTTCATGGTCTGCGGGGTCTTCGCCTTGGACGTGCTCATGAGGTCAAGGGTAGCCAGTGCGAGAGAGCTGTCCGGACGGCGCTAGGCTGGGGAGGTGACGGAGTTCCGGCTGGCCTACGCGCCAGGGGTGACACCCGCGAAATGGGCCGGAGTCTGGGCCGAGCGGGTGCGGGAGGTGCCGCTCCGGCTGATCCAGGTGCCCGCCGCCGAGGCCGTCCCCCTCCTGCGGGACGGCGGCGCGGAAGCGGCGTTCGTGCGTCTCCCGGTCGACCGCGAGTCCCTGCATGTGATCCCGCTCTACCTGGAGACGACCGTCGTCATGGTGCCGAAAGAGCACGCGGTGGCCGCGGTCGACGAGCTGGAGCTCGCCGATCTCGCCGACGAGGACGTCTTCGAACCGCTCGACGACGTCTTGGACTGGGCCGAACGCCCCGGACAGCCCGCCTTCACCCGTCCCGAGAGCACAGAGGACGCGATCGAACTGGTGGCGTCAGAGGTCGGCGTGCTGCTGCTCCCTCAATCACTGGCCCGCCTCCACCACCGCAAGGACCTCACCTACCGGCCCGTGACGGACGCCCCCCAGTCCCAGATCGGCCTGGCCTGGCCCGAGAACGCGACGACCGACCTCATGGAAGAACTGATCGGCATCGTCCGTGGCCGCACCCCCAACAGCTCCCGCGGCCGCACCCCCCAGCAGCCCGCCCCCAAGCGAACCCCGCAAAAGCGCTCCGCTCCCAAGCGCCGACGACGCTGAGCCGCCCCGGGCGGTCCGCCGCCGGCCGGTGCCGATCCCGCACGCCTGGGCGCTCGCGCTCGCCGGGCCCTTGTTCGACATCTGCGTCACCGTGGTGGTCCCGCACGACGCGCCCGTGATCAAAGTCGACGCCGGTATGGATCGCCTCGTCTGGAGGTGCTTCGGTGCATCCTGGTCGCTGTTCGCCGCCGGTCACGGTTCTGTCGCGCCGACGGGGCGGAGGGTGAAGTCGCTGTACTGCCGGACGACGGCGTCCTCGGTGAGTTCGCCGTCCTCGTGGTACCAGGCCGAGACGCCCATGCCGAGGTCGAGGATGGCGAAGGAGGCCAGGCGGGCGGAGGTGACGTGGAAGCGTCCGGCAGCCATGCCGGGTGCAGAGACCGGCGGAACCGATGGCTGCGGTGCGGAGTCGTATTGCCACCCTGTTGCGCGATTCTAGGATGCGGGTGAAATGGGTTTGTCGAACGTGCTGGCCCTGGTGCTCTCGGTAGCGGCGATCCTGGTGAGCGGTGGTTCCGCGATTCGACAGATCACGATATTGCGGCACGCCAACCAGCTTCCGATCATCGTGGACCTGCTGCGGGAGTTCCGATCGGAGCAGTTCCAGAAGGCGCAGGACTACGTGGTCCACCGGCTGGGCGCCGAGCATCCCGAGCCGGTCCGCGTCTCGGATCTGCCGTAGGAGGCCCGGCTGGCGGCGTCCATCGTCCGATCGTTCTTCAGCGGCCTGGGAGCACTGGTCTCCGAGGGGGTCGCCGGCGAACGGACCGTGGTGTCCATCCTGGGGTATCGGGCCGATCGCGCCTGGTCGGCCCTTGAGCCGTTCATTCTGAAGGAGCGGGAAGCCCGAGGGGACGTTCACTACTCGGCCTTCTTCGAAGACCTGGTCGCCCGGACTCGAAAGAACTGGCCTCCTGAGGAGCACTACGGGCTGAAGCTCAAGAAGCTGACCTGACACCGGACGCGGGCATGCCGACCACCTGAACCGTCATGGCTGTGCATGCGCGGTGTCGAAGTGACGTCCCCGTGTCGGGTGGAATCACGCGGTGCACAGAGCGGGCGAGACCGCCGGGATGGGCCGTCACTCGTCGTTCGGTCGGGCGTTCGCCGAGGCGGGAATCGATCTCCGCTGTGGAACGCCGCCGGCCCGGTTCGTCGACGACCGCACGGTAGAGCCGGAGGACGGGTCCGTGCTGAGAGCGTCTCTGGGCATCACGATGATCGCCCACGGGTGGAACCACGCCTTCGGCGGCGGCAAGCTCCCCGGGACGGCCCGGTGGTTCGAGTCCATCGGCATCCGTCCGGGCCGCCTGCACGCCCTGCTGGGGACCCTCACCGAACTGGGCGCCGGCGCCTGCTGCTCCTGCCGGCCTTCTTCTGGCGGCCGCCCGCCAAGGCCGAAACGCCCTGACACGGTGATCCCTTTCAGCGGTTGCGCCAGATCGGGGGGCGCTTCTCGGCGAAGGCGACGGCTCCTTCGCGGGCGTCCTCGCTGATGATGATCGGTGCGATGACCTCGTTCTGGCGGGCGAAGGCCTCGTCGGAGGGCCAGGAGCCGGCGCCGACGATGATCTCCTTGGTGGCGGCCACGGCCATCGGGGCGTTGGCGGCGATGAGGGCGGCCAGTTCGCGGGCCTTGGCCAGGGCGGCGCCGGGGGCCGTGACCTCGGTGACGAGGCCGTGGCGTTCGGCGTCGGCGGCGGTGAGGAACTCGCCGGTGAGGGCGAGGCGCATCGCGACCGAGTAGGGGACGCGCCGGGGGAGGCGGAGCAGCCCGCCCGCGCCGGCGACGAGGCCGCGCTTGACCTCGGGGATGCCGAATTTCGCGTTCTCGGCGGCGACGACGAGGTCGCAGGCGAGGACGATCTCGCAGCCTCCGGCCAGGGCGTATCCCTCGACGGCCGCGATGACCGGCTTGCGCGGCGGCCGGAGGGTGATGCCGGCGAAGCCGCGGTCGGGGTGGACGACGTTCTCCCCGGCGACGAAGGCCTTGAGGTCCATGCCGGAGCAGAAGGTGCCGCCCGCGCCGGTGAGGACCGCCGCGGTCAGGTCGTCGCGTGCGTCGAACTCCTCCAGCGCTTCCGCCACCCCGAAGCTCACGGCCCGGTTGACCGCGTTGCGGGCCTCCGGACGGTTGATCGTGATGACGGCTACCCCGTCGGCATGTTCCACCAGGACAGCATCGGACATTTCTCCTCCTTCGCCACGCCCCAGCGGGCGACCTTCTCCCGAAGAAGGATAACGTAGTAATCTATGTCCTGGATGCCTATCTCGCTCGACGGGGGAGAGGCGCATGGCGCTGATCGCGAGCGGGGGACAGGGTGCGCGCACGGAGGCGGCGGCACCGCACCTCGCCGCCCTGGCGGGCCGAGGGCCGCGCGGGCCTCGTGCCGGCCATGGAACGAGGGGCCGTTCAGTCCAGGACGTCCAATACCCGGGTCGCCTCCTCGCCTGCGAGGACGAGTTCGTCGGCGACCTCCAGATGTTTGCGCCAGAAGCGTTCGGCCTCGTCGGCCCGGCCCAGCCGGACCAGCTTGACCAACTTCTCGTAGGCGCGCAGGGCGCGGAGGTAGTCCTCGCGGACCTCGCCCGCGACGGGAGGGTTGGCGCGGACCGCCCGCTGCGTCTGCCGCGCGATGATCTCGTAGATCATGCCCGCCATCAGCGCGAGCGTCTGGTTGCCCGACAGCTCGACGAGGCGCAGGTGGAAGACGGCGGAGCCGGTGGCGAAGAGCTCCGGGTCGGAGAGGTTGGCGCGCTCCTCCTCCAGGGCGCTCTCCAGGGCGGCGTAGCGCTCCTCGTCGCCGCTCAGCGCCAGCAGCCGCGCGGCCGCGGGCTCGACGGCGCTGCGCGCCACGTACACGTCGGAGAGCGTGGCGGAGCCGAGCTGCAGGAGCAGGCCGGCCGGGCGGGCGACGGCCTCCGGGCCGGGCACGGTGATCCGCGCGCCTGTCCGGGAACCGCGGCGCAGCTCGATCAGCCCCTCGGACTCCAGGACCCGGAACGCCTCGCGCAGGGTGGGCCGGGAGACGCCGAAGTGCTCCATCAGGGAGGACTCGTGCGGGAGGAAGTCCCCGTCCGCCAGGCCTCCCTCGACGATCATCCGGCGCATGCGGCGGGCGACGAGCTCACCTGTCTTCGGCGGCCGGATGTCGGCGCCGCGCGCCAGGCCGGCCGTGCCGGATCGCTCCAGCTCGGGCAGTGTCACGAGAGCCCATCCCTTCCTTCGGGCCCGCGGGCCCTTCGCGCTTTCACCTGGTCAACCAGGATAGCTACTACGCCGAACCCTATGGTAGATAACCTAGTAAACCATGTATGCTCCGTTTGTTCTCAAGGAGGTGACCGGGTGGTTGCGGACTGGTCCACACGGCTGCGGGAGTTCCTCGCCGCCCACTCCGGCAGGCCCCCGCGCGGCAAGGAGGAGCGCCTCGCCCGGGCGCGGGCCTTCCACGCGGATCTCACCGACGCGGGACTCGCCGCGCCCGGCTGGCCCGTCGAAGCGGGCGGAATGGGGCTGGAGCTGGCCGACCAGCTCGCCTACCACCGCGAGATGACGCGGGCCCGCGCCCCCAAGCACCCGTGCGGACTGTCCTTCATCGTCGCCCCGACGCTCATCGAGCACGGCACGCCCGAGCAGCGCGAACGGTTCCTCCGCCCGATCCTGCGCGCCGACGAGCTGTGGTGCCAGGGCTTCTCCGAGCCGGGCGCGGGCAGCGACCTGACGGCGCTGTCCACCCGCGCCGTGCGCGACGGCGACGATTACGTCGTCACCGGGCAGAAGGTCTGGACGTCGATGGGCGACAAGGCCGACTGGATGTTCGCGCTGGTGCGCACCGGTGGGCTCGGCCCCGCCGGGATCAGCTACCTGCTGCTGCCCATGGACGCTCCGGGCGTCACCGTCCGGCCGCTGCGCGACATCACGGGCGGCGCGCACTTCGCCGAGGTGTTCCTGGACGAGGTCCGCGTCCCGGTCGGCAACCTCGTGGGGGAGGAGAACGGCGGCTGGGCCATCGCCCGGACCAGCCTCGGACACGAGCGGGCCACCGCCTTCCTCGCCGACGAGTTCCGCTACCGCCGGATCGTCGACGAGCTCTTCGCGCTCGCGGCGACGACCGGAGCCTCCGACGACCCCGTCGTCCGGCAGTCCCTCGCCCGGGTGGAGGAGCGGGCGCGAATCCTCGCCGCCAACAGCAGGCGCGCGCTCGACACCGTGCTGGAGGGCGGTGACCCCGGTGCCGCGGCATCGGTGAACCGCCTGGTGAAAGCCGAGTTCGAGCAGTTCCTGCACGAGGTGGCCCTGCGCGTGGTCGGCCCCGACGCGGTTCTCGGCAGCGCGGCGGCCGAAGCGCCCGAGCACGGGCGCTGGACGTACGGCTACCTCATGACCCGCTCGTCCACGATCGGCGCGGGCACCGCCGAGATCCAGCGCAACACCATCGCCGAGAAGGTCCTCGGCCTGCCTTCGCACCGGGGAGGAACCTGATGCCCGGCCTGGAAGACGAACTGCGCGAGACCGTCGCCGCGCTGCTGAACAAGCGCTGCACGCCGAAGGCCGTCGCCGCGCTGGCCGACGGTCCCGAGCCCTACGACCGCGCGCTCTGGACGGAGCTGGTCGAGATGGGTCTGCCCGGCCTCACCGTCCCCGCCGAACTGGGCGGGGCAGGGCTGGGCCTTTCCGCCGCCGTCGTGATCCAGGAGGAACTGGGCCGCGGCATCGCCCCGGCGCCCACCCTGTCCCTGGCCGCAGTCACCGCCGCCGTCGTCGCCGCGGGACCGCTGGGCGAGGCGTGGCTCGAGCGCCTGGTGAACGGCGAGGCGGTCGCCGCCGTCGCCGCGGGCCGGACGCCGTCGGGCTGGACCGCCTGCGGCGAGGTGCGGGCCGAACACGACGGCGACGCCTGGAGACTGCACGGCCGCGTCCCGGGGG
>NZ_BAAATZ010000033.1:18764-33057 GCF_039533685.1 Actinocorallia aurantiaca | reverse complement strand
GGCCTGCTGATCTTCCTCGCCGCACCCGCCGAGGTCACGCCCGTCGACTCCCTCGACCCCACCCGGCCGCTCGGCACGGCGGTCTTCGACGGCCCGGCCGATCTGCTGGCCGAGGGCGCGGAGGCCCGCACGGTCCTCGGCGCGGGCGAGCGGACCGCGCTGCTCCTGCTCGCCGCCGACGCCGTGGGCGTCGCCGCCGCGGCGACCGGCCTGGCCGTCGAACACGCCAAGACCCGACACCAGTTCGGGCGCGCCATCGGCTCCTTCCAGGCCGTCGCGCACCGGTGCGCGGACATGTTCGTCGCGGTCGAGTCCGCCCGCGCGCTCGTCGCGGCGGCGGCCTCCGCCTGCGACGAGGAGGACCCCGACGCCGGAACCGCCGTCGCCCTGGCGGCCGCCAACGCGCTGGAGGCCGCGGTCACGGCGACCCAGGGCGGCATCCAGGTCCACGGCGGCATGGGCTTCACCTGGGAGCACGCCTCCCACCGCCACCTGCGCCGCGCCAAGGCCGCCGAAGCGCTCATCGCCTTCCCCGACAGGCTGCGTGACCGCGCCGCCACCAGTCTGCTGACCACGAGATGAGGAAACCATGCGCGACAACGGCATCCGCTACGGCCTGCTGACGATGTGCGAGGTCGGCGGCATGGCCGACGCCACCGTCATCGAGCTGCTCTGAGAGGGGACACGTTGTCCGCATCACTCACGGACGACCACCGGCTTCCGGGACGGGTGGCCGCACTCGACGGCACGGCACCGGAGACCCCGGTGATCGAGTTCCGGGACGGCTGGACCGCCTGGGGCGATCTCGTGAAGACGGGCGCCGCCGTGGAGGCCGAGCTGGTCCGGCTCGGCCTCGGCCGGGGCGGCCGGGTGGGCGTCGTCCTGGAGAACCGGCCCGAGTCGGTGGCCGTTCTGCGCCTGATCCTCTCCTCCGAGCGCTGCCTGACCTCCTTCAACCCGCTCCAGCCTCCCGAGCGGCTGTGCGCCGACGTGCTGCGCACCGCCGCGCCGGTGGTCTTCGCCTCGTCCGAGGTGTGGACCCGTCCCGGATTCGCCGAGGCGGTGGCCTCGGCGGGCGGGCTGGGCTTCGGACTCGACGGCGCGACGGTCACGCCGGTGGACCTGCCGCACAGCCCGGAGCCGGGCACGCCCCGGGTGGAGGCGCCCGGTGTCGCGGTCGAGCTCACCACGTCGGGCACGACCGGCACGCCCAAGCGGATTCCGCTGACCTACCGGCAGATCGAGTCGGCTCTCGGCTCCGCGGCCGGTCACATGGCCGCGGGCCGCTCCGAGCGGGCGCCGTTCACCGGAGGGATAGGGCTGCTGACCACGCCGATGGTCCACATCGGAGGGCTGTGGGCGGCGCTCCAGGTCCTGGTGCAGGCGCGCCGGCTGAGCATGCTGGAGCGGTTCACCGTGGACGGCTGGCGGGACATGGTCCGGCGGCACCGGCCCAAGGTGGCGGGCCTGCCACCCACGGCGATCCGCGCGGTCCTCGACGCCGACGTGCCGCCCGAGGACCTCGCGAGCCTCGTCGCGCTCAACGCCGGGGCGGCTCCGCTGCGCCCCGAGCTCGCCGACGCGTTCCAGGAGCGCTACGGCATCGCGATCCTCATCGTGTACGGCGCGACGGAGTTCTCCGGCGGCGTGGCCGGCTGGTCCCTGCGCGACCACCGGACCTGGTGGAAGGAGAAGCGGGGGAGCGTCGGCCGCGCCTTCCCGGGGGTGGAGCTGCGCGTCGTCGGCGACGACGGCTCGCCGCTGGCCACCGGTGAGCAGGGCGTGCTGGAGATCAGGACGCCGCAGGCGGGCGGCGAGGGCGGCTGGACCCGTACCAGCGACCTCGCCCGGATCGACGCCGACGGGTTCGTGTTCCTCGTCGGACGGGCCGACGACACCATCATCCGCGGCGGATTCAAGATCAGGCCGGCCACCGTCGTGGAGGTGCTGGAACGGCACCCCGCGGTGGCCGAGGCGGCGGTCGCGCCGCTGCCCGACGCCCGCCTGGGCCAGGTCCCCGTGGCGGCCTTCGAGACCGCCCGGGGCATGGAGCCGCCCGCGGAGGAGGACCTGCGCGCCTGGTGCCGCCGGGGACTGATGCCTTACGAGGTCCCCACCCGTTTCCTTCCGGTCGAGGCGCTGCCGCGCGGCATCTCGCAGAAGGTCGACAGGGCAGGTCTGCTCGCCCTGTTCCACCCCGACGAGCCTTGAGGGGAAGACCGAGGAACGCGAGATCCCGAATGAGGAGGAGCCGTCATGGATCTGGAAGAGTTCCGCGCCGAGGTCAGGGCGTTCGTCGCCGGGCACGCCCCCGACTTCAAGACCCGTTCGGGAGTGCGCAGCCCGGAGAACGAACAGGAGCTGAAGTCCCTGCTGCGGTGGGTCGCCGACCTGTACGCGGCCGGCCATCTCGGCGGGGACTGGCCCGAGGAGTACGGGGGCGCCGAGGACCACGACCCGATGCGGGACGTGGTGGTCCGGGAGGAGATCGCCCGGGCCCGCGCGCCCATGCCGGCCTCGGGCAGCGAGCTGGCCGCGCACGCGCTCATCGGGTTCGGCACCGACGAGCAGCGCCGCCGGTACCTGCCGTCCATCCGGGAAGGCCGGGAGCTGTGGTGTCAGCTGTTCAGCGAGCCCGGCGCGGGCAGCGACCTGGCCTCGCTGCGGACCGCCGCGGTCCGCGACGGCGACGGGTGGGTGGTCAACGGCCAGAAGGTCTGGACGACCAACGGCCACTGGTCGGACCTGGGCTACCTGCTGGCCCGCACCGACCCCGAGGCGCCGAAGCACAAGGGGATCAGCGCGTTCGCGGTCGACATGCGCGCGGCGGGGATCCAGGTGCGGCCGCTGCGTGAGATGACGGGGACCTCGGACTTCAACGAGGTGTTCTTCGACGACGTGCGGCTGCCCGCCGACGCGGTCATCGGCGCGCCCGGGCAGGGCTGGATGATCGCCAACGCCTCCCTCGCCCAGGAGCGGGCCGGGGTGGGGGCCTCGGTCGTCCAGCTCCAGCTGGCCTGGGAGGACCTGGTCAAGCTCGCCAAGGCAGTCACCATCGGCGGACGGCCGGCCGCGGAGCTGGACGACGTGCGCCAGGAGCTGGCCGGGTTCCGCGCCGAGGTCGACGCCGTCACCATGCTCGCCCGGGTCTCGATGGAGCGTTGGGAGGCCGGGCGGGAGAAGGCCACCGATGCGCCCATGGCCAAGCTCCTGTTCAGCGAGGTCAACCTGCGGCTCGCCGAGTACGCGCTGTCGCTCCTGGGAGGCCGGGGCGTCCTCGTCGAAGGCGACCCGGACGCCTTCGACGAGGGCCGCTGGCAGGACGCCTACCTGTACGCGCGCGCCTACACGATCGCCGGCGGCAGCTCCGAGATCATGCGCAACATCATCTCCGAGAGAGGGCTCGGCCTGCCCCGGGAGCTCCGCGCATGAACCTCTCGGAGCTCGCGGTCCGGCGGGTAGACCGCCATCGAGGGGAGAACCCCGTGAAGCTCATCCCCTCTCAGCCATCCCATCCGCTTCCGCCCGCCCCACGAGGAGGTCCCATGAAACTTCGGGCCGGTCAGCAGCTCGTCAGCGCCGTCGACACCACCAAGATGATCGTCGTCCGGGCACCCGGTGAAGAGGTCACGGTGACCTGCGCCGGAGTCGCCATGCACGAGCCGACGTCGGCCGCGCCGACGGGCGTCGAGGCCGATCCCTCCCAGCTCGGCGGCGTCGTCCTCGGCAAGCGCTACGCCGACGACGCGCTCGGCATCGAACTGCTGTGCGCCAAGGCCGGTTCCGGCACCGTCGCGGTGAACGGGACGCCGCTGGAGATCCAGGGGGCCAAGGCTCTGCCCGCCTCCGACTGACCGCCCCGTCCCCCCACTCCACCGGAGCGTCCGATGAATCTGACGATGCTGCTCGACATGGCCGCCGACGGGTTCGGCGACCGGATCATCGTCGGCGACCGCGAGGCGGGCCTCACCGCCGAGCGCCTGCGGGGCCTGGCGATCGGGGCGGCGCGAACCGTCCTCGACCGGGGCGCCGACGCGATCGTCCACCTGGAGGTCAACGGTCCCGCGTTCCCCGTGGCGATGTTCGCGGCGGCCTACGCGGGGGTTCCCCTCGTCCCCGTCAACTACCGCCTCGGCACGGACCAGCTCACCCTGCTCCTGGCCGGGCACCCGGGGGCCTACCGGATCGGCGGGGACGGCGGCGTGGAAGCCGGGGAGTTCCTGCGGGCCGCGGACACCGCGACCGGTGAACCGCCGGACCCGCTCGACCCGGCGGCCCCGGCCGTGCTGATCTACACCAGCGGCACGACCTCCGCGCCCAAGGGCGTGGTCCTGCGCCACGAGAACCTGGTGTCCTACGTGTTGGGCTCGGTCGAGTTCGCGGCCGCCGGGGCCGACGAGGCCGCGCTCATGAGCGTCCCGCCGTACCACATCGCCGCCGTGTCCAACGTCCTCACGAACCTGTACGCGGGCCGGCGCCTCCTCACCCTTCACTCCTTCGACCCCCGGGAGTGGCTGCGGCTCGTGCGCGACCAGCGGGTGACCAACGCCATGGTCGTGCCGACCATGCTCGCCCGGATCATGGACGATCCCGATCTGGACCGCGCTGTTCCGACCCTGCGGGCACTGGCCTACGGGGGCGCGAAGATGCCGCCGCGCGTCATTGAGAAGGCCCTCTCCGAGTGGCCTCACGTGGACTTCGTCAACGCCTACGGACTCACCGAGACCAGCTCCACCGTCGCGGTCCTCGGCCCCGAGGACCACCGCGAGGCGTTCTCGTCGGCCGACCCGCTGGTCCGGGCCCGCCTGAACTCGGCCGGCACCGTCCTGCCGACGGTCGAGCTGGAGATCCGGGACGAGGAAGGCGTGGTCGTCCCCGCGGGGGTCGCCGGGCGCATCTTCATCCGCGGAGACCAGGTCGCCGGCGAGTACGCGGGCGTCGGCTCGACGGTCGACGCGCGGGGCTTCTTCGACACCCGCGACGCCGGACGCCTGGACGCCGACGGCTACCTCTACGTCGAGGGAAGGATCGACGACACGATCATCCGCGGGGCGGAGAACATCGCTCCGGCGGAGATCGAGGACGTCCTGCTGCGCCACCCGCACGTCGCCGACGCCTGCGTCGTGGGCCTGCCCGACGAGGAGTGGGGCCAGCGCCTGGCGGCGGTGGTCGTGCCGGTCCCGGGCGGCGAGGTCGACCCCGACGAGGTCCGCGCCTACGTGCGCGACCGGCTGCGGTCGTCGAAGACCCCCGACACGATCACCTGCTGGCCGGACCTGCCCCGCACGCCGACCGGCAAGATCCTGCGCCACTCGGTCGTGAACGGGCTCACCAGCACACCCTGAGGACGGCTCGGGACGGCCCCGGTGAGGAGGGCCGCGGCGTAGGCGACGGCGGCCTCGGGGCGGTTGGACAGCTGGACGGCGACGGTGTCTCCGGGACCGATCCCGCGTTCCCGCAGCCCGGCGGCCACGCGGTACGCCGCGGCGAGGGTCTGCCCGACGGCGCCCTCGACGAGGCTCTCGGGGGCGTCGAACACCAGGGGCGGAGCGGAGTTCGCGGCGGCGGCCGCGTGCAGTCTGCCGGCGAGCGTGGTGGTCATCGGATCGGAAGTCACGCGAAGCGCTCGATCTCGTAGGCCAGCAGGCCGGTGAGGTCGTCGGCGGGCGGCGTCGGCAGGGTGACGGCGGCGTCCCGCGTCGGGAGAAGGACGACGGCCTCGCCCGGCGTGGAGACCTCGCCCCGCTGGTTGGTGCACGCCAGCTCGAGGTGGACCTCGTGGCGGCCCTCGGAGGCGACCTTGTCGACGACCCGGCCGGTCACCCAGGTGGCGTCGCCCATGTGGTTGAACTTGCGGTGCTGGCAGGAGAGCTTCCACAGCCAGGCGTCGTCGCCCATCCAGTCGGTGATCGCGTGCGTGAGCCAGGTCTCGCGCATCGCGCCGTAGTCGTAGCTCATCGGGATCCCGAGCTCGCGGGCCCGCTCCGGCTCCCAGTGCAGGCGCTGGACGGTGTCGGGGATGTTCCGCGCGTTGCGCGGGTACAGGCCGGGGACCTTCCTGCGGACCTTTCGGGCGATCCCGAAGGCGCCGGGCGGGGTGAGCTGCATGCCCCAGCCGATGTGCCAGGTCACGATGTCGGTCACGGTGAGCGGGCCCTTCACCCGCGGCTGGATCTCGTCGCCGATCTCGACGTCCTCCCAGTACCGGGGCTCGGCGCCGCGGCGGGTCTCGGCGTCGTAGGCGGCGTCGATCTCGGCGAGCTGCTCGTCGGTGTAGGGGGTGGTGAAGTCGATCGGGTCGGCCTTCTCGGCGTTCGCGGCCGAGGTGTGGCGCTCGGCGTTGATCCAGGTGCCGCTCTGGACGCAGTGGATCTCGCCGCGGCCGTTGGCGAACAGGAAGTCGTGGGTCACGTGGGCGGTGCGCCCGCCGAACTTCGAGGGCTTCTCCTGGACCCCGACCTGGGCCCGGATGACCTTGCAGCGGTCGCCGAGGGTCAGCGGCCGGAACCACTGGAACTCCATGACCGCCTGGTAGGAGCCCAGACCGGCGAACGGGTCGCCCTTGAGCAGCGCCTTCTGCTCCGGCGTCAGCGGCGGCGCGACGTTCTCGCCCATCGTGTACATGAAGTTGGGCGGCGCGATCAGGCCGCCCCACCGCGTCTTCGCGCCGTACTCCGGGTCCGACCACAGCGGATTGGCGTCGCCGTAGCCGTAGGCGAAGTGCCGGGTGCCGTCCGAAGTGACCTCCAGGTTGTGCGGTGTCAGTGGCCTCGCGGGGATGCCGATCCGCCGGCGGGACCGTTCGAACGCCGCGTCGGTCAGGACGCCGAACTCTTCTTCCGTACTCACTGGGCCTCCTCGGGGGGTCTCATGGCAAATAGAGTACAGTTCATTAACTGAGTAAACTATGTTGGAGGATCGATGGAGTTCGGATTGCCCTGGCCGGGCGCGGCGGTCGCCCGTGAGGCTGAGGAGGCGGGCATCACGGCCTTCTGTACCGGTGACTTCGTCGACAACGACGCCTACGAGGTGCTGGCGGACATGGTCGCCAACACTCGGACGGCCCGAGTGGGAACGGGGATCGCCTACGCCTTCGCGCGGACGCCGTACGCCCACGCGAGCGCGGCGCGGACGCTGCACAAGAAGGCGCCCGGGCGGATCTTCCTCGGGCTGGGCTCCGGCGCCTACTCCATCAACCGCGACTGGTTCGGGGTCGAGGCCGACAAGCCGGTGGCCCGCATGCGCGACATCGCGGGAGCGATCCGCGCCTGGCTGCATGCCGAGAACGGGGCCGAGGTCGAGTACGAAGGCCCCTATTACCGGGTGAAAGCCAGGGTTCAGGCCCCCGTTCTCGGTCGACTGGACGTCCCGGTGCTGTTCGCCGCCTTCAACAAGGGCATGGTCGCCGCGGCGGCCGGACACGCCGACGGCCTGATCGGCCACGGGCTGTTCACCGGCCGGTGGTGGAAGGACATCGTGCGTCCGGCCGCGGAGAAGGCGCCCGAAGGCTTCACCGAGCACGGCTGGCTGATCACCGCCATCGACGACGAAGCCCCCGAACGGGCGATCCGCGACGCCCGCCGGATGGTCGGCTTCTACCTGACCGTCAAGACCTACGACCCCTTCGTCGAGCACCACGGCTGGACGGCGGAGGTCGAGCGGCTGCGGAACGCCTTTCGCAAGGGGGACGTCGACGGCATGGCCGCAGCGGTGTCCGACGAGATGCTCGACGCGATCACCGTCTGCGGCACCACCGCCGAGGCCCGCGCCCGGTTCGCCGAGCGGCGGGAGGAGAAGTCCCTGGCACGTGATCTCACGTATCTCGCGCCCCCGGCGTTCCTCACCAGCGACCGCCGCCGCGTCGCCTACGCGCGCAGCAGCCTCGCACTCCTGGAGGCGTGAGACCGCGGGCCGCGTAGAGCGCACCGCCTTCTTGGTAAATGACTTAGAATACTTCGTAATCTATGTTGGGTACGCCCATTGTGGGACGGCAGGGGAGAGACGCATGGCACTCATCGTGAGTGAGGAGCAGGAAGTCCTCGTCGAGGCGGTCCGGGGCTGGCTTGCCGACCGCACCGACCTGGCGCGTCCCCGGGCCGACGAGCCGCACCTGCTCGCCCCCGGCGAACTGGCGTCCGCGGCGGAGCTCGGCCTCATCGGCCTGCTCCGGGAGGACTCCGGCGGCACCCACGCCGATCTCGCCCTGGTCGTCGAGGAGCTGGGCCGCGCCGGTTCGCCCCTCCCGGTCGCCCAGGCCGCCCTGGCCTGCCGCCTGCTCGACGAACCGGGCCTCGATCCCGCCCTGGCGGACCGCCTGGCCGAGGCGGAGACCCTGGTCGTGCCGGCTCTTCCGGATCCCGACGGCGCCCCCGTCTCGGCCGCTGGCGGCGCTGACGGCACGCTCCTGCTGACCGGCCGCGCGCCTTTCGTGGTCGGCGGCGCCACGGCCGGGTACTACCTCGTCGCCGCGGTCCGCGCGGACGGATCGCCCGTGCTGGCCCTGGTCGCCGCCGAAGACTGCGTTCGCACCGCGCGCACCGGGATCGACCTCACCAGGGACCTGGTCTCCGTGGAGCTCGCAGAGGCCCCGGCCGCCGTCTGGAAGGAAGCCGACACCGCCTTCCTCGAGGACGTGACGGCCCTGCACCACGCCGCCGACGCGCTGGGCGCGGCCGACCGGCTGCTGGGCATGACCGTCCGGTACGTCAAGGAGCGGCAGCAGTTCGGACGGGTGATCGGCGGATTCCAGGCGGTCAAGCACCACTGCGCGAACATGGCACTCGACGTCGAGACGGCCCGGGTCGTGGTGCGGGACGCCGCGGAGAACCCGGGGGACCGGGTCAAGGTGGCGTCGGCCGTCTCGTCCGCGAAGGAGGCCTGTTCCCGCGTCGCCGGGACGGCACTGCAGCTCCACGGCGGCATGGGCTTCACCTGGGAACACGACCTGCACCTGTTCCTCCGCCGGATCAAGGCCGACGAACTGCTCGGCGGCACTCCCCGCGCGCACCGCGCCCGGCTCGCGGACCTGACGGTCTGAGCCGGCGGTCAGCGGAGGGTCCACTGCGGCTTCACCGCGGTGGACCGGTCGATCTGCGCCGTGCCGATGGGGTTGCCGATCTGGGTGTAGGAGAGGCCGGTGCGCAGGGCCTGGGTGCGGCCGGTGTCGAGCGACTCCCAGATCGCCCTGACGCTGCCCTGGATCGCGACGGGAGGCTTGGCCGCGATGATCCGCGCGAGTTCGTCGCCGCGCTCCCACAGCTTCTCGCGGGGGAGGATCTCGCTGACCAGCCCGATCTGCAGGGCGCGCTCGGCGGACAGCCGCTCGTCCAGGCCGAGCAGCGTCATGCGGAGCACCTCGCCGAGGGGGATCCGGTGGGAGAGGCCGATCGGCTCGAGCGCGGCGGTGAGCCCGTAGTCGACGTGCGGGTCGAAGAACGTGGCGTCCTCGGAGCAGATGACGATGTCGCCCTCGTTGATCCAGTAGAAGGCTCCGCCCGCCGCCATGCCGTGCACGCAGACGATCACCGGCTTCCACACCCGGTTGAGCTTCGGCGAGAGGCGTTCACCCGGATCCGCCCGCGTCCAGACGTTCGGATGGGTGTCGAGGCCCTCCTTGACGTCGACTCCCGTGCAGAACGCCCGGTCGCCCGCCGCCCGCAGCACGACCACGTGGACGTCGTCGTCCTCGCGCACGGTACGCCAGACCAGCTCGAACTCCTCGCACATGGTCTCGGTGAAGCTGTTCAGCTTCTCCGGCCGGTTGATCGTCACGGTCGCGACGTGGTCGGACACCTCGTAGATCAGGGTGGAGAGCTCCATCGATGCTCCGTTTCGCTGGAAGGGCGGCGATCACTCCCAAGCATATCTAACCTAGTTAACTTTGTTGGGGTGGAAGGGCGGGCGGTCGCATTCGCGATCGACGGAGGGCGGATCGGCACCGGCCCGATCCGTCCGTCCGATCGGTGCCTGCTCTCTACCGGGTCATCGTGCCAAGTGGCGTGAGATGACGAGGCGCTGGATCTGGTTGGTGCCCTCGAAGATCTGCATGACCTTGGCCTCGCGCATGAAGCGCTCGACGGGGAAGTCGCGGGTGTAGCCCGCGCCGCCGAGGACCTGGACGGCGTCGGTGGTGACCTTCATGGCGTTGTCGGTGGCCACCAGTTTGGCGACCGACGCCTGGCGGCCGTAGGGGTGTCCGGCGTCCTTGAAGCGGGCGGCGGACAGGTAGGCGGCGCGGGCGGTGTCGACGGCGACGGCCATGTCGGCGAGCAGGAAGCCCAGGCCCTGGTGGTCGATGATCGCCTTGCCGAACGCCTGGCGTTCCTTGGCGTAGGAGACGGAGTGGTCAAGGGCGCTCTGGGCCAGGCCGGTGGCCACGGCGGCGATGCCGAGGCGGCCGGCGTCCAGTCCGGCGAGGGCGATGGCCAGGCCCTGGCCCTCGGCGCCGATGAGGTGGTCGGCGGGGACGCGGACGCCCTCCAGTCGGACGGTGGCGGTGGTGGAGCCGGTCAGGCCCATCTTCTCTTCGGGCTTGTCGAACTCCAGGCCGGGGGTGTCGGCCGGCACGTAGAAGCAGGAGATGCCGCGGGCACCGTCGTCGCTGGTGCGGGCCATGACGGTGTAGAAGTCGGCCTGTCCGCCGTGGGTCGTCCAGGCCTTGGCGCCGTTGAGGACGTAGGAGTCGCCGTCGCGGACGGCCTTGGCGCGCATGGCGGCGGGGTCGGATCCGGCGTGGGCTTCCGACAGGCAGTAGGCGCCGAGCTGCTCGCCCGAGAGCATGCCGGGCAGCCACCGCTCGCGCTGGGCGTCGGTGCCGAAGGCGAAGAGGGGGAAGCAGGAAAGGGCGTGCACGCTGACGCCCACGCCGACGCTGGCCCAGGCGGAGCCGATCTCCTCGAGTACTTGGAGGTAGATCTCGTACGGCTGGCCGCCGCCGCCGAACTCCTCGGGGTAGGGCAGGGAGAGCAGCCCGGTGCGGCCCAGCAGGGTGAAGACCTCGCGAGGGAAGACCTCGTCGCGCTCCGCCCGGGCGACTCGGGGCAGCAGCTCCTTCTCGCACAGCTCGCGGGTCAGCTTCAGCAGATCCTCGGCCTCGGGACCGGGCAGCAGGCGCACAGCAGGCATCAACACTCCTTTAGTCACCCGAAAGGTACCATAATGGGTACCAGGGAACCGTATCCAGTACTGATCGGGCTGCGAAGCTGGTACCGTCCGAGGATGGAAACGCTCACCAGGGTCCGGTCGCAGCGGCGGGAGAGGCTGATCGAGCGGCTCATCGAGCTCTTTCTCGATCGCGGGTTCGCCGAGCTGGGCGTGGCCGACCTCGCCGCGCTCCTGCGCTGTTCGAAGACCACGCTGTACGCGGTGGCCGGCAGCAAGGAGCAGATCATCGTCACGGTCGTCCGGGCGTTCTTCCGCCGCGCCACCGCCCGTGTCGAGGCGCGGCTCGAGGAGGAGACCGATCCCGGTGGCCGCATCGAGACCTATCTGCGTGCGATCTCCGCCGAGCTGGCGGCGGCCTCCCCGGCGTTCTTCGCCGACCTGACCGCCTTCGCCCCGGCCCGGGAGATCTACCGGAACAACACGCGCATAGCCGCCGCCCGGGTGCGGCAGCTCGTCCTGGAGGCCGCCCCCGGCCAGGACGCGGCCTTCGCCGGAGCGGTGGCGGGCCTGGTCATGGAGGCCATCCACCGCGGCGAGATCAAGGCGAACACCGGCCTGGACGACTCGGCCGCCTACGCCGCCCTGGCCGCCATGATCGTCACTCGGACCGGCCGCGCCCGCTGACGTCGGGGTCCGTATGCGAAGGCGGCGACGGCGAACGGCGACCGACCGACCGGCCGGCTCACGGGCTCGCCCGAAGGGGGAAGGCGACCCAGGAGGTGCGGACCCGGTCGCCTTCCAGGGGATCAGCGGGTCGGGTCGCTCTTGGCCGCCAGCCGCATCAGCCCCGGCGCCAGGCGGGAGACCGCGTAGGCGAACCGGGCCTCCGGCGTGACCGGCTGCAGCGCCCGGTTGCGCCGGACCGCGGTGAGGATCTGCGCGGCCACCTTCTCCGGCCCGTAGTTGCGCCGCGCGTAGGTGCGGGCCGCCTTCTGCCGGGTGCGCCGCTGGTCCTCGGCCGACATCCCGACGAACTGCGAGGACCCGGTGATGTTGGTGTTGACGATGCCGGGGCAGATCGCCGACACCCCGATGCCCAGGTGGGCGAGGTCGGCGCGCATGCACTCGCTGAGCATCAGCACGGCGGCCTTGCTGGTGGCGTAGCCCGCCATCGCCCGCGACGGGGTGAACGCCGCAGACGACGCGGTGTTGACGATGTGCCCCCCGGTGCCGCGATCGGCCATCTGCCGACCGAACAGCAGCGAGCCGTGGATCACGCCCCACAGGTTGACGCCGAGGATCCGGCGCCAGTCCTCGGCGGAGTGCTCCAGGAACGGCCCGGCCATGCCGATGCCGGCGTTGTTGACCACGACGTCGGGGACGCCGTGCTCGGCCTGCACGGTCTCGGCGAACTTCTCCATCGCCTCGGCGTCGGACACGTCGACGGCGTAGGCGTGCCCGGCGGCGCCCTCGGCGCCGGGGCCGGCCAGCTCGACGGTGAGGCGGGCGGAGTCCGGGTCCAGGTCGGCGGCGACGACCGTCGCGCCCTGTTCGGCGAAGGCCAGCGCGGTGGCCCGGCCGATGCCGCTGCCGGCCCCGGTCACCACCACCAGGTCCCCTTCGAAGCCGCGGCGGCCCCGGGCGACCCGGTCGCGGCGCAGTGTTCGGCGTTCGGCCATGGTGAGCTCTCCTTCGAGGATCGAGACGACGTGCTCGCGGACGGCGGACGCCACGAGCCCGGGACGGATGTGCGCGCTCGGCGGGCTTTCGGTCCCGCACTAGAGGCCGAGGTCGGAGTCGATGTACTCCATGAGCTCGGTGACGCTCGCGCCGTCCAGGTCGAAGTCGGCCTCGGTGGTGCGGCGCAGCCGGTGGAGGGCCGCCTCCAGTCGGCCGGTCAGCTCCGCCAGGGCCTCCTCGTCCAGGGAGCCGGCGCTGAGCGTGTCGAGTTCGGCGAGCAGGCCCGCGCCGGCCGTGAACAGGGAGCCGTCCAGGTGGGCGGCGATCGCGGCCGGTGACGGGTGGTCGAACACCAGTGTCGCCGGAAGGGCGAGCCCGGTCGCGGCGGAGAGCCGGTTGCGCAGCTCGACGCCGGTGAGGGAGTCCAGGCCCTGTTCGCCGAGGCCCCGGTCGGGGTCGATGGCGGCGGGGCCGTCGTGGCCGAGGATGTCCGCGAGCCGGGCGCGGACCAGGTCGAGCAGCGCGGCGCGGCGGTCGCCGTCCGCGAGGCCGGACAACCGCCGGACCAGGCCGTCCTCCTGGACGGGGCCGGTGGCGGCGCGCCGCAGCGCGGGCCGGACCAGGCCGCGCAGCAGATGCGGCACCGGGCGGGACGCCGCCGCCGCGCGCAGCGCCTCCAGTTCCAGCCGTGCCGGGACGAGCAGCGGCCGGTCCGTGGCGAGCGCCCGGTCGAGGAGGCCGAGGGCCTCGGTCCCGGAGAGCGCCCCCATGCCGTTGCGGGCCATGCGCCGCAGGTCGGCGGCCGAGAGGCGGCCGCCCATCCCGGTCTCCTCCGCCCACAGCCCCCACGCGAGGGACGTCGCGGGCAGTCCCAGGCTCCGCCGGTGGACGGCGAGGGCGTCGAGGAAGCCGTTGGCGGCGGCGTAGTTCGCCTGCCCGGGGCCGCCGAGGATGCCGGAGGCCGAGGAGAACAGGACGAACGCCGCGGGCCGGTGGTCCAGGGTCAGCTCGTGCAGGTGGAGCGCGCCGTGGGCCTTCGCGGCGAAGACCTCGTCGAGCTGGTCCTCGGTCATCGTGGTGACGAGGCCGTCGCGGTTGACGCCCGCCGCGTGGACCACCGCGGTGACCGGGGCGGGAAGGCCCTCGACGAGCCGGGCGACGGCGGCGCGGTCGGCGACGTCGCAGGCGATGATCTCGGCTTCGGCGCCGAGTTCCCGCAGGTCGGCGAGCAGCTCGGCGGAGCCTTCGGCGGCCGGGCCGCGCCTGCCGACCAGGACGAGGCGGCCGACGTCGGGGCGGGCGGCCAGGTGCCGGGCGACGACCCCGCCCAGGCCGCCGGTGGCGCCGGTGATGAGGACGGTCCCGGCGGGGTCGAGAGCCGGGACGTCCGGGGTGTCCGAGACGTCCGGGGCGGCGGCGCGGGTGAGGCGGGGGCGCAGCAGGACGCCGTCACGGACCGCGAGCTGGGGTTCGCCGGCCTCGACGCCCGCGGCGACGGGCGCCGGGTGGG
>NZ_BAAATZ010000033.1:14288-18742 GCF_039533685.1 Actinocorallia aurantiaca | reverse complement strand
CGGCGCGGGGGGAGGCCACGGCGAGGCGTCCGGGGTTCTCGGCCTGGGCGGAGCGGACCATGCCCCAGACGGCCGCGGCGGCCGGAAGATCGGGGTCGGGGGTGAGCAGGACCAGCAGGGCCTGGTCGTAGGCGGGGGTGGTGAGCCAGCGGCGGATCACGTCCAGGGCGGCGACGGCGGCCGCGCGGGCGTCGCCGGAGGGGGCGCCGGTATCGGGCACGGGGAGGCGCAGGTAGACCCGGTCCGGCACCGGCTCTCCGGGATCGGGCAGGTCCGCGCCGACCGGCGGGGCGCCGGCCGGCTCGGCGGCGAAGGGCTCCCAGGTGAGGTCGTAGAGGAGATCGGCGGCGGGGGTCCCGCCGGCGGGCGTCCAGGGGCCGACGGTGACGGAAGCGGCGGTGACGACGGGGGCGCCCGAGGGATCCTCCGCCCAGAGGCCGTAGCCGCCGGCGGGGAGTTCGGTGAGGTGGATCCGGAGGTGTTCGGCGTGCGCGGCGTGCAGGCGGACGTCGCGCCAGGAGACGGCGCTGAGGTCGGCGAGCAGGCCGGGGTGGAGGAGGTGGGCGGAGCCGTCGGGGACGGTGGCCTCGGCTCCCTCGGTGGTGGGACCGGGGCGATCGGCGGCGGCGGGGATGCGGTCGGTGAGGGTGCCGGTGGCGTGCACCGCCCAGGAGCCGTCGGCGGACGGGCTGGAGACGGTGATCGTGCGGTCGCCGTTCGGGCCGGGGGAGTGGACGCGGGTCTGCACGGTGCCGGGGGCGAGGGGCGCGGCGAGGTCAAGGGCGGCCACGGTCGCGGCGCCGGTGTGGGCGGCGGCCTGGAAGGCCAGTTCCAGCACGGTGGACGGCCCCGCCTCGGGGTCGGTGATCTCGGTGGTGAGGACGCTGCCCTGGCCGTCGGACAGGTCGACGGTACTGACCGGGGCGAGGCCGCGGGCGGTGTCGGCGAGCCAGTAGGAGCGGTGCTGGAAGGGGTAGGCGGGCAGGTCCAGGGGCGGGTGGCCGGTGCCGGTGAGCCGCGCCAGGTCGAAGGGGATCCCGGCGGTGTGCAGGCGGGCCGCGGCCCGGAGGAAGGCGGTCGTCTCGTCGTGGTCGCGGCGGAGGAGGGAGAGATGGGCGCCGTCGGGGCGGGTCTGGTCGTGGAGGGTGGTGAGGGTGGCGCCCGGGCCGAGTTCGACGACGACGGCGCCGGGGACGAGGGACTCGGCGGCGTGGCGGTAGTCGACGGGTTCGCGGATGTGGGCGGTCCAGTAGGCGGGGTCGGTGTGGTCGGCGGTTCCGTTGGTGGCGGCGATGATCGGGATCTGGGCGGGCCGGTAGGTGAGGGTGGCGGCGGTCTCGTGGAAGGCCTCGAGGACCGGGTCCATGCGGGGGGAGTGGAAGGCGTGGGAGACCCGCAGGAGGCGGTCGGCGCGCCCGGTCTCGCGGAAGCGGGCGACGAGGGCGGTGACGGCGTCCGTGTCGCCCGCGACGACCGTGCTGATCGGGCTGTTGACGGCGGCGATCGTCACGCCGGGGGTGAGCAGGGGGCGGACCTCGTCCTCCGGGGCGGCGATCCCGGCCATGGCTCCGCCTTCGGGCAGGGAGTTCATGAGGCGGGCGCGGGTGGTGATGAGGAGGGCGGCGTCGTCGAGGTCGAGGATTCCGGCGCAGTGGGCGGCGGTGATCTCTCCGATGGAGTGGCCGATGAGGTGTGAGGGTGTGATGCCGAGCCAGGTGACGAGGCGGTAGAGGGCTGTTTCGAGGGCGAAGAGGGCGGGTTGGGTGTAGAGGGTGGTGGTGAGGAGGTCGGGGTGGTGGTCGATGACTTGGCGTAGTGGTAGGTCGAGGTGGCGGTCGAGGGCGGTGCAGGCTTCGGTGTAGGCGTGGGCGAAGACGGGGAAGGTGGCGGCGAGGCCGGAGCCCATGCCCTGGTGTTGGGAGCCCTGCCCGGTGAAGGCGAAGACCGGGCCGGGAGCGGGTTTCGCGGTGCCGGTGACCGCGTACGGGGACTGCTCGCCCCGGGCCAGGGCGGTCAGAGCGGCGGTGCGTTCGGCGGCGTCGGCGCCGAGCACCACGGCGCGGTGCGGGTGGGCGGCGCGGCGCGTCGCCAGGTTCCAGGCGATCTCGGCGGGGGCGGCGTCCGGGGGCGCGTCCAGGAGGCGGGCGGCCTGGGCGCGCAGGGCCTCCGGGCTGCGGGCTGAGAGCACCCAGGGCGCAGGCCATTCCGGGGTGTCCCCGTGGGGGGCGGGGCCGGTGGCGGGTGCTTCCTCGATGATGACGTGGGCGTTGGTGCCGCTGATCCCGAAGGAGGAGATCCCGGCGCGGCGGGGCCGTTCACCCGGCTCCCAGGGCCGGTCCTCGGTGAGAAGGGCGACGGCTCCGGCGTCCCAGTCGACTTCCGGGGTCGGCTCGGTGACGTGCAGGGTCGCGGGGAGCGCGGAGTTCCGGAGCGCGAGGATCATTTTGATGACGCCCGCGACGCCGGCGGCGGCCTGGGTGTGGCCCAGGTTCGACTTCACCGATCCGAGCCACAGTGGGGTTTCGCGGTTCTGTCCGTAGGTGGCGATGAGTGCTTGGGCCTCGATGGGGTCGCCGAGGCGGGTTCCGGTTCCGTGTGCTTCGACGGCGTCCACGTCGGACGGTGCCAGTCCCGCGTCGGCGAGCGCCGCCCGGATCACCCGCTGCTGCGACGGCCCGTTGGGTGCGGTGAGGCCGTTGGACGCGCCGTCCTGGTTGACGGCCGAGCCCCTGACGATCGCCAGGACGCGGTGGCCGTTGCGGCGGGCGTCCGAGAGCCGTTCAAGGAGGAGGACCCCGGCGCCCTCTCCCCAGGCGGTGCCGTCGGCGGTGGCGGAGAACGCCTTGACGAGGCTGTCGGCGGCGAGGCCGCGCTGGCGGCTGAAGTCGACGAACGGGTCGGGTTCGGCCATCACGGCGACACCGCTGGCCAGCGCGAGCGAGCACTCGCCGCGCCGCAGAGCCTGCGCGGCGAGGTGGATCGCCACCAGGGACGAGGAGCAGGCGGTGTCGACCGTGACGGCCGGACCCTCGAACCCGAAGGTGTAGGAGACCCGGCCGGAGATGACGCTCGGCGAGGTGCCCGTCCCGAGATAGCCGCCGACCTCCTCGGGCAGGCGGGTGACCCGCAGGCCGTAGGACGAGCCGCTGGCGCCCGCGAAGACGCCGGTGGCGGTGCCCGTCAGGGCGGCGGGGTCGAGGCCGGCGTTCTCCAGGGTCTCCCAGGTGGTCTCCAGGAGGAGCCGCTGCTGGGGGTCCATGGCGAGGGCCTCGCGCGGGGAGATGCCGAAGAAGCCGTTGTCGAAGTCGGCCGCGTCGGTGAGGAAACCGCCGCCGCGGGCGTAGGTGGTGCCGGGATGGTCGGGATCGGGGTGGTAGAGGTCGGGCCAGCCGCGGTCGTCGGGGAAACCGCCGAGGTTGTGGGCGCGGGCGGTGAGGGTGCGCCACAGGTCGTCGGGGGAGGCGATGCCGCCGCCGTAGCGGCAGGCCATGCCGATGATCGCGATGGGCTCGTCGGACGCGGAGCCGGCCGGGGAGGTCTCGGCGGGGGCGGCGTCACCGAAGAGTTCGGTGCGGAGCCGGGCGGCGAGGGCCGCCGGGGTCGGGTGGTCGAAGACGAGGGTCGCGGGCAGCCGCAGGCCGGACGCCCGGTGCAGGCGGTTGCGCAGTTCGACGCCGGTGAGGGAGTCGAAGCCGAGGTCGCGGAAGGGGCGGTCGGCGTCGATCGAGCCGGCGCCCGAGTGGCCCAGGACCAGGGCGGCCTGCTCGCGGACGAGGGCCAGCAGCAGCGCGTCGCGCTCATGCGGGGGAAGGGCGGTCAGCCGTGCGGCGAGGCCGCCGGTCTCCGCGTGTTCGGAGCGGGGCCGGCGGACCGGCCCGGTGAACGAGCGGAGCGCGGGCGGCGCGGTCTCGCCGAGGGCGCGCAGGACGGCGTGGTCGAGGCGGACCGGGACGAGCACCGGGTCGGCGGCGTGGAGGGCGGCGTCGAAGAGCGCCAAGCCGTCCGCGGCGGACAGCGGCAGGACCCCGCTCCGTGCCATCCGAGCCCGGTCGGCGGCGCCGATCCGGCCGCCCATTCCGGCATCCTCCGCCCAGAGGCCCCAGGCGAGGGACAGCGCGGGGAGACCGGCGGCGCGGCGGCGGAGCACGAGGGCGTCCAACGCGGCGTTGGCTCCGGCGTAGGACGCCTGCCCGGCGCCGCCGAGGGTGCCCGCGAGCGCGGAGAAGACGACGAAGGCGTCGAGGCCGAGGCCGTGGGTGAGGTCGTCCAGGTGGGCGGCGGCGTCGACCTTGGCGCGCAGGACGGGGTCGATCCGCTCGGCGGTGAGCTCGTGGGCGAGCCCGTCGGCGACGAGGCCGGCGGCGTGCACCACCATGCGGAGCGGGCTGTGCGGCGGTACCGTCTCGACGATCCGTGCCAGCGCCTCGCGGTCGGCGGCGTCGCAGGCGGCGATC
>NZ_BAAATZ010000033.1:9475-14273 GCF_039533685.1 Actinocorallia aurantiaca | reverse complement strand
GCCGCCAGGTCAGCGAGGAGCGCGGCGGCGCCCGGCGCGTCCGGGCCGCGGCGGGACAGCAGGAGCAGCCTGCGGGCGCCGCGTTCGGCGAGATGCCGGGCCAGCAGCGCGCCCAGGCCGCCGGTTCCGCCGGTGATGAGCACGGTCCCGTCCGGGATGTCCCGTCGCTCGCCGGGTTCGGCGCGCTCCAGCCGGGGCACCAGGAGGTCCCCGCCGCGGACCATGATCTGCGGTTCCTCCCCGTCCAGCGCCGTGGGCCACGCGGTCTCGTCGCCGCCGTCGAGCAGCACGAACCGGTCGGGATGCTCGGCCTGCGCCGACCGCACCACCCCCCACACGGCCGCCGCCGCCGGATCGGCGTCCGCGCCGACGGCTCCCTCGGTGACGACCAGCAGCCGCCCCCGCTCCGCGCCGATCCACTCCCGCACGACCTCCAGCGCCCGGTGCACGGCCTCCCGCACCCCGTCGGCCCCGGCCGCCGTCGCGAACCGCACCACGCCGGCCGCCCTCGCCCCGTCGAACGAGACGACTTCACCCGGTTCGCTCTGGTACGCGGCCGTCCCGAGCCCGCCGGGCTCGACCTGCTGCCGGGGTGCGGTGGTCTCGGGGGCGGGGTGCCAGGCGAGGCGGTAGAGGTGGCGGCGGGGGGCCTGGGAGGGGTCGGTGGGGCGGGTGCGCGCGGTGAGGGTGGCGAGGGTGGCGACGGGAGTGCCGTCGGGGGCGGTGAGGTGGAAGGAGCCGGCGGGGGTGGTGCGGACGTGGACGGTGGGGCCTGCGGTGCCCGTCACGCGCAGGTGGGTGCAGGCGGCGAGGGACCGTTCGGTGGGCGGGCCGTCGGGAGCCAGGGCGGCGAGGGATTCCCAGAGGCGGGGGTGCAGGGCGTAGCCGCCGGGGTCGGTGCCTTCGGGCAGCGCCAGGGGGGTCGGGGGGCCGTCGGGCGCGGGGACGGGGGCGGCGGCGCGGGCGAGGACACCGGTGGCGTGGCGGATCCACGGGTCGCCGGGAACGGCGTCGGCGGGCTGGGTGTGGAGGGTGAGGGGGCTGCGGCCGCCGTCGTCGCGGGGGCCGACCTCGACTTGGACGCGGAGGGCGCCGTCCTGGGGGAGCGGGGCCTCGAAGGTGAGGGACTCGATCTCCTCGTGCGCGGTGCGCAGGGCGGCGTGCACGGCGAACTCGAGCAGGAGGCCCTCGCCGGGCGCGGTGTTCGCCGGGATCAGGCCGGGGAAGACGGTGCCGGGGCGTCCGGCGAGGGCGAGCGGCTCGTCGAGGGTGACGGTCGAGGCGCCGGCGGCGGCGGGCCAGAACCGTTCGTGCTGGAAGGCGTAGGACGGCAGGTCGACCGGGGCCCGCCGGGGGCCGGTCAGCACCGCCGGGTCCATGGGGACGCCGCTGGTGTGGAGGCGGGCGACCGCGTGCAGGAAGGTGGCGGCCTCGTCGTGGTCGCGGCGGAGGGCGGCGGTGTGCACGCTGTCGGGACGGGTCTGGTCGTGGAGGGCGGTGAGGGTGCCGTCCGGGCCGAGTTCCAGGATGACGGGGGCGGTCAGGGAGTCCAGCGCGTGGCGGTAGTCGACGGGTTCGCGGATGTGGGCGGTCCAGTAGGCGGGGTCGGTGTGGTCGGCGGTTCCGGTGGTGGCGGCGATGATCGGGATCTGGGCGGGCCGGTAGGTGAGGGTGGCGGCGGTCTCGTGGAAGGCCTCGAGGACCGGGTCCATGTGCGGGGAGTGGAACGCGTGCGAGACGCGGAGGAGCCGCGCGCGCCCGCCGTCCGCGGTCACCCGGGCGATGAGGGCGGCCACCGCTTCGGCGGAACCGGCGACGACGGTGCTCTCCGGACCGTTGACGGCCGCGACGGTGACGCCCGCCGGAAGGAGGGGCTCGATCTCGCGCTCGGAGAGGGCGACGGTCGCCATGGCTCCGCCTTCGGGCAGGGAGTTCATGAGGCGGGCGCGGGTGGTGATGAGGAGGGCGGCGTCGTCGAGGTCGAGGATTCCGGCGCAGTGGGCGGCGGTGATCTCTCCGATGGAGTGGCCGATGAGGTGTGAGGGTGTGATGCCGAGCCAGGTGACGAGGCGGAACAGTGCCGTCTCCAGTGCGAAGAGGGCGGGTTGGGTGTAGAGGGTGGTGGTGAGGAGGTCGGGGTGGTGGTCGATGACTTGGCGCAGTGGTAGGTCGAGGTGGCGGTCGAGGGCGGTGCAGGCTTCGGTGTAGGCGTGGGCGAAGACGGGGAAGGTGGCGGCGAGGCCGGAGCCCATGCCCTGGTGCTGGGAGCCCTGCCCGGTGAAGGCGAACACGACGGAAGGCTCGTCGAGGGCCGCACCCCGCACCACGGCCGGGTGCTCGTCGCCCGCCGCGAGGGCGGCCAGCGCGGCGGCCCGGTCGGCGCCCACGAGCACCGCACGGTGCGGCAGGGAAGCGCGTGCGGCGAGCGCGGCGGCGACGTCGCCGTCCGCCTGCCCGTCCGGAAGGGCCTTCAGCAGGCGGGCCGCCTGGGCGCGCAGCGCCTTCTCACCGCGGGCCGAGAGGGTCCACGGCACCGGCCACGCGGGCGCCTCACGCCGGGGGACGGGCCCGGCGGCGGGCGGCTCCTCGATGATGATGTGGGCGTTGGTGCCGCTGATGCCGAAGGAGGAGATCCCGGCGCGGCGCGGTCGTTCACCCGGCTCCCAGGGCCGGTCCTCGGTGAGGAGGGCGACGGCTCCGGCGTCCCAGTCGACCTCGGGGGTCGGCTCGGTGACGTGCAGGGTCCGCGGCAGGACGCCGTGCCGCAGCGCGAGCACCATCTTGATCAGGCCGGCGACGCCGGCGGCGGCCTGGGTGTGGCCGATGTTGGATTTCACCGATCCGAGCCACAGCGGGGTTTCGCGGTCCTGTCCGTAGGTGGCGATGAGTGCTTGGGCCTCGATCGGGTCGCCGAGGCGGGTGCCGGTGCCGTGTGCTTCGACGGCGTCCACGTCGGACGGTGCCAGTCCGGCGTTGGCGAGGGCGGCGCGGATCACGCGTTGTTGGGACGGCCCGTTGGGTGCGGTGAGGCCGTTGGACGCGCCGTCCTGGTTGACGGCCGAGCCCTTGACGACGGCGAGGATGCGCCGGCCGTTGCGCCGCGCGTCCGACAGCCGCTCCAGCAGCAGCACGCCCGCCCCCTCCCCCCACGCGGTGCCGTCGGCGCTCGCGGAGAACGCCTTGACGTGCCCGTCCGCGGCCAGCCCGCGCTGGCGGCTGAAGGCCGCGAAGGCGTCGGGCGTGGACATCACGGTGACGCCGCTCGCCAGCGCGAGCGAGCACTCGCCGCGCCGCAGAGCCTGCGCCGCCAGGTGGAGCGCGACCAGCGAGGAGGAGCACGCCGTGTCGACCGTGACGGCCGGACCCTCGAACCCGAAGGTGTAGGAGACCCGGCCGGACACCACGCTCGCGGACGTCCCGGTGATCAGGTAGCCCTCGTCGCCGTGCCGGGCGCCGGACATCAGGGAGCCGTAGTCCTGGCCGTTGGTGCCGGCGAAGACGCCGGTGGCGGTGCCCGTCAGGGCGGTGGGGTCGAGGCCCGCGTTCTCCAGGGCCTCCCACGCGGTCTCCAGGAGCACCCGCTGCTGCGGGTCCATGGCGAGGGCCTCGCGCGGGGAGATGCCGAAGAAGCCGTTGTCGAAGCCGGCCGCGCCGGCGAGGAAGCTGCCGTGGCGGGTGTAGCTGGTGCCCTGGTGGTCGGGGTCGGGGTGGTAGAGGTCGGGCCAGCCGCGGTCGTCGGGGAAACCGCCGACGGTGTCGCGGTGGGCGGCGAGGGTCTCCCACAGGGCGGCGGGGGAGGTGATGCCGCCGCCGAAGCGGCACGCCATGCCGACGATCGCGATCGGTTCGTCGGACGCCGCCGCCACCGTGACGGCCGCCCCGGCCTCGGCCCCGAACAGCTCGGCGTGCAGGTGCTCGACGACGGCGGGCACCGTCGGATGGTCGAAGAGCAGGGTCGCGGGCAGCGCCAGGCCCGTCTCGCGGCGCAGCCGGTTGCGCAGTTCGACCGCGGTGAGGGAGTCGAACCCCTGGTCCTTGAACGACCGGCGCGCCGACACCGCCGTCGCGGACTCGTGGCCCAGGACGGCCGCCGCCTGCGCCCGCACCAGCTCGGACAGGGTCTCGCGGCGCCGCTCCGGCGGCGTCCCGGCGAGCCGTCCGCCCGCCTCGGCGGAGCGTCCCGGACGGGCGGCCGCGCGCCGCCGGACCCGGGGCCGCAGCAGCGCCGGGCGTTCGCCCGCCTCAGCCCGCACCGCCGCCGGATCCAGCCCCGCGGTGATCACCGCCGGGGCGGGGGCCGCGACCGCCCGGTCGAACAGGGCGAGGCCGCGTTCGTCGGGCAGCGGGACGGTCCCGAACCGGGCGAGCCGCCGCCGCTGCACGTCGCCGAGATGCCCGGTCATGCCGGTCTCGGCCTCCCACACGCCCCAGCCGAGCGCGGTCGCGGGCAGACCCCGGGCGCGGCGGCGCGCCGCGAGCGCGTCCAGGAACACGTTCGCGGCGGCGTAGTTCGCCTGCCCCGCGGTGCCGAACACCCCGGCCAACGATGAGAACAGCACGAAGGCCGACAGGTCGGCGTCGCGGGTGAGCTCGTCCAGCAGCAGCGCGGCGTCGGCCTTCGGCCGCAGTACGGCGTCCAGGCCGGCCGCCGTCAGCGCCGTTACGGGCCCGTCGGCGAGCACCCCGGCCGCGTGCACGACCGCGGTCAGCGGAAACCGCGGATCGACCGCCGCGAGCAGCGCGGTCAGCTGCTCGCGGTCGGCGACGTCGCAGGCGATGATCTCGGCTTCGGCGCCGA
>NZ_BAAATZ010000033.1:5518-9336 GCF_039533685.1 Actinocorallia aurantiaca | reverse complement strand
GACGTCCACGTCGCACAGGACCGGCCGGGCGCCGAGGCCGGCCAGCTCGGCCGCGAACGCCTCGGCTCCCGGGGCCTGCGCTCCGCGCCGTCCGGCCAGCAGCAGCCTCCGCACGCCGTGCCGGACGACCAGGTGCCGGGCGACGATCCGCCCGAGCCCGCCGGTGCCGCCGGTGACCAGCACCGTCCCGGACCCGAACGACGGCGGCTCCCCGCCCGGCGTCGCCGCGAGGCGGGGCACGAGCACCCGCCCTTCCCGCACGGCGGTCTCCGGCTCGTCGTCGCCGATCAACTCGCCGATCCCGCCGATGTCCGCCGCGGCGTCGAGGTCGACCAGCACGAATCGTCCGGGATGCTCCGAGAGCGCGCCCCGCACGAGCCCCCAGACGGCCGCCGCGACCGGGTCGGCCGGGCCCTCCGGCCCCGCCGCGCCGGACGTCACCACGGCGAGCCGTCCCTCCTCGCCCGACTCCAGCCATCCCTGGACGGCCTTCAGCACCCGGCCGAGCACCCGCCGCACCTCGGCGGCCTCGTCGTGCCCCGCTTGAACGTCGCGCAGGTCCAGCGGGGTGAGGGGCGTCCGGGCGCGGGAGGAGGGGATGGGCGTCCACTCCGGGACGAACAGGGGCGGCGCGTCGGCGGCCGCGGTGGTCAGGGCGCCGAAGGAGAGCTCCTCGACGGTCAGGACGGGGGAGCCTGCGGCGTCGTCGAGACGGAACCCGGCCCCGGCGCGGTGCACGGTGGCGGCGGTGGTGCCCGTCGCGTGGAGGCGGACGCCGCGCCACCGGGTCGCGGGAAGGCCGGCGGTCTCGGCGAGGGCGGCGTCCAGGAGTTCCGGAGGGAGGAGGAAACCGGGGGAGGCGTCGTCGGGGAGGGCGACGGCGACGGGCCCACCGGTGAGCGGCGCGGGCTCGGCCGGGTGCGGGTCGGGGGACAGGACACCCGCGGAGAGGCGGAGCCAGCCGCCGGCGGTGCGGGCGTGGACGCCGAAGGGGCGGGTGCCGTCGGGGCCGGCGTCGGCGATGACGAGCTGGAGATCGACGTGGCCGGACTCGGGCCAGGGCAGGTCGTGGTCGACGGTGAGCTCTCGGACGAGGGGAAGATCGACCTCGTCGGCGGCGTGCAGGGCCAGCTCGACCTGGACGGAGATCGGCAGCGACGGACCCGACCAGGGCAGGTCGGCACGGCTGATCCGGCCGGTGAGCACGTGGCGGCCGGGTTCGGCGATCCGGAGGGCCGCGCCTAGCAGGGGGTGGCCGGCCGGGTCCAGGCCCAAGGCGGCGGGGCCGCCGCCGGGGCGGAGCCAGTAGCGGCGCCGTTGGAAGGGGTAGGTGGGCAGGTCGGCGGGGTCGCCGGCCGGGAGGAAGGCAGTCCAGGCGACGGGGGCGCCGTCCGCCCAGACCCGTCCGAGGGACAGCAGGAGGCGGCGCGGCGACCCGTCGCCGCGGGCCAGCGAGCCGGTGACGACGGGCGCGGCGCCGGCGGCCTCGGCCGTCTCCTGAAGTGCGGCGGTCAGGACAGGGTGCGGGCTCATCTCGACGAACGTGTCGAATCCGGCGCCGGCCAGCGCCGTGACGGCGGGGGCCAGGGCGACGGTCCGGCGCAGGTTGTCGTACCAGTAGCGGGCGTCCTGGCCTCCGTCGAGATAGCGGCCGAGGACGGTCGAGTAGAAGGGGACGCCGCCCGGCCGCGGCCGCACCGGCGCCAGCAGCTCGAGGATCTCGTCCTTCAGTTCCTCGACCTGCGCGGAGTGCGAGGCGTAGTCGACGGGGACCCGCCGGGTCCGGACCTCGGGGTGGGCGGCGAGGAACGCCGCCAGCGCGTCCGCCTCGCCCGACACGACGGTCGCGGCAGGCCCGTTCACCGCGGCGACCGACAGGGGCAGGCCCGCGATCAGCTCCTCCACCTCGGCGGACGGCAGCGCCACCGACGCCATCCCGCCGCCCCCGGCGATCCGGGTGATCGCCCGCGACCGCAGCGCCACCACCCGGGCGCCGTCCTCCAGCGACAACGCCCCGGCGACGCACGCCGCCGCGATCTCGCCCTGGGAGTGGCCGACCACCGCGGACGGTTCGATCCCGGCGGACCGCCACGCCGCGGCCAGCGACACCATCACCGCCCACAGCGCGGGCTGCACGACGTCGACCCGCTCCAGCGAGGCGGCGTCGCCGAGCAGGTCCCGCAGCGGCCTGTCCAGGTAGGGCGCGAGCGCGGCGTCGCACTCGGCGAGGCGCGCGGCGAAGACCGGGGAATGCTCCAGCAGTTCCAGCGCCATGCCCGTCCACTGGGCGCCCTGGCCGGGAAACACGAACGCGACCTTCCGCTCCGAGGCGACGCCCCGCACCAGGGCGGGGTGCTCCTCGCCGGCGGCGAGAGCCCCCAGCGCCGCGCGGGCCTCCTCGGCGTCGACGGCGACGACCAGCGCCCGCCACGGCAGGTCCGCCCGGGACGCCGCCAGCGCCCGGCCCGCCGCGGCAGGGTCGGTCCAGGGCGCGTCCAGCACGCCGCGCGCCAGCGAGGCGAGTGCCTCGGGGCCGGCCGCCGACAACGCCAGCGGCACCACCGCGGGCTCGCCCCGCTCCTCGGCGGGGGCGGCGGGGGCGGGGTACTCCTCCAGGATCAGGTGGGCGTTGGTGCCGCTGACCCCGAACGAGGACACCGCGGCGCGGCGCGGCCGCTCCGCCGCGGGCCACGGCCGCGCCTCGGTGAGCAGCCGCACCGTGCCCGCCGACCAGTCGACGTGCGGGGTCGGCGCGTCGATGTGCAGCGAGCGCGGCAGCATCGTGTGGCGCATCGCCATGACCATCTTGATGACGCCGCCTACTCCGGCCGCGGCCTGGGCGTGTCCGAGGTTCGACTTGAGGGAGCCGAGCCACAGCGGCGTGCGCGGGTTTCGGCCCGGGCCGTAGGCGGCAAGGACGGCCTCGGCCTCGATCGGGTCGCCGAGCGCGGTGCCGGTGCCGTGCGCCTCGACGGCGTCCACCTCGTCCGGGGCGAGGCCGGCCGCTGCCAGGGCCTGCCCGATGACCCGCCGCTGAGCCGGGCCGCTGGGCGCGGTGAGGCCGTTGGACGCGCCGTCCTGGTTGACGGCCGTGCCGCGGATCACCGCGAGGACGGGGTGGCCGTTGCGGCGGGCGTCCGACAGGCGCTCCAGCAGCAGCAGGCCCGCGCCCTCCGACCAGCCGGTGCCGTCGGCGGCGGCCGCGAACGGCTTGCACCGGCCGTCCGGGGCCAGGGCGCGCTGCCGGCTGAACTCGGCGAACACCGACGGCGTCGCCATCACCGCGACTCCGCCCGCCAGCGCCAGCGAGCACTCTCCCGACCGCAGCGACCGCACCGCCAGGTGCAGCGCCACCAGCGACGACGAGCATGCCGTGTCGACGGTCAGCGCCGGGCCCTCCAGGCCGAGCGTGTAGGCGATCCGGCCCGACGCGACGCTCCCGGCCGTCCCGGTGCCGAGATACCCCTCCAGTTCGGCCGGGACGGCGGCGCCCGCCGCGTAGTCGTGGAACATCACGCCGGTGAACACGCCGGTGGCGGAGCCGCGCAGCGCGGACGGCGTGATCCCGGCCCGCTCGACCGCCTCCCACGCGGTCTCCAGGAGGAGGCGCTGCTGGGGGTCCATGGCGAGGGCTTCGCGCGGGGAGATGCCGAAGAAGGCGGCGTCGAACCCGGCCGGGTCGTCGAGGAAGCCGCCGCGGCGGGTCAGCGACGTTCCGGCCCGTGACGGGTCGGGGTCGAAGAGGGCCTCGAGGTCCCAGCCGCGGTCGGCCGGGAACGGGGTGACGGCGTCGCGGCCTTCGGCGACGAGCCGCCACA
>NZ_BAAATZ010000033.1:0-5489 GCF_039533685.1 Actinocorallia aurantiaca | reverse complement strand
AGATCGTCCGCGTGGACGGCGGCGGCCGGGCGGTCTCCGCCGAGGAGCGCGGTGACGAGGCGGTCGGTGAGGGACGCGGCCGTCGGATGATCGAACGCGACGGCGACGGGCAGCGGGATCCCGAAGCGGGCGGCGAGCCGGTTCCGCAGCCTGACGGCGGTCAGCGACGTCATGCCGAGGTCGGCGAAGGACCGTTCGCCCGGGACGGGGCCGGGCTCGCCGAGGACCTCGGCCGCCTCCGCGCGGACGACGTCGGCGATCTCGGTGCGGCGGCGAGCCGGCGGCAGCGCCAGGAGGCGGTCGCGCAGGCCGTCCGGGGTCTCGCCCGCGACGTCCGGGGCGAGGTCGCGCAGCAGCGGCGGGGCCGTCGCGGCGGACAGCGCCGAGGTGTCCAGGGCCAGCGGCACCAGGACGGGCTCGTCCAGGGCGAGCGCGGCGTCGAAGAACGGCAGCGCGTCCGCCGGGAACAAGGCTTCCAGGCCTAGGTCGCGCAGCCGGTCGGGCAGTTCCTGGGCGCTGGTCGGGCCCCACAGGATCGCGACGGCCCTCTCGCCCTCCGCCCCGCGGTGCCGGGCGACGGCCTCGGCGTGCGACGAGCGGGCCGCGCCGGCCGGGTCCGCGGGGTCGCCGAGGATCCCCGCCGCCGTCTCGAAGATCACGAAATGGTCGAGTCCGAGGCCGAGCGTCGCCTCGTGCACCGTCCACAGTCCGGCGGGGTCGGGATCGGTGTGCACGACCGCCGTGAACCGGTGGCGTGCGACGACGGCCGCGACCGCGCCGGGGTCGGTCAGGTCGCACACCGTCATCTCGGTGCCTTCGGGCAGCTCGTCGATCTCCTCGGGGCCTGCCAGCACGATCACCGGGGGCCGCTGCTCGGCCGTCAGCTTCCGGGCGATCGCCCGTCCGACGCCGCCTCCGGTGATGAGCACCGGGCCGAGCTCGGGGAGTTCCAGGACGCCGGGCGCGGCCGCCCTGCGCAGCGCGGGCACGAACACCCGGCCCGCCCGCACCGCGACCTCGGGCAGCCCCTCGGCCAGCACCCGCACGAGCGGCCCGGCCGCGTCCGGCGCGGCGTCGGAGTCCGCGGCCCCCACCCGCCCCGGACGGGCCGCCGCCAGGCTCCGCACCACCCCCCACACCACGGTGTGCACCGGATCGGCGCCCACCGGCGCCACCACGGGCCCCACCGTGAGCACGACGACGCGCACCCCTGCCGGAACCTCCGCCAGCACCCCTTCCACCCGGCTGCGAAGCTCCTCGGCCGCCTCGGTCACCGAGGCGCTTCCCGGCAGGAACGGCACGACGACGACCCCGGCTCCCGCCGGCACCTGCGCAGCCTCCGCCACGCCCCGCACCCCGGCCCCGGCCAGGCCGGCCGGATCCTCGCCCAGCACCACCACCGCCTCCGCACCCGAGCCCGCCTCGTCTCCTCCCGCGTCGGTCGGGTTCGCATCGGCCGGGTCGGTACGGGGGTTCCAGACGGGGTGGAAGAGGCGGTCGCGGCGGAGGGCGCGGGTGGCGGTGAGGCGGGCGGCGTTGGCGGGGAGGAGGTGGCGGGCGATCTTGCCGGAGGGGACGCGGGGGATCTCGGAGGTCGTGAAGAGGTGGGTGGGGATCTTGTGGGGGGCCAGGGCGGCGGCGCAGGCGGTGAAGACCCCGGCGGGGTCGAAGCCGGGAGCGGGGACGACGTAGAGGGCGGGGGTCTCGCCGAGGGCGTGGTCGGGGAGAGGCGCGGCGGCGGCGTCGGAGATGCCGGGCAGGCCGCGGACGGCGGCCTCGATCTCGCCCGGGTGGATGTTCTCGCCGCCCCGGATGATCAGCTCCTTGAGGCGGCCGGTGATCGTCAGGAAGCCGCCGGAGCCGCGGCGGGCGAGATCGCCGGTGCGGTACCAGCCGTCGCGCAGCGCTTCGGCGGTGGCGTCCGGCTGCTCGTGGTAGCCCTCCATCACCGACGGGCCGCTGACCCACACCTCGCCTTCGGCGCCGTCCGGGACGTCCAGGCCGGTCTCGAGGTCGACGAGCCGTATACCGAGGCCGGGCACGGGCAGCCCGCACGAGCCGGGGACCTGCCGGCCGTCCGGCCGGGTCATGGTGATCGCGCCGCAGGTCTCGGTGCTGCCGTAGCTGTCGATCAGCGGCGCCTTGAACGCCGTCTCGAACGACTCCCGCAGCCCCGCCTCCGCGACGGCGCCCGTCACGACACCGACCCGCAGGTCGGGCGCGGTCAGGCCGTCGCCGGCCGCCGCGACGAGGCGCTGGTACATCGCCGGCACCCCGACGAGCAGCGTGAACGACCCGGTCCGCACCCGCTCCAGCACGTCGTCCGGCGAGAACCCCGACATGATCCGCACGGACGCGCCGGTCGCGAGCGCCGCGTGCACGCAGAAAACGTGCGCGAAGGAATGGTGCAGCGGCATCGGCCAGAGCACCCGGTCGGTCTCGGTCAGTCCGAGGACGGGCGCGTAGCAGGACGCCACCGTCCACAGGCAGTTGCGCTGGCTCGACCGCACGCCCTTCGGCTTTCCGGTGGTGCCCGAGGTGAACAGGATCCACGCGGTCTCGTCCAGGCCGAGGTCGTCGCGGGCCGGCTCGGCGGGCTCGGTCGTCGCGAGCGTCTCGAACGCGACCGTCCCGTCCACCGGGCCGCCCGCGACGACCAGGAGCGTCCCGGACGGCGCCAGCCTCGCCACCCGGACGGCGTGCGCCTCGTCGGTGACGACCGCGGTCGCGCCGCTCGCCTCCAGCAGCCGCGCCAGCTCCGGATCGGCCGAACGCGGATCCGCGGGCACGCCGATCGCCGCGGCCCGGTTGACCGCGTAGTACGCCTCCAGCGTCTCCACCCGGTTGCCGAGCAGGATCACGACCCGGGCGCCGCGCGCGACCCCGCGTTCGGCGAGGTGCCCGGCCAGCCGCCGGGTCCGGGCCTCCAGCTCGGCGTAGGTGACGGCGCGGGCGTCGTCGGCGAAGGCGGTGCGGTCGCCGTGCGCGGCGGCCCGGCCGATAAGAAGGGCGGCCAGAGGACGGATCAGTTCGTTCTGCATCGCGCGTTCTTCTCCGGTGGGGTCGTCAGACGGCTTCGGCGGCGGGGCGCGCGGTACCGGGCGGCAGGTCGCGGTTGAGGTAGCTGCTGCTGCTCTGGATGTTGGCCTGGAGCATCTTGGTGGACTGCAGGCCGTCGCGGGTCAGCCGCAGGGCGAGCAGCAGCCGGTTGCTGTGGCGGAGCATCTTGGCGCGGCCCCGGACGGTCCTGGCCCGGCCGCGCCTGGCCTGCTCGTAGGCGCGCAGCCGGTCGGCGGGGCTGCCCGGCCCGTCGAGGGCGTGGCCCAGCACCCAGCTGTCCTCGAGGGCCTGGTTGACGCCCCAGCCGGCGCGCGGGGGGATCGCGTGGGCGGCGTCGCCGACCAGCGTGATCGGGCCGCGGCCCCACCACTTGCGCACGTCGTGCAGGGTGTGCGGGGCCTCGGCGATGTCCTCCTCCTTGAGGACGTCGAGCAGGTCGGAGACGGGCGGCGCCCAGCCGCCGAACCACTCGCGGGACGACGCGAGCCGCCGTCCCTCGCTGCGGGACGCCTCGGAGAGGGCGGTGCCGGGCGGCGGCACCCGGCGCCGCCCGTTGTCGAACGGCACCTCGAACGACCAGTGGATGCGGCCGTCGCCGACCGGGTGCAGGGTGCACAGGCCCTGCCTGCCGTAGAAGGTCGGCACGCAGTGGTCGCCGCCCAGGTCGAGCGGCTCGGTGGTGGTGCCGTGCCACGAGGCGAGGCCGGTGTAGCGGGCGTCGTCCGCGCCGAACAGGTGGGTGCGGACGGCCGAGCGGTAGCCGTCGGCGCCGATGAGGACGTCGCCGTCGGCGGTGGTGCCGTCGGTGAAGCGGACCGTCACCCCGCCGGGCCGCTCGACGATCTCCGCGCACTCCTTGCCGAGCCGGATGACGCCTTCGGGGACGGCGTCGGCCAGCAGCCTCAACACGTCACCGCGCATCGCCGCGATGCAGGGGGTGCCCAAGACCGCGGCGATCCTGGTCAGGTCGGTGCGCATCAGCGGTTCGCCGCGCGACGACCAGACGTCCGCGGTGTCCATCCGGCGGCCGAGCCTCTCCAGCGGCAGGCCGAGGTCACGCAGGATCCCGGTCGCGTTGTGCCAGATCAGCACGCCGTTCCCGCCGGCCCGCAGTTCCGGGGCCCGCTCGTACACCTCCACCTCGTGGCCCCGCGCGACCAGATCGGCGGCCGCCGCCAGGCCGCTGACACCGGCACCGGTAATAATGATCTTCACGGTCAACCCTTCAGAGTCGGAGATGCTGGACGATCCAGGCGTGTGCCGCCTGCGCGGTGGACGCCGAGTCCTCTTCGAGGATCGAGAAATGGGTTCCGGGCACGTCCAGGACGGTGCGGCAGGGCCGCCATTCCGCCCGCCAGTCGCCCGGGACGTCCGGCGAGTAGGGGGCGGTCGCCCGGAGCAGGACCTCGGGGGAGGCCAGCGGGCGGGGCGTCCACCCGGTGAACAGCTCGTGGTAGCGGCCCATCGCGGTGAGGCGGGTGTCGTCGCGCAGCGCGTGGCCGCTCTCCTTGGCCGCGACGGCCCGGGTCAGCGTCGGTTCCAGCCAGGGCCGGTCGCCGATGACGTCGGGGGAGTAGCTGTCGAGCAGCAGCACCGCGGCCGGCGGTGTGCCGAGGTCCTCCAGGCGTTCGGCGACGGCGTGGGCGAGCATGCCGGACGCCGAGCGTCCGGCGAGCACGACCGGGGCGCCGTCCCCGATGGCGCGGACGTGCGCCTCGACGAGGGCGGCGAGCGTCGCGGGCAGGTCCTCTCCGGTGAGGTAGCCCGGCTCGGCCTGCGCGGTGACGGCGTAGTCCGTACCGAGCGCGGCGGCGAACCGCGCGAACTCGTGCGGACCGGACACGCTGCTGAAGCCCGGCAGGCACACGACCCGCGGGGCGGGCCCGGACGGCCTGGTCAGCGGCACCGCGCGGGCGGGCCCGGCGCCGTCGGCGTCGAACGCGGGCCGTAGCGCGGCTGCGGCCCTGACCAGCGCGAGCGCCTCGGTGAACCGGCCGTCGGCGCACGCCTGCCAGTAGAGCGCGCCGATCGATCCTTCCGCCCGGTCGCCGCCGGAGGCCAGCCACCGGCCGAGCGCCTCCGGCGTCGGATGGTCGAACACCGCCGTCGCCGGCACGTCCATCCCGGTGGCGGCCGCCAGCCGCCCCCGCAGTTCCGTCGCCAGCAGCGAGTCGAACCCCAGCTCCAGGAAGACCGCGTCCGCCGCCACCGGCCCGGCGTGCCCGAGCACCCGCCCGGCCTCCGCCCGCACCGCGCCGACCATCCCGTCCACTCCCGCGATGCCCGGTGCTCCTTCCCGCCCCGCCGCCCGCGGCAGCACCAGCCCCCCACCGGCCGCCGCATCCGCCGTGGCGGCCGCGTCCGCGCCGAGCGAGGAGCGCTCGCCACTCGCCGCGGCGTCGTCCGGGCCGCGCCGCGCGACGCCGTCC
>NZ_BAAATZ010000032.1:198777-212681 GCF_039533685.1 Actinocorallia aurantiaca | reverse complement strand
CCGCCTGGGCGGCCCGGCCGCCCACCGCCCGCGCCGAGGTCATGCGCCGCGCCGCGCTCCTGCTGGAGGAGCACCGCGCCGAGGCGGTGGAGTGGCTGGTGCGCGAGGGCGGCGCCGTCCGGGGCAAGGCCGTGTTCGAGGTCGGCGCCACCCTGGACGAGCTGTGGACCGCCGCCGCCCTGCCGACCCGGCCCTACGGCAGTCTGCTGCCCGACGGGCCGGACCGGATCTCGGTGGCCCGGCGGGTGCCGCTGGGCGTCGTCACGGTGATCAGCCCGTGGAACTTCCCGCTGCTGCTCGGCATGAGGGCGCTCGCCCCGGCGCTGGCGCTCGGCAACGCCGTCGTCCTCAAGCCCGACCCGCGCACCGCGGTGGCGGGCGGGCACCTGGTCGCGGGGCTGTTCGCCGCGGCGGGGCTGCCCGCCGGGGTGCTGCACGTGCTGCCCGGCGGGCCCGAGCCCGGCCGGGAGCTGACCTCGCACCCCGAGGTCGCGATGGTCGCCTTCACCGGCTCCACCGAGGTCGGCCGCGCCATCGGCGCGCAGGCCGGCGGCCTGCTGAAGAAGATGTCGCTGGAACTCGGAGGCAACAACGCCTACCTCGTCCTCGACGACGCGGACCTGGACGCCGCCGCGGCGTCCGGCGCGTGGGCGTCGTTCTTCCACCAGGGCCAGGTGTGCATGACGGCCGGCCGGCACATCGTGCTGCGCGAGGTCGCCGACGCCTACCTGGAGCGGCTGGCGGTCGTCGCGGACAAGCTCACCACCGGCGATCCGTGGACGGCCGAGGTGGACCTCGGCCCCGTCATCGACCCGATCCAGCAGGCCAGGGTCGCCCGGATCGTCGACGAGACCGTCGCGGCGGGCGCGCGCCTGGTCGCCGGCGGCACCGCCGACGGTCCCTTCTACCGGCCGACCGTGCTCGCCGGCGTCACCCCGGACATGCCCGCGTTCACCGAGGAGGTCTTCGGGCCGGTCGCGCCGGTCGTGGTCGTCGCCGACGAGGACGAGGCCGTCGCGGTCGCCAACCGCACCGCCTACGGACTGGTCGCGGCGGTCAGCACCGGATCGGCCGAGCGCGGCCTCGCCCTCGCCGGACGGCTGCGCACCGGGATCGTGCACGTCAACGACCAGACCATCGAGGACAACGCCTGGATCCCGTTCGGCGGGCGCGGCGCGTCCGGCAACGGCAGCCGCCACGGCGCGGAACAGAGCTGGGAGGAGTTCACACAATGGCAGTGGTTGACGGTGCGGGGCGTCCAGGAGCGCCACGGGTTCGGTATGTGAAGGACGGCAGGGTCGCCCGGGTGACCCTGGACCGGCCGGAGGTCCTCAACGCGATGGACCTGCGGACCCACGAGGAGCTCGCCGCGGTCTGGGACGACTTCGAGGCCGACGACGAGCTGTGGGTGGCGGTGCTGAGCGGCTCCGGCGGCCGGGCCTTCTCCACCGGCCAGGATCTGAAGGAACTGGTCGAGCTGACCGAGGCGGGCCGCGCGGCGCCGTCCACCTTCGGCAGCAAGGGCAAACCGGGCTGGCCGCGGCTCACCGAGCGGTTCGCGCTGGCCAAGCCGCTCGTCGCGAAGGTCGCCGGGTACGCCCTGGGCGGCGGCTGCGAGCTGGCGCTGGCCTGCGACGTGATCGTGGCGTCCGACGACGCCGTCTTCGGGCTGACCGAGGCGCGGCTGGGCCTGATGGCCGGGGCGGGCGGGGTGTTCCGGCTGACCCGGCAGATCCCGTCGCGGATCGCGGTCGGCCACCTCATCACCGGACGGCGCATGTCAGCGGCCCGCGCCTACGAGCTGGGCCTGGTCAACGAGGTCGTCCCGGCCGACGACCTCGACGCCGCCACGGAGCGGTGGGTCGAGGACATCCTGGCCTGCGCCCCGTTGTCGGTGCGCGCGATCAAGGAGGCGGCCGCCGTCTCGGCGACGCTCCCGCTGGAGCGGGCCTTCACCCACCGGTACGGCTGGGAGGAGCGTCGCATGCGCAGCGCCGACGCGCTGGAAGGGCCGCTGGCCTTCGTCGAGAAGCGTCCACCGGTCTGGCGCGGCGTCTGAGCCGGGCGCCTTCCGGAGGGGCGGGGCTCCACCGCCCCTCCGGAAGGCCGGGAGATCAGGGGGCCAGGACGGTGACCGTGATCGCCGAGATCGCGGTCGGCGCGGTCGGCGTGCAGGCCAGCGTGGTGCCGAAGAACGTGTGCAGTTCGAACTTGTCCGGCCGGAAGGTGTAGATCCCCACCTTGGAGGCCGGGACCCGTGCCGCGCCGCCGGGCAGCGCCACCTGCTGGCCCGCCGGGACGATCGCCGGGTTGGTGAGGCCGGTGGCGGTGACGGTCGTCTGCACCGAGCCGCCGACCTTGACGTCGATGGAGCCGTTGATGCCGTTGGCCGGCAGGTCGAACTTGGTGGGCTCCGCCGACGTCAGGGTCACGTCCAGGTCGATGTCCCGGCCCTTGAAGACGATCAGGGGAGCCTTGATCTTCACGAAGAAGTCGGACTCCGCGGACGGGAAGGGCGGCTCCGCGCAGGCGAAGGTGATGGCGTTCTCAGCCGCGCTCGCCGGCGCGGCCGCGACCGGAACCGCGATCGCGGCCGCGACTGTCGCCGAGGCCGCCCATGCGGTGATCCGGGTCATCTTCATTCGGGTTCCTCTCAGAGTCCGATCCGTTTGCGGTGTTCATCTTGGACCAGCCGCCTACCGGCGGGTAAGAGCGAACATTGGTGTCCGTAGTCGGACAACACTCGGCTGATATATGCCTTGTCCGAGCTGACCAGGATCTCTTCCATCCTTTGTGCATTCGAACTGTGATGCCGTCGACAAGATGTTTACATTTGGAAATGAACGCTTCAGGTCGTCTGCTATAGACTGTCGGTCGTTGTCCGCTTCTCGCATAAGTGCGCCAACTGCTCACGCTCGGTGATCGACCTCTACCCTGGAGAAAAGTGTCGATGACTCTGGTTGAACGTGAAAGGGAAATGAAGCTCCTGGATATGCTCCATCAGGAGTGCCTGCAGGGCCACGGGGCCGCGGTGGTGGTGAGCGGGCCGGTCGCCAGCGGCAAGACGGAGCTGCTGCGCACCCTGGAGCGCAGAGTGCGCGATTCGAACTGCCTGGTCCTGGACGCCACCGGCTCGCGGACGGAGCGCTCGCTGCCGTTCGCCGTCATGGCCCAGATATTCCAGCCGGTCGCCGACGTCCCCGAATACACCGACCAGGTGGCTAAGATCATCGACCTGAACCGGTGCGCGAATGTCTCGGTGGACGCGCCCGTCGAGGAGATCGAACGTTATTATGCCCCCGTCTTTCAGAGCCTGTGGGTGCTGCTCAACTCACTTGCCTCGGGCCGTCCCGTCGTCATCTTCGTGGACGACGTCCACCATGCCGACGAGCTGTCCACTCGCGGGTTGTTGTTCCTGGCCCGGCGCCTGCGATTCAGTCGTGTGCTTCTCGTAATGACCGAGGAATCCGATCCCTACCGCCAGAACAAGCTCTTTCACACAGATCTGCTGAGACAACGGCACTGCCATCGACTGCGACTGGCCCCGCTGTCGCGGCTGGGCGTGACCGAGCTGCTCACCGACCTCCTCGGAGCCCGGGCCGCTCGGGAGCTCGGCCCGGTCTGCCACACCCAGGCCGGCGGCAACCCGCTGCTGGTCGAGGCGATCGCCGAGGACCACCTGGCGCTCGACGCGCCCGAGGACGGCGAACTCGTCGGCGGTGAGGCCTACCGGGAGGCCGTCCTGGCGTGCCTGCATCGCGGGGCGCCGCTGCTGCGCTCGGTCGCCTGCGGGATCGCGGTGCTCGGCGAACGCACCGAGCCGGACCTGCTGGCCCGGGTGCTGGACTGCCAGGAGGAGGTCGTCCGCAAGGCGGGAGAGACGCTGGAGACCATGGGCCTCACCGTCGGCCTGCGATTCCGGATGGCCGCCGCCCGCGACGCCGTCTACGACCATGTGCCCGCCGACCAGCGGCACCGCATGCGGCTCAGGGCCGCCACCCTGCTGCACGACGACGCCGCCCCCGCCTCCGAGATCACCCGCTGGCTGCTGGCGGCCGGCCGGGTGCTGCCCGCCTGGAGCGTGTCCGTGCTGCGCGCCGCCGCCGAGGAGGCCGCCCGCCACGACCACGTCGAGCAGGCCATCTCCTGCCTCGACCTGGCCTACCGCACCAGCACCGACCCGGCCGAGCGCGGCGCGATCGTCGCCGAGAGCACGATCCTGCAGTGGCGGGCCGGCTCGCCGGAGGTCGGCCGCGGCGTCACCGACCTCATGGCCATGTCCCAGGAGGGCGCCCTCACCAGGGACGACACCGGAGTGCTGCTCCGCCACCTGCTGTGGAAGGGCGACTTCGACGCCGCAGAGGAGGTGTTGGAACGTTACGAGATCCTGCCCTCCACCGCTCGTCCTGCGGCCGACCGGTTTCTGCGGGCGTCGATCCGTTACTCCTACCCCCGGTTGGCGCCCGGCTTCCCCGCCCGGACCGAGCCCGTCGAGCCGGGCGGGGGACTCGACCCGCTGCACCAGGCGGCCGAGATCATCATGGCGGCCCTCGAGGGACGGGTCGACGCGGGCGTGGTCGGCGACGCCGAACGGTTCCTGGAAGGCTGCCGGCTCCAGGACACCACCCTCGAGCCGCTGTGCGACGTCCTCACCGTGCTGCTGCACTCCGACCGTGCCGGGACGGCCGCCCGCTGGTGCGACTTCCACCTCGACCAGGCCTCGGCGTACCGCGCCCCGATCTGGCAGGCGATGCTCGGCGAGACCCGCGCCCGGATCGCTTTGTGGCAGGGCGACCTGGCCTCTGCCCGGCAGCACGCCGCGACCGCGCTGGAACTGCTCGAACCCGAACGCTGGGGCGTCCGGGTCGGCGGGCCGCTGTCGGTGCTGGTGCGGGTCGCGACCGACCTGGGCGACCTGGACGAGGCCGGGCGGCTGCTGTCCCGGCCGGTGCCCCGCACCATGTTCCTGTCGCGGTTCGGCCTCCAGTACCTCTACGCGCGGGGCCGCTACTACCTGGCCACCGACCGCGCGCACAGCGCCCGCGACGACTTCGAGCTGTGCGGCGAGCTGGCCGCCCGCTGGGGGGTGGACCTGCCCGGCCTCACCATGTGGCGGCTGGGCCTCGCCGAGTCGCATCTGCGGCTGGGCGACCCCGGCACCGCGCGAAGACTGGCCGAGGACGAACTGGACCGGGCGCCGTCCACCCGGTCCCGGGTACGCGGGCTGTCGCTGCGGCTCCTGGCGGCGGCTCGGGTGCCCGCCGACCGGGTCAAGCTGCTCAGCGAGGCCGTCCGGGTGTTCCGGGCCTGCTCGGACCGGCACAACCTGGCCGAGTCGCTGGCCGCGCTCGGCGAGCTCACCGAACTGCTCGACTCCGACGACGCGGAGCCGGACCGGTGCGCCCCCGCCCGTCCCGAGGGCAGGGACGCCACCGAGCCGGGCGACCCGCTCAGCCAGGCCGAGTGGCGGGTCGCCGACCTGGCCGCGCGGGGCCGCTCCAACCGGGAGATCGCCGCCGAGCTGTTCATCACGGTGAGCACCGTCGAGCAGCACCTCACCCGGACCTACCGCAAGCTGAACGTGTCGAGCAGAGCGGCGCTGATGAGCCTGCTGGCGCCATCCGACTCGACGCTCACGGTGTCCTGAACGATGACGTCGTCGTGGACGAACGGGTCGGGGAGGAGGAGCGGGGCTTTCCACCGGTGGTGAGCAGGTTCGGCTCATGGGTCGGGACGGTGCCGTGCGGGTGCGTTAGGCGACGTCCTCGATCTCCCGAATTCGCTCACGCCCGTCGTCGCCGGTCATGGAATTCCTTCCATTGACGTTTTCTCGGTGAAATAGATCCGGACAGACGCGATTTCCGGGGCATGAACGGTATTTCCGGGACATGAACGGTGGTGTATCGAGCCATGCCGGAGGTCTCCCGCGACCTGATTCGTTTCCGCGCGCCTTTGGAGCTCGGCCAGATAGCCGGCGATCGCGTCGCGGTTGCGGGCCAGGCCGCCGAACGGGGTCGCCGACGTCATCGCGCCGACGCTCGACTTCGATCCCTCGCGCACCCCGTCCTGGATCCCCGTCGGAAGCAGAGGACAGACTCCTCCTGCGCCGTCTTCTGGGGAGCCGGCTCGGTCAGGAATCCGGGGTTGACTTAAACCTTGCTTGAGGTTGCAGACTCGGAGGAGACGACGGAAAGGTGATCGACATGTCGGTGCGGCTAGACCACATCATCATTCCCGCGCGGGACAAGAAGAGCTCCGCGGAGTTCCTCGCCCGCCTGCTCGGCGTGGAGGTGGGTGCCCAGGTGGGACCGTTCGTGCCGGTCAGGACCGGTAACGGTGTCACGCTCGACTACATGGACTCCCGGGACTTCCGGTGGCACCACTGCGCGTTCCTGGTGTCGGAAGAGGAGTTCGACGCCATCTTCGCCCGGATCAGGCAGGAGGAGGTTCCGTACCAGGCCGACCCCGACGGCGGCGGAGCCGGTGAGATCAACCGCCGTGACGGCGGCCGGGGCGTGTACTTCGACGATCCCAACGGCCACCGCATGGAGGTCCTCACCGTCCCCTACGGAGGATGGAGGTAGGCCTCCGGTCGAACAGGTCCGCGTCACAGGGTGCGCAGGACCGATACGACGACGCCCAGCACGGTCGCCCGGTCGCCGTTGATCGCTTCGTAGGCGGGGTTGCGGGGCTCGAGCAGGACGTGGCCGTCGCGGCGCCGGTACACCTTGACCGTGGCCTCCCCGTCGATCATCGCGGCCACGACCTGCCCAGAGTGGGCCTCCTGCTGCTGACGCACCACGACGGTGTCCCCGTCGCAGATCGCCGCGTCGATCATCGAGTCCCCGCGCACCCGCAGCCCGAACACCGTTCCGCGGCCGGTAAGCCCGCGAGGCAGCCTCATCAGGTCGTCGACGTGCTCGTCCGCCGCGATCGGGACGCCCGCGGCGATGTCGCCGACCACCGGCACGACCACCGAGTCGCCGTCCGGTTCCGACGGCCGGGCCGCCGTCAGGAACGCCCGCACGTCGATCGGCCGCGCCACGCTCGCGCCCCGCCGCAGGAAGCCCTTCTCCTCCAGGCTCGCCAGATGCCTCGACACCGAGGAGGACGACCGCAACCCCACCGCGTCCCCGATCTGCCGCACACTCGGCGCGTATCCGTGCCGGGCGGCCCAGTCCCGGATCACGACCAGGATCCGCTGCTGCCGCATCGGCAGACCCGACACGTCCAGGTGCTCGAACGGGTCGAACTCGTCATAGGCGCTCACCGGCCGAATCATAGGCCCTGACCCGCGGAACGGCCCGGAAGAACGGTCGGCCCGGGCGGGCGCCGGGGCCTCTACCGGTCCGGTACCCCTCACCGCCTCGGGACCACCGGTTCTTCGTGGATCTGCCCGGGCTTCGGCGCGGGGGAGTCAGGTGAGGGTGAAGTGCTGGTCTTCGGAGTTCGTGTAGGCGCCGTAGAGGATGTAGGCGGTGGGGTTGGGGGAGCCGCCGAAGGGCTTGCCGATGGAGAGGGCGGTGCGGGTGGCGTCGTCGATCAGGCGGGGGACGCCGTCGCTGAAGCGGGGGGTGGACCAGGTTCCGGCGGTGGAGCAGGGGCCGGTGCGGAGGGCGCGGATGCCGCCGCCGTTGAACGACGCGCGGTCGTAGTGCTCGGCCGCGACGAGGCAGCGGCCGGTCGCCGCGTTGACGAGGCGGAAGTGGTCCTCGCCGTCGCGGCGCCAGGCCGTTCGGGGGTCGCCGCAGGGGAGGGGGACGGCCGTCCGGCCGGTCACGCCGACGCACGCGGCGCCTGATTTCCTGATGCGGACTCCGTCCGGTACCTGCTTGGGCTGGAGCGCCGGTACCGGCAGGGGCCGCGTGGTCGCGGGGCGAGCGGTGGACGCCACGGGCGGAGGTGCCTTCTTCGGCTCCTCCGGGACCATGATCAGGCCGGCGGTCACGGCCCCTGCGGCGGCCAGGGCTCCTCCCGCCAAAGTCAGCTTCGTCGTCAGCCACGTCGACGCCGTGGTCTCGACGGGGACGACGGGCGCGGCGGAGTTCGCCGGGGGAAGGAACAGCGCGATCGGGAGGGACGTCCGCAGCGTCGTGTTGAGGTCGAGCAGGGCGGCGTGAGTGCGGGCGCATGAGGGGCACGCGTCCAGGTGCTGCCGGAGGGCGCGGGGGTGACGGGCTCCGGGTTTGCGGACGGCCTTGGCGAGGTGGTCGGCGTAGGTCCGGCACTCGGGGGCGGACGCGCGTGCGGCGTGCGCGGTCAGGAAGGCCCGGCGCAGCCCCTCGCGGGCGCGGAACGCGAGCACGTTGACGTTGTTGGCGGTCGTGCCGAGCAGAGCGGCGACCCGGTCGGGGCTCTCGTCCTCGATGAGCGTGTGCCACAGGACGGTCTTCCACCGCTCGGGCAGCGACTCGTAGGCGTCGACGGCCAGCGCCGCCTCCTCCGACGGGGGCTCGGGTTCGTCCCCTCCGGGCAGGTCCTCGAACTCGGCGGTCAGCACTGCCCGGCCGTCGGCCTGCGACCAGGCCGACGCCGTGTTCCGCGCGACCGCGTACAGGTAGGGGCGCCACCCTCCGGACGGTCCGCCCGTTCCCGAGCGGACCGTCCGGAGGGTGCGCGCGAACGCCTCGCTGGCGAGGTCCTCGGCGGTCTGCGGCTGGCGGCACAGCCTTCCGGCGAAGGCGAGGACGGCCGCGTGGTGCCGCCGGTACAGTTCCTCGACCGCCTGCTCGTCACCGTCGCGGACCCTCGCGGTGAGCTCAGCGTCCTCGATCACCCCGCCTTCCTATCAGGCCAGCCGGAATTGCCGGGTCTCGTCCGGATAGGGAACCCCCGCGTGGACGGGGATCTTCTTCGCGGGATTCCCGGCATAGACGACGACCTGCTCGCTCTGCGACGCCTCACCGCGCACTGCCGTGAGGCTCGCGTTCTCGATGGTCACGCTCCCGTCGGAGGCCGTCCGGAACATCCACAGCTGGTTCCGGTTCCCGCCGTCGCACGCCCGCATCTCCAGAGACCGCACTCCGTTCTGGACCGCGCCGAGCGTGAGGCACTTCCCGTCGAGCGCCAGCCCGACGCCGAGCCGCGCCGTCGGCACCCGCTGCCAGCGCGTCGAGCACGCCCCCAGCGCGACCTTGCCGCCCTTCACGGTGAGGCACTTGCCGTACGGGACGCTCCGCAGCGCCGTCCGGCGCAGCGCGGGCCGGACCGCCGACCCCTTCCGGACCGCGAAGTCCTGGACGAGTTCGGTGCCGCCGCCGCGCACGACCAGGGTTCCGGCGCTCGTCTGCCCGTTCTGGACGGCGAGGGTCGCGTTCTTCATGCCGCCCGTCCGGTTGGCGAAGTTCGTACCGTTGCTCGGCACCCACTGCTGGGCCCGCTTCCCCGGGACGCACGCGGCGGACACGACCGGCGCGACGCGCGCGTTCGGCTTGGTGGCCATCTGCAGGCACTTTCCGGTGCCGAGGTTCTGCAGCGTCACGTAGCCGGCCTTGTCGATCCGCCGCTGCCACGTCTGGACGGCCACCGACCGGCAGGGAAGCAGGATCACGGCGGTCCGGCCGCCGTCCAGGCACTGCTTCGTCTTCGCCACCTGCAATCGCATGTGGACCGTCGCGGTGGGCTTCCCGGAGATCAGGTACGGGCTGAACGCGACGTTCCGGTTGCGGGGCAGCTTCTTCCTGCCCTTCAGCGGCTTCGGCTCGAAATACCGGAACTCGTCCGTCCGGCAGGAGTCCAGCAGGTAGTTGGACGCCGCGTCCCGAACGCACTCGGGCCGCGTGCCCAGGTTCCGGCACAACGGGTCGTTTCCGTTCTTCCCCTTCCCGTTCTGGCCGCAGTGCGACAGGCCGAACGAATGCCCGAACTCGTGCGTCAGCCCGGCCTCGCCCCAGCACCAGCGCGGCAGGATCGCGCCGCCGTTGCTGAGTCCGGCGTCGGCGCCGCCGCCCGTACAAGACGTGGTGATCTCGTCATCGGCGACGAACAGCAGCAGTTTCACCCGGTTCTGGGCGATCGCCTTCCGGACCGCGGCCGGCAGCTTGGCGGAGTGGTCGCGGACGAACTCCCCGCCGATCTCGGCCCGGTTCCGCCCCTTGGGGAAAGCCATCGACGCCACCATCGGCTGGCACTTGGCGTTCGGGATGAACCGGATCCGCCGCGACGTTCCGAAACGATGCGCGCTCGCGTCGAACGTCTGGTCCGTCTCCCACAGCGCCCTGCGGATCGTCCCGACGTCCTTAGCCGTGGCCTTCTTCCCCGGCAGATGGACATGGACGGCGAGCACCCACCCCTTCTTGGCGGAGTCCTTCCGGTCACACGCGAACCGAGCCGGACTCGACGGCACGGAGGTGGCGGCCGCGACCGGCCGCGCACCTTGCTCGTCACCCCACGACGCCCAGCCGACGACACCTCCGGCGACCAGCGCCGCAACGGCGACCACCAGCACGACAATTCTCATCTGGTACTCCTCTCACCCTCAAGGAGTCATCCGGTGCCCCTCGCTTACGCGCTCTCCTGAGATTTTTTCGTGGCCCCGCAGCCCGCACGAGATGCTCGACGCGTTGCCCTGGTTCCGCTCTGATTCGGGGTGATGCCCATCCTCGGTGCTGCGGCGGATGCCGGGGAGGGCTGCGGCTGACAGGCTGCCTTCGATGATGCCGCTGAACAGCACCCTGGACCCAACAAAGCACTACCTGCCGGGCAGGAGGGGGCGCATGAAGGTGCGCCGGTAGCGGATGACGCAGCCGCTCTCGTCTCGGATGCGGTCGGCCGCGACGAAGTCGGGATCGGACCCGAAGAGGGTCCGGTACTGCTCGTAGGCGGCGAGACTGTCGAAGCTGAACAGGGCGAGCGCCTCATCGCTGGCTCCCTCACCCGGCAGGAAGTAACCGTGGTGGGTTCCACCGTGCCGCTCCACCAACTGCATCCACGCGCGGGCGAAGCGTTCGAACGCCGCGGTCTTCGCCGGGTCGATCTGGTACTCGACGACACATGTGATCATCGAAGCAGCCTAACCACGAGGAGTGTGGTCTCCGCCGGGTCCCGGGCGGGGAGGGCGGAAATCGATCGCGTTCAGCACGTACGGGGTGAACTGGCGCGGCTAGGCGTAGGAGGCGGCCTCCATTCGGGCGACAGGATCCCTTGGGTGCCGGCTTTCAGGGCGGGGCGTCACTGTTCTCCTGGAGGTCCAAGGCATCCGAGAGGGCGCACTACAAGAATCGGCAAAGGGTGAGAGGAGGATCGGGCGGGACGGTTCCGCGGTGGGAGCATGCACCTGCCCGCCGCCTCCACCCGGGACGACCGGTGGTCCCGGCAGCGCGCTGACCTGCCGCGTTCACGCCGGGAAACGGGAGGGCGCGGCGAGCTCACCATGTGTCGCCTCGTAAAGTGAGGAGGACATCACGACCTGGGAGAGTACGTTTTGCACGAGAAACTGTCGGCGATCTACGAGAGCGTCCTGCGCCGCAACCCTGGCGAGATCGAATTCCACCAGGCGGTGCGCGAGGTGCTCGACAGCATCGGCCCGGTTCTCGGCAAGCACGCGGAGTACGCCGAGTCCAAGATCATCGAGCGGATCTGCGAACCCGAGCGCCAGATCATCTTCCGGGTGCCGTGGGTAGACGACCAGGGCGAGGTGCAGATCAACCGCGGCTTCCGCGTGGAGTTCAACAGCGCGCTGGGGCCGTACAAGGGCGGGCTCCGCTTCCACCCGTCGGTCTACCTGGGCATCGTGAAGTTCCTGGGCTTCGAGCAGATCTTCAAGAACAGCCTGACGGGCCTGCCCATCGGCGGCGGCAAGGGCGGATCGGACTTCGACCCGAAGGGCCGCTCCGACCGCGAGGTGATGAACTTCTGCCAGAGCTTCATGACCGAGCTCTACCGGCACATCGGCGAGTACACCGACGTGCCGGCCGGTGACATCGGCGTCGGCAGCCGGGAGATCGGCTACCTGTTCGGCCAGTACAAGCGCATTACGAACCGCTACGAATCCGGCGTGATCACCGGCAAGGGGCTCGTGTACGGCGGCGCCCAGGTGCGCACGGAGGCCACCGGCTACGGTTGCACGTTCTTCGTCGACGAGATGCTGAAGGCCCGCGGCACGTCGTTCGACGGCAAGCGGGTCGTGGTCTCCGGCTCCGGCAACGTGGCGATCTACACCGTCGAGAAGGTCCAGCAGCTCGGCGGCGTCGTCGTGGCCTGCTCCGACTCCTCCGGCTACGTGTTCGACGAGAAGGGCATCGACCTGGATCTGCTCAAGCAGGTCAAGCAGGTCGAGCGGGGAAGGCTGGACGTGTACACGGCACGCCGCGGCGGCCAGGCGGTCTTCGTCTCCGGCCGCAGCGTCTGGGAGGTGCCCTGCGAGGTGGCGATGCCGTCCGCTACCCAGAACGAGATCACGGGCAGCGACGCCGCCCTCATGGTGGGCAACGGCTGCGTCGCGGTGGGCGAGGGGGCCAACATGCCGACCACGCCCGAGGGCATCAAGGTCTTCCTGGAGGCGGGCGTCGCGTTCGCCCCGGGCAAGGCGGCCAACGCGGGCGGCGTGGCGACCAGCGCCCTGGAGATGCAGCAGAACGCCAGCCGTGACTCGTGGACGTTCGAGCACTCCGAGCGCCGGCTCCAGGAGATCATGCAGGACATCCACGCCCGCTGCCTCCAGACCGCCGACGAGTACGGCATGCCGGGCAACTACGTGGCCAGCGCCAACATCGACGGCTTCCGCAGGGTCGCCGACGCGATGCTGGCCCTGGGCGTGATCTGAGCCGCGAGCCGTACGGCGTGCGCCCGGCGACCCACGGCCCGTGAGTCGCCGGTCCTCGGACCGTCAGCGGGTTCCCGGCAGGGGCGTCCAGCGTGCCGATCCCGCTTCCCCGTCGGGAACGCCCCAGCTCCGGATACGGCGGGGACGGATGCGGATGACCTCGCCGCTGCGGAAGTCGCCCTCATCGCGCGGCACTCCCGTGACGGCCTCGGCACGCCCCCGGATCTCCATGCCGCGGACGGTCCAGGGCTGGAGAGAGGCGATGTCGTCCACGACGAAGGAGACTTCGGGATTCCGCCGGACGTTGGTGAACTTCCGGCTCTCACCCATGTTCCACCCTCCGATGTCGATGTACCCCTCCTCCGTGTTCACTTCGAAGCTGACCGGATTGTTCTGGAGGGTCCCGTCGGGGGCGAGGGTGGCCAGACGTCCGAGGGGCTGGGCGGCGAGGTAGGCGAGCTCCTCTGAGGTGAAGATCATGCCGCTCATCGTGCGACTTGAAGCGCACTTCAAGTCAAGCGCCGCCGCATGATTCGGGTGCCACCGGAGCCGGACCGGACCAGAACGAGGCGCCGCGGGTGGTCGGGAGTTGTACGGACGGGGGTGTTGTGGGGACGGGCGGGGGTTCGGGAAGGTCGGGGGATGGGAGATGCGGAGAGCGTGTCGGCGGCCTTTCGGGATGAGTGCGTGAGATTGGAAGGGGTTCTGCGGGGGCTGGGGGAGACGGAGTACGGGCGGGCTTCCGCTTGTCCGCCTTGGACGGTCAAGGGGCTGGTGGCGCATCTCGTGTCGGGGGCGGGACGGCCGGTGGGGATGGTCGGGGGGCCTGAGCCGGATGGGGTGGACTTCGACGCGAGCGGGTACTTCCGGCCGGCGATCTTCACGGCGGAAGCCGACCGGGCCCGGGTCGCCGAGGCCGAGGACGAAGCGGAGGCGGCCGAGGGGAAGGAGCTCGCGGGGGAGTTCGCGCGGACGTGGCGCGCCGCGCACGCCGCCGTCGCCGCGCAGCCGCCCGGACGGCGGGTCGTCACGCGGCACGGCGACCGGATGCTGCTGACGGAGTTCCTGCGGACCCGCGTCGTCGAACTCGTCCTGCACGGTCTCGACCTCGCGATCTCCCTGGACCGGCGGCCGTGGACGG
>NZ_BAAATZ010000032.1:190405-198761 GCF_039533685.1 Actinocorallia aurantiaca | reverse complement strand
GTCACCGCGGAGGTGCTGCTCGCCGGCGGCGCGGAGCGGGCCGCCGAGCTCGGCTGGGATCCGCCGGTCCTGCTGGCCAAGGCGTCCGGGCGCGCCCCGCTCACCCCTGAGGAGGCCGAGGCCGCGCACCGCCTGGGCGTGCGCTGGCTGCCGCTCGGATGATGGGGATCCCCTGTCAGGCACCCCCCTGACAACGGCGGCCCCCGGCTCACCGGCCCGTGCGATGTTCGAGGTCGACCGGCCGTGAAGCCAGCCAGAGGGGTACGTCATGACCGCGATAGAGACCAGGGACGCCGAGGGCGGGGTGCGGGCCGAGGAGCGCCGCGACCTCGGCCGGCCGTTCTGGCGGATGTGGAGCGCAGACCTCGCCTCGGGGCTCGGCGAGGGCGTCCGGCTGGGGGCGCTGCCGCTGCTGGCGGCGTCCCTGAACTACACGCCGGGCGCCGTCGCCGCGGTCTGGTTCGCCGGCGGCCTGCCGTTCGTCCTCGTCGGCCCGTTCAGCGGCGTGCTCACCGACCGCTGGCCGGACCGGCGCAAGATGATGTGGGCCTGCGACGCCGTCGCCGCCGCGGCCGCCCTGGTGTTCGCGGTGCTCGTCGCGACCGGCGCGGCCACGATCGCCGCGCTGGTCGTCTTCAACTTCCTCATCGGCGCGGTCGCGACGCTGCGCGACAACGCCGCGACCGCGATCATCCCGCAGATGGTGCCGCCGCACCTCATCGACAAGGCCAACAGCCGGATCCAGGGCGCGCAGAACGCCACGATCGACCTGCTGGGGCCACCGGTCGGCGCGCTGCTGTTCGCGCTGCCGCACGGCCTGCCGTTCTTCCTGGACGCGCTCTCGTTCGCCGTCGCGGGCTTCCTGGTGTTCGGCCTGGCGGTGCCGCGTCCGGCGGTGGTCAGGCCGCAGACCCGCCTCACCGCGCGCAGCGTCCTCGCCGACGTGCGCGAGGGCCTGCGCTGGCTGTGGGGGAACAGGCTGCTGCGCTCGCTGTGCCTGGTGGTCGGCCTCATCACGATGGCGGTGTTCGCGGCGATCTCGGTCGCGGTCCTGTACGCCTTCGAGGTCCTGGGCGTCGGCCGGACGACCTACATCGTTCTGCTCGCGGTCATCGCGCTGGGCGCGGTCATCGGCTCGCTCCTCACCCCGGTGCTGTCGGACCGGTTCGGCCGGGCGGGCGCGCTGCGGATCGCGCTGCTGGCGGCCCCGGCCGCCTTCGTCATCGCCGCGCTGACCTCCAGCGCCGCGGTCGCCACGGTCGCGCTGACGGTCGTCGGCGCGACGGTCGGGATCAGCAACGTCATCGCGGTCTCGCTCCGGCACGTGCTGGTGCCCGAGGAGCTGCTCGGCCGCGTCAACTCCTCGTACCGGATCGTCGCGGTCGGCATGGGACCGCTCGGCGCGCTGCTCGCCGGTATCACCGGAGAGCTGTTCGGCCTGCGCGCCCCGTTCCTCATCAGCGCCGCCGCCGCGACGCTGGCCCTGGCGATCGGGCTGCGTCACATCACGCGCGCCGCCGTGGACGCCGCGACGACGCCCGCCCTTCCGGTGACCGGAATGCCGCTGGAGGTCGAGGAGCCCGCCGTGGACGCCGCGACGGTGTCCGCCCTCCCGGTGACCGCGACGGTGCCGGACGTCAAGGAGCCCGCCGCGAGGCCCCGGCGCCGCCGCCGCGGCCGCAGGATCCTCGGCGGCCTGCTCGCGCTGCTGCTCGCGCTGGTCGCGGCCGGAGCCGGGTACGGCGTCTGGACGGTCCGCGAGTCCTTCCCGGAGACGTCGGGCGAGGTCCGGATCAACGGCCTCCAGGGCGAGGTGAAGATCGTGCGGGACCGGTTCGGAGTCCCGCAGATCTACGCCGGGACCCCGGCCGACCTGTTCCTCGCGCAGGGCTACGTCCACGCCCAGGACCGGTTCTGGCAGATGGACGTCCAGCGGCACATCACGGCGGGCCGGGTGTCGGAGCTGTTCGGCCCGTCGGAGGTCGAGACCGACAAGGTGGTCCGGGCGCTCGGCTGGCGGCGCGTGGCCGAGGCCGAGGTCGCGCTCCTGCCGCCGGAGACCCGCGCCCACCTCCAGTCCTACGCCGACGGCGTCAACGCCTACCTCGAGGAGCGCGGAAGCGGCTCCGGCCTGAGCGCCGAGTACGCGATCCTCGGCCTGGTCAACGGCGGGTACGAGCCGGAGCCGTGGCAGCCGGCCGACTCCGTCGCATGGCTGAAGGCCATGTCGTGGAGCCTGCGCGGCAACATGGACGAGGAGATGCAGCGCTCGCTGCTCGCCGCGGGCCTGCCCGCGGAGCGGGTCGCGCGGCTCTACCCAGGTTACGACTTCGCCACCCAGCGCCCGATCGTCGCCGACGACGGCGCGGAAAAGGCGGTGGAGCCCGTCGATGAGCCCCCGGCGACGCAGTCGGCCCGGATCCGCACGATCGGCGACGTCGCCGGGCGGATCGACCGGCTGCTCGGCCCGAGCGGCCCCGGCATCGGCTCCAACTCCTGGGTCGTGGCCGGATCGCGCACCACGACCGGCAAGCCGCTGCTCGCCAACGACCCGCACCTCGGCCCGCAGCTGCCGAGCATCTGGTACCAGGCCGGCCTGCACTGCGCGGACGTCGGCCCGGACTGCCCCTACGACGTGACCGGGTTCGGCTTCGCCGGGATGCCGGCGGTCTTCATCGGCCACAATGACAAGATCGCCTGGGGCCTGACGAACCTCGGCGCGGACGTCACCGACCTCGTCCTGGAGAAGGTCGACGGCTCCACCTACGCCTACAAGGGCGAGCGGCTGCCGCTGGAGACCAGGACCGAGACCATCGAGGTCGCGGGCGGCGACCCGGTGACGTTCGAGGTCCGCGCGACCCGGCACGGCCCGCTGCTGTCCGGCCTGATCGAGGAGCTCGGCGTCCTCGGCGCGCGGGGCAGCACCCCCGAAACCGGCGAGGCGGGCGGCCACGAGGTCGCGCTCCGCTGGACCGCGCTCAAGCCGACCGCCACCGTCGACTCGGTGTTCGCCGTCAACCGCGCGACGGACTGGAAGTCCTTCCGCGAGGCGCTGCGCGGCTTCGGCGCCCCGGCCCAGAACGTCGTCTACGCCGACACCAAGGGCCATATCGGCTACCAGGCGATCGGCGAGATCCCGGTCCGGAGCAAGGGCGACGGCACCTACCCGGTGCCCGGCTGGACCGGAGCCCACGAGTGGACCGGCACGGTTCCCTACGACGAGCTGCCGAAGGCGTTCGACCCGCCGTCGGGCTACATCGTGACCGCCAACAACGCCGCCGCGGGGCCCGGCTACGAGCACCTGATCACCAAGGACTGGCCGGACGGCCACCGCAGCGAGCGCATCGCCACCCTCATCGAGGCCGCCGGCGAGCTGGACGCCGAGGGGATGCGCGAGATCCAGCGCGACACCCGCAGCCCGTTCGCCGCCGCGCTCGTGCCCTACCTGCTCGACGTCGAGCCCGGACCGGGCGCCGCCGAGGCGTGGCGGCTGCTGGAGGACTGGGACTACGGCCAGCCGGTGGACTCCGCGCCGGCCGCCTACTTCAACGCCGTCTGGCGGGCCCTGGTGCGGCTCACCTTCACCGACGACCTGTCGCGCACCGAGGCCAACGCCGAGCCGGACGGCGGAGGCCGCTGGCTGGAGGTGGTCCGCGGCCTGCTCACCGAGCCGGACGACCCGTTCTGGAGCGACGGCGGGAAGCCCAAGGATCGCGACGACGTCCTGCGCGCCGCGCTCGACGAGGCCGCGGCCGAGCTCACCGACCTGCTCGGCGACGACCCGGCCGACTGGCGCTGGGGCGCGATCCACCACCTGACGCTCAAGGAGAGCACCCTCGGCAAGGGCGGGCCCGCCCCCGTCCAGTGGCTGCTGAACAGCGGCCCGCACGAGCTGCCCGGCGGCAACTCCGCGGTCAACGCCAACAGCTGGTACGCGCCGGAGGGCTACGCCGTCGACTGGATCCCGTCCATGCGGATGGTCGTCGACACCGCCGACTGGGACGCCTCCGGCTGGATCAACTCCGCCGGAGTCTCCGGCCACGCGACCCACCCGCAGTACACCGACCAGACCGCGCCGTGGGCGGCGGGCGAGACGGCCGGCTGGCCGTTCACCCGCCCGGCGGTCGAGAAGGACGGCGAGTCCACCCTCACGCTGACACCCTGACCGGCCGCCCGCCCGGCCGGGCGGGCCCCGACCCGGATCGACCCCGCGGCCTCGGGCCGCGCGGAGGCACCGAACGGAGGAGACGAAAGATGGTCTGGCTGCGGAACTGGTCGCGCGACGAGGACCCGGCGGCGCGCCTGCTGTGCCTGCCGCCCGCCGGCGGAGGCGCCCACCTCTACCGGCGGTGGCCCGAGCGGCTGCCCGCCGAGATCGGCGTCGTCGCGGTGGAGTTGCCCGGCCACGGTTCCCGCCTCGGCGAGGACCCGCTGACCGGCCTCGCCGAGCTCGTGGACGGCGGCCTGCACGACGAGGTCGAGGAACTGCTCGACCGGCCGCTGGTGGTCTTCGGGCACAGCATGGGCGCGGTCGTCGGCTTCGAACTGTGCCGCGCGCTCCGCCGGCGCCGCGCCTGGCGCCCGGCTGGGTTCGTCGCCGCCGCCTGCGAGGCCCCGGACGTCCTGCACACCCGCGACTACACCGGCCGGATGACCGACGAGGGCATCACCCGGTTCCTCACCGCGACCGGCGGCACACCCGCCGCGATCCTGGAGAACGAGACGTTCCTGGACATGCTGCGCCCGGTCATCCGGGCCGACCTCGGCATGCTGCGGGCCCGCCGCCACACCGCCGAGGAGCCGCTCGGCTGCCCCGTCCGGGTCTACCTGGGCGCGACCGACCCGACGATCGACCCCGCCAAGGCCGCGCGCTGGGCCGCCGAGTCCGGCGGCGACCACCGCGTCCAGGTCTTCCCGGGCGGCCACTTCTTCACCCGGGAGTCCGAGCCGATCGTCCTGTCCCGGCTCAAGCACGACCTCAGGCACCTGTTGAGCACGACCGCCCCCCTGGAGGTATGACGCGATGCGACCGCTGTCCGCCGAGCAGCGAGAACTGCTCGACCGCATGCTCGACCGGCAAGGGATCGGCCGCGGCGAAGCCCGCATCACCCGCTCCGCCGCCGGCTCCGACCTGCCGCTCTCGTTCGCCCAGCAGCGCATCTGGTACCTCAACCGGATGCTGCCCGAGGAGACGATGTACAACGTCGCCGGCGCGGCCCGCCTGCGCGGCGACCTGGACGTGGAGACCATGCGCCGCTGCCTGGTCGAGATCGTCGACCGGCACGAGGTGCTGCGGACCACCTACCACGTGGGCCCCGACGGCAAGGGCGGCGTCCAGCGCGTCAACCCGGTGCCCGACCTCGCGCTCCCGGTGGTCGACCTGCGCGGCCTGGAGGGCGCCGAGCAGGAGGCGGCGGTCGCCGAGCACTGCGCCCGCGAGACCTCCCGGCCGTTCGACCTGGAGCAGGACCCGATGCTCCGCCCGGTGCTGCTGCGCCTGGCCGACGACGAGCACCTGATGATCCTGTGCCAGCACCACGTGGCGACCGACGGCTGGTCCCTCAACGTGCTGATCCGCGAGGTCGCCGAGCTGTACGGCGCCTTCTCGGCGGGACTGCCGTCGCCGCTGGAGCCCCTGGCCGTCCAGTACGGCGACTTCGCGGCCTGGCAGCGCCGCCACCTGACGCCCGAGCGGATGGACCGCGACCTGGACCACTGGAAGGACAGGCTCGCCGAGACCCGGCTCGTGGACGCCGCCACCGGCCTGCCGCGCCCGACCGTCCTCACCTGGGACGGCGGCACGATCCGCTACCGGATGCCGGCCGAGCTCGTCTCCGGGCTGATCCGGCTCGCCGAGGCCGAGCGCGCCACCCCCTACATGGCGCTCGTCGCCGCCTACTCCGTCGTCCTCGCCCGCTGGAGCGGCCAGGAGGACATCATCATCGGCTGCCCGATCGCCGGCCGCACCCGCGACGAGGTCGCGCCGCTCATCGGCTGCTTCCTCAACGAGCTCCCGCTGCGCCTGGACCTGCGGGGCGACCCCACCTACCGCGACCTGCTGCGCCAGGCCCGCGACGTCTGCCTGGACGCCTACGACCACCAGGACGTGCCGTTCGAGAAGATCGTCGAGGAGGTCAACCCCGAGCGCGACGCGATGTCGCACGCGCCGCTCGTCCGCCACCAGCTCGGCCTGCACAACGAGCCGCGGCACCGGATCGAGCTGCCCGGCGTCAGCTTCGAGGTCGAGACGCTCAGCACCAACACCGCCCGGTTCGACCTGGAGGTCGACCTCACGATCGAGGACGACGGCGCGATCACCGGCATGGTCTACTACTCCACCGACCTGTACCGCGAGGACGTCGTCACCCGGATGCTCGACCGGCTCACCGCCGTCGTGGCCGGAGCGGTCGCCGACCCCGACGGCGTCGTATGGCGGATGCCGCTGCTCGGCGACGCCGAGCGCGCCGCCGTCACCGGCCCGCTCGCGGGCGCGCCGCGCGCGGCCGAGCCGACCACGGTGCACGCGATGGTCGAGCGCCGGGCCGACGCCACGCCCGACGCGACCGCCGTCCTGGCCGGGACCGAGCGCTGGACGTACCGCGAGCTGGACGAGCGCGCCAGCCGGCTCGCGCACTGGCTGCGGCACCTCGGGGTCGGACCCGACCGGCTGGTCCCGGTCGTCCTGCCGCCTTCGGCGGACCGCCTCGTCGCGCTGCTCGCCGTGCTCAAGGCCGGCGGCGCGGCCGTCCCGGTGGACCCCGCGCACCGGGGCGCCGACGTGCGGGCGGTGCTCGCCGACACCGGCGCGAAGCTGGTCCTCACCGACGGGGACACGCTCCTGGACCCGGCGCTGAAGCTGTCCGAGGCCGACGCCTCGATCCGGATGCTCGCGCTCGACACCGTCGGCGAGCGCATCGACGGCTACCCGGCGACGCGCCCGGAGCCGGTGGCCGGGCCCGGCGACCTCGCGGTCGTCAGCTACGCCCGCCGGATCTCCGGCACCCCGGCCGGGTGCGGCTCCACCCACGCCGCGGTCGCGCACCGGCTCGCCTGGATGGGCGAACGGTTCCCGCTGGAGCCGGGCGAGGGCGTCCTGCCGCGCGCACAGGCTCCGCTGGACGCCTCGCCGTGGGACCTGCTCTGGCCGCTCACCTGCGGTGCGACGCTCGTCGTCGGCGCGACACCCTCCGTCGCGGACGGAGTGCCCGCCGCGGTCGGCACGCTGCGCACCACCCCGTCAGGCCTGGAGCGGCTGCTGGCCGACCCCGCCGTCCTGGGCCTGCGCACGACGCTGCGCCGGATCGTCCTGGACGCCGAGGAGCCGTGGCCCGCGCTGCTCGCCGAGGCCGCCCGCCTGCTGCCGGGCGCCGAGGTGGCGGTGCTGAGCGGCCCGGCCGAGGCCGCCGCCGACGTCGTCACCGCCGACGGATGCGGCGCGCGCCGGATCGTCCTGGACGCCCGAGGCGAACTCGTCCCGATCGGAGTGCCCGGCGAGCTGTGCCTGGGCCTGCCGTACGAGCCGCGAGGCTTCCTTGGCCGCCCGGTCTGCACCGATTCCGTGTTCGCGCCCGACCCGGACGCGCCCGGCGCCCGCCTGTACCGCACCGGCCTGCGCGCCCGCTGGCTCGCCGACGGCGGCCTGGAACTGCTCGGCCCGGTCGAGGACGCCCTGATGATCAGGGGCCACCACGTCGAGACCGCCGAGCTGGCCGGCAGCCTCGAAGGCCACGCCGACGTCGGCCGCGCCTCGGTCCTGCCCCACCCAGAGCCCGATGGCGGCCTGGTCGCCTACGTGTCGCTGCGCGACGGCGGGGGGCCCGGCGACGGCCCGGACCGCTGGGCCGAGGCGTTCGAGGCGTCCTACGGCGACCGCGCCGCCGAGGCCGACCCGGCGCTGAACCTCGGCGGCTGGACCAGCCCGGCCACCGGCGAGTTCGTCTCCTCCGGCGAGATGAACGAGTGGGCCGAGGCGAACTTCCGGCGCGTCCTGAGCCTGCGTCCGCGCGACGTGCTGGAGATCGGCTGCCGCACCGGCACGCTGCTGTTCAAGCTCGCCGCCCGCTGCGACGGCGCCTACGTCGGCACCGACCTGTCGGCCCGCGCCCTCAACCGGATCCGCCAGCACCAGGACTGGCTCGCCACCAAGGCCGAGTCGGTCCGGCTGCTCGAACGCGGCCCCGGCGACTTCACCGGCCTCGACGACGACGCGTTCGACACCGTCGTCCTGAACAACCTCGTGTCCTACTTCCCCGGCCTGCCCGCGCTGGAGCACGTCCTGCGCGGGGCGCTGCGGGTAGTGCGCGACGGCGGCCGGATCTACCTCGCCAGCGTGCGCAGCGCGCCGATCGCCGAGGCG
>NZ_BAAATZ010000032.1:189730-190358 GCF_039533685.1 Actinocorallia aurantiaca | reverse complement strand
GATCGCCGAAGCGCTGCACCTGTCGGCGCCGTGGGGCGAGGCCGACCCGGACGCGCCCGCCTCGACCCTGCTGGAGCAGATCTCCCGCCGGGCCGCCGCCGAGGAGGAGCTGGTCGTCGCGCCCGAGGCGTTCCTCGACCTCGCCGCCCGCCTGCCCGGAGTCACCGGCGTGAGCGTCCTGCCGAAGACCGGACGCGGCCGCAACGAGCTGAGCCTGTTCCGCTACGACGTGGTCCTGTACGTCGGAGGGGTTGGGCCGGCGGACGTGCCGTCCGCCGACTGGGAGGGCGAGGGCCTGACCACCGCGCTCCTGCGCGAGCGCCTGGCCGCCGCCGACCCGGCGCCGCTGGCCGTCACCGGGGTCCCGGACATCCGCCTGGGCGTCAAGCTCGCCGCGCTGGACCTGCTGCACGGCGGCGTGCGGACCGTCGGGGAGCTCACCGAGGCGATCCAGCCGGTCTTCGCCGCGCCCGGCGGCCCGGTCGACCCGGCCGAGCTCGTCGCGGTCGGGCAGGAGGCCGGCTACGAGGCCGTGGTCCGGTACGGCGGCCACGGCAGGGTCGACATCGTCCTCACGCCGCGCGCGGACGAGGCGCGCGGCCCGGAGCCCGCCGCGGTGGCCCCGGCC
>NZ_BAAATZ010000032.1:187801-189710 GCF_039533685.1 Actinocorallia aurantiaca | reverse complement strand
GCCCGCCGCGGTGGCCGCGGCCGCCGCGCGCGCCGCCGGGGCGTGGACCAACGACCCGGTCCGCGCGCAGCGGGTCCGCTCGGTGGCGCCGCGGCTGAAGTCCCACCTCCAGGTGTACTTCCCGACCTACATGATCCCGGCGAAGTTCCTGGTCGTGGACTCCTGGCCGCTGCGCCGCGACGGCACCCTCGACCGGTCCGGACTGCCGCTGCCGGTCACGCTGCCCGCCGACGAGGCCGCCGCGCAGCGCGAGCCCAGCACCGAGACCGAGCGGGCCATCGCCAAGATCTGGGCCGACGCGCTCGGCCTCGACCGCATCGGCGTCCACGACGACTTCTTCTCGCTCGGCGGGCACTCGCTGCTCGGCGTCGAGGTGGTGGAGAAGGTCCGCGACGTCTACGACGTGGACCTGCCGCTCGGCCGCCTCTTCGAGTCGCCGACCGTCGCCGCGGCCGCCGCCTACATCGACGGCGTACAGGCCGAGGGGCCGGCCGCGCCGAAACTCGCCTCCATCCAGCGGGTCGACCGGTCCGGTTACCGGACCAGGCGCGCCCGCGAGACCACCGCCACCCGCTGAAGGAGGAGCCGCCATGACCCTGATGACCGATCTCGACCGGCCGGGCACGGCCGTCATCGAGACGTCCTTCGCCCAGCAGAGCCTCTGGCTCCTCGACCAGGTCGACCCCGGCACCGCGACCTACAACGTGCTCGCCGCGGTCACGCTGACCGGCCCGCTGGACCCGGCCGCGCTGCGGCGCGCGCTCAACGCCGTCGTCGCGCGGCACGAGTCCCTGCGCACCGTGTTCGGCTTCGACGGACACGAGCCCGTCCAGATCATCTCCGCCGAGCTGACGCTGGACCTGCCCGTCGCCGACGCCGACCCGGCCGACGTCGACGCGCTCATCCAGGCCGACATCGACACCCCGTTCGACCTGGCGACCGGCCCGCTGCTGCGGATGCGGCTGCTGCGGACCGCGCCGGACGAGCACGTCGCGGTCCTGGTGATGCACCACATCATCACCGACGGGATCTCCTCGGCGATCCTCTTCCAGGAGCTGGCCGTCTGCTACGAGGCGTTCACCTCCGGCCGCCGGCCCCGGCTGCCGGAGCTGCGCGTCCAGTACGCCGACTACGCCGTCTGGCAGCGCGACAACCTCCAGGGCGAGTACCTCGAAGGGCAGCTCGCCTACTGGCGCGAGCGCCTGGCCGGGACCACGCCGCTGCTGCTGCCGACCGACCTGCCGCGGCCCGCCGTCCCGACCTCCGCCGGCGCCACGTTCGCGCGCATGCTGCCCGACGGGCAGATGGCGCGGATCGAGAAGGCCGCCAAGGACTGGGAGGTCACCCCGTTCATGCTGGTGCTGGCGGTCTGGTCGGTGCTGCTGTCGCGCTACACCGGCCGCACCGACTTCACCGTCGCGACGCCCGTCGCCGGCCGAGACCGGTCGGAGATCGCTCTCATCATCGGCTTCTTCGTCAACACGCTTGTACTGCGCGTCGACCTGTCCGGCGACCCGACGTTCGGCCAGCTCCTCGGCCGGATCAAGGAGTCCTGCCTGGCCGGGTACGCGCACGCCGACGTGCCCTACGAGAAGCTCGTGGAGGAGCTGAAACCCGCCCGCTACAACGGCAACGGCGGCCCGCTCGCGCAGGTGATGTTCTCGCTGATGAACGTCCCGCAGGAGGAGTGGCGGGTCGGCGACCTCGTCTTCGAGGCCAAGGCCGTGGCCACCAGCACCGCCAAGTTCGACCTGTCGCTGGACGTGTCGCCGGTCAACGGCGGCCACCTGGTGTCGCTGGAGTACAGCACCGAGCTGTTCGAGGCCGCGACCGTCGAGCGCATGGCCGGGCACCTGGCCGTCCTGCTCCAGGCCGTCCTCGACGACGCCGACCGGCGCGTCTCGGAGCT
>NZ_BAAATZ010000032.1:172246-187763 GCF_039533685.1 Actinocorallia aurantiaca | reverse complement strand
CGTGCGCCGGGCGGACGGCGCCGGAGACGGCGAACCGGTGCACCGGGCCTTCGAACGGCACGCCCGGCTCACCCCGGACGCCGTCGCCGTCGTCTGCGGAGGCCGCGAGATGAGCTACGCCGAGCTCGACCGGCGCGCCAACCGCGTCGCGCACCTCCTGCGCGAGCGCGGCGTACGCGCCGAGACGCCGGTCGCGGTCCTGCTGCCGCGCTCGCCCGACCTGCTCGCCGCGCTGCTCGGCGTCCTCAAGGCCGGCGGCGCCTACGTGCCCGCCGACCCCGCCTACCCGGCAGAGCGGCTCACCTACATGCTCACCGACGCCGGCGCCCGGCACGCCGTCACGACCTCCGCGCTGCGGGACGCGCTGCCGGACGGCGTCACCGAGGCGGTCCTGCTGGACGGTCCGCTCGACGCCCCCGACACCGCGCCCGACGTCGCCACCTCGCCCGGCCAGCTCGCCTACGTCGTCTACACCTCCGGCTCCACCGGCCGGCCCAAGGGCGCGATGAACACCCACGGCGGCCTGTCCGCGTTCGCCGCGGCGATGGCCGGCGCGCTCGGCGTCACCCCGCGGGACCGGGCGCTCCAGCTCGCGCCGCTCGGCTTCGACGTCGTCGCCGAGGAGGTCTACCCCTACCTGACGACCGGCGGCTCGGTCGCGCTGCCCGAAGGCGAGCCGCCGCTGGCCACCGAGGACCTGTGGGACCTCGTCGCCGCCACCGGCGCGACCACCCTTTCCACGACCCCGTCGCGGCTGGCGACCTGGGGCCCGCGCGAACGCGCGGCCGTCCCGGCGGTCCTGCGTCGGCTGATCTTCGGGTCGGAGACCGCGCCGACGCTGCGCGGCCTGGCCGCCTGGCGCGACTGGGACGGCGACCTCGTCCAGGTCTACGGCGTCACCGAGGCGTGCTGCACCTCCTCCGTCCTCACCGTCGACCACACCGGCGACCCCGACCTCGTCGTCCCGCTCGGCGAGGCCGTCGCCGGCACCGACCTGCACGTCCTGGACGGCTGGCTGCGGCCGGTCCCCGACGGGGTGCCCGGCGAGCTGTACATCGGCGGGCCCGGCGTCGGCCGCGGCTACACCGGCCGGCCCGGCATGACCGCCGACCGTTTCGTGCCCGACCCGTTCGGCCCGCCCGGCTCCCGCCTCTACCGCACCGGCGACCGCGTGCGCCGGGCGGCGTCCGGAGGCTTCCAGTTCCTCGGCCGCGCCGACGCCCAGGTGAAGATCCGCGGGTTCCGGGTCGAGCCGGCCGAGGTCGAGGCCGTGCTCGCCGAGCACCCCGGCCTCGCCGGATGCGCCGTCGCCGCCCGGCCCGACCCGCTCGGCGCGCTGCGGCTCGTCGGATACGTCGTGCCGCGCGGCGAGCCCGACCTGCCCGGGATCCGCGCGCACCTCGCCGCCCGGCTGCCGGAGTGGATGGTGCCGTCGCTGCTGGTGCCGCTCTCCGCGCTGCCGCTCAGCGCCAACGGCAAGCTGGACCGGACGGCGCTGCCCGAACCGGACGCCGGAGACGTCCAGGAGGCGTACGTCGCGCCGCGCACCGCGACCGAGACCGCGCTGGCCGGCCTGTGGTCGGAGCTGCTCGGCCTGGACCGGGTCGGCGTGACCGCCGGGTTCTTCGACCTCGGCGGCAACTCCCTCGCGGCCGTCCGCCTGGTCGCCGAGATCCGCGACCGGTTCGGCGCCGAGCTGCCGCTGCGCGCGCTGTTCGGCGGCGAGGCCACCGTCGAGGCGATCGCGGCCCGGATCGACGCCGGCGGGGTCGCGCCCGCCGAGCGGCCGGTGCCGCGGCTGCCGCGGACCGGCGGCGTCCAGCGGTTCGAGACCTCCGGCATCGAGCGCGTCTACTGGCGCTACCACGAGGAGGACGAGGAGAAGGACGCCTTCGTGCTCGTCGGCGCGATGAGCCTGCAGGGCCCGTTCGACGCCGCCGCGCTGGAGCGGGCGCTGGACTGGACGGCCCGCCGGCACGAGCCGCTGCGCACCCGGTTCGTCATGGAGGACGGCGAACTCGCCGCCTACGTCGACCCCGAGCCGCGGCCGCAGCGCGTCCCGGTAGTCGAGGTGACCGAGGACGAGGTGGAGGCGGCCACCGAAGCCGTCTTCGACGAGCCGTTCGACCTGGAGCGCGACGACCTGGTCCGGCTGCGGCTGCTGCGCCTCGCGCCCGACCGGCACGAGCTCGTGCTGGTCATGCACCACCAGATCGGCGACCTGCGCTCGCAGGAGGTGTTCTGCGCGGAGCTGTCGCTCGCCTACGCCGCGTTCGCCTCCGGCGGCACGCCGGCCCTGCCCGAGCCGCCGGTCCAGGCCGTGGACGTCGTCGCCTGGCAGAACGCGCGCCTGGAGCGCGACCGCGACCGGCTGGAGGCGTACTGGCGCGGGCGCCTGGCCGGCGCCGAGCCGCTGCGGCCGCCGTACGACCTGACGCCGCCCGCCCGGCCCGGCCTGCACGGCGCCACCCGCGAGATGCCGATCGACCCCGGCCTCGTCGACCGGCTCCGCGACCTCGCCGCCCGCGAGCGCGCCAGCCTCTACATGGTCTCGCTCACCGCGTTCGCGGTCCTGCTCGGCGCCTACTCCGGCCGCCGCGACATCGTCCTGATGAGCCCGATCTCGCTGCGCGGCCGGCCCGAGACCCAGGACGTGCTCGGCGTGTTCATCAACGAGCCGCCGATCCGCGTCCGCCTCGACGGCGACCCGGCCTTCCGCGACCTGCTCGCCGCGACCCGCGACGCGGTCGCCGCAGACCTCGACCACCGCGACCTCCCGGTCGCCGACATCGCCCGGCTCTGGCCGGAGTTCGACCTGCCCGTCCTGTTCACCGAGGAGACCAACCCCGACGTCCCCCTCGAAGCCGGGCTCACCGGAGCCCTGACCAGACGGGTGCCCTACCGCCGCTCCCAGGGCCGCTTCGCCATGCGGCTCACCGGCGGGAACGGCGAGGCGCACCTCGTCCAGACCTACCGCACCGCGCTCTACAGCCCGCAGCGGGTCGCCGACATCGCCGAGGACTACCTCGACCTGCTCACCGCGATCGCCGACCGGCCCGGCGCCCGGGTCCACGACCCGGCCGGACCCTGCGGAGTCGCGCTCCGCGTCCCCCGCTCGACCGACCCCGAGGAGTCCCGATGACCATCATGGAACAGAGGCCAGGACCCGCGCCGGCCGAGGAGTTCGCGCTCGGCGCCCGCGCCGGGGCCGAGGTGCTCGCCGCGCTCGCCGCCGTCCTGCACCGCAGGACCACCCAGGACACGGTGCGGATCGCGCTGGCCGGACCCGGCGGCCGGATCGGCGCGGCCCTGTGCGCCGACATCGCCGCCGAGACGCCGTTCGGCGCGCTCGCCGAGGCCGCCGCGCGCGGCGGCGACGGGCCGCTCGACGAGCCGTTCGACGCCGAGCACCACGCCGACGCGGACCCGGCCGTCCCGGCCGCCGCGCGCACCGGCGCCCCGGTCGTCCTCCAGACCTGGCCGGGCCCCGGAGGGACCGAGGCCCGGATCACCTGCGTCGGCCCGGACGGCGCCGCGACCGCCGCCGAGCTCGCGGCACAGCTGCGGGTCGCGCTCGATGCCGGCGCGCACGACCCACGTGTCCCGGTCGGTGCGCTGCCGCTGGCGACCGACGCCGAGACCGCCCGCGTCCTGGCCTTCGGCGGGACGGGCGTCGCACCGGCCGCCGCCGCGTGCGTGCACGAGCTGGTCGAGGCCCAGGCCCGCCGCGTCCCCGACCGGCCCGCCGTCACCTGCGCCGGCGCGACCCTCACCTACCGGGAGCTCGACGAGCGGGCCGCGCGCCTGGCCGCCCGGCTCGCCGGCGAGGGCGTCGGTCCCGGCAGGATCGTCGGCGTCCTCGCCGAGCGCTCCATCGACCTGGTCGTCGCGCTGCTCGGCGTGCTCAAGGCGGGAGGCGCCTACGCCGCCATCGACCCCGACCTGCCGCCCGCGCGGATCGCGCACCTCGTCGCCGACACCGCCGCGGCCGTCGTCGTCGCGCAGGAGCGGTTCACCGGACTGGTCCCCGAAGGAGCCGAGGTCGTCACGGTCGAGGACGTCCCCGGGCCCGAAGGCGCCTCGTCCTTCACACGTCCGACGGTGCGCCCCGACGATCTCGCCTACGTCAGCTACACCTCGGGATCGACCGGCGAGCCGAAGGGCGCGGCCATCCCGCACGCGGCCGTCAGCCGCCTCGTCCAGCGCCCGGACTGGGCGGACTTCGGCGAGGACGACGTCTTCCTCCAGCTCGCGCCGGTCGCCTTCGACGCCTCCACCCTGGAGCTGTGGGCGCCGCTCACCTGCGGTGCGCGCCTGGCCGTCCACCCGCCCGGCCGCGTCGACCTGACCGGCCTTGCCCGGTCGCTGCGCACGGAGGCCGTCACCGTCCTCTGGCTCACCGCCGGCCTGTTCCACCAGCTCGCCGCGCTCCACCCCGACGCCTTCAGCGGCCTCCGGCACCTCATCGCCGGCGGCGACGTCGTCTCGCGCACCCAGCTCGCCCAGGTCCTCGCCGACAGCCCCGGCCTGACCTTCACCAACGGCTACGGGCCCACCGAGAACACCACCTTCACCGCCTGCTGGACCAGCACGGCCGCGCCCGCCGACGGCACCGTGCCGATCGGCCCGCCGATCAGCGGCACCCGGGCGCTGGTCCTGGACGCCGCCCTGCGGCCCGTTCCGGCCGGCGTGCCCGGCGAGCTGTACGCCGCGGGGGAGGGCCTCGCCCGCGGCTACCTGAACCGGCCCGGCGCCACGGCGGACCGGTTCCTGCCCAACCCGTTCGCCTCCGGCGAGCGCATGTACCGCACCGGCGACCTCGTCGCCTGGCGGCCGGACGGCGTCCTGGAGTTCCTGGGCCGCGCCGACCGGCAGATCAAGGTGCAGGGATACCGGGTCGAGCCCGGCGAGGTCGAGGCCGCGCTCCTGGAGGACCCCGACGTCCACGAGGCCGTCGTCGTCGCCCAGCGCGACGGCACGCGCGGCAAGCGGCTCGTCGCCTACGTCGTCGCCGACGACCCGGCCGAGGTCGGGCCGTCCGGACGATCCGCGCAGTTCCGCGAGGCGCTGCGCGACCGGCTCCCGTCCTACCTCGTGCCGTGGGCGATCATCCTGCTGGACGCGCTGCCGCTCGGCCCCACCGGCAAGGTCGACCGGGCCGCGCTGCCGCCCGCCCGGCGCGTCTCCCGCAACCTCCCCTCGTCCTACGTCGCGCCGGACGGGCCGGTCCAGGCGCACCTCGCCCACCTGTGGAGCGACCTGCTCGCCATCGAGCCGGTCGGCGTCGAGGACGACTTCTTCGAGCTCGGCGGCCACTCGCTCATCGCGGCCGAACTGCTCGTCGCGCTGCACGCCGAGTACGCCGTCGAGGTCGCCGCCCGCACCCTCTACCTCCACCCGACCATCGGCGAGCTCGCCGAGGCCGTCGAAGCCCTCCTCACCGACTCAGCGAAAGAGGCATGACCATGCGGCTCTCCCGTCCCGAGAACTTCCAGCCCGTCGACCTCGCCGGCATCGACCTGATGGACCACGGCCTGTTCAGCCAGGGCGACCCGCACGCCGCCTGGGCGCTCATGCGCGAGCACGACCCGGTGCGCTGGCAGAACGTCGGCGACGAGCTCGGCTTCTGGTCGGTCACCACCTTCGCCGACGGCGAGCTGGTGCTGCGCGACCACACCCGCTTCACCTCCCAGCGCGGCACCATGCTCTTCCTGCTGGGCAAGGACGACCCGGCCCGCGGCCGGCAGATGGCCGCGACCGACCCGCCGCAGCACAGCCGCATGCGCGAACCCGTGCAGAAGGCGCTCACCAACAAGGCCGTCGAGCGCTACCGCCCGGCGATCCAGGCCGAGATCCGGCGGGTCCTGGCCCCGGCCCTCTCGGACGAGACCTTCGACTTCGCGTCCTCGATGATGATGCTGCCGATGGCCGCGGCCGGCACGATGATGGGCGTCCCGCGCGAGTACTGGCCGCGTCTGACCGAGCTCACCGCCATGTCGATCGCGCCGGAGGACCCGGAGTTCACCACCGGCGACGCCAAGCGCACGCTGGAGCTCGCCCACCGCGAGCTGTTCGCGTTCTTCCACGACATCGTCAAGGTCCGCCGGAACGACCTCGGCGACGACCTCATCAGCATGCTGCTGAGCATCGACCTCGACGGCCGCCGGCCCGAGACCGGCGCGATCCTGTCCAACTGCTACAGCCTGATCCTCGGCGCCAACGTCACCACCCCGTACGTGCCGACCGGAGCGATGGTCGAGTTCACCACGACGCCGGTGTTCGAGGACTGGCGCGCCAACCGCGCCACCGTCCACCGGACCGCGATCGACGAGACGCTGCGCTGGGCCTCGCCCGCCAACCACTTCATGCGCTACGCGCTGGAGGACGTCGAGCTCTCCGGCAAGCTCATCAGGCAGGGCGAGGCGGTCGTGGTGTGGCTCGGCGCCTGCAACCGCGACGAGAAGGTCTTCGCGAACCCCTACGAGTTCGACATCCGCCGCAAGCCGAACCGGCACATCACCTTCGGCGTCGGCTCGCACTACTGCGTCGGGCACACCGTGGCCCGCCTGACCATGCAGATCCTCTTCGACGAGCTGATCGAGCACTTCGAGGGCTTCGAGATCACCGGGCCGGTGGAGCACCTGCACTCCAACTTCGTCGCCGGGATCAAGCACATGCCGCTGCGGGCCCAGATCAGGAAGGAGTCCCGCCACCTGTACGAGGCGGCCGTCGACGAGGTCGCGGTCCCGGCCTGAGCCGCCGCACCCGCGAGGAGAGGAACGAGAGATGACGACGTCCACCACCACGCCGCCCGAGGTGACCGCGGCGGTCCGCAGGAAGTGGTTCCTGCGCGAACCGTCGCCCGAGAGCGCCGCCCGGATCTTCTGCCTGCCCTACTCCGGCTGCGGCGCGAGCATGTACCGGCAGTGGCCCCGCTTCCTCGGCGAGGTCGAGATCGTGCCGATCCAGCCGCCGGGACGGGAGAACCGGCTGCGCGAGGACCCCTACGCCACCTACGAGGAGCTGGCCGACGACCTGGTCGAGGTGCTGCGGCCCCACCTGAACCGGCCGTTCGCGTTCTTCGGCCACTGCGGCTCGGCGCTGCCGGGCTACGAGACGGCCGTCCGGCTGATGGAGCGCGGCTACCCGGCCCCGGCGCGGCTGTTCGTCTCCTCGCAGGTGGCGCCGCACCAGGGCCCGGCCGGCCGGTTCCTGGAGATGTCCGACGCCGAGCTCGGCGAGGAGGTGCGGGAGCTGATCGTGCGGCTCGGCGGCAAGCCGCTGCCGTCGCTCGTCGAGATGAGCCTCGGCATCCTGCGCGCCGACGTGGAGGCCAACAAGCGGTACCGGCCGGCCGAGCCCGTCCGCCTCGCCTCGCCGATCACCGCGCTCGGCTGGTCGGGCGACACCGAGGTCGACCACCGGCTCATGGCGGGGTGGGCCGACTGCGGAGACACCTCGTTCGAGGTCCTGGAGGGCGCCCACTACCGGTTCATGGACGCCCCCGAGAGGCTGATGGACCTCCTCGTCGCCGGGATGACGTCGGCGCGCTGAGCGGGAGCCGGGGCGGGACCGGCTCTCCGCGGTCAGGAGAGCCAGTCCGCCTCGGTGGCGATGCGCACCGCGTCGAGCCGGTTGCGGGCGCCGAGCTTCAGCACGATCGCCGTCAGGTAGTTGCGCACCGTCCCGACGGACAGGTGCAGGTCGGCGGCGATCTCGGCGGCCTCGGCGCCCCGCGCGGTCAGCCGCAGCACCTCGGCCTCGCGCTCGGACAGCGGGTTGGGGCCGAGGTCCCAGGCCGTCATCGCCAGCTGCGGGTCGACCACCCGGCGGCCCGCGGCCACGTCGCGGACGGCGCGGGCGAGCCCTTCGGAAGGCGAGTCCTTGAGAAGGAAGCCCGACACGTGCGCCGACATCGCACGGCGCAGCGTGCCCGGCCGGCCCAGCCCGGTGAGGATCAGGGTCCGGCACCCCGGGAGGTTCTGGTGCAGCTGCTGGGCGGCGGAGAGCCCGTCGAGGACCGGCAGGTCGACGTCGATGATGGCGACGTCGGGCCGGTGCTGCAGGGCCGCCGGAAGGATCTTGTCGCCGCTGTCGACCTTCGCGACGACCTCCAGGTCGTCCTCCAGTTCCAGGAGCGCGACCAGCGCCCCGCGGACCATGTGCATGTCCTCCGCGAGGAGAATCTTGAGCAACGGTTTCACCACCAGGTCTGTCTGCGCGAGCGGGCGCGCACGGGAGCAGGGGGCGGGTTCACTTCCCCGCCTCTTTCTGACGAGCGGAAGGCGGGTTCCGTTGCGGGGCGCGCCCGCGGTATCCGCTCGCCACCAGCCGGACGTCGGCGAGCGTCCGGCGCGAGACGTCGAGCACCTCGATGATCTCGGCCTGCGCGGCGTCCGGCGTGCCGGGCAGCAGCCGGTGGATCAGCTCGCCCTTCAGCGCGATCTCCGACAGGCCCGCGCCGAGCCCCTCGTTGAGCTCGTGCGCGACCGCCAGCCGCTCGCGGGTCACCTCGCCGATCGCGAGCGCGTCGCGCGCCTCGCGGATCTCCACGACCAGCGCGTACATCGTCGTCACGCCGTAGACGACGAGCCCGGCGACGAGCGAGGAGACGACGAGGTAGGCGTCGTAGGAGGCCGGTTCGCCTTCGGCGGCGGCGATCGGCGCGAGGACGGCGACCGACCCGGCGAACAACGCCCAGCGCGCCGGCGCGGCGCCGCTCAGCAGGAGCGACCCGGCGAAGAACCCGGCCATCGCCCCCCACGGGCGTCCGGTCCACAGCAGAGGCGCGTAGGTGGCCGCGCCCTGGACCGCCAGCGTCATCACCCGCAGGCGCAGCGGCCACGTGCGCGGCCTGCACAGGGAGTGCAGGAGCTGGAGGCCGAACACCGCGGCGAGGCAGCCGAGCGTGGCGAGCATGCCCGCGGCGGACACGGCGGACGCGGCCGAGACCGTGCCGGCGTTGATGAGCATGATCAGGAGGTAACCGGCGAGGACCATGACCGTGATGACGAGGGTGTGGTTCGGCGCCCAGGACCGGCCCCGCCGTTCCTCGGGTTCGGGCGCCGACGGCTCCTCGGCGTCGGGCGCGGGCGCGGTCGCGGTGACGCGGAACCGGTCTTCGCCGAGCCGCCCGCTCTCCAGCGTCCCGCCGACCGCCTCCATCCGGATCCGCAGGTTGTCCAGGCCGACGCCGCGGCGTCCGGGCGGCTCGGCCTCGACCCCGTCATTGGAGACGGCCAGCCGGACCCGCCCGCCGTCGCGGACCGCGGAGATCTCGCAGTGCTGGGCCTTGCTGTGCCGCAGCACGTTGGTGACGGCCTCGCGCAGCACGATCGACAGCGCCGTGTCCACCTCGCGCGACAGCGGCCCCGAGGCCACCTCCGCCCGGACGCGGATCCGCGCCGAGGACAGGACCGACACCGCCGAGTCGGCCTCGGCCCGCACCGACATGTCGCGGTAGCCGGTGGCGACGAGCCTGACGTCGGCCAGCGCCTCCCGGACGATGACGAGGGTCTCGGCGATCTCCGCGCCCGCCCGCTCCGGCGCGGCCGGGAGCAGCCGGTAGGCCAGCTCGTTCTTCAGAGTGATGGCCGAGAGCCGGTAGCCGAGCAGGTCGTGCAGGTCGCGGGCCACGCGCAGCCGTTCGGCGACGACGGCCATGCGCGCGAGCGCGCTGCGCGTCTCGCGGGTCTCCTCCACGAGCTCGGTGAGCGAGCTGACCCCGTAGACGATGAACCCCGTGAGCAGGGTGACGCCGGCACCGTAGATCGCCGCCCCGGCCTCCGGACCGTACAGCGCCAGCACCACCGGCACGATCGCCACGGCCGACAGCAGGTACAGCAGCCAGCGGACCCGGCCGGGGACGGCCAGCAGCAGCGATCCGGCGAGGAACCCGGCCATCGCGCCCCACGGCAGGCCGAACCAGGCGAGCGGCGCGTAGGTCGCGACGGCCTGCGCCGACAGCGTCAGTGCGCGGGTCCGGGCGGGCCAGGAGCGCGGCGAGCGGGTGGAGTGCAGGAGCTGGAGCGCGAGCGTGAGCGCGAGGCAGACGGACACCGCGACCAGCATCAGCGGTCCGGGGCCCTGGCCGAGCACGTTCATCAGGGTCGTCAGCGTGTAGCCGACGAGCACCGACAGGGTGACCAGCAGCGCCATCCGCGGCGCCCACAGCGAGGATTCGGGGTCTTCGTCGTCCGCGGCCACGCGGTCCCTTTCGGAGGGAAGGGGCATAGACGGTCCTCCCGGAGCGGCACTGGCGGCCTTCGCTGTCACCGAAGCGCGGTCCGTGTGCCCTGACTATATCGATCCTGTGTTTCTCACGTGCTTCTCGGCGAATGTTCTTTCCATTCCCTTTTATTGGGAAAAGTAGGAATTGGCAAGTTCCGGCCAGGCCGAGTCGTTGACGGGAGTCAGGGAGTGCGTGGAGGCCGGCGGGCGGCGGCCGACGACGAACGCACCGACGCTCGACTCGACCCGCCAGTCGGTGCCGAACACGCGTGCCGCCGTCTCGATGTCGGTGTCGTGGTGGGCGCGGCCCCGCAGGCCCATCGCGGCGACGACCAGTCCGATGAGGTGCAGGAGGGCTCCCGCGTTCTTCTGGACCAGAGCGTAACCGGGCCCCTCGTACCGCCGGTGAACCCGGTCGAAACGTGCGGTGATCGTCAGGAGGACCGGCGGCGCGTCCTGAAGGCCCGCGGCCGTCCTGCCCTGGTCCAGCAGGGCCTCGACATCGGCCTCGGCGGCGTCGAGCGGCTGGAGGAGGTGTCCGGCCGGGTCGTAGCGGTAGCAGCCGCACGCCAGGCCGGGGCAGTCCGCGGCCGTCACGTAGACCTCCAGTTCGTAGCAGCCGCCGAGGCTCGGGTAGGGCCGGTCGCCGGTCGCGGCGGGCACTCCGGCGGGCCCGGCGATCGAACGGACCCGGACCGTGCGGTAGAGCAGCTCTCCGATCTCGTCGACGGTCGGCGGCCCGTCGTCGCGCCGCCGCCGCCCGCCCTCGACCGCGACGGTGAGCGGCGGGTCGCCGGCGACCAGCGCGTCCCAGCGCGGCCGGAACAGCAGCACGGCCGGGAGGCTCGCGGGCGGCCGGACCACGGTCCCGTCCGACGCCGCCGCGCCGCGCGGGCGGGTCTCGCCGAAGTCGTGGTCGTGCCGCCCGAGCGTGGAGCGGGTGTGGAACATCAGGTCGACCGGCGACCACAGCGCGAGCACGGGGTCGTCGTCCTCGTCGAACACCGGCGGCCCGACGGCGCGCGCCTGCACGGCGATCCCGGTCGCGACGAGTGCGCCGAGCACGTCGGGCAGGACGTCGGCGAGCGCCGCCGCGGGCAGCGCGCGGCCCGCCTCCGCGAGCGTCACCGGCCGTGCCAGCGCCGCCATCGCCCACACCGCCTCGGGCCGGTGCAGCACCACGCGGTGCAGCGCCAGCGGCGACTCCAGCACGTACTCGCGGCCGTCGCCGCGCAGTACCGCGAACCGCGACAGCCGCACCGGCAGGTCGCGGTCGAGCGCGGCCGGGCGGTGCCCGGACGCCGGGGTCAGCGGCACGACCGAGAGCAGCGGCTGCCCGGCGCCCAGCCGCAGCGAGCGCACCATCAGGTGCGCGAGCCGCGCGAGCAGGCCGGCCAGCAGCGCGCGCCGCCCGACGGGATCGGCGACGACGTTCTCCAGCATGACGGGACCGAGGCTCATCCGGTGCAGCGCCTCGCGCTCGGCGGGCGTGGCCTCGGGCAGGCCGGTGCTGCCCCAGCGGCTGTGCACGACGACCGCACCGCCCTCGGCGGTCTCGACGTGCACGTCCTCGCGGAGCGACCACAGCTCGGCGGGCGGCGGAGGATGGTCCACGGTGGTCTCCAGGTTCTGGGGAAGGTCAGAGGAACAACGGGACGGGGTTGAGGTCGGCGTAGGCGGTCGGCGCGGCGAGGCGGCCGAGCCGGACCGGCGCGTCGAAGAGCCGTCCGGGTCCGAACCTGGCCCAGAAGTGCCGGAGGCCGGGCACGACGACCCGCACGACCGGCATCCCGAGGTCGGGCCTGGTCTGGTCGAGCACCAGCACCTCCAGCCCGTGCCGGGCGGCCAGCGCGCGGATCCGGTCGAGGTCGTCGCGCAGGTCGCCGGTGTCGCGGTAGGCGTCGGGCCCGGCCATGCCGGCGACGTCGCGGGCCGGCGGGACGGGGTCGGGCACGAGGTAGGGGTGGTCGGCGAGCCGGGCCCGCCGCCACCAGTCGGTCAGCCGGGCCGGAAGGCCGGGCGCGTAGCCGTCGGCGACGGCGGGCAGGAGCTGGCCGAGCTCGGTGACGGCCCGGCTGAGCGCGACCTCGGGGTCGAAGTGCGCGCCGAAGCCGAGCATGATGTCCTCGGCCGGGCCGCCGGTCCGGTGCGAGACCGCGGCGGCCACCGGCACGCCGAGGTCGGAGGTGAGGTCCAGGACCCGCAGCGACCTGCCGAGCCCGGCGAACCTGGCCGGCAGCTCGCGGACCCAGGGGTCGGCGCTGGAGGCGGGGTCGACGGCGGCGTGGCGGGTGCGGTTGTACCACCACAGCGCCACCGCGTCGCGCTCGACGAGCTCGAGGAAGCCCTGGAGGATCGCGTCCTCCAGCGTGCCGCCCGCGGCGGTGCCGTTGGAGTCGGCCCGCACCGAGGCGAGCCCGCCGCCGCCGGGCCGGTAGTAGAGCAGGTCGGTGGGCAGGAGCCGGCGGCCGCCGGCGAGTGACCAGACGGGCGTCCAGTCGGTCGGGGCGTCCTCGTCGAACGGCTCCGGGACGTACTGGAACGGGTCGCCGACGGAGTTCCACCGGTCCCGGTCGGCGTACTGGCGGTCGTCGTACAGCAGGCACTCGGCGGGGTGGACGGCCTCGGGCGCCAGCTCCCGGTAGCTGCCGCGCACGGTGGGCTCGTCGCCCGAGCGGGTGCCGCTGTAGCGTTCGACGGCCTCGCACAGCGCGCTCACGCGGGCCTCGGCGTCGGTGCGGCCCTTGCCGCCGCTCTGCATGCGCAGGCCCGCCCGGTGGAGAGCGAGGCCGCCGCCGGAGAACGCCAGGTTCGGGCCCGACCGGTAGCAGTGCAGGAAGGACGGGCTGCGCGGGTCCCTGGCGACCTCGGAGACGACGCCGGAGACGGGGTCGGCGAGCCCGCCGAAGCGCTCCCACACCGCTTCGGCGGTCAGCGCCCGGTGCCCGTTGCCGGAGGCCGCGGCCTTGGCCCGCGCGCCGGGGCGCGGCGGGGCCAGGACCTTCGCGGCGACGAGGCCGGGGTCGCCGCAGTCCGGGCACTGCGGCCGGGCGGCGACGGGGTGGAGCGCGGAGCGCAGCGTGAGGGTGTCCAGGCTGAAGATCCCGTCCTGCCCCTCGTGCCGGACTCCGGCGAGCCACTTGGCGGCCTCCAGGACCGCGGTCTGGAGGCCGATCACGCGGGTGGCGGGCAGGGAGGCGTCCGGGAGGCGGAGCGGGCGGCGGCCCCGGTAGGCCAGCTGCTCGGCCCGCCGGTGGCCGCGCAGCCGCACGGCCAGGCACGACCAGCAGGGCCCGGCTCCCGGGCGGAAGACGGGCCCCGTCCACGGTTCGGCGCCGCACGGCCGGGCGAGGAGCCACGGCCGGCCGTCGGCGAGGCGGGCGGCGTTGAAGGCGGCGAGTTCGGGGGAGAGGTAGTCCTCGCAGACCACCAGGGTGAAGGGGGCGTCCGCGCCGTCGCGGGCGACCGCGAGGCCGGAGTCCTCGCAGGCGGCGCGCACGGCGGCGGGGTCCGCGCCGCCGAGGACGGCGAGGCCGAGGACCGGGGCGCCGGGCTCGGAGGCTCCGGCGAGGTCCCAGTAGGCGTCGGCGGCGGGGTCGGAGGGGGCGCGGTCCCGGCAGGAGACGAGACCGGCCGCGAGCAGGTCGCCGATCATCGTGCCGAACCGGTCCTCGGGCAGCCCGCAGAGCGCGCGCACCTCCGCGACGGTCCGGGTGCCGTCCAGCAGCGGTGCGATCCGCTCGGCGTACGCGCCGGACAGCACGGTCGTGCGCTGGGCCGAGACGAGGTAGACGCCCTCGCCCCGCACGGTCTCCGCGCGCAGGTGGCGCCGGAACCCGATCGTCCGGTCGTCCGTCGGCCGCATGGCGCGCCCTATCCGGCCGCGGTGGCGTCGGCCTGGACGATGCACCAGGTGAACTGGGCGGAGCCGGCGGCGGTGCGGTCGAGGTCCTCGATGCGGAGATCGTCCCGAGCGGGGGCGGGAATCGTGGTGTGGTCCATGACGCTGCCTTTCTCGTGTGAATCGATCAGGTTCAGTGTGCGCCGCGGGCGGTTCGCCACACCATGGCACGATTCACGGCCGGATCATGAATATGTCATATCTGAGAGATGTGCTGATCAGTGGTCATATTCACTGGCGATATGCAGACTTGTGGCAATTCCTGAATGGCCTGAAACCCGCGGAGGCAGGAAATGGATGAGCACGGCATGGAGAAGTACGACGTGGTGATGAACGACGAGGAGCAGTACTCGGTCTGGCGGGTGGGCCGGGAGGTGCCGGCCGGCTGGCGGTCGGTCGGGGTGCGCGGCACCAAGGACGAGTGCCTCGGCTACATCGAGGAGCACTGGACCGACATGCGCCCGCGCAGCGTCCGCGAGGCGATGCGCTGATGACCGCGCTGCTGGCCGAACTCGCCGACCTCGGCAAGGCCCTGGCCGTCGCCGGGCGCCTGGAGGAGAGCGGACGGCTGCTGTGGACGGTGATGCGGCGAGCCGAGCCGGACCTGCCCGCCGACCGGCTGGCCGAGACCGTCGAGTGGTACGGCCGGGTCTCGCGCCTGCTCGGCCGGTACGCCCGGTCGCGGGCCGTGCTCCTGGAGGGCATCGCGCTCCTGGAGCACGAGGCCGCGGGGCTCACGCTGGAGCTGGGCGCCACCGCGCTCAGCTCCGGCGGGGTCGACCCCGGGCTCGGCCTCCGCCTGGCCGTCGCAGGACGGCACGAGGACCCGGTCGTGCGCGCCCAGAGCCTCGCGCTCCAGGGGATCGTGCGCAAGGCGCACGACGGGACCGAGGCGCTCGGCCCCGTCCGGATCGCCGCGGCGCTGCTGGACGCCTGCGCCGACGACGATCTCGCCGGCCGGCTGGAGGCGCTGTACTGGCTGGCCGAGGCCGAGCGCCTGCACGGCCGGGTCGACCGCTCGGCCGGGCACTTCGTCCGGCTGCTGGCCGTCGCCGAGCTCACCGGGCAGCACTTCCTGCGCCCGCTCGCCTCGGTCGGGCTCGGCCGCGTGCGGCTGAGCGAAGGAGACGTCGAGGACGCCGCGCGGTGCGCCGGCGAGGCGGAGGAGCAGGCCGAGCGGTGCGCGAGCCGGCCCATGCGAGCCGCCGCGCTCACCCTGAGCAGCCAGGTCAGCCTCGCCCGGGGGGAGGCGGCCGAGGCGGCGGAGTCCGCCCGGCGCGCGCTCGGGCTCGCCGCGCCCTTCCCCGACATCTGGACGCGCCGGGCCCGCCGCGCGCTCGCCCTCGCGGGAGAGGCGCTCGGCGGCGGGCCCTCCCGGCTCGTGCC
>NZ_BAAATZ010000032.1:150293-172202 GCF_039533685.1 Actinocorallia aurantiaca | reverse complement strand
CGCTGTTCGGCGGCGAGGCCACCGTCGAGGCGATCGCGGCCCGGATCGACGCCGGCGGGGTCGCGCCCGCCGAGCGGCCGGTGCCGCGGCTGCCGCGGACCGGCGGCGTCCAGCACACCCTGAGCAGGCGCGAGATGCAGATCGCGGACCTGGTCGGGGAGGGCAGGACCAACCAGCAGATCGCCACCGCCCTCGACCTCAGCCCGAAGACCGTCGAGACCTACCTGGCCCGCATCTTCAAGAAGCTCGGCATCGGCTCGCGCACCCAGATCGCCCTGCTCGTCGGGCGGGCCGGGGCGCCGGTCACGCTGGCGCCGTAGCCGGGACCGCACCGTCCGGCAGCACGTCGCCGGAGCGGACGGCGATCCAGATCGCCGTCGCCGACGCCAGCAGCGCGCCGTCCCGGTACAGCGCGGTGTGGCTCGTCACGGTCCTGCCCCGCACGGGCTCGGACCGGGCGACCAGCACACAGACGTCGCCGGCCGACGGCCGCGCACCGATCCGCGCGGCCATCCGGCCGAGCACCCGCGCCTGCCGGGCGGGATCGCCCGTCCACCCGCCCGGACAGTCCAGGGCGGCCCACACCACCTCCGGGCGGACCATGCCGTCCGGCCCGGCGACCGACGAGTCCGGCCGCCACACGCACGCCACCGTGCCCGGCGCGTCCGGCACCGGGCCGGGCGTCAGGTTCAGCCCGTCGGCGCGGTCGAGACCGCACACGAAACAGGAGGGGAACGGATGGAACGCACGACCCGCGAAGCCCGCGTGCGCGGCCTCGGCGGCACGCGCGCCGACCGCGGGCACGACCGGCCCGAGGTCCGCCGCCGCGGCCACCGTCGCGACCGGTTCGCCGCAGTGCAGCACATGTGTGCGACGCGCGCCTCGCTCCACCTCCAGCGGCACGCCGAGCGGCGGCGGGACGTGCAGCGTGACCGCGGCCGGGCCCTGGACGAGCCCGGCGAAGACACCGCACGCGTAGCCGCCGTTGGCGCTGGCCGCGGGCCCGTTGAAGCGGGCTCCTATGAGCGCTGACATGACCTCTCCTTCCAGCCGATGGGGCCGAGGCTAGGCCGGGTCCGCCGCCCGGGGCGCGCCCGCTGCTGTCAGGGATGTTCCCGACTGTCGCCCCGGCCCGGGCCGCCGCAGGCTTGGACCATCCAGACGCCAGAGGCGGGCTTGTGGCCGCCGTGACCAAGGAGGTACCGAGTGGGTCAGATGACAACGGCCGTCCTGTCATCCTCTTCGCCGGACGACGATGACGGCGCGCCCCGCATCCGGCTGACCGAGGAGGAGGCCGCCGCGATCGCCGTCCTCGTCGACGAGGTCCTCGACGAGGATCCCGACACCCCGCTGGAGCTGCGGGTGGAACGGCTGGAGGTGCGCGCGCACGAGCTGCCCGAGCGGCTGCGCTCGGTGCTCGCCGGCTTCCGCGTCTCCGGCCGGCCCTACGGCGGCTTCGTGATCTCCGGCCTCCCCGTCGACGAGGGCGGCGTGGGCCCGACCCCGACCGACTACACCGACGAGCCGCGCGGCCGGGAGGTCGACCGGGCCGGCTGCGTGCTGCTGATGATCGGCTCGCTGCTCGGCGACCCGTTCTCCTACCTCACCCAGCAGCGCGGCCGCATGATCCTCGACGTCTTCCCCGTGGACGGGCACGAGGACTCCCAGCTCGGGTCCAGCTCGACCGTGCTGCTGGAGTGGCACAACGAGGACGCCTTCCACCCGTACCGCGCCGACTGGATCATGCTGCTCGGGATGCGGAACCACGACCGGGTGCCGACCATGTTCGCCCCGCTCCAGGACCTGGAGCTGAAGCCGGAGACCCGGGAGCTGCTGTTCCAGGACCGGTACGTCATCAAGCCCGACGAGTCGCACACCGCCGAGTTCAACGCCGACACCACCGGCTACGACAACGACGCGGAGGTCGTCGAGGAGGCGTTCGCGCGGGTGCGGCGGATGAACAGCGACCCGGTGCGGGTGCCGATCCTGTCCGGAGACCCGCAGGCGCCGTTCGTCCGCCTCGACCCGGCCTTCATGGAACGCGACCTCGGCGACCCGCAGGCCGAGCACTCCCTCGGCGAGGTCATCGGCCAGTTCGACGAGCGCATCCGCGACGTCGTCCTGGGGCCCGGCGAGATGCTCATCATCGACAACCTCCGTGCGGTGCACGGCCGGCGCCCGTTCAAGGCCCGGTACGACGGCACGGACAGGTGGCTGCGGCGGATCAACGTCACGGCCGACCTCCGCAAGACCGAGGGCCGCAGGTTCGGCCCGCACGGCCGCGCCGTGATCTGACGGCCGGCGGCACGCAGCAGAGCCACCCGAACGAGAGGCATGAGGACGATGCGGAGCGCGGACACCTGGATCGGGGTACTGGAGGAGGCGGCCCGGCGCAGACCGGACGCGACCGCCTTCACCTTCCTCGCCGACGACGAGGACGAGGCCGTCGGCCTGACCAACGCCGAGTTCGACCGGGGCGCCCGGACGGTCGCCGCGCACCTGCAACGCGAGGGCCTGGCGGGTGAGCGCGTGATGCTCTGGTACCCGTCGGGCCTGGACTACCTCGTGGCGTTCTTCGGCTGCCTCTACGCCGGCGCGATCGCCGTGCCCGCCTACCCGCCGACCCGCCGGCACCGGTCGGTCGAGCGGGTCCTGGCGATCGTGGAGGACGCGACGCCCGCCTGCGCTCTCACCACCGCCCACATCCGGGACCGGCTCCCGGAGGGCACCCTGGTCGGCGGCCGGGTTCCGGTCGCCACCGACCTGCTCGACCCCGCGTCGGCCGACGCCTGGACCCGGCCGGACTCCGGCCCGGACACGGTGGCGTTCCTCCAGTACACCTCCGGCTCCACCGGCCGGCCGCGCGGGGTCGTGCTGACCCACGCCGACCTGCTCGCCAACTCCGCGATGATCCAGGAGATGTTCGGCACCTCCGAGCGCACCCGCGCGGTGTCGTGGCTGCCGATGTACCACGACATGGGCCTGATCGGCTCGATCCTCCAGGTCCTGTACTGCGGAGGCACCTCCACGCTCATGTCGCCGGTGTCGTTCGTGCGCGACCCGGCGCGGTGGCTGCGGACGATCAGCGACACCCGCGCCACCGCCAGCGGCGGCCCGAACTTCGCCTTCGACCTGTGCGTCGACCGGATCACCCCGGAGGAGCGCGCGGGCCTGGACCTGTCCAGCTGGGAGCTGGCCTTCAACGGCGCCGAGCCGATCCGCGCCGACACCCTGGAGCGGTTCTCCCGCGCGTTCGCCGACACCGGTTTCCGCGCCTCGGCGATGACCCCCTGCTACGGCCTCGCCGAGGCCACGCTGCTCGCCTCGGCCCGGCGCGTCGGCAGCGGCGTCCTGCGCGACGGGCACGGCCGGGTCTCCTCGGGCACGACGCCGTCCGGCGTCCGCCTGGAGATCGTCGACCCGGCCTCCCGGACCCTGGTCGAGCCGGGAGGGACCGGTGAGATCTGGGTGTCGGGGCCCGCCGTCGGCCAGGGCTACTGGAACCGGCCGGAGGTCTCCGAGGAGCTGTTCCGGGCACGCCTTGCCGACCCGGCCGACCCGGCGACGTTCCTGCGCACCGGAGATCTCGGCTACCTCGGCGAGGGCGAGCTGTACGTCACCGGACGGCACAAGGACCTCGTCATCGTCCGGGGCCGCAACCACTACCCGCAGGACGTCGAGCGCACCGCCGAGACCGCCGACCCGCGGGTCAGGCCCGGCGGCTGCGCGGCGTTCCCGGTCACCCTGGACGGCGCGGAGGAGCTCGTCGTCGTCGCCGAGGTCGGCCCGCGCGACCGGGACGGCGATCTGGCCGCGCTCGCCCGCGCCGTCGCCGCGGCCGTCACCACCGCGCACGAGGTGCGCCCCCACCGGGTGGCGGTCATCCGGCCGGGCGCGCTGCGCAAGACCTCCAGCGGCAAGGTGCAGCGGCACGCCTGCAAGGCCGCCTACCTGGACGGTTCGCTGGAGATCCTCGCCGACGACGCCCTTCCCGCCGAACCGGAACCGCCCGCCGCCCGGCCCGGCCGTCCCGTCCGCGAGACGCTGCCGAGCGGGTCCGTCGCACGGATCATCGCGGCGGGCGAGGCGGTGCGCGAGGAACTGGCCGACCTCGCCCGGCTACGGCCCGGGCGGATCGACCTCGAGGCGCCCCTCGTCGAACTCGGTCTGGACTCCATCGCCGCGATCACGCTCCGGCACCGCATCGCCGCCCGGCTCGGCGTCGAGGTCCCCGCCGACGAGGTGCTGGCCATGACCGGCGGCGACCTCGTCGAGGTGATAGCGCTCCAGGTGCAGAAGGCGCCCGACCTGCCGATCCCCGGCCGCGTCCCGCCGTTCGACCTGCCGTGCCCGCCCGGCCAGGCGTCGTTCTGGCTCCAGCACCACCTCGTGCCCGACAGCCCGGCCCACCTGCTGGCGATGGCGCTGCGGATCACCGGCCGGGTCGACGCCGCGGTGCTGAACCGGGCGCTCGACCGGCTCTCCGACCGGCACGAGGCCCTGCGCACCACCTTCCCGTTCGGCGACGGCACGCCCGTCGGCCGCGTCCACGTCCGGCTCGCGCCGCGCTTCGAGACCCGAGACGCCGCCGGCTGGACGCCCGAGCGGCTCGACGCGGAGACCGCGGCGTTCGCGCACGAGCCGTTCGATCTGGAGCACGGGCCGCTGCTGCGCGCCGCGCTGTTCTCCGCAGGCCCGGAGGAGCACCGCCTCGTCCTGGCCGTCGACCACCTCGTCACCGACCTGTGGTCGCTGGAGGTGCTGCTGCGCGAACTCGACGCGCTCTACCCGGCGCTGCTCTCCGGCGCCGAGCCCGACCTGCCCGAGCCCGGCGCCTACTCCGCGCACGTCGACGCGCTCGCCGAGCCGTCGCCCGAGGAGTGGCGGGCCCTGGAGGACCGGCTCGCCGGCGCGCCCACGCTGCTCGCGCTACCCGCCGCGCGGCCCGCGACGCGCCTCATGCGCACGGCCGAGATCGGCTTCGCGCTCGGCCCCGGCCTCTCGGCCGGGATCAGGGACCTGGCCCGCACGCTCGGCACGACGCCCTACAGCGTCGTCATGGCCGCCTACCAGGCGCTGCTCGGCCAGTGGAGCGGGCAGGACGACCTGCTCGTCGGGTCTCCCGCGCACGGCCGGGAGTCCGCCGCGCACACCGGCACCGTCGGCCTGTTCGTCAACGTCGTCGCGCTGCGCGCCGGCCTGGCCGCCGCGCCGACCGCCGCCGCGCTCGTCACCGCCGCGCACGCCGAGGGCCGGGCCGCGCTCGCGCACGCCGCGGTGCCGTTCTCACGGGTCGTCGAACGGCTCCGGCCCGTCCGCGACCCGGCCCGCTCGCCGCTGGTCCAGGCCGTGCTGGCCTGGCAACGGCCGGGCGGCGAGCACGGCGAGGCGCTCGCGGCGCTCGCGCTGAACCGGGCCGGCGCCGCCGCGACCGTCGGCGGCCTCGCCGTCGAGACGCTGGCGCTGCCGTCCGGCGGCGCGCAGTTCGACCTCGTGCTCACCATGGCCGAACTCGCCGACGGACTGGCCGGACGGCTCCAGTACGACGCAGACCTCTTCGCGGAGGGACCGGTGCGCGCGGCCGCCGAACACCTGAAGGCGCTGCTCTCCGCGATCGTCGCCGACCCGTCCGGTCGGCTCGCCGACCTCCCGCGGATGCGCCCGGCGGCACCGGTCTCGGTCTCCGGCGGCACGCCCGACCTCCCGTTGAGCTGCGTGCACGAGCGGTTCGCCGCGCAGGTCACGGCCCGTCCAGAGGCGGTCGCGCTGGTCTGCGGGGAAGAACGCGTCACCTACCGCGAGCTGGACGAGCGGGCCGAACGGCTGGCCGCCGGCCTGCGCGCCGCGGGCGCGGGCCCCGGCGACCTCGTCGCGCTGTCGATGCCGCGCTCGACCGGCCTCGTGGCCGCGGCGATCGCCGTCCTGAAGTCCGGCGCCGCCTACCTGCCGCTCGACCCGGCCCACCCCGGGGAGCGGCGGGGCATGGTGCTCGCCGACGCCGCGCCGCGCTACCTGCTCGACGAGACCGGACTCCACGTCCTGGACGCCTCCGAGCGCCCGCCGCACCCGCCGTTCCCCGAAGCCGACCTCGGCCGCCTTGCCTACGTGATCTTCACCTCGGGCTCCAGCGGACGGCCCAAGGGCGTGCCGGTCGGGCACGAGGCCCTGGCCAACCTCTTCGCCGCGACCGCGCCGGACTTCGGCTTCGGCCCCGACGACGTCTGGACGCTGTTCCACTCCTTCGCCTTCGACTACACGGTCTGGGAGATGTGGGGCTGCCTCGTCCACGGCGGCACCCTCGTCGTCGTGCCGGAGGGCTCCGCGCTGCCCGCGGAGGACTTCTGGGGCCTCCTGCGCCGCGAGCGCGTCACCGTGCTGAACCAGACGCCCGCGGTCTTCCGCGAGATGACGCTCGCCGCACCCGGTCTGCTGACGGGTCTCCCGTTGCGCCACCTGGTGTTCGGCGGCGAGAAGCTCGAGCCGTCGCACCTGGCCGCCTGGCGCGCGCACGGAGACCCCGGCGTCGCGCTCACCAACATGTACGGGCTCACCGAGACCGCCGTCGTCGCCACGCTCGGCCGCATCGACGACCCCGCCGGGGAGATCCCGATCGGCCGCCCCCTGCGCGGCTCGGAGATCACCCTGCTGGACGCCGCGGGAAGGCCCGCCGACGAAGGCGAGATCTGCGTCGGCGGAACCCCGCTGGCCCGGGGCTACCTCGGCCGGCCCGACCTGACCGCCGCCCGCTTCACCCCGCACCCGGCGCTGCCCGGCCGCCGCGTCTACCGCACCGGCGACCTCGCCCGCTGGCGGCCCGACGGCGCGCTGGACTACCTCGGCCGCCTCGACGACCAGGTCCAGGTGCGCGGCCTGCGGATCGAGCCGGGCGAGGTCACGGCCGCGCTCACCGGCCACCCGAAGATCACCGACGCCGTCGTCCTGCCCGAGACCGGGCCGGACGGCGCGCAGCGCCTCGTCGCCTTCGCCGTCGCGCGCGAGCCGTTCACCGCCGCCGAACTGCGCGCGTACCTGCGCGCCCGCCTCCCCGAACCCATGGTGCCCGCCGCGTTCGTCCCGATCGAGGCGGTCCCCGTGACCGTCAACGGCAAGGTCGACCGGCGGGCCCTGCCCTCCTCCCGCCCGGACGGCGGAGCCGCGCCCGTCACCGCCACCGAGCACGAGATCGCCCGCCTCGTCGCCGAGATGGTCGCGCTGCCCTCCGTCGGCCGCGACGACGACCTGTTCGCGCTCGGCTGGCACTCCCTGCTCATGACCCGCCTGGCGTCCCGGATCAAGGACCGCTTCGCCGTCGCGGTCCCGTTGCACGCGCTGTTCACCGACCCGACCGTGGAGCGCATCGCCGACCTGGTCGACCGCGCGAAGGACGCCGGCGCCACCGCTGCTCCGGCCATCGCCCGCGCCGACCGCAGCCGCTATCTCGTGGGAGCGGGCGCCGCGCGCCTCCCCGAGGCCGTTCGCCGGCTGGACCGGCGCCCGCAGTCCTAGAAGGAGGAGAAAGATGGACCCCGAGATCTCCGCGATCTTCCCGACGTCGTTCGCGCAGGAGCGCCTGTGGATCGTCGAACAGCTCGCGCCCGGCACATCGGCCTACCACGTGCCCGTCATGCTGAGGCTGCGCGGCCCGCTCGACCGCGCCGCCCTGGCCGGGGCGCTCGCCCTGGTCGTCGAGCGGCACGAGGCGCTGCGCACCGTCTTCCGGCAGATCGACGGGCAGGTCGTGCAGCGGGTGCTGCCCGCCGGGCCCGTCCCGGTCGAGGTCCGCGACGTGCCCGGCGGCGAGGCCGGCCTCGCCGGGCTCCTGGCCGCCGAGGCCGCGCTCGGCTTCGCCCTGGACACCGGGCCGCTGCTGCGCGCCACCCTCTTCCGCCTCGCGCCCGACGACCACGCGCTGACGATCGTCCTGCACCACCTGGTCTCCGACGGCTGGTCGATGGGCGTCCTGTGCGGCGAACTGTCGGCCGCCTACGGCGCCCTGACGGCGGGCGGGCGGCCCGACCTGCCCGAACCGCCGCTCCAGTACGTCGACTACGCCATCTGGGAGCGCGAAAACCTCACCGGCGAGCGCGCCGAGGAGCTGCTGACCTACTGGCGCGCCGCGCTCGCCGACGCGCCCGGGGCTTTGGACCTGCCGCTCGACCGGCTGCGCCCGGCCCTGCAGAGCCACGCCGGCGGCCAGGTCGACATCGCGCTCGACCCCGCCACCACCGCCGGCGTCACCGCGCTGGCCCGCGAGCTCGGCGCCTCGCCGTTCATGGTGCTGCTCGCCGCCTGGAGCGCGCTCCTCGGCCGCTTCACCGGCTCCGACGACATCGTGACCGGCACCGCCGACGGCAGCCGCGACGCGCAGACCGAAGGGCTCATCGGCTGCTTCATCAACACGCTCCCGCTGCGCGTCCGGCTCGGCGGCGACCCGTCCTTCGCCGACCTGGTCGACCGGTCCAGGGACGCCGTGCTCGGCGCGCTCGACCATCGTGACCTGCCGTTCGACCTGCTCGTGGAGGACCTCGCGCCGCGCCGCGACCTGTCGCGCAACCCGCTGGTCCAGGTGCTGCTCACCGTGCACGGCGGGCCCGAGCCCGCCGACGGCCTCACCGGGCTGGTCGCCGAGCGGATCGGCGTCGACCGCGGCGGGGCGCAATGCGACCTGAGCGTCCAGCTGCGCCCGGACGGCGACCGGTTCACCGGCTTCCTGGAGTTCGCCTCCGACCTCTTCGACGCCGAGACCGTCCGGCGCTGGTGGGGCCACCTCGCGACGCTGCTCGCCGCCGCCGTCGCTGCACCGGGCACCCGCCTGTCGGAGCTGACCTGCATGACCGAGGCCGAGGCCGCCGAGGCGGTCGGCACGGGAGCCTCCATCCCGGCGGCGGACGTCAGGCTGGAGGAGGTCGTCGCCCGCCGCGCCGCGCTCACCCCGGACGCGCCCGCGCTCGTCTGGGACGGCGGCTCGCTCACCTGCGCCGAGTACGACCGCCGGGCCGGGGCGCTCGCCGCCGTCCTGAGGTCGCGCGGCGTCGACCGCGAGACGCCCGTCGCCGTCCACGCCGAACGCGGCCCCGATCTCATGGTCGCGATCCTCGCCGTGCTCAAGGCGGGCGGCGCGTACGTGCCTGTCAACACCTCCTACCCGGCCGAGCGGATCGCGCTCATGCTGGCCGACGCCCGGCCCGCCGTCGTGCTCAGCCAGAGCCGGATCGCGGCCGAGTTGCCGTCCGGCGCGCCCGTCCTGCTGCTCGACGACCTGCCCGCCGACGCGTCCGACCCGGCCGACCCGCCCGGCGGACCCGGCACGCCGTCCGACCTCGCCTATGTCATCTACACCTCGGGCTCGACCGGGCGGCCCAAGGGCGTCATGGTCGAGCACCGCTCGGCCGCCGACCTGCTCGCCTGGCACCAGCGCCGCTACCCCCTGGGGCCCGACGACGTGGTGCTGCTGAAGACGCCGACCTCCTTCGACGTGTCGGTGCCCGAGCTGTTCTGGTGGGCGGAGGCCGGGGCCCGGGTCGCTCTGCTGCCCGAAGGAGCCGAACGGGACCCGCGCGCGCTCGCCGAGGCGGTGGCCCGGCACGGCGTCACCGCCGTGAACTTCGTCCCGTCGATGTTCGGGCCCTTCCTCGACGTCCTGGAGAAGGACCCGGCGCTGGCATCGGCCGTCGCGGGCCTGCGGTACGTCTTCTGCGCCGGCGAGGCCCTGCCGGTCGAGCACGTCCACCGCTTCCACCGCCTGTTCACCGGGACGGCGCTCGCCAACCTCTACGGCCCGACCGAGGCGACCGTGTACGCCTCCGGCGCCGACTGCGCGCCCGGCACGGCCCGCGTGCTCATCGGCGCCGCGTGCGACAACACCGGCCTGTACGTCCTCGACCGGCACGATCGGCCGCAGCCCGTCGGGATCCCGGGCGAGCTGTGCGTCGGGGGAGCGGGCGTCGCGCGCGGCTACCTCGGCCGTCCCGCGCTCACCGCCGAGCGGTTCGTCCCGCACCCGCGCGCCGGGACCGGCGGCGTCCCCGCCGGCGCCCGCCTCTACCGGACCGGCGACCTGGCCCGCTTCGCCCCCGGCGGCGAAGTCGAATGGCTCGGCCGGCTCGACCACCAGGTCAAGGTGCGCGGCTTCCGCGTCGAACTCGGCGAGGTCGCCGCGGCGCTGCGCGCGCACCCGGACATCGGCTCCGCCGTCGTCGTGCACCGCGACGGCGCGCTCGCCGCCTACCACACCGGGACCGGGCTCACCGTCACCGAGCTGCGCGCCTTCCTGCGCCGCACGCTGCCCGACGCGATGGTGCCCGAGAGCCTCACCGCGCTGCCCGCGCTGCCGCTGTCGGCCAACGGCAAGGTCGACCTGGCCGCCCTGCCCGAGCCGGACGGCGCCCGCCCCGTCCTCGCGACCGCCTACGTCGAGCCCGGCACGCCGCTGGAGCGGATCGTCGCCGGCCTGTGGGAGGACGCGCTGCGCGTCGACCGGATCGGCGCGCGGGACGACTTCTTCGACCTCGGCGGCAACTCGCTGCTCGCCACCCGGGTCGCGTCCGCGCTGCGCGAGAACCTCGGCGTCGAGCTGCCGCTGCGGGTGATGTTCGAGGAGACGACCGTCGCCGCGCAGGCCGAGGCCGTCGGCGCGGCGGGCCGGGAGGCGTCCCTGGACGTCGCCGCCATCGCCGAGGTCTACCTGCGGGTCCAGGCGCTCAGCGACGAGGAGGCCAGGGATCTCCTGGCCGTGCGGGAAGGCTGAACCGTGATCTTCCGGCGAGTCAGCGAGATGGTCCTCGACGACGTGTTCCTCGACCTGTCCGGGCTGGTGCCCGGCGTCGACCTGGCGCTGAAGATCGAAGGTTTCAACGCCGCCGGGTCGATCAAGCTCAAGACCGCCGTCGCGCTCCTCGACGACGCCGAGCACCGGGGCCTCCTGGCCCCGGGCGCCCGGATCATCGAGTCCTCCTCCGGCAACCTCGGCATCGCGCTCAGCTCGGTGAGCGCCGTGCGCGGCTACTCCTTCACCTGCGTCGCCGACCCGAACACGCCGCGGCAGAGCGTCGCGCTCATGCGGGCCTTCGGCGCGGAGGTCGTCGTCGTGGCCGAGCGCGACGCGGCCGGCGGCTACCTCCAGACCCGGCTGGACCTCATCCGGGACCGGCTCCTCACCGACCCGGGCCTGTACTGGCCGAACCAGTACGCCAACCCCGCCGGCCCCCGCGCCCACCACGACCGGACGGCGGCGTCGATCGTCCGCGAGTTCCCGGACCTGGACTACCTGTTCGTCGGCGCCGGAACCACCGGCACCCTCATGGGCTGCGCCGAGCACCTGCGGACGCACTCGCCGCGCACCCGGATCGTCGCCGTGGACGCCGAAGGCTCGGTCACGTTCGGCCGTCCGCCGGGCCACCGCCACATCCCGGGCCTCGGCACCAGCCGCCGGCCCGAGCTGGTGCGCCCGGAGCTGGTCGACGACCTCGTCCTGGTGCCCGAGCCCGAGGCCGTCCGGATGTGCCGGCTGCTCGCCGCCCGCCACGGCGTCGCGGCGGGCGGCTCCACCGGCTCGGTCCTGGCCGCCGTCGCCCGGCTCGCGCCGTCGATGCCGCCGGGCGCGACCGCCGTCGCGATCGCGCCCGACCTCGGCGACCGCTACCTCGACACCCTCTACGACGACGACTGGGTGGACGCCCGCTTCGGCCCGCTCCCGCGAGTCGTCTCGCCCGAACCCCGGACACCGCCCGTCGGGGTGTAGCAGGCTGTCATCCTCGACCCACGGAAAGGAAACGATGTTCGTCTCACCGGCCAAGCGCGCGGACCCCGGAGGCACCACCGGCGAACGGGAGGCGCTGACGCAGTGGCTCGATTTCCACCGCGCCACGCTCCTGTGGAAGCTGGACGGCCTGTCGGAGGAGCAACTGCGCTCGCCCATGGTCCCGTCCGGCACCAGCCTGCTCGGCCTGGTCAAGCATCTCGCCGAGACCGAGCACGGCTGGTTCTGCCTGGAGTTCCTCGGTCTGGACGAGCCGCCGCTGTACGCCACCCCGGAGGACCCCGAGGCCGGGTTCCGCGTCGAGCCGCACGAGACGGCCGAGGACATCGTCGGCGCCTACCTGGAGCAGTGCGAACGCGCCCGCGGCATCGTCGCCGCCCAGCCGTCGCTGGACGCCTCGGTGCCGGAGAACCTGCGCGGCCGGGTGAACCTGCGCTGGATCCTCCTGCACATGATCGAGGAGACCGCGCGGCACAACGGCCACGCCGATATCCTGCGCGAACAGATCGACGGCGCGACCGGCGACTGATCCGCCGAGCCTCCCCGCAAGACCTGGAAGGAGATCCGATGCGCGCACCCGCGGCGACCGTACGCACCCTCACCCTCCTGCCGGAGGACTACGCCGTGCTCCGGTTCGCGCCCGGCGAGCCCGTCCCGGCCTGGGCGCTGGCCGCGCCCGTCCCGTTCGCCTCGGTCACCAGGACCGCCGCGGAACTGTCGGTGATCTGCCCGGTCCCGGCCGTCCCGGAGCGTCTTCGGCCCGCCGAGGAGTGGCGGTGCCTGCGGCTCGAAGGGCCGTTCGCGCTGGACGAGCCCGGCGTGGCCGCGTCCGTGGCGGTCCCGCTCGCGGCGGCCGGGCTCAGCGTCTTCGTCGTGGCCACCTACGACACCGACCACTTCCTGGTCACCGACGCGGAGGCGGCGACGGCCGCGCTCACCGCCGCCGGGCACGTCGTCGTGCGCGCCTGACCGGCGCCCTGCTCCGGAGGGGGACGGCCGGTCCGCGCGCACGCGTCGACGGGACGAGGACGCCGTCCGGGACTCTGGCCGCGTTCGCCCCTCCGGAGGCATGATGACTCTCGAGTGTCGGAGGGCCGGCAGGGATTCCCACCCCCACCAGAGGAGTTCGCGTGAACGCGTCCCGCACCGAAGAAGGCACCGAGGTCCGTTTGATCGAGGCGGCTGCGCCTCCCGCGCGTTACGCGCGGGGGTGGCACTGCCTCGGCCTGATCGAGCACTTCAACGACGGAGAGCCGCATGCGGTGGAGGCGTTCGGCACCAGGCTGGTGGTGTTCGCCGACAGCGGCGGCAGGTTGAACGTCCTGAACGGCTACTGCCCGCACATGGGCGGGGACCTCACTCAGGGCGAGGTGAAGGGCGACGCGATCGCCTGCCCGTTCCATGACTGGCGCTGGGCCGGCAACGGCCGGTGCGCGAAGATCCCGTACGCGCGCAGGGTTCCTCCCCGGGCCCGGACGAAGTCGTGGCCGGTGCTGGAGCGCAACGGCCAGCTGTTCGTCTGGCACGACCCGCAGGGCGCCACGCCGCCGCCGGAGGTGACGATTCCCCGCATCGAGCAGTTCGGTTCACCGGAGTGGACGTCGTTCACGTGGAACCGGATGCTGATCGAGGGATCGCACTGCCGGGAGATCGTGGACAACGTCGTGGACATGGCGCACTTCTTCTACATCCACTACTCGTTCCCGACGTACTTCAAGAACGTCTTCGACGGCCATGTCGCCTGGCAGTACATGAACGGACAGTCCCGGCCCGACGTGGACCTGGGGATGAGCTACGGGGAAGGGGAGACCCGCAACGAGTCCGAGGCCGCCTACTACGGCCCGTCCTACATGATCAATCCGATGAGGACGATCGGGGACGGGTACACGATCGAGACCGTCCTCATCAACTGCCACTATCCGGTGTCGCCGACCAGTTTCATGCTCCAGTGGGGCGTGATGGTCAAGAAGATCGACGGTATGAGCGACCAGGACGCCGAGCAGTTCGCGCTCGCCTTCGCCTCGGGCGTGGAGACGGGCTTCCTGCAGGACGTGGAGATCTGGAGGAACAAGGCCAGGATCGACAACCCGCTGCTGTGCGAGGAGGACGGTCCGGTCTACCAGCTCCGCCGCTGGTACGAGCAGTTCTACGTGGACGTCGAGGACGTCACCCCGGAGATGACCGACCGGTTCGAGTTCGAGGTCGACACCGTCCTCGCCCGGGAGTTCTGGCAGAAGGAGGTCGAGGAGAACCTCGCGACCGGCCGGACCGTCGGCGACGTCACGCCCAAGGCCCCGGTCCGGGCCTGACATCGGAGGCCTGTGGATCCGGCCGCGTTCAGCGGCGAACGAGTGGAACCGGCGAGGCAGGGCCGCACGGCCGTGAACGGCGTGCGGCCCTGCTTTCGGGTGCGGTCTCGGCGGATCAGCTCGCGATGATCTGCGGGTGGGTGCCGCCGCTGTTCTTGACGATGAAGGTGCCGGACAGGGACGCGACGTCGCCCTTCTTGACGATCCCCAGGCAGCCCGCGTTCACGCTGGTGACCGTCACACCGGTCGCGCCGGTGGTCGTGAGCGCGCCGGTGCTGTTGGTGTAGCTGCCGTTGAGCGTGCCGCCGCCGGCGGTGAGGGTGCACAGGCCGCCGAAGGCCTTCGCGGTGACGGTGAGCCCGCTGATGTTGCCCGGCGTGACGCCGCCGACGGTGGGGCCGGTGACGTTGATGGCGCTGCCTGCGGTGTTCACCGTCAGGGTGAAGCTGATGGCGGGCGAGGTGCTGGCGCAGCCGCTCAGCGAGAGGGAGCTGAGCGTTCCCACCGGGGTGTTGCTGCCGTTCGGCACGTTGCCCGCGCCGCTGCCGGTGGTGCAGCCGGCCGTGATGCCGGCGGTGACGTCCTGGAAGGTGATGGGGCCGGAGTTGACGGCGGTGACCGCACCGCCGTTCGTCACCGTCCACGACAGGGCGAGGGCGGGTGTGCTGAAGGCGAGAGCGAGGGCTCCCGCGCCGACGACCGTGGCCGCTGCGGCGAACTTGCGCATGGAGGGGCCTTTCACTTGGGGTGGGATGGTGAGCGACCCGTTACAGGGCGGGTAGGGGTCGGCTCATCGAGGCAGTAACCGGTTACTTATAAGTGAGACTAGGTGTGGGTTTCGGGTGCGACAAGAGCCGGACGGATGCCTGCCGGATTCCGGTGGAAGTCTGTCAACAGATGAGTAAAAACCGTGCCGGTTTCATATCGCCCGTGATGATCCGGGTTCCGGGCCTTTTCCGGAGCGGGGGCGCTGAATATGATCGGCATCGCGGTCGCCCTTCCTTCGGGGAGGTCGTCGGAATCCTTCCGGTGCAACGGATTCGTGCATTTTCAGGAGGACCGGAATTCGGTCTCGCCGAAGGGGCGGCGGCCCCTCGGGCCACCCGTCCGCGGCTCGCCGGACGGCCGCCGACCGGCCGGGAGAGAGGACGCAGCGTGCGGCGAGAACGCGGGAGGCCGACGTCTCAGCAGCTCGCGGAGGCATTGCGGGCGGGACTGCCCGGACTCGCGGAAGCGATCTATGCCGAGATCAACGCGTCCGTTCCCGACTACGCGATCGCCGATCCCGACCCGCCCGCGATATCGGACATCGTGAACGAGGCGCTCACCGGCTTCGTCACCCGCGTCGCCGATCCGGCGGTCCCCCAGGACAGGCTCATCGGGCTGCTCCGCGCACTCGGGCGCAAGGAGCTGAACAGCGGCCGGAGCCTGGACTCCCTGCACACCGCGATCCGCATCGCCTTCCGCACGTCCTGGCACCGCATCGCCGAGGTGTGCACCCGTCACCGGTTCTCCGGCGATGTGCTCGCCGAGCTCGCCGAGCGCCACATGGCGTACATGGACGAGCTCATCGACCCGGTCGTCCAGGGGTACCTGGAGGCGGGCAGCCGGCCGCGGGAGGAACCGGCGCGGCTGCGGCGGCGCCTGCTGCACAGGCTGGCCGAAGGGGGAGGGGATTCCGGCGGCGTCGCCGAGCTGGCCGACCGGGCCGGCTGGCCCCTGCCGGCCGCGGCCACGCCCGTCGCCGTACGACCCGGTGCCGGACGGCCGCGCGCCGCGGGGACCGGAGACGTGCTCCTCGATCTCGACGGCGCCGAGCCGTGGCTGCTGTTCCCCGGCCCCTTCGACGGCGACCGGCGGGCGGCGCTGGAATCCGCGCTGGCCGGGACCCGGTTGTCGGTCGGGCTGACGGTGCCGCCGGAGCGGATACCCGACTCGCTGCGGTGGGCCCGCCGGGTGCTGGCGCTCGCGGAGGACGGGATGATCGACGGATCGCCCGTGCTGCTCGGCGAGGACCACCTGCTCGACCTCTGGCTGGCCTCCGACCCGGCCCTGCTGGACGAGATCGTCGAGCGGCGGCTGGGCGGCCTGATGAGCCTGCCCGCGGCCAAGCGGGCCGTGCTCGTCGAGACGCTGCGGGTGTGGCTGGAGAGCTGGAGCACCGCGGCGGAAGTGGGCCGGCGGCTGCACGTCCACCCGCAGACGGTGCGCTACCGGCTGCACCAGATCAGGGAGCGGATCGGCGACCAGATGGACGACCCCGAGGCGCGGTTCGGGCTGGAGGCGGCGCTGCGCGCCCTGCGGCTGCGCGACCGCGGGCGCGCGGCGTCCGGCCCGGGCGGCCGGCGGCTGGTCTCCTGACCGTTGAAATTTCAGGTATTGCCGGGAAAGGATCCGTGATCTAACGTCAACGTGGCCTGAATCACACGATGTAGAGCTTTTCTGGAAGCCCGCGGAAGGTTTGCCAGAAGGCCCTTCTTCGCGGAGGGACGATGGGCGCGCAGAGACCGTTCTCCGACCTTCTCCCCGACCTGATCGGGTTCGCGCCCGAGCTCGTCGGCGAGATCGTCGACGGCATCCGCGCCGCCATCCCCGACTACGACCGGCCGCGGGGCGGCCCGTACGACGAGGTGATCCGTTCTGGAGTGGAACGCAACGTCCTCGGCTTCGTCGCATGGCTCGCCGACCCGGAGCAGCCGCTGGACCAGCGCAACGAGCTCTGCCGCAAGCTGGGCGCGCTCGAGGCGATGGAGGGGCGCCCGCTGGCGGTGCTGCAGTCCGCGTACCGGATCGGCGCGCAGCTCGGCTGGTCCCGCATCTGGGATCTGCTGGCCGGACGCGAGTTGTCGGCCGCGGCGGTGTCCGCGCTCGCCGACGCCCTGTTCGGGTACATGGACGACGCCGCTGAGCTGTCCCGCGCAGGGTACGAGCAGGTCAGAAGGGAGGAGGACGCGAAACGGGACGCGGCGAGGCTGCTCCTGCTGCGCGACCTGGTGCGACGCCGGGGCGCCGACTGCGCCGCCCTGGCAGCGCTCCACCCGGCCGCCGGCTGGGCGGCCCCGGACCAGGTGACCCTGGTCGCCCTTCCCGCGAACGCGCCCGTCGTGCGCCCGCTGCTCGACCCCGACCTGCTGCTCGACCTCCATGCCCCCGAGCCGTACCTTTTGGTGCCCGGTCCGCTGACCGGTCCGCGCAGGAGCATGCTCGAGGCGGCGCTGGCGGGCGGCCGGGCCGCGGCTGGCCTCACGGTGCCGCCCGCACGCGCCGCGGACTCCCTGCGCTGGGCCAGGCGGGTGCTCGCGCTGGTCGCCGACGGGATCCTCGACGACGGCACGCTGACGTCGTGCGAGGACCACCTGGTGAGCGCCTGGCTGCTGGCGGACGGCCCGTTGATGGACGAGATAGCCCGGCGTCGACTCGCCTTCCTGACGCGGGAGGGCGAGAAGCGGCGGCAATGGCTCGCCGACACCCTCCGGGCCTGGCTGCGCACCCGTGGCCCGGCCGGCCGGATGAGCGAGGACCTGGGCGTGCACGTGCAGACCGTCCGCTACCGCATGCGCGTGCTGGAGGAGATCCTCCAGGAGGAGCTCACCGATCCCGACAACCGGTTCGCCACCGAGACCGCGTTGCGCACGTCGTGGCTGCGCGGCCGCCCCGGCCGGACGGGCGGCGGCACCACGACCGCGGGCTCATCTGGACTGGATTCCTTGTAGTTCATCTCCGCGATCTCCTGAGCGTCTCGGGCGTCACGGCCGGTCGCCGTCGCCCCTCGCGGCCAGGGCCTGGCCCAGTTCGTCGGAGTGGCGCAGGGTGCGGATCAGGAACGGCGCCACGAACGCCCTCGGGGAGAATTTCGCGTTCCTGGCGATCGCCGCGTTGCGCACCTCGGCGGCGATCCTGGAGAGGGCGGTGATCGCCTGGAGGGTGAGGCCGACCGTGAGACCCACCCGGTCCGGCCGGACGCCGAAGCGCCGGAACGGCTTCAGGGCGTTCTCGACGGTGGAGACGGTGTCGTCGATTCGCGTGGTGATCGTGAAGAGTTCGGCGGCGGTGAGCGCGGCCACCAGGCGGAGGCAGACGGTCAGGGCGGTAGCGGGTCCCAGCAGGAGGCTCTGGATCACGAAGATGAGGACGACGGGCGGCGTGAGCGTCCAGGCCAGGCGGAGGCAGCGGCGGGGTGCGACCCGTGCCGACGCGTATCCGAGAGCGATCACCGCGCAGACCCCGCCGAGGAGGTGGGGGGAGTCCAGGACGAAGACCGCGGCGGCGAGGACCAGCAGGACGAGCAGCTTCGCACCCGCGGGCGCGCGGTGCAGCGGGCCGGTGCCGGGCTCGTACCAGCCGCCGATCATCCGGCCAGCTCGCGGTAGCGGCGCAGGGCGGGTCCGGGGGAGTCGTCGGCGACGACGTGCCCGGCGTCGAGGACGATGACGCGGTCGAAGCCGGTGAGGAGGTCGAGGTCGTGGGTGACCATGACGATCTGCTGTTCCAGGGTGTGGAGCAGTTCCACGAACCGGCGCTTGTTGCGCAGGTCGAGCAGGGTGGTCGGCTCGTCGCAGACGAGGACGGCCGGGTCCAGGACGAGCATCGAGCAGAGGGCGAGGAGCTGTTTCTGGCCGTCGGAGAGGAGATGGGCGGGATGGTCGGCGAACCCGCCCAGCCCGTACTCGGCCAGGATCTCGTTGGAGCGTTCCGTTCGCTCCCTTCTGGACATGCCGCTGCGGCGCAGGGAGAACGCGACGTCCTCACCCGCCGTCGGCATCACGATCTGGCTGTCCGGATTGGAGAACACGAATCCGACCCGCCGCCGTACGGCACGGCCGTCGCGGGCCGGATCGAGCCCGTCGACGAGCACGCGGCCCGCCGTCGGCACGATCAGGCCGTTGATCGTGCGGGCCAGGGTGGACTTGCCCGAACCGTTGGAGCCCACGAAGGCCACACGTCTTTCCGGGATGCGGAGGTCCACTCCCGAGAGGACGACCCGCTCCCCGTACCGGTGCCCGACACCGTCGAACTCGATCATGCGGCGGAGCCCGCCAGCCGGTTCGGCAGGGCACGGTGAACCGTGGAGGCGACCGCGGCCGCGCCCACCACCTTGACCACATCCCCTGGCACGTAGACCAGGGACTGCACGGCCGCCGACCACAGGTCTCCGGTGTACAGGCCGAGGAACGGCACGCCGACCGCGTAGTCGACGGCCATTCCCGCGGTGCCGGCCAGCAGCAGCGCCGGCGGGCTCGTGCGCTTCAGGCGTGTGATGACGAGCCCGGCGACCAGCGCGGACAGGAGCCAGCCCAGGAGGAAGCCGCCGCCGGGCCCGAGGAACGGGGCGATCCCGCCGCGCCCTCCGGAAAGCAGGGGCAGCCCCATGGCGGTCAGCGCCAGGAAAAGGGCGGTGGCCGCGGTTCCACGGCGCGCGCCCAGCAGGCATGCCGCCAGGATCGGCCCGACGTTCTGCAGCACGACGGGCACTCCGGCACCACCGGCGCTGATGCCCGGAAAGATCCCCAATACCGCGATGAACGCGGCGAAGACGACCGTCGTGGCGAGGTCGGAGGGGGAGAGGGCACGGGAGCCCGGCAAGTCACATCACCGTTTCCATGGCTGAGCGTTTCCTTCGATTCAGGAAACCTATGCGAACCGGTTCGCTCGCCGGCCGCCGACCTCCTCGGACGAGGGGAAACGGCGGAGAGCCGGCGGGCGACGGCGGTGACGGCAGGGGCCCCGACGCTCGGGGAACACGGCCTGTTCGAGCTGACGCTGTAGGCGGTCGCCTCCGCTTATGAAAAGGGTCCCCGGGGCCCGGGTGGAGGCCGGAGCTGGTCACGAAAAAAACTCATGTATTGACGACAGTCAAGTTCACAATTTCTCCTGAGGACGAAATCGCCTCCAGACCCCCCGGGAGGAACTCGCGTTGACCAGACGCAGATTTGTCGCTGTACTCACATTCGTCCTGCTGATCATCAGCACGGCGATGATCGGGAACACCACGGCGGGCGCCGCCGCGCCCGACGGTGGAAGGCAATACAAGGTCCAGGGTCCCCGTACGGCGGATCAGCGCACGCAGATCGCGCGCACGGGTGCGGCGATCGACGGGGTGCTCTCCGACCACGTGGTCGTGACGGCCACGACGAAAGAGATCGCCGCCATCAAACGGCTCGGATACACCGTGACCGCGCTGCCCGGGCCCGGAGAGGACGCCGGAGGCCCACGCCCCGAAGGAAGCGTGACGCCGTTCGACTTCCCGGCGGCCGACTCGCAATACCACAACTACACCGAGATGACGGCGGAGATCAATTCGCTGGTGGCGGCGTATCCGTCGATCGTCCGGAAGCTGAGCGTCGGCACGTCCTACGAGGGGCGTGACATCATCCTGCTGAAGGTCAGCGACAACGTCGCGACCGACGAGAACGAGCCCGAAGTGATGTTCACCCATCACCAGCACGCGCGCGAGCACCTGACCGTCGAGATGGCGCTGTACACGCTCCACCAGCTTCTGGAGAACTACGGGACGGACTCGCGTATCACCAACCTGGTCAACAGCCGCGAGATCTGGCTGCTGCCCGACCTCAACCCGGACGGCGGCGAGTACGACATCGCGACCGGCTCCTACCGCAGCTGGCGCAAGAACCGCCAGCCCAACTCCGGCAGCAGCAACATCGGCACCGACCTGAACCGCAACTGGGCCTACCTCTGGGGCTGCTGCGGCGGTTCGTCCACCAGCACCGGCAGCGACACCTACCGCGGGCCGTCCGCGGAGTCCGCGCCCGAGGTGAAGAAGGTCGCCGACTTCGTCCGCAGCCGCAGGGTCGGAGGCGTGCAGCAGATCAAGGCCGCCATCGACTTCCACACCTACAGCAAGCTCATCCTGTGGCCGTACGGCTACACGACGGCCGACACCGCGGCGGGGCTCACCCAGGACGACCGGGACGCGCACGCCGCACTCGGCCAGAACATGGCGGCCACCAACGGCTACACGGCCGAGCAGGCCTCCGACCTCTACATCACCGACGGCTCGATCGACGACTGGCTGTGGGGCTCGGAGAAGATCTTCAACTACACGTTCGAGATGTACCCGGGAGCGAACGGCTCCGGCGGCGGCTTCTACCCGCCCGACGAGCAGATCGTCCCGCAGACGTCCGTCAACAAGGAGGCCGTCCTCCGGCTCATGGAGTACGCCGACTGCCCGTACCGGATCATCGGCAAGGAGACCCAGTACTGCGGCACCCCCGCGACCACCCTCTGGCAGGACACGTTCGAGACCAGCCTGGGCTGGACCGCCAATCCCGCCGGCACCGACACCGCCACCTCGGGCGCCTGGGAACGCGGCGACCCCGCCGCCACCACCTCCAGCGGCGCCAAGCAGCTGGGAACCACGACCAGCGGCAGCAACGACCTGGTCACCGGCCCCCTGGCCGGCTCGGCCGCCGGAGACCACGACGTCGACGGCGGCGTGACGACCATCCGTTCGCCCGCCGTCACCCTGCCGGGCACCGGCACGCTCCGGCTCTCCTTCCAGAGCTACCTGGCCCACGGCAGCAACTCCTCCTCCGCCGACCACCTCCGCGTGAAGGTCGTCGGCACCACCACCACGACCGTCCTGGACCTCCCCGGCGCGGCGACCAACCGCAACGGGGCCTGGTCCCTGTCCAACGTCGACATCTCGGCCTTCGCCGGGCAGACCGTCCGCATCCAGGTGGAAGCCGCCGACGCCTCCGGTGCCAGCCTCGTCGAGGCCGGCATCGACGACGTCAAGATCACCCAGTCCTGACCCTCCACCGGCCGGGCCCTCCCAGGGCGCGGCCCTCGTAGCGCAAGGGGCGCCGCCCGATGCCGTTCATC
>NZ_BAAATZ010000032.1:141999-150268 GCF_039533685.1 Actinocorallia aurantiaca | reverse complement strand
GGGCGACGGCGACGCCGTCACGATCCCGGGCGGCGTCCTCGGCGGTGTCACCGTCATCCTCTACGGCATGATCGGCCTGCTCGGCGCCCAGATCTGGATCCGCGACAAGGTCGACTTCGGCCGTCCCCTCACCGCACCGCTCACGGGGCCGAGGGCTCCGCTCGCTCGCCTTGGCACCAGACGGATCAGACGATGCCGTAGACCACGTAGACGCCTGTGAGCGTGGCGGTGTTGGGGCAGAGCCAGTGGCTTCCCGAGGCGGATTTGGGGACAGGGACGCCGGGGAAGCGGAACTGGAGGTAGGGGGAGGAAAACGGTCGGCTGGGGTTGGTGCCGTGGTAGTAGTAGCCGCTGAAGGGGCTCGTGTAGACGCAGGTGATGCCGCCGAGGCTGTTCAACCGGACGGCGACCCGGAAACCGGTGACGGAGAGGATCCCGTCGTAGCTGTAGCCGCTGGTGGGTGTGAGGTTCCAGTTCCAGAACAGGCTCGTTGACGTGGCCTTCGCGGAAGGGGAGGAGGCCGGCAACGCGACGACTGAGGAGATGGTGCCGGTGCAGCCGCCGAAGGCGGCCGTGTCGATGGTGATGGCGCCGCCGCTGGTGATGACCCCTTCCAGGGTGGAGGAGGCGCAGGTGTCGGTGCCCAGGGCCCAGGTGAACGACAGGTTTGCTCCCAGCGTGGCGGTGAAGTCGCCTGCGGGCCAGGCGGAGGCGGGGGAGGCGGCGCCGGAGACGGCGGTCACCGCGGTGGCGGTCGCGGCCATCAGGGTCTTGACGCGGGACATGAGTTCTCCTTCGGGGGTGGGCGCACGGTGAACGTGCGGATGGCCGGGTCGCCCTGCGGCGTCTACAGGGCGGTGACCGTGGCGCTCGGGACGGTGCACTGGCAGGAGTGGCCGGGAGGCGTCGGCGTCCGGGCGAAGGCGGCCGAGAAGATCGGCAGGCCGGTGCCGGTGCCGGTGCCGGTGGAGTTGACGGTCCCATGCGTTTCCGAGCTGTTGCGGCCGGCGGAGGCGGGCACGCCCGGGAATGCGATCTTCGATCGCCGCGAACCGTCCGGTGAAAGGCATGGTCAGCCTCTCCGTTGATTTCATGAATGCAATGGTGACGGTAAGCGGCAAATAAGAAGTGGTCAATACCATTGAACTTTTCCATGCATGGCCGGAATGTAACAGGCTCTGCATGAAGCCATTCCTTCCCCGGGCGCGGGGGTACCGGTCGCGGCGAGATCGGGGCGGCGTTTCGGGGTGGCGGCGGAGGTGGCCCTGTGCCCTACCTGGACCGGCGCTACACACCGTCCCGCTGTGGTGGGACGAGCATGCCCACCGCAGAAACCGATCGACTCGCAGTCGCGGTGGACCGCGGAGACGGGTCGTCGCCAGGAGAAGGGGTGGAGAAGGAGCGCAGGGCTCGGGCGTTGCCGTCGGCCAGGTAGGGGACGTCGACGAGGGTGGCCTCAGGGTAGAGGCGCTGCACTGATTCGATCATTGTCGTGTTGCTCCGGGTGCTCCCGGCGAAGTCGAGGGTTGGTTCCAGTGGATGCAGCCCCAGCACCTGCACATGTTCCCGGCGGGGAACCTGGAGAAGGCGCTCGTGGAGAACGGCTTCTCCGTCATCACCGTGGAACGTGACAAGGCGGATCTGGGGCACGACTTCGTCTTCGCCGCCGCCGTCGTCCTCAACGCCTTCGGTCCGAACCCCACCCGTCCCTGGGCGCCCCGGCGCCCGAGGCTCCTCGACCGTCTGCGTTTCGGGCTCTCCATGCTGCTGGCCGCACCGGTCCTCCTGGGGGCGTTCGTCCTCGACCACACGGTCCGGCACCTGATCCCGAAGCACGGCAACGCCTACCGCATCATCGCCCGCCGCGACTGACACTCCGGCTGCCGGAAGCGACTTCCGCCGAGTCGTGGAAGCCGTCGCCGTTCGCGGCGGCCTCCGCTCTCCTCTGAATCCGAGCAGGGACGCCCGGAGCCGGGCAGGGGTGAGAGCGGTGAGAAAAGCCACCCGGAATCGGCGGGGCACGTGAATTCCGCTCGGAATTTCGCTGATGGATTCGCGAGGGGCCGGGCACGGCGGGAAGGATCTCAGGTCGCCGTGCCCGGCGATCCGGTCATCGGGCGAGGGGCCGGCCCTGCTTGTCGGTGAAGCTGCCGACGATGATCAGGACGAGGTCGATCAGCACCCAGATGCCGAGGCCACCGAGGGTGAGCAGCTGCAGAACGCCGGTGCCGGTCTTGCCCACGTAGAAACGGTGGATGCCGAGACCGCCGAGGAAGAAGCAGAGCAGAAACGCGGTGAGCCAGGACTTGGGCATGAGGGAAATCCCTTTCTCTTGGGGGGTGGTGAGGATCGTAGCGGAAGGGGAAGGGGTATATCTGGGTATATGGGCGATGCCTTCATGCCTTTTAGAAGATTTGCGGCATGTGGCATATTTGCGGATCGGGGCTTATCTGCCTTTTGTAAGGTGTGTGAGTTGAATGTCGGGAATCGAGAAGCGCAGGTCATGGAGCCGGGCTTAGCATGATCGTCATGGACATCACCATTCACACGAGCTTCCTCCCGCATGACGACCCGGACGCGTCCCTGGCCTTCTATCGCGACGCCCTCGGCTTCGAGGTCCGCAGCGACGTCGGGCAGGGCAGGATGCGCTGGATCACGGTCGGCCCCGTCGGCCAGCCCGGAACGTCCATCCTTCTGGCACCGCCGGCCGCGGACCCCGGCGTCACCGAGGAGGAGCGCCGCGTCATCACCGAGATGATGGCCAAGGGCACCTACGGTTGGATCCTGCTGGCGACCCGGGACCTCGACGACACTTTCGAGAAGGTGCAGGCCGGTGACACCGAGGTCGTCCAGGAGCCGACCGAACAGCCGTACGGCATCCGCGACTGCGCCTTCCGCGACCCCGCGGGCAACCTGGTCCGCATCCAAGAGGTTCGCTGAGCCGCCCGGACATCGAGGAGAAGGAGTTCTCTCATGTGTCATCCCTCGTGGGGGCGCGCACTCGCCGCGGCGCAGCGCCAGAACGACCTCGTGCGCCTGCGCCGTGTCCGCGACCGGATCGACCGGGAGTACGCGCAGCCACTGAATGTCGAGGCACTCGCCCGCGGCGCGCACATGTCGGCCGGGCATCTCAGCCGTCAGTTCCGGCTGGCCTACGGCGAGTCGCCGTATTCGTATCTGATGACGCGGCGTATCGAGCGGGCGATGACGTTGCTGCGTCGTGGTGATCTCAGTGTCACCGAGGTCTGTTTCGAGGTCGGCTGCTCGTCGCTGGGCACCTTCAGTACCCGCTTCACCGAGCTGGTCGGTATGTCGCCGAGTGCCTACCGGCGTGGGGCGGAGGCGACGGAGGGGATGCCGCCGTGCGTGGCCAAGCAGGTGACAAGACCGGTCAGGAATCGAGAAGCGCCGGTCGCGGAGCCGCAAATAACGTGATGGCCATGGCAATCATTGAATCCGTGACCCTCGAGGTGGCCGACCCCACGGCCGCCGACCGCTTCTACACCGCCTTCGGCCTGGACGGGCAGATACGCCTGCGCGCCTCCGAGGCGCCCACGACCGGTTTCCGGGGATTCACGATGGCGCTCACGGTGTCCCAGCCGGCCGACGTCAACAGCCTCATCGACGCGGCCCTGGAGGCCGGCGCCACGTCGTTGAAGCCCGCCGCGAAGTCGCTCTGGGGCTACGGCGGTGTCGTGCAGGCTCCGGACGGGACGATCTGGAAGGTCGCGACCTCGGCGAAGAAGAACACCGGCCCCGCCACCCGGAAGATCGACGAGATCGTGCTCCTGCTGGGAGTCGCGGACGTGGCCGCCAGCAAGCGGTTCTACGTCGACCAGGGCCTTGCCGTGGGCAAGAGCTTCGGCCGCATGTACGTCGAGTTCGACGCCGGTTCGAGCCCCGTCAAGCTGGCGCTTTACCGGCGTCGTGCCCTCGCCAAGGACGTGGGCGTCTCTCCCGACGGCACCGGATCGCACCGGCTCGTGCTCGGCGGCGATGCCGGGCCTTTCACCGACCTGGACGGGTTCGCATGGGAAGTCGCATCACCGGCGCTCATACCCTGACGCGTCGCCGCCCCCTGCCCGGCAGCCGATCACGAGACGGCCGCCGGGCTCGGGGCGGCACAGGGCGCACCGCGCGCCGCCCCGGTGAACCGACCGATGGCCGGCGAAGCCGGATTCCCGAAGGAAGGGATCCCCACGAAGTGACAGGAGGAAGCATGACGGACGCGCCGCGTGGCCTTGAGGAGAGGCTGCGGGACACCCGCGCGAAACTGGAGAACGACGTCGACCTCTGGGTCGCGACGTCGGGCTCCCCGGACGGCGTCCACCTCGTCCCGCTCTCATACCTCTGGAACGGGACCACGCTCCTCATCTCGACGCCGCGCGCCTCGATCACCGCCCGCAACCTGCTGGCGGACGGCCGGGTCCGGCTCAGCCTCGGACCGACCCGCGACGTCGTCGTCATCGACGGCACCGCCGAACCACTGGCCACCGCCGACCTCTCCCCGGAGACGGGCGACGCCTTCGCGACCAGGACCGGTTTCGACCCGCGCGAACTCGACGAGCCCTACCAGTACTTCGTGATCCGGCCGCGCCGCATCCAGTCCTGGCGCGAGGCGAACGAGCTGCGAGGCCGCGACCTCATGCGCGAAGGCCGCTGGCTCGGCTGATCCCCCCCGCCGACAAGACCTGCACCAAGGCGCCGTGGCCGACATCCTCATCCCGCCTTGCGGGGAAGATCCTGCGGAAACTTCTCTGCAAGGGAACAGCCACCGCTCCGTGGCGGTGGTCGCCGGTCTGCGCGGTCCGTTCGGACGGTGTCCCCGGCGTGATGCGATGCAGCCGCCGACGGAACGCGCCCTCCAGACACGTACGCCCTCCTGATTGATGTTTTCCTATAGTCAGGACCGTGTAAGCGTGATGGACTGATCGGAATCACATATAGAGATTCTCGGAGGAGTCCATGGATCCGATAACGCTCGCCATCGCCGGTGCCGTCGCGACCGGAATCGCAACGGGGGCGGGCGAGTCCACCGGGACGGCGCTGGGCGTTCTCGTCGGCAGGATCAGAGAGCGTCTGGCCGGGCGGGCTCAGACGCTGGACACGCCGGAGTCGGCCGCCGCCGCCCTGCACGAGGAGTTCGCCGGGGACCAGGCTTTCGAGCTCCAGTGCCGAGACCTGTGGAACCAGGTGACCGGCGACGGCGTCAGCAACACCTTCCACGGTCAGGCCAGGACCGTCGTCCAAGCACGCGATGTCCACGGCGGTCTCACGGTGACCTGAACCGTGGGGGAGCGGAGCGCCGCGAGCAGGACGCAGTGAGGCGCGACGGCATGCGGAGCGGGAACGAATTCCACGGTGACGCGGCCGGAGCGGTGGTGCAGGCCGGGACCGTTCACGGGGGCATCCACATCTCGGCCCGTTCGTGGACGCCCGCGCCGGCGCAGCTCCGAGCCCGTCCCGCCCATTTCACCAACCGGATCGCCGAACTGGCGGAACTTTCCGGTCTCGGGGAGGCCGCTCACGACGGCAGCCCCCAGATCATCGTGCTGACGGGCCCCGGCGGGGTCGGCAAGACCTCTCTCGGCCTGGCCTGGCTGCACCAGATCCGGGAGCGGTACCCCGACGGGCAGCTCTTCGCAGAGCTGCGGATGCCGGGTTCCGCCGAACCGGTGCAGCCGTCTGTTCCGCTGGAAGCGTTCTTGCGGGCTCTCGGAACGCCGCCCGATCGGATCCCGCTGGAGATGGGCGAGCAGGCGGCGCTGTTCCGTTCGTTGACGTCCGGCCGCCGGTTGATCGTCCTGCTCGACGACGCGGCCACGGCCGCCCAGGTCCGTCCCCTGCTGCCCGGCCAGGGCTCGTCGGTCGTGGTCGTCACGACCCGGCGCCGACTGTCGGGGCTGGCCCTGGACGGGGCCTCCTTCGTACCGGTCGACTCGCTGAAGGAGACCGACGCCGTCGAGTTGCTGACCCGGATGCTCGGCGAGCAGCGGACCGGTGCCGAACCCGAGGCCGCGCGTGAACTGGTCCGGCTGTGCGAACGGCTTCCCCTCGCCGTCTGCACCTCGGCGGCCCGGCTCAAGGTCCGCGGTCGATTGCCGATCGCCCGGATCGTCGAGGAACTGGTCGACGAACGCGGCCGGCTCACCGCTCTCAGCAGCGATGAAGACACCTCTCTGCGCGCGGCCTTCGACATCTCCTACGCCGGCCTGGCACCCGGCCCCGCACGGCTGCTCCGCCTGCTGGCGATCAATCCGGAGCCGCACTTCGACGCCGGAACCGCCGCGGTGCTCGACGGCTGCGGCACCGCGGAGGCCGGTGCCCGGCTGGAAGAGCTCGCCGAAGCACACCTGATCGCTGAGGAGACCCCGGCCGTCTACCGGTTTCACGATCTTCTGCGGCTCTACGCAGACGAGCTGATGGAGCTCTTCGAGGAACCGGCGGCCAGGGAAGAGGCCTTCGACCGGCTCCTCCGGCACCGTATTCTCGCCGCGGCGGCCGCCGACATCGTCGTCAACCCGGGACGCTGGCACCTGGCGGAGGCATACGCGCACGTGCCGAAGGACGCGTTCCCCGACACGGCCGAGGCTCTCGACTGGCTCGAATCGGAGTTGCCCGGACTTCTCGTCCTCCAGCGTGCGGCGGCCGACCGGGGCCGGCACGAGGCCGTCTGGCAACTCGCCGAGACGCTGCGGAGCCTGTTCGGCCGCCGCAAGCACTACAGGGCCTGGCTGGACAGCTACGCCCTCGGTCTCGCGTCCGCCCGGATCTGCGACGACGCTCCCGCCCAGGCCAGGATGCTCGTCGGTCTCGGGGACGCGCGGCTCGAGCTCCGCGACCCCGCCACCGCGGCCGAGTTCTGCGAAGAAGCCGTGGACGTGGCGCAGGAGGCCGGGCACGCGCTCGGCGAGGCGGCGGCGCTCGAGGGCCTCGGCCGCGCCCGGCTGGCCGACGGCCACGCGGACGAGGCCGTCCGGACCTTCGCCGCGGCGCTCGCCGTCCACCACGAGCTCGACCGGCCGCGCGGCATCGCGCTGATGACCAGTCGGCTCGGTGAGGCGCTCCGACATCTCGGCCGGCATGCCGAGGCCGCAGAGCACCTCACCGCCGCACGCGCCTACTTCGCCGCACGCGGCGACGACCACCACGAGGCCCGGATCCTGCTGGCCCTGGCCGACATCCAGCTGGCCCTCGCCGAGGACGGCCCGGCCCGCGAGTCACTGGACCGGGCCCTCGACCGGGCGACGCGTTCCGGCGCCGTCCTCATCCAGGCCGGAGCCGAGCTGGCGCTTGCCGACCTGGCGGCCCGCACCGCCGACGTCTCCGCCAGGCGCGGCCACCTGGAACGGGCGGTCGAGCTGCTCACCCGGATCGACGCGGCCGGTCGGCACGACGCCGCCGCTCAGCTCGCCGCTCTCGACGAGGCCGGACCCGGCGAAGCGGCCCCGACCTGACCACCCGGCTCGACGGCCGTGAGAACGGCAGAGCGCAGGGCGTCCAGCGGCACGCCCGCGGTGAGCAGGGCATGGGCGAACGAACCGCAGAGGCCACCGGCGCCGACCGGCCCGTACAGAACGATCGGCCCGCCATCCCGGTTCACGACGACGACCTCTCCTTCCGGCCCCGGCATCACCGTCAGGACTCGGCCGGGGAACTTCTGACCGGTCGGATCCTCCGAGTCGCGACAGGCGACCAGTACGTCGGCGACGCGAGCCCAGCGAACATCGTCCTCGCCGGCCACGAGGTGTTCGTCGACGTACCCGCTGGGCCGGTGTCGGTTCCGGAGCGGCGGCGGAAGGACCACGCGGTGGACGAGCTCGGCGCGCAGGAGAATACGGCGCCCGCCTGTGACGACCAGCGCACCGGCCACAGCCCCGCCCCGTCCGGTCAGCAGCCGGACGGTCGTGAACGCCGGCTTCATCGCACGCGCTCCACCCTGATGGGCCGCGGCGCGGCCAGCGCCGGGAACCGCGCTTCGCCCTCCGGCTCGGGAAGGCCGACGATCTCGTACATCGCCCGGCGGAGGAGCCGCGCGGACTCACCCGGCCGGGACGTCACACGCTCCCGCATGCCCGCCACGGTCTTCCCGACGAGGCGCGCGTCCGGCAGAAGCACGGGCGACCCGGGGTCGAGCCGGGCCGCCTTCCGCCCCAGCAATTCGCCCGGCGCGTCCGGCACCACGTCCGAGTCCGGAAACGCCGCCAGCGTGACGGGCAGGCCCAGCGCCGCCGAGTAACAGGTCACGGAGCCGAAATCCCCTATGGCC